>NZ_JAOAUU010000112.1 GCF_030157465.1 Zoogloea sp.
TGTTGAGGTCGCGCTGGGTGTTTTCGATGACCTTGGCGGCTTCGGCCACCTTGATCGAGCTGGCCGGGTAGACGCCGGCGGTGATCACGGAGCCGTAAACCTCTTCAACCTTCTTGAGGGTTTCCGGGGTGTCGCCGGAGACGACCTTCATGATCTTGGTGACGGTGCGTTCCTTGTCGCCCGGGTTGATGCGCTCGGGGGAGTAGCCGACGTTGAAGTCCTGCTTCCACTTGAGGCCCGAGAATTTCTCGAGGATGGGAATGCAGATTTCTTCGGTGGCACCGGGATACACGGTGGATTCGTACACGACGATGGCGCCGCGCTTGAGGTGCTTGCCGACGCTCTCGGACGATTTGACCAGCGGGGTGAAGTCCGGCTGGTGGGCTTCGTCCACCGGGGTGGGCACGGCAACGATGATGAAGTCGGCTTCGCCGATGATCTTCGGGTCGGTGCTGCAGGTGAGGTGCACGGCGGCCTTGAGGTCTGCGGTGCTCACTTCGCCGGTCGGATCCACGTGACGGGCGTAGGCGTCGACTTTCTCCTGGTGGAGGTCAAAGCCGACGGTCTTCACTTTTTTGCCGAACTCGACGGCGAGGGGCAGGCCAACGTAGCCGAGGCCGATTACTGCGATGGTGGTCATTTACTCGTTCCTGATTTCAGTACTAAAAATTTATCTGGTCAGAGGGTCGCGCGAAGCTTGTCGATCTCGGCACGGAGCGGGGAATTGTCGGTTGCGCCCTTTTGCGCTTCGTCGAGTTCCTTGCGCGCACCGTCCTTGTCACCGCTCTTGACGAGCGCCCGGGCAAGGCTGACACGCAACTGCGGCAACTTCGGTCCGAGGCTGACAGCCTTCCTGAGAAGCTCGGTTGCCTTGGCGGCATCACCGCTTTCAAGGTACAGAATACCCAGCGTATCAAGCACGACCGGGCTGTTCGGCGCCAGGGCAACCGCCTGCTCGGCAATACTGATCGCACTCTTGTCGTTCACCTTGCCCAGCGCCCAGGCCAGGTTGTTGAGAATCATCGGATTCTTGGGTGCAAGTTCGAGCATCTGGCGATACTGCTGCACAGCAAGATCGTACTTCTGCTCGGCAAGACTGCGTTCGGCAAGGTAGGTTCGAACGACCAGATCCTTCGGATTGGCCTTGACCCATTCGGTCGCCTGCTTGGCCGCCTCGCTCGCCTGGCCGGCAGCGATCCGGGCCGAGTGGAGCCGGACGAAGGACTGCGGGCTCTTGTCGCGCTTGTATGCCTCGATATGGGCGTCAACCGCTTCAGCCTTTTTGCCCGTTGCCGCCAGCAATTCGCCTTCAAGAACGAACCCGACAGCCGCATCCTTCCGCTGTTTCTGGATGTCCTTGGCAATGGCAATCGCGGCATCACCGCGCTTGCTGTTGAGCAAAAGTGCGATCAGGCGCTGCTGAGCCTCAACCGCATCCGGCTTGATAGCCAGCGCCTTGCGCAGGCTCTGCTCTGCACCCGCCAAATCCTTGGAAGCAGCCTGAAGGTCGGCCAGTGCAACCAGCGGTGCCGGCGACCCGGGCACGCGCGAACTGAGTTTGGTGTAAGTACTCAATGCTTGCTGCATTTCACCGGCGGCAACCTGGGCGCGACCGAGCAGTTCAAGCACGCTCGGATCGTCCGGCGCAGCGACCGATGCTTCCTGGGCCAGCAGCAATGCCCGCTTCGAATCCCCGCTCTGCACCAGCAGGCGCACCAGCGCCGCGCGGATCGGCAGCGCTGTCGGCACAGCCGCGAGCCCCTTGTCCAGCAGAGCCTGCACATCCTTGACCTGGGAACCGGTCGTGGCAAGGAATTCTGCGTACTGGAGATAGGCCTGGGACGACTTGGGGTTTTTCGCGATGAAGTCGTCGTAGCGCTTGCGGGCCGCATCGACCTGCTTGTCAGCGATGTCGAGGCGGGCCAGATTGGCGACGGCGGGGAGGAAATCAGGCTTGAGTTCGAGCGCCCGGGTGAATGCCTTGCGCGCACCTGCCGCATCCCGGCTGGCAAGCAACACGCCCCCCTTCATGTTGTGGGTGACAGGATCGTCCGGCTTTTTCTTTTCGAGCACCTGTACCGCAGCCATCGCCTTGGGGATCTCATTGCGGCGAAGGTGGGCCATGATCAGCGTGATGTCGGCCTGGATGCTGTCCGAATCCAGTGCAGAGGCGGCCTCGAGATCATGGAAGGCCTGTTCGGTTTCCCCGCCGGCCAGCCTCGACACACCCAGGCGAGTACGGTACTGGGCATTCTTGGGATCGGCGGCGGTAGCACGGCCGAAATACTCCTCGGAGCGGGTGAAGTCACCGTTCATCGCGTACACCTGACCCGCCAGGTTCAGCAAGCCCACATCGTCGCTACGATCCTTGAGCAGCGGCTGCAGGGCTTCGAGCGCCCGGCCCGGCTCGCGCATGCCGACGTAGGTGGAAACAAGCAGCCGCCGCGCCAGCAGAAGATTGGGCTGCCGCGCAATGACCTTGTTGAGATTTTCCTGGGCCTGGACGAAGTCCTGGCGCTGCAACTGGAGGGTAGCCGCCAGCAGTTGCGCCGGCACGTAGTCGGGGGCACTTCGCAGTACCTGCTGGATGCCCTCGTAAGCCTCGTTGGTCTTGCCGTTACGAACGTTGACGTAGGACTGCAGGTACACCGCCAGGGGGTGTCCGCCCAGCGCCTTGCGCATATCGGTGACCTTGGCCTGGGCCGCTTCCAGCTTGTTCTGGCGCAAAAGCACGGAGATCAGATTCTGGTGGGCGGCGACATCCGTCGGCTTCTCGGCGATGACCGCCTCGTAAGCAGACACGGCTTCGTCGAACCGGTTGAGTGCAAGCAGCAGGTCGCCACGCAGCGAGTTGGCCTCGGCGAGCTTCGGCGATTCCTTCAGGACGCCATCCACGTCGGCAAGCGCACCTTCGAGGTCACGACCGAGAGCGCGCGTGCGTGCGAGTCCGACCCGGGCCAGGGCATAGCCGGGGGATTCCTTCAATGCCGCATTCAAGGCTGCCGAGCCCTCTTCACGCTTGCCCCGTCCCAACAGGTCGAGACCCTGGGTCGTCAGCAGGGCGGCGCGCGCCTCGGGCTGCTTGAGCTGACGACTGGTCAGCAGGCTGTCGATCTTGTCGCCCTGGCCGGATGCCAGCAGGGCCTTGGCCAGAATCGGAACAACTTCATCGGCGGAATAGCCGGCGTCCAGCGCGCGGGTCAGTTCCTTTTCAGCGCCGGGATAATCGGCCTGTTCGAAATAAAGCTTGCCGAGCAGATAGCGGGCCTCGCCGATATCCGGGTTTTTCTGCAGCGCATTCTTGAGCTGGATCGTGGCCGCATTGCGATCATTCTTGGCGATGTATTCCTTGGCGGAAGTAACCATCGACTCCGGGCTGGCGCCGCATGCGGCGAGAAGCAAGGCGCACAGCGTGCTTACGGCGACATTCCGGACTTTGCTGCGCTTGGTTTGGGCACGCATCTGCAGGGTTCCTTGAATCACGTTGAAGTCTCTTTCTTGATTCCGAAGCGGTTCATCAAATCGTAGAGCGTGGGCCGGCTGATGCCGAGCACCTCGGCCGCGCGGGCCACGTTGCCGTTCACCCTGGCAATCACCCGGACGACGGCCCGCCGTTCGGCCTCTTCGCGCACAACACGCAGATTCAGCGCCTCGAGCGCCTCATCGGTATTCACGTCGAGGCCGACATCGTCGGCTGAAATGCAGTTTCCATCGGCCATGATGACCGCACGCTTGATTGCGTTTTCCAGCTCGCGGATGTTGCCCGGCCAGCGGTGGGATTCAATGCTTTGCACCGCGTCATCGGTCAGGCTCATGGAGCCGCGACCATGATCGCCGGCGAAGCGCTGTACAAAGGCGTGGGCGAGCAGTACTGCATCGCCGTCGCGATCACGCAGGGCGGGAATGTCGACAATGATCTCGGCAAGGCGGTAGTAGAGGTCTTCCCGGAAACGTCCGGCCTGGATCAGCCCCTTGACGTCCTGGTGCGTGGCACAGACGATGCGCACATCCACCGGGATCTCTTCACGGCCGCCGATCCGCTCGATGACCCGCTCCTGCAGAAAACGCAGCAGCTTGGCCTGCAACGGCATCGGGAGATCGCCGATTTCGTCGAGAAACAGAGTGCCCTTGTTGGCCACCTCGATCTTGCCGAGGGTTTGCTTGACGGCACCGGTGAAAGCGCCTTTTTCGTAACCGAAAAGTTCGCTTTCAAGGAGGTTTTCGGGAATGGCGGCGCAGTTGATGGCGACGAAACGCTCGTTCCGGCGCGGCGACAATTCATGCAGGCCACGTGCCAGCACCTCCTTGCCGGTACCGCTCTCGCCCAGGAGCATGACGGTCACGTTTGCCGAGGAGACCTTTTCGATGAGCCGGCAAACCTTCAGCATTCCTGCATCGCGGGTGATGACGCCGGACAGCGCACTGCCCTGCTGGACTTTCAGGCGCCGGTTATCCTGCTGCAGATCGTAAAGGCGCAGGGCGCGGTCGAGGGTCAGCGCCAGAAGTTCGGGCTCGAAAGGCTTGGCAAAGAAATCGTAGGCTCCCATGCCCACGGCACGCACGGCGTTTTCGCGATCGTGCTGGCCGGTCAGGACAACGACCTTGGTATCCGGTGCAAGGGCCAGAATCTCGCCCAGCAGCCGAAAGCCTTCGGTTACGTCATCGGGGGCCGGCGGCAGGCCGAGATCCATCGTGACAATGGCCGGCTCGTGACGCCGCAATTGCGCGATGGCTTCTTCGCGGTTGCTCGCAACCACCGTTTCGAACTGGTCAAAAGCCCAGCGCATCTGCTTTTGCAGCGCCGGATCGTCTTCGACGATCAACAAGGTCCTGCGTTTATCAGTCATATCCCTTAGTTTGCGACCGTTGTGTTACCGGCGTTCTGGACGTTCTCGGCAAGGGGAAGACAGATGTCGAAGCGGGTTCCGACACCCACTTCGCTATGCACGGCAAGGTTGCCTCCCAGCTCCTGGACATACTGTTGCGCCTCGTAGGCGCCTATCCCCATACCGCTCGCCTTTGTTGTCTGAAAAGGCTTGAAAAGCTGCTCCCGAATGAATGCAGCAGACATGCCCGATCCGGTATCACGAACCGTGATGCATGCCTGATTACGCTGCTGGGATAGCTCCACTGACACACTACCATGCTCGGAAGTAGCGTCTAGGGCATTTTGCACGATATGCCCAAGGATGCGTTCAAGTCGTTCGGAATGGGCAATAACGGACAGTTCGGGCGCTCCTTCGACGAATCGCGGACAGGGCTGGAACATTCGTTTTGACTGGACGATATGCGCCAGCAAGGCGTTGAGCGGCACCGGCTTCCTCTGGTTGATCGGCGTTTTTTCCATCAGCTGGGTCATCAGGCCGCGCATCCGCTCCTCGACGTGCCGGACCGTATCGAGCATGTCGGCCTGGAACTCCGGATTATCCTTGTGGCGCTCGGCGTTCCTCAGCATCAGCGACATCTGGGCGACGAGATTCTTGAGGTCATGAACCACAAAGGCCGACATGCGGTTGAAGGCATCGAACTTGCGGGCCTCCAGCAGCGCATCGGTCACCTGCATCCGGGCAAAGTAGCTTGCAGCCTGCCGGCCAGCCATCTTCAGCAGGTCGAGAACCTCCCAATTCACGTCGATAGGCGTACGCGGCGTAAGAAGCACCACGAAGCCCACCAGCACACCGGACGAAATCAGCGGCACGATCAGCCAGATATCCGACAGATCGGACGCCCATTCAGGCAGCTGGGCCTGCTTGATTCCGGCCGAAACGCCGCTGCGCAACTCCTGCAGGTTCACGACCCATTCACGTTCAAGCATGAAGGCGGTGAACTCGGAGCCCTCACGTTCCTGGATGCCATAGTGCGGCATGTTCAGTCGCGCCTGCTGACTGTAGCAGCCATTCGCATCGCGCAGCCAGACACCGCCTCCGGGGCTTTCGACGAGATCAGCCAGAGCCTTGACGACGGACTCGCCGAGGCTGAGTCCGTCGCCGGCAACGGACAGGGCCTGTGTTACGCCCAGCCATTCCGTCCGGTAGTCATAACGATAGGCGAAGAAATGCTTGGCCAGAAAAACCTTGAGACGGGCCCGGGATGCGCCCGAAACGAAGATCACGCCTAGAAACAGCACGCCGCCAAACAGCAGCGCCAGCTGCAGCGCCTCGCCCCACTCGCCGCCGAAGTAGCGCATGTAGTAGCCGGCCGCGGCGATGATGAGCAGGTACAGGCCCGACCCGGCCAGCGCCGTCGAATGAAAGACCACGTGGCGGGACACCGAAACACGGAAGGTCCACTCGGGATTGCGGGACGCCGACACGGCAACCAAAGGCAGCGCCAGCGCATGCGCAAACCCCCGCACGCCCCAGATCACCGGATGGATACGGCTGAACAGCAACATCTCGGAATACAGATAGACGTCGAACGCAAAGAGCCCGCCCAGCGCCAGCACCAGCGGCTTGACCCCCCAGCGGGAGCGCTCCGTCACCGAGCGATAGAACAGTTCGAGGAGCACAAGCCCGAAAACGGAGGTGAGCAGCGAAGTTGCCGCCCAGGTGCGCAAAGGCGTGCCGTAGGCAGGCAGACCCAGCGTAAAACAGGCCACACCCACCGCGCCGAGCGTCACGACGGCCAGCACGCCCGGCCGGGGCCAGCCCGGAAGCGCGCCGTCCGATCCACCGGCAGCAGGCTGGGAAAGCATCGCCACCAGAAAACCGAACCACGCGGCCATCCGCAGCACATCGAGCAGATTTCCCAACTGGAACATCCAGACCCAGCCCGATGCGGCAAACGCCCAGTTTGCCGCCGCCCACAGTCCGCTGGTCACGACTGCGGCGATAAGAAAGATCCCCTGCCGGCCCTTGCGCCAGGCCACACCAAGGTAAAGCCCGAAGAGACCGTGGAGCAGCGCGGCAAATGCGTAGCTCCACGCCGAAAATTGGGAAAGGATGGAATCCATCAAGCCTCAGCAGAAAAACAAACGCTCCCTGGCAGGGGAGCGTCTGGACAACATTGCGTTGCGGGAGAATACCGGCCGGGCTTAATGCGCCCCCTCACCGGTAAGCACAACCCTGACGGTTTCGAACAACACCACCGTATCGAGGAACAGCGTGTGGTTCTTGACGTAATAGAGATCGTACTGCAGCTTGTTGATCGCGTCATCCACCGATGATCCGTACTGGTACCGGACCTGGGCCCAGCCCGTGACACCCGGCTTGACGCAGTGACGTACTGCATAGAAGGGGATATCGCGGGTCAGCTGATCGACGAAGAAAGGGCGTTCGGGACGCGGCCCGACGAGGCTCATGTCGCCCTTGAGAACATTGAACAATTGCGGCAGTTCGTCGATGCGAACCCGGCGGATGAAACGCCCGACCCGCGTCACGCGATCGTCGTTGGCGGTTGCCCAGCGCGGCTTGCCGTCCCGCTCGGCATCCCGGCGCATGCTGCGAAACTTGGTGACCTTGAACAGCCGTCCGCCCAGACCAACGCGCTCCTGGCGATAGAACACCGGTGCGCCATCCTCCAGCACGATCAGCAGTGCGGCAAGCACCATGACAGGCGCGGCAAGCACCAGCAGAAGCAGCGAAACGAAGATGTCGAAAACGCGCTTGACCAGCGTCCGGCCCCAGCCCTGACGGAAGCCTTCGCCGTAGATCAGCCAGCTCGCCCGCAGGGAATCGATACGCACCTGACCACGCACCCGCTCGAAAAAGCTCGACAGGTCGAGCACCTTGATGCCGGCCATCTTGCAGTCGAGCAGTTCGCGCAGCGGAATGGCGCCGCCCCTGCGCTCCTTGAGCGCGACGATGATTTCGGTGACGCGAAGATGATTCGCGGCGGCCAGCAGGCTGCCATCGAAATGGATGATCTGCTTGGGATTGACCCGAACCTCGTCTCCGGAAGCGGCGGGATAGAAGCCCACGACCTGAAGACTGGAACTCGCGGGATGGGTAAGTGCATGCTCGACCGCTGCTGCATCCGAACCCGTCCCGATTACCATGATACGTTTCACAAAAACCCCTGCACCCGTGCGCCGGGCCGTAAAACCGCGCACTGCAACCACGAAACCCAGGAGGGCAATCACATTCAGCTCAAGCGCCTCATGAGCGAACTCGCCCCATGGCAGAACCTGGAATATACCGTAAGCCACCGGAACACTCAGCGCGATGGACATCCCGATCCGCATCAATGTCTGACGGAAATCCGCGCCGAAGCCTGGCCGATAGAGGCCGAGCGCACCGTTCAGGATCATCATTGCCACAGCAAAGGCAAAGGCCGAGGGCACGACTGCAGCAACAAGCATTCCGTCCACCCGCGCCTGCAGCACAAAAACCACGACAACCGCCACGAACAGCAGCATGGCATCGAAAATCAGCTGAAGGATTGTGCTAGACGGTACGTAATGATTGAATAATTTGAGCATTCCGACCTTCGGTCACCCTTTAAAGACGACCGCCCATGCAGATGAGATCAGCCAACGAGGCGCGAAACCGACCGCACACCCCACAAAAAAACGATTTGCCGTTCCCCTTCGAGTCGGGCTGCCGGCAGACGCCGATTACGCCACGCAGATTTGCCAAATGCGTGAAAATGCGTGCAGACGAACGATAGCGCCAATGACTCCGGGCACCTGTGATGCCCGTCACGAGAAAAAAAATTACATCGCCAATCCATCGGCACGATCCGACGAACGGCAACATGCTGGACCCCAATTTTTACAGAAAATGTGGGGCCGACAACTCCAGCCGACCGGGCCAGCAGGCTCTTCTGGCCCGGCGCAAGCCCTGTTTCAAAGGCCTTGAAGGCTGACGCAGCCGGATATTATATTGTCGTATCGCTCAAAATGAGCACTTTGGCGGCAGAGACAAAGTTTCATAGTTCAACCTGGGTACCGAACTCCACCACCCGGTTGGCCGGAATGCAGAAGAAATCGGCTGCGCTGTGGGCATTGCGGAACATCACGATGAAGAGGCGCTCCCGCCACAGCGCCATCGACGATCCTGTGCGCGGAATCAGGGTCTCGCGACCAAGGAAAAAAGACGATTCCATCAGTTCGAACGGCAGCCCCTGGCTTTCGCAGAGCGCCAGCGCCGCGGGAATGTCCGGATCATCCTTGAACCCGTAGCGGACAAAAACCCGGTAGAAGCCGAAGTCCAGCTCCTCGACCCTCACCCGATCGACCTCTGCCACATAGGGAATGTCCTCGGTGATGACGTTCACCAGCACCACGCGGGCGTGCAGCACCTTGTTGTGCAAAAGGTTGTGAAGCAGCGCCCGCGGCACGCCATCCGGCGCGGTGGTCATGAAGACGCCAGTGCCCGGCACCCGCAGCGGAGGATCGTGGAACATCGAACAGATGAACATTTCCAGCGGCATCGTGTCCTGGCGCATTCTTTCGGCAAGCGCTTCGCGGCCCTTCTTCCATGTCATCAGCAGGGTGTACACCGCCAGCCCCATGGCCAGCGGAAACCAGCCGCCGTCGAGAACCTTGACGCTGTTGGCACTGAAGAAGGCGAAATCCACGGTGAAGAACAGCGCCACAAAGCCCACGGCCCGCGCCCACCCCCAATGCCACAAGGCACGTACGACGAAAAAGGCCAGGACGGTGTCGATCATCATCGTCAGCGTGACGGCGATACCGTAGGCCGACGCCAGCGCACTCGAGGACCGGAAGCCGAGCACCAGCGCAATCACCGCACCGAGCGACATCCAGTTCACGTTCGGCACGTAAATCTGGCCGACCTCCTTGTCCGAGGTGTGCACCACGTGCATTCGCGGCGAGTAGCCCAGCTGCACCGCCTGCTTGGTCAACGAGAACGCCCCTGAAATGACGGCCTGCGAGGCGATGATCGTCGCCAGCGTCGACAGACCGACCATCGGAATGAGCAAGGGCTCCGGCACCAGCAGGTAAAAGGGATTCTTGACGGCAGAAGGATCGTCGATGATCAGCGCGCCCTGCCCCAGGTAGTTGAGGTAGAGCGCCGGGAAAACATAGCCGAACCAGGCCACCTTGATGGGCCGGCGTCCAAAATGGCCCATGTCCGCATAAAGTGCCTCGCCCCCCGTGATGGCCAGCACCACGGCACCGAGCGCCAGGAAACCCGGCCAGTGATTGTCGGCGAAAAAGGCAAGGGCGTAAGCCGGATTGATCGCCTGCAGGACATCCGGGTGACGGACCACGTTGATGGCGCCAAGCACACCCAGCGTGGTGAACCAGAACAGCATGACCGGACCGAAAACCGCCCCGACCCGCGCCGTGCCCTTGCTCTGGATGACGAACAGGCCGGTCAGCACGACCAGCGAAATCGGCAGCACGTAAGGGCGAAAGGCGGGCGTCGCGATCTCCAGCCCTTCGACCGCGGAGAGCACCGAAATGGCCGGAGTGATCATGCCGTCCCCGTAGAACAGGGCCGCACCGAACAAACCCAGCATCGCCATGAGCGACCCCAGGCGCGGTGACTTGTTGGTTCGCATGGCCAGGGAGGTCAGGGCCATGATCCCCCCTTCGCCACGGTTGTCGGCCCGCATGATGTACACGACGTATTTCAGCGAAACAACGATGGTCAGCGCCCAGAACACCAGCGACAGGATTCCGAGCACGTTGTCCGGCGTGACCGGAACAGCATGGGGCCCGTTGAAGACCTCTTTCATCGTGTACAGAGGACTTGTACCGATATCACCGAAAACCACGCCCATCGCTGCAAGCGAAACCGGCAAGACCTGCAACCGAGATTGTCGGCTCTGCCCTTCTGCAAGCACTTGGGACATTCAGCTCTCCTGATACAACTCGAACCAGGCCGCTCGGCCCGAATCTGAAATACCGCAAAATCGGCTATGAGCCGTACTCCCCCGCCATGCCCTGGCAGAGGCTGTGCGTCAGCACGAACGTGTCGCGCCCGACATTGGATCACGGATGTTACCGCATTGCAGCAAAAGCGCATGACCGGATGCCACTGCCCATGGATCATGGATCATGGTCATGCCGGCCGAATCGTCCTGCCCGCCCGTCAACCACGCCGCGATACAATTATTACAATCCAGACATTGGCGCTCCGCCTGCCCCCTTTTCATCCCATCCGATGTTTCATTCCCATCGCATCAGTCCGCTTGCCGGAATCGCACTTGCCTACGCCGTTTGCGGCCTGATCGCCCTGCATATCGCGATTCCTCCCGGCTACGTTGCCCCCCTCTTTCCCGCGGCCGGAATCGCCCTGGCCGGCATGCTGATTTACGGCCCGCGCATCTGGCCGGCCATTCTGCTCGGTTCGCTGGTGACCAACGCCGAAGCGGTCATGCGCAGCGGCTTTGACAACTGGGGCTGGATCGTTCCCCTGTGCGTGGCCACCGGTGCCGTGCTGCAGGCCTTCGTCGGCGCCGCACTGGCGCGCCGCTGGGTGGGATTTCCCAACACGCTCGACACCGCGGGCGCGATCCTGCGTCTGCTCTTCATTGCCGCGCCGCTCAGCTGCCTTGTCAGTGCCAGCTTTGGCGTAGGCGCCCTGGTCATGCTCGACCTCCTGCCGCTCAACGAGGCCGGCTTCAGCTGGTGGAACTGGTGGGCGGGCGACGCCATCGGCATCCTCATCGCCACACCCTTGACGTTTGTCTTTATCGGCACCCCGCGGCGCGACTGGGCACCACGCCGGATGGCCATCGCCCTGCCCCTCACGGTTGCACTGATCCTCCTGACCGGTCTCGAAATACAGGTCGCCAAATGGGAACACCAGCGCCTCCAGTCCCGCTTCGAGCGGGATGCCAGCCACCTGGCCAGCCTGGTGGTAACGCGTTTCTCCGATTACCTGGACGTCCTCCAGTCCACCGAAAGAGTCATGGTCGCGGCCCCCGGGCTGGATCAGGAACACTTCGAACACTTTGCCGCCACCTGGCTGTCGCGCATCGGCGGGTTACAGGGCATCGGCTGGATTCCCCGCACGCCCCATGAAAGGCTTGGCGCACTGGAGCGAAGTGCCCGCGCCGTGCCGGCCACCCACGATTTCCGGGCGGTCGACCGCAGTGGCAACAACCAGTTGGCACCCCTGGCGCGCCGGGCCGAGTACTACGTCATCCGCCATGTCGCCCCGCTCGAGGGCAATCGCCGGGCTCTTGGCGTGAATGTGCTGTCAATCCCCCACGCGGCCGAGGCGATCAGCCGAACCCTGCTGGACGGCAAGGCGGCCGCCACCCGCACCTTCGAACTCACCCAGGAAACCGAGCGCAAGTTAGGCATCGTGATCTACCAGAAAACGCGGCAAGCCGGCACACACGCAGCCTTGCCCGCTGACGGAGTGGTCTTCGTCGCCCTGCGCATCGAAGATGCCCTCGAAGGCATTCTCGGTCCGAATCACATATCCGGCATCGGCTACTGCCTGGCCGAGATCACGCCGGAATACCCCACCGGCAGGCGGCTGGCCGGGCAGGCAAACTGCCCGGTGGCAGGCCAGCCCGGCGCGGGCGGTCTCACCCCGTGGCAGGAAATCTTCGATTTCGGCGGGCAGACCTGGAAGTTGAGTTTCGCCCCCGAACCCGGCTACACCCCCCTCCACCGCGGCTGGGAAACCTGGACACTGATGGCTATCGGACTTGTCTCGACCGGCATGCTCGGCGCCTTTCTGCTCTCAACAACGGGCCACGCCCGCCGCGTCGAAGAACTTGTCACCCGGCGCACCGCCGAGCTGGCCGAGGCCGGCCAGCGCCTGCATGCCCAGCAGGCCATCCTCACCCATGCCGAGCGGATCGCCCGGCTTGGCAGCTGGGAAGCCAGGCCGGGCACCGGCGAAGGTCACTGGTCTGCCGAGCTGTACCGAATCCTGGGGCTGGAGCAGAACGGGGACGGCAGCCTCGCCGCACTGGTTGCCGCGATCCATCCGGACGACCGCGCCACGCTGCAAAAGGCCCTGCGGGAAGCCGAAGAGCGGCAGTCCGCCACAAGCTTCGATGTGCGCCTGCCGAAGGCCGGCAACAACAGCCCCATCCTTCACTTCTCCATCGAAGCCGCCCCCGGCCCCGGCGGCACGGCAATGCTGCGCGGAACCGTCCAGGACGTCACCGCCATCCGCGCCACCGAAGCGCACATCCAGTACCTGGCCCACTACGACACCCTGACCGGGCTGCCCAACCGCACCCTCTGGGCCCACCGCGCCGAGCAGGCCCTCGCCATTGCACGCCGGCACCAGCTGCGGCTGGGCGTGCTGTTTCTCGACCTGGACAACTTCAAGACCATCAACGACACCCTCGGCCACCCGACCGGTGACCGCCTGCTGTCGGGTGTCGCCGGACGCCTGTCGGACTGCCTGCGCGACGAGGACGTCCTGGCCCGTCTCGGCGGCGACGAATTCGTCATTCTGCTGCCCCACCTGAACCGGCCCGACGACGCCGCCATCGTGGCCCAGAAGCTCATCGCCAGTCTGACCGCGCCCTTCCAGATCGAAAACCACGACCTGATCATCACCACCAGCATCGGCATTGCCCTTTACCCCGGCAACGGCGCGGACATGGCTGCGCTGCTGAAGCACGCCGACACCGCCATGTACGACGCCAAGAACGGGGGTCGCAACGATTTCCGTTTCTTCACACCGGACATGAACAGCCGCGCCTTCGCCCGCCTCAAGCTCGAAAACGCCCTGCGCCGGGCGATCGAGCGCGACGAATTGCTGCTCGAATACCAGCCCCAATGGGAAATGCCAGCCCGGCGCCTGATCGGCGTCGAAGCGCTGATACGCTGGGACAATCCCGAAAACGGGCGGATTTCGCCCAACGAATTCATTCCGGTCGCCGAAGATAGCGGCATCATCCACGCCATCGGCGACTGGGTGCTGCGCGAAGCGTGCCGCCAGCAAGCGGCCTGGCAGGCCGCCGGGCTGCCGCCAATCACCGTGGCAATCAACATCTCCGCACTGCAGTTTCGCAAACAGGGGTTTGTCGACAGAGTGCGCGAGATCATCCAGAACAGCGGCGCCGAGCCGCGCTTCCTGGAGCTGGAACTCACCGAAAGCGCGCTGATGCAGCCGACCCCCGAAACCGAAACCCAGCTCGCCACGCTGCGCGGCATGGGCCTCGGCCTCGCCCTCGATGATTTCGGCACCGGCTACTCAAGCCTGTCCTACCTCAAGCGGCTGCCGCTCACGCACCTCAAGATCGACCGCTCCTTCATTCGCGACCTGCCCGGCGACACGGAAGACGCCGCCATTGCCACGGCCACCCTGTCCATCGCCCGCGACCTCGGGCTCGAAGTGGTGGCTGAAGGCGTCGAAACCGAAGCCCAGCGGGATTTTCTGCTCGAGCGCCAGTGCCGGATCATGCAAGGCTTCCTGTTCGCCCGGCCACAGCCAGCGGCAGACATCACCCGCCTGCTCGAAGCCGAAGCCTCGGCCAGCACCCGGGCCTGAAACCCGCGCCCCGCTACTCCTTGATGCCCAGGCGCTCCAGGCGGTAGCGCAGCGAGCGGAACGTCACCCCCAGCGCCCGCGCGGCCGCGGTGCGGTTGCCGCCGGATTTGTCGAGGGCCTCCTCGATCACCTGGCGCTCCACCAGGTCGAGATAGTCCTGAAGGTCGGCCCCGCCGGGCGTTGCCTGTGCTGCCGGGCTCGCCTCGCCCTGGTCGGCCGGATCAAGCATCAGATCGTCGGCCTTGATCAGCTCGCCGCTCGACAGCGCCAGCGCCCGCTCGAGAATGTTTTCCAGCTCACGTACGTTGCCCGGAAAGGCGTAGGCCTTCAGCGCCGCAAACGCGTCGGCCGTGAGCCTCGCCGTGGGCAGCCCCGACGATTCCGACAGGCGTGCCAGCAGGGTTTCGGCCAGCTGCGGAATGTCCTCGCTGCGCTCCCGCAGGGCCGGCATGCGCAGCTCAATGACATTAAGGCGATAAAACAGATCCTGACGGAAGCGGGCGGCATCGACCATCGCCTTCAGGTTCTGGTGGGTGGCGCTGAGAATACGCACGTCCACGCTGGTTTCGACGGTGTCACCCAGACGGCGGAACTTCTTCTCCTGGATCGCCCTGAGCAGCTTGACCTGCATCGGCAGCGGCAGGTCGGCCACCTCGTCGAGGAACAACGTGCCCCCGTGCGCAGCCTGGAAGAAACCTTCGCGGTCACTGTCGGCGCCGGTGAAAGCGCCCTTCTTAGCCCCGAAGAATTCGCTCTCCATGAGGTTCTCGGGAATCGCGCCACAGTTCACCGCGACAAACGGCGCCGCGGCCCGCGGCCCGAGATCGTGGATCATCCGCGCCGCGCGCTCCTTGCCGCTGCCCGATTCGCCGGAAATGAAAACCGGCGCCTGGCTGCGGGCAAGCTTGTCGATCAGCGAGCGAACCTGGACCATCGCCGGCGATTCACCGGTCAGGCTGGAGCTGTCCTTGCGCTCGCCTTCATCGGTCTTCGACGAGAGCGAAAACACCGATTTCACCAGCGCCCGCAGTTGGTCGATGGAAACCGGCTTGGAGAGGTAGTCGAAGGCACCGGCCTTGAGCGCCGTCACCGCGTTGTCCATGCTGCCAAAAGCGGTGATCACCGCCACCGGCAGGTCGCGCAGGTTTTCCGAGATGTAGCGCACCAGCTCGAGGCCATCGCCGTCAGGCAGGCGCATGTCGGTCAGGCACAGGCGGTAGCGCTTCTCGCCGAGCAGGCGACGGGCCTCGGCGAGGCTTGCCGCACCGTCGCTGGCCAGGCCAAGGCGCAGCATGGTCAGTTCGAGCAGTTCGCGGATGTCGTCCTCGTCGTCGACGATGAGCACGTCCGGGCCACTGGAGCGTGCTCGTCTTTCAATCTGGGTCATGGTTTGACGCGTCCGATGATGCGGAAATGGGCTCCGGACAACGGAGCCGGATCAGGCGGGCTGAAGCGCGCCGGCGGCACGTTCACGCACAGTTCGAGCACCGCACCGTTGGCTTCGGCCAGCTCCCGGGAAATGTAAAGCCCAAGACCTGTCCCTTTCGAATGGGTGGTGAAAAACGGTTCAAAAACCTGTGCCCGCAAGGGCTCCGGAATACCCGGCCCGTCGTCGCAGACATCCAGCGCTACGCGACCGTCATCTCGCAGCGCAGCATCGATTTTTACCGCAGCGGGCCCGCCACTGCAATGCCGGCGTGCGTTTCCGACCAGATTCCAGAGGATTTGCCGCAGATGGGTGCGATCCATCGCCATCTCGATGCCGGGCGGCACGGTACTCACAACCACGCCCTGCCCGGCGGCGCCTTCGGTCAGCGCAAACTCGTCCAGGAATTCGGCCACAAAATCCGCCAGCGGCAGGGCTTCCGGCAGCGCTTCGTCGCGCCGGCCAAGGGCCAGCACATCGGCCACCAGACGGTCGATGCGCTGGGCGTTGTTGCCGATGATGCGGATCAGCCGGGCCTGCATCTCGCTGCGCTTTTCGTCCAGCAGCAACTCGGCCGCCTGATAGACGGAGGCCAGCGGATTGCGGATCTCGTGGGCGATACTGGCGGTGAGCCGCCCCAGCGCCGCCAGCTTGACCTGCTGGATCTGGCGGTGGATGCGGTCGAAGTCTTCAAGATAAACCAGGGTTTCGTTGGCCTCACCCGCGGCCAGAAAACGCGCCAGCAGCATCTTTCCGCTGCCGTCGGCGCGGAAGCTGTGGGCCGAATCACCCTGCTCCGCGCGACGCTTCAACTCGCGCTCGAGGGCCGGCGCGCACGCGCCAAGAACGAGGCCTTCGCGCAGGCTGGCACCCAGCAGCGCCACCGCCTGGGGGTTGAACTGGCGCACCACGCCGCCCTCCCCGAGCACCAGCACGCCGTCCTGCATGTCCTGGATGATCTGCTGGTTCAAGCGCAACTGGCTGGCCAGATCGGCCCCCCGCTGACGCGCCAGGTTTTCGTTGGCAAGGGCCCGCAAGGCCAGCAGGCGTGCCACCTGGGCGATGGCAAAAAAGCCGATGCAGGTGACGCCGACGGTAAAAAAATCCACCGTATCCCGCCCGGAGAGCAGGCGGAACATGTTTTCAAGCAGCACCGCCAGCGTTGCATAGGCCGCGTAGAACAGCACCATGCGCCCCTGCCCCACCAGCCCGGCGCCCGCCAGGGCAATCAGGATGAGGATGGGAATGCCGCTGCGGTAGCCGCCACTGGCCCACATGATGAGCGTCAGCAGGGTGATGTCGACGAGCACCTGCAGGGTGATCAGCCGGCTTCGGCCCAGCACCCGGGCGGCATCCGGAAAACCGAGGATCAGCACCGCCGCCAGGTAGGCGAAAGAGGATCCGAAGAAGATCGTCGGTGAATCCCCTCCGAGCTGGAGGGCTCTCCCGGCCACCAGAAACAGGCCGGACAGGATCAGACGGAAAAGATTGAGGTAGCGCAGCGGCTCCGCGCGGCCGGCTTCATCTGCGAAGTCCGGCGAATCAAGATTGAGCTGCGCGCCTTTCACCGGCGCACGCCAAGACGGCGATGCTCGTCCGAGCAGAAGAACTCACCCGCCCCACGGACGCTTTCGCTTTCGGGCACATGCAGGCCGCAATGGGCGCAGGCCACCATCTGCTCGATCTCCGGGTGTTCAGCCTCACGCTGCCGGCCGCCACCTGCCGCGTCCGGCCCTTCGCCGGCGGCCTTGCCGGCCTTGCCGCCCTTGCCACGCAAGGCGCGCCGCGCATAAAAAAGACCGATCAGAAAAAGAACAAACAGAAGAAGATTGCGCACGAGCGAGGCTCCAGAAATATCCGACCCAGTTTAGCAGAAGCGTTCCAGCCGCTCGAAGGCCGCCGCCAGCGTCTCGTCCCGCTTGGCAAAGCAGAAGCGGATGACCTTCTCGTCGTGCCCGTCGCCAAAAAATGCCGACAAGGGAATCGCCGCCACACCCACCTCGCGGGTCAGCCAGTCGACGAATCGGGTATCCGGCGCATCCGAGATTGCGCCGTAGCGGGCCGTCTGGAAGTAGGTGCCGGTGCAGGGCAGCAGCTCGAAACCGGTGCGGGCCAGCCCGGCCCGGAACGTATCGCGCTTGGCCTGGTAGAAGGCAGCCAGCTCGAGATAACGCGAGGAGTCGGCCATGTAATCGGCCAGCGCCAGTTGTACCGGCGTATTCACCGTGAACACATTGAACTGATGCACCTTGCGAAACTCGGCCATCAGTTCGCGCGGGGCCAGCACGTAGCCGACCTTCCAGCCGGTCACGTGGTAAGTCTTGCCAAAGCTCGATACCACCACGCTGCGCTGGGCCAGATCGGGGTAGCGGGCAACGCTCTCGTGACGCAGGCCGTCAAAAACGATGTGCTCATAGACCTCGTCCGCCACCACGATGATGCCGGTGCCGGCGGTAATGGCCGCCAGCTCGCGCAGATCGTCGGCCAGCCACACCGTGCCGCTCGGGTTGTGGGGCGTGTTGATCATGATCATGCGTGTTCTGGGCGACACCAGTGCGCGCACCGCGGCCCAGTCGGGGCGGTAATCCGGCGCCGCCAGCCGGGCCCGGCGCACCACACCGCCAGCCAGCTCGATGGCCGGCACGTAGGAATCGTAAACCGGCTCGAAAACGATCACCTCGTCGCCCGGATGCACCAGCGCCGCCACTGCGGTGAAGAGCGCCTGGGTTGCCCCGGCCGTTACCGTGATCTCCAGCTCCGGGTCGTAATCGGCACCATACAGCGCCCGCACCTTGGCGGCGATCGCCCCCCGCAGGGCCGGCACGCCGGCCATTGGCGCGTACTGGTTGTGGCCGGCACGCATCCAGTGGGCCACGCGTTCGAAGAGCACATCCCCGGCGTTGAAGTCGGGAAACCCCTGGGACAGGTTGATCGCCCCGCACTCCTGGGCCAGGCGGGACATCGTGGTAAAGATGGTCGTGCCAACCGTGGGCAGGCGGGAAACGACAGCGGCAGGAAAACTGGGCATGGCACTCACTCCGGAACAGGCCGGGCGATTCTGGCAGATGCAGCCCGCTGCGGCCAGCCACGCCAGGCGGTGCGCCGCTACAATCGCCTCCCCGACGACTTTCGAGCTGAAGGAAACCCGTGTCCGACCACTGCCCCACCCTGCGCCGGAATGGCGACCAGGTCATCATCCTCGACCAGACCCGCCTGCCCTGGCAGGAGGTTTTCGTGTGCCTCGACACCCTCGACGATGCGGCCACCGCCATTCGCGACATGCAGGTGCGCGGCGCCCCGCTGATCGGCGCCACGGCCGCCTTCGGCATCGCCCTCGCCCTGCGGAACAACGCATCCGACGCCGCACTGCAGGCCGCCGACGCCTGCCTGCGTGCCACCCGTCCCACCGCGGTCAACCTGCACTGGGCACTCGACCGCATGCAGGCCGCACTGCGTCCGCTGCCCGCCGCGGAGCGCAGCGCCGCAGCCTGGGCCGCCGCCGAAGCAATCCAGAGCGGCGACGCGGCCGCCAACGCCGCCATCGGCCACCACGGCCTGGGCCTGCTGCAGGCACTGGCCGCCAACCAAAACCAGCCGCTCCACGTAATGACCCACTGCAACGCAGGCTGGCTTGCCACCTGCGGCCACGGCACCGCCCTCGCTCCGATCTACGCTGCCCACGCCGCCGGCATCGAAGTGCACGTCTGGGTCAGCGAAACCCGCCCGCGCAACCAGGGTCTGCTCACCGCCTGGGAGCTGGCCCGCGCCGGAGTGCCCCACACCCTCATCGCCGACAATGCGGCCGGCTGGCTGATGGCCGAAGGGCGGGTCGACGCGGTGATCACCGGCGCCGACCGCATCGCCGCCAACGGCGACACCGCCAACAAGGTCGGCACCTACCTCAAAGCCCTCGCCGCCCGCGCCCACGACATCCCTTTTTATATTGCCGCGCCCCGCTCCACCGTCGACTTCAACTGCCCCCACGGCCGCGCGATTCCCATCGAGGAGCGCAGCGCCGACGAAGTGCGCATCATCCAGGGCCTTGATGCGGCCGGCCTGCCTGCCGGCATCCGCCTTGCCGGGCCCACCACGGCCGCCTGCAACCCGGCCTTCGACGTCACGCCGGCCGGACTGGTGGCTGGCATAATCTGCGAGTTCGGCGTTTTTCCCGCGGACGGACTCGCCGCGATCGCCGGGCGCCAAGCCTGAACAGGAGCTGCGATGATGAATGAGAACGTCCTGCGCGAAGGCCTGCTCTCCACCGCAAAGGCGATGGCCAGCAGCGGGCTCAACACCGGCACGGCCGGCAACGCCAGCGTGCGCTGCGCGCGGGGGTTCCTGATCACCCCGAGCGGCCGCAGCTACGAAGACTGCAGCGCCGACGACATGGCCCTCGTCGCCATGGACGGCAGCTGGCAGGGGCCCTTCGCCCCGTCGTCCGAATGGCGCATGCACCGCGACGTACTCCAGGCCCACCCCGAGGCCGGCGCCGTGCTGCATGCCCATTCGCCCTTCGCCACCGCCCTCGCCTGCCACCGCCGCGCCATTCCCGCCTTTCACTACATGATTGCCCGCTTCGGCGGCGACGACATCCGCTGCGCGCCCTACGCCACCTTCGGCACCCAGGCCCTTTCCGACAGCGCCCTTGCGGCCCTCGAAAACCGCAGCGCCTGCCTGCTTGCCAACCACGGCATGCTGGTGTTCGGCAGCGACCTGCGCCGCACCCTGTCCCTCGCCGTCGAATTCGAAACCCTCTGCGAACACTACTGGCGGGCCTGCCAGCTTGGCGAACCCAGCATTCTCTCGGCCACTGAAATGGCAGAGGTCATCACCCTCTTCGAAACCTACGGCAAACCCCGGCCGACCCCGGCCAGCGGCAGCGCAAGCACGCCCGAAGCCGGCTAGGAGCCCCCCATATGCATTGCGGGACAAGTGCCGAACGGCAAGCGCCACGCCTTGTCCGCAGCCTGCTGTGGCGCATCGGCGCGGTTTTCCTGGCCAGCCTGCTGATTTGTGCTTGCGCCATCCAGTTTCTCATCGTGGCCCCGGCCACCCAGGCCCTCGGCCACCTCCAGCTCGAACTCGCCACCACGCGCATCCAGAGCGGCGCCGAGCAGCACTTCCGGGACATCGAAACCCGCCTCCACAGCGCCCGCAGCCTCGCCGGGCGCCTCAAGCTGGACGATGCAGACGGCTTCCGGGCCCTGTTCGCGCCATTCATCGACGGCGACACGCCCATCGCGGCCATCCACCTCGCCGACGCCGACGGCCGGCAGCTCACCCTGCAGCACGGAAGTGACAAGCCTTCGCAAGACCGGGCCAGCGCCAGCCCGCAACCCGGCAACACCGCCGATGCCGGGCACCCCTGGTTCGACGCCGCGCGGCAAACGCCCGGTAGCGACGCCATCATCGGCTGGACACCGCCCTACCGCCTGCCCGCCACCGGCGACGACGGCCTCAGCGTGTTCACCCGCTGGACCGGCGCCGATGGCAAATTGCGCATCCTTGCCTTCGACATCCCCCTCGCCACCCTCTCGCGCCTCAGCCGGAACAACCCGATCGGCCAGGCCGGCAGCGGCATCCTGCTCACGGATGGCGGCCAGATCGTCGGCCTGCCAAGCCCGGAAGGGCACGACGCCGCGCGGCTTGAACCGCTGGCACACATCAATGCCGGCTTTATTGGCCACGGCTACGCCCGCTGGCTTGAAACCGGCCGCAAAAGTGGCGAAACCCTTCCCTTCGACAACGCCGGCGAAGACTGGCTGACCCGCTTCGTTCCGCTGCAGCTCGGCCAGCAGCGCTGGTGGGTTGGCGGCTTTGCCCGCGCCGCCGACTTCACCCCGGCCCACCTGCAGAATATTGCCTGGGCACTGGCCCTCATCGCGGCCCTGGCCGCTGCCGCCGCGGTCGGCCTCACACGGCGCCTCGAAGCAGCCCCGGCCCGCAGCCAGACCGAACTCGAAGAACAGCTCAACCGGCGTACCGACCCGCTGGCCGAAAAAAGCCGCGCCCTCGCCGACCAGTTGCTGTTCGTTCATCAACTCCTCGACGTGCTGCCCAACCCGGTTTTCTACAAGGGGCCGGATGCCTGCTTCCTCGGCTGCAACCGCGCCTACGAAGAAGCCTTCGGCACCAAACGGGAAGATCTGATCGGCAAGACGGTGCTCGAACTGCCCCACCTGCCGCCCGCCATCCGCAGCGCGTACCAGGATACCGATCAGAAAATCCTTGCCGGCGGGGGCAAGCTGCACCAGGAAATCCGCGTCACCTTCGCGGACGGCAAGGAGCACGACGCCCTTTTCTGGATCAACAGCTTTCGCGTTGCCAGCGGCGAGCCGGGCGGCCTGCTCGGCGTCCTGGTGGACATCACCCCCCAGAAGCAAGCCGAACGGGAAGCCCGGGCCGCCGAGGAATGGATCCATCGCATCCTCGAATCCAGCCCCATCGCCGTCGTCATCAACCGGCCCGGCGGCCCGCCGCTGTTCGTCAACAGCCGCGCGCCCGAACTGGCCGGCACCGACATCGCCACCTTCATGCAGCAACCCGCCACAAACTGGTTCAGCAAACGCGAGGTGGCCGAGTCCATCGTCGCCCAGGTGGCCAGCGGCTGTCCGGTGCGCGACCAGGAAATCGAATTCCGGCCGGTGGACGGCAGCAGCCTGTGGACCCTCGTCACCCTCGAGCCCATCGAGTTTCTCGGCAGCCCGGCGCTGATCGGCTGGATCTACGACATCACCCGCCGCAAGGTGGCCGAGCAGGAGCTGCGCAAGCTCTCGCTGGCCGTCGAGCAAAGCCCTTCGATGCTCGTCATCACCCTTCCCGACGGCGCAATCCAGTACGCCAACCCGCGCTTCTGCCAGGAAACCGGCCTCAATGCGGCCGAGCTCGCCGGCACCCGGCCCGATCTCCTCGATGCCGCCGGCGAGCCCTTCGAATTCCACATCGGCGAATGGCTGGCCGACAACGCAGCCAGCGTATGGCGACGCGAATGCCAGCTCCGGCGCCGGCACGGCGACCCGCTGTGGATCGGCATCTCGGTCAGCGGCCTGGCCGAAAACCAGGGCGGGCACAGCAACGAGATCACCCACTGCATCTGGGTGCTCGAAGACCTCTCCATGCATCGCCAGGCACTCCAGACCCTGCGCGACACCAAGCGCCTCGCCGAGGAAGCCACCGAATCCAAGACCCGTTTCATGGCCAACATGAGCCACGAAATCCGCACCCCGCTGAACGCCATCATCGGCCTTGCCGACCTGTGCCTGGCCACCGGCCTCGAAGCCCGGCAGCACGACTACGTGGCAAAGATCAAGGCTGCCGGCGCCACCCTGCTGAGCGTCGTGAACGACATCCTCGATTTCTCGAAAATCGAGTCCGGCAAGTTCGAACTCGAGCAAACCCCCTTCACCCTCGACCGGGTGCTCGGCAACGTCATCACCTTCGTCGCCCAGAAGGCCCACGAAAAAGGCCTCGAACTGCTCGTCGACATCGGGCCGGACGTTCCCCAGAACCTCATCGGCGATCCGCTGCGTCTCGGCCAGGTGCTCACCAATCTGCTTGGCAACGCCGTCAAATTCACCCCCCGGGGCGACATCCGGCTAAGGATCACGGCGGCCGGCTCCGGCCCCCGGCGTGTCACCCTGCGCTTCGAGGTCAGCGACACCGGCATCGGCCTCAGCAGCGGCCAGATCGAAGGTCTTTTCGAAGCCTTTTCCCAGGCCGACAGCTCCATGACGCGCCGCTTCGGCGGCACCGGCCTCGGCCTGTCCATCGCCCGCCACCTGGTCGGGCTGATGGGCGGCAGTCCCATCAAGGTGGACAGCAGCCCCGGCTCCGGCAGCCGCTTCGGGTTCAGCGCCCCCTTCAAGCTGGCCACCGCCGCCACGCCGCGGGTCTTTCCCGACATGCTCAAAGGCCTGCGCGTGCTGGTGGTCGACGACCACCCCGCCGCCCGCGAGGCCCTGCTTGGCCTGCTCGGCAGCTTCCCCTGCCGGAGCGAAGCGGTCGGCTCGGCCACCGAAGCCTTCAACGCTGTGCAGCAGGCCGACAGCACCGCCCCCTTCCGGCTCGTGCTGATGGACCTGCGCACGCCGGACGATGACGACATCGAAGCCACCCGCAAGCTCAAGGAGGCGAGCGGTCTCGCAAACCCGCCGGTGGTCATCCTGCTGACCGCCTACGGCGACGAGCACACCGCCGGGCAGGCCGGCTACCTCCACAAACCCGCCACCGCCTCCACCCTTCTGGATGCCATCGTCGGAGCCTTCGGCCCGGCCGCGAGCCCGCAGCCGGCCCCGCCCAGCGCCACCCGCCCGCTACAGGGCCTCCGCATCCTCGTCGTCGAAGACAATGACATCAATCGCCAGATCGCCCGCAGCCTCCTCGAAAAACGCGGCGCCATCGTCAGCATGGCCGAAAACGGCCGCCTCGGCGTCGAAGCGCTGCAGCGGGCCGGGCCCGAAGCCTTCGACGCCGTGCTGATGGATCTCCAGATGCCCGAAATGGACGGCCTCGAAGCCACCCTCCAGATCCGCCAGGATCCGCGCTTCGCCGCGCTGCCCATCATCGCCATGACCGCCCACGCCCTCCCCGAGCAGCGCCGGCAATGCATCGAGTCCGGCATGAACGACCACGTGGCCAAGCCCATCGTCCCCGAAGTCCTTTTCTATGCCATCCTCCGCCACACACGGCGCAAACCCGCCGCCAGCCCCGCCGACGCCCTGCCCGATCTGCCCGGACTCGACGTTGCCAGCGCGCTGCGCCGCATGAACGACAAGCCCGACACCTACCTCTCGCTGCTCCGCCGTTTCGTCGCCTCCCATGCCGACTGCGCCGGGCACATCGACACCGCCCTCGCCGCCGGCCAGCTCAAGGAGGCCGAACGGCTTGCCCACACGCTGCGCGGAACGGCCGCCAATCTCGGCGCCGATGCCCTGCGCGACGCGGCGTGCGCGCTCGAAACCACGCTACGCCAGGGCGCTACCCCGACGGCGGCTCAGCCTCTGGCCACCCGGCTCGGCGCCGAACTGGCCGCGCTCATCACGATGCTCGAAGGCGCACTCCCCCCCGCCCCACCGGCCGTTGACGAAGGCCCGGCGGTTCTTGGCCAGGCCGAATTCGACGCCGCCGTCACCACCCTCCTCCAGCTCATGCAGATTTCCGACGGCGCTGCACCGGCGCTTTTCCTCCAGCTCCGCCCCGACCTCGCCGCGCGCATCGGCACCGGAAAAACCGCACGCATCGCCGAATCCCTGCAGCGCTACGATTATGATCACGCGCTAGACTGCCTGCATGCGGCCCTCGATCCCGGGCACCCAGCGAACACCGGAGACAACGCCTGATGCAATCGATCGACAGCCACCGCCCGCTCATCCTCGTCGTCGATGACGCACCCGACTCCATCGAGCCCATCGTCACCTGCCTGCACCAGGCGGACTTCCGCACCCGCATCGCCACCCGCGGCGAACGCGCACTGCGGCTCGCCGCCAGCACGCCCGTGCCCGACCTCATCCTGCTCGACGTCACCATGCCCGACATGGACGGCTACGAAGTCTGCCGGCAGCTCATGAACAACCCGGTCACCGCCGGCATCCCGGTGATTTTCCTGACCATCCGCAACGAAGAGCTGGACGAGCAGCTCGGCTTCGACGCCGGCGCCATCGACTACATCACCAAGCCGATCAGTCCGCCCCTTGTCCTGACCCGCATCCGCAACCACCTCAACCTGAAGGCCGCCAGCGATTTCCTGCGTGACCGCAACAGTTACCTCGAACAGGAAGTCCGGCGCCGCACCCGCGAACTCTCGCTGATCCAGAACGCCACCATCGTCGCCATGGCGTCCCTCGCCGAAACCCGCGACAACGAAACCGGCAACCACATCCGCCGCACCCAGATGTACCTGCGCGCCCTCGCCCGGCACCTGCAGTCGCACCCGCGCTTCGCCGCCGAACTCACCGACGAGAACATCGACCTGATGTACAAGTCGGCCCCGCTCCACGACATCGGCAAGGTTGCCATCCCCGACCGCATCCTGCTCAAGCCCGGCGAACTCACGCCCGCCGAGTTCGAGATCATGAAAACCCACACCACCCTCGGACGCGAGGCCATCAGCCGGGCCGAAGCCCTGTTCGGCGGCGTCTCCAGCTTCCTGCGCTTCGCCAAGGAAATCGCCTATTCCCACCAGGAAAAATGGGACGGCACCGGCTACCCTCTCGGCCTGTCGGGCGAGCGCATTCCGGTTGCCGCGCGCCTGATGGCCGTCGCCGACATGTACGACTCACTGATCACCCGGCGAATCTACAAAACCGCCCACAGCCACACCCAGGCCGTCGACATCCTGCGTGCCGGTCGGGGCACCGATTTCGACCCGGACATCATCGACGCCTTCCTCGCCCTCCAGAACGATTTTCAGGCCATCGCCCAGCGCTTCGCCGACGCCGAAATCGACGAGGAGCGCGAAACCGAGCGCATGCGCCAGGTTTTCGGCTACTGAGCCCCCCAGGGCAGGGCTCCGCCCAGCCCGCCCTCTCAAGAATAGCCAGCGGCATCCGTTAATGGGCCGTCGGACAGGATCCGGCAACACCCGATTCCAGTTCGACAGGAGACCTGATGACCCGCAGCCCGACACCCTCAACGGTTGTCGATTTTTTTCGCCGCTTCGGGGTGCCCCTGACTGTCTTCGTCGTCATCTTTCTGCTGACACTCGACAACTATCGCAGCACCATCCGCGAAGAAGAAGACGCCGCCCGCAACCGTTTTCAGACGACCGCCCGGGAACAGATTGCCCATCTGCGCGACCGCACCGACGGTCTCGTCCGCCAGGCCGACATCCTGCGCCGCCAGATGGCCTTTGCCCCGGCCGAAACCCAGGCTCATTTCGCCGAAATCGTCGCCCCCGTCCTGCAGCGCCACCCGGAAATCCTGCGCCTTGGCCTGCTCCGGGTCGAAAACGGAAACGCCCGGCCCGTCATCAGCGCCGGCAACCCGCAAGGCAGCCCGCTGCCGACCCCCGCCGACACCGTCGCCATCCAGGACGGAATCCGCGCGGCAATCGGCGCCAGCACCAGCGTCGCCACCGCGCCCTACCCACTCCCGGCAGGCAACGGCAGCCACCGCAACGCCGTCCTGACCCTCAGCCCCATCGTCCGCAGCGACACCCCGGCGGCCCCCGTCCGTGACCTGCTCTACATCGAAATCTCCATCGACGAAGTGCTCCGTGAGACGCTCGGTTCGGACACCTGGCGCGAGCGCACCGACACACGCCAGCGCTTCGAGTTCGAGCTTATCGACACCGTGATCCCCGGCCGCCCACTCGCCCGTACGCCAGACTTCCACATTGGCGCAAGCTCTTACGCCGATGGATTTGATTTCGCCGACCGCCACTGGCTCATCATCGCCGCAAGCAACAGCCTGCACCCGCAGCTGCCCAGCGCGGACGCCGGCGCCCAGCTGTTCTCCGGGTTGTCCCTCGGCGCGCTGGCCGCCTTCATCCTCTACGTGCTGCAAACCCGCGCCGACGCCATCCGCCGCCAGGTGCATGAAAAGACCCTCGCCCTCGGCGAGGCCAACACATCCCTCGAACAGTACGTAAAGGCCCTTGGCGAAACCAACCGGCTCCTCGAAAGCGAAGTCGAAAAACACGCCCACGCCGAAAACCTGCTGCGCGAAACCACCACGCTGCAAAGGGCCATCCTCGACTGCGCCGAATACGCCATCATCTACACCGACGCCAGCGGCATCATCCGGGTGATGAACCCCGCCGCCGAGCGCATGTTCGGCTACCGTGCCGACGAACTCATCGGCCATCAGACTCCGCTGATCTTCCACACCGCCGAAGACATCGCCGGCTGGACCCTCGCCCACAAGTCCGGCGGCTTTGCCGCCCTCGCCGCAGAAGCCGGCACCCGGCTCGCCGAACCCCACGAACTCATCATGCGCCGCAACGACGGCAGCAGCTTTCCGGCCACCATCAGCATTTCGGTGGTACGCAACGGAGTGCGGCAGGTGCGTGGCTACCTGGGCATCGTCGCCGACATCACCCAGCGCCGCGACGCCGAGCACCGCATCCGCCACCTCGCCCACTACGACAGCCTCACCTCGCTGCCCAACCGCACCCTGCTCAACGAGCATCTGCTCGAAGTCATCCAGGGCGCGCGCGCGCGCCAACGCGGCGTAGCCGTGCTGTTCACCGATCTCGACCGTTTCAAGTACGTCAACGACACCCTGGGCCACCAGGCCGGCGACGAACTCCTGCTCGCCGTCGCCCAGCGCCTGCGCGCCTGCGTGCGGGATGGCGACCTCGTGGCGCGCACCGGCGGCGACGAGTTCGTCGTGGTGCTTGGCAACCTGGACGAAGGCTCGGTGCCCGAAGATCTGGCCGAGCGCATTCTCGCCAGCCTCGCCCGCCCCTTCGAACTGTGCGGCCGGCAGCTCACCGTCACCCTCAGCATCGGCATCGCCCTCTACCCCAACGACGGCCACGACGGCGCCGCGCTCATCAAGAACGCCGACGCCGCCATGTACCTCGCCAAGGAACGCGGCCGGAACAATTTCCAGTTCTTCGACCACGGCCTCTCCGAGCGCTACAGCGAACGTCTCGAACTCGAAAACCACCTGCGCCACGCCCTCGACGAGAACCAGCTCGCGCTCTTCTACCAGCCCCAGGTGGACACCCTGTCGGGCGAACTCATCGGCATGGAAGCCCTGATCCGCTGGCGCCATCCCGACGGCACCATGGTGCCGCCCGACAAGTTCATCCCCATCGCCGAGGAATCCGGCCTCATCGTGCAGATCGGCGCCTGGGTGCTGCACGAAGCCTGCCGCCAGAACCAGGCCTGGCAACAGGAAGGCATCTGCCGGGTACCCGTGGGGGTGAATCTGTCGGCCCGCCAGTTCGACGACGCGGGGCTGCTCGCCACCATCCAGTCGGCCCTTCTCGAGAGCGGCCTTCCGGCGGCCTACCTGGATCTGGAACTCACCGAAAGCCTGGTGATGCGCAACCCCGAACACACCCGCAGCCTGCTGGCCGAATGCAAGAAACTCGGCCTGCAGCTCTCGGTGGATGACTTTGGCACCGGCTACTCCAGCCTCTCCAACCTCAAGCGCTTCCCCATCGACCGCCTCAAGATCGACCGCTCCTTCATCAGCGATATCGTCACCGAGCCCGACGACGCCGCCATCGCCCAGACCATCGTCGCGATGGCTCACACCCTGCGCCTCGAAGTGATCGCCGAAGGCGTCGAAACCGAAGCCCAGCTCGCGCTGCTGCGCCGCTGGCGCTGCGACGCCTACCAGGGCTACCTGTGCAGCCGTCCGCTCTCGGCGGTGGACATGACCCGCATGCTGCGCACCCTGCGCGCCACGCGGGCCGTTTCACTGGCCACTCTTTGAGCCGGCCACCCGCGTACGGCTAAAACAGCCACTTGAACACGTACAGCGCGGCCATGCCGGCACCAATGGTCGCCAGCACATTGCCCGTGCGCCACGCCACCAGCGCAGCCACCAGCGCCGCCCAGGGCTTGGGCGCCGCCAGCGCCAGCACCACCTCTCCGCCGTGAATGAACAGCTCGCCAGCCGTCAGCGCCGCAAAGCTGGCCGGTGCGATGTGACGGCACAGCGCATGCAGCCAGCCCGGCAGGCTGCGATTGGCAAACAGCCCGATCATCGCGTAGCGGTACACAAAGGTGACGAGGCCGATGACGACGAGCAGTGCCAGCAATGCTGCCGTGCTCATCGCGCCACCTCCCGGCGCCTTGAGGCCCACACCCCGGCCACCAGCCCCAGCACAATCGCCACCACCAGCCCCAGCTTGTAGGGCAGCGCGGCAAAAGCCAGTGCCGCAAGCGCGGCCACCAGCGCCGCCGCCTGGCCGGCACGCTCCTTCATCAGCATGGCCAGCAGCGCGATAAAGGTGAGCGGCACCGCGAAATCGATATCCCAGCCCGCCGGAACGCTCGCCCCGAACAGCAGCCCCGCCGCCGTCGACAGCTGCCAGGTGAGCCACAGCGTGAAACCGCAACCCAGAAAATACCAGTGGCGCAGATCCGGGCGGTCGTCCGGCGGGGGCGTTACCTGATAGCGCAGGATCGCCACCGCGTAGGCCTCGTCGGTCAGCAGGTAGGCCAGCAACAGGCGCCAGCGCCGCGGCAGGTGGCGCACGTGCTCGGCGATCGACATGCTGTAGAGCATGTGTCGCAGATTGAGCAGGCCGGATGTCAGGCCGATCGGCAGCGCACCCGCGCCCACCGCCAGCATCTGCACGATGACCAGCTGCGCCGCGCCGGCAAACACCACCGCCGAGGCCAGCTGGGCGAGCCATGCCGGCATGCCGGCCTGGATCGCCCCGATACCGTAAAGCATGCCGAAAGGCACGACGCCAAGCTGCAGCGGTGCCTCATCGCGGCAGCCGGCCAGAAATTCAACAAGTTTGGGATGCATGGAAAAATGAGGCGGAATGGCCCGCGAGCCATTCACGCGTTTGAGTGTGGAGCTTGACGGTGACCGGGCAGACAGGGCCCGGCCCGGCTAGAACTTCTCGGTGGGCGGCGTCCGGCTGCCGCCTGCCGGCTCGCCCGGGCCCTTGGGCATCCCGACATCACCGGTCTGGTCGAAGTCGATACCCCCGAAGTTGCCGGTCACCAAACGGCCCTTGATGCGGTATTCCAGCTTGTCGCGCCCCTTCATAAGCTCCTTGAACTGGCGCAGGAAACCGGCAAGGCCGGTGGTCGCGGTCACATCCAGGGTCGCCTCGCCAAGGCGCGGAATCACCACCGGCTGGTTCCCGACGCCCCGGGCAAAATGCTGGCCGTTGATGTCCAGCGTAAAGCTGAGCCCCTCGACCGAAATATCGCTGGTGTTGGGGTTGGTCACGCGCAGGGTCAGCAAAAAGCGCTGTTCCAGCAGGTTGCCGTCCAGGAGGCGGATGCTGACCACCGAGACTTCCGGCTTCTTCATGCCGAACTGCAGGCCGGCGCACCCGCCCACAATGCCGAGCCCCAGCCCGGCCGCGGCCAGCCAGACAAATCGACGACGACCTTCAAGTTTGATCACTGCATTTTCTCCACCGGCGCTTCCAGCACCTTCAGCAGGCTGGCGGTATCCAGCCGCCCGCCGCCCAGGGCCATCAGCGCGTTGAGTTGTTGCCAGGTTTGTGCCGCCAGCGGCAGCGGCGCCCCCCGTTGCCGGGCTTCGTCCATCAGGATCGCAAAATCCTTGTGATGGAGGCGCGCCTGGATGCCCGCCACGAAATCCCGCCGGACCATGCGCCCGCCCATCACGTCGAGCACCCGGGAGGCCGCCGAGCCGCCTTGCAGCGCTTCCAGCACCTTGGCCAGGTCGAGCCCATGGGCCCCGGCCAGGCGCATCGCCTCGGCCACGGCCTGTATAACGCTGACCATGATCATCTGGTTGCAGGCCTTGGCCACCTGACCGGCGCCGGCCTCGCCCATGTGGACCACCGTTTTGCCCAGGCAGGCGAACAGCGGACGCACCCGCTCCAGCACCTCGGCGCGGCCACCGACCATCAGCGCCAGCGTGACGTCGATGGCGCCCTGCCCGCCGCCCGAGACCGGCGCATCCAGCCAGGCAATGCTGCGCCCGGCGTAACGCGCCGCCAGCCGGCGGGCCGTGCCAGGCGCAATGGTGCTCATATCCACGTGGATGCTGCCCGGCGCAAAACCCTCGATGAGCCCGCCGGGCCCGAAGGCCAGCTGCTCCACGTCGGCGCTGGCGGTGACGATCGAAATCACCACTTCGCTGCGCGCCGCCAGTTCGGCCGGACTCCCGCACGCCATCGCCCCGGCGGCCACGATGGGCGCTGCCGATTCGGGCCGCCGCGCCCACACCGCCACGTCGTGCCCCGCTGCCAGCAGGTGACCCGCCATCGGCAGGCCCATCACACCCAGCCCGACAAAACCGACCCGCACCGTCAGTCTCCCGAGAGCTGTTCGAAGAGCTTGAGCGCGGCGACGGAATCCTCCTCGCCCAGGCCGCTGCCAACCATGGCGTTGAAAAGCTGGGCCGTGGCCGCGCTGTTGGGCAGCATCAGCCCGAGGCGATGCGCCTCCTGCATCACGATGTTCATGTCCTTCTGGTGCATCCAGGCCTTGAAGCCCGGCTTGAAATTGCGGTCCAGCATGCGCTGACCGTGGTTTTCAAGGATCCGGCTGTAGGCAAAACCGCCCAGCAGCGCCTCGCGCACCTTGCCCGCATCCACGCCGCTCTTGCGCGCAAAGTTGAAGGCCTCGGCCACCGCCACCACGGTGACGCCGGTCAGAATCTGGTTACAGGCCTTGGTGACCTGCCCGGCCCCGGACCCGCCGATGAGCGTGACGGACTTGCCCATGCTGGCGAACATCGGCTTGACCTTCCCGAAGGCCGCCTCGTCGCCGCCCACCATGATGGTCAGCCCGGCGTTGATCGCACCCACCTCGCCACCGGACACCGGCGCGTCGAGCATGGTCACCCCCCGCGCGGCGAGCCTCTCGGCGATGCCCTGGGCCGCCGCCGGCGCAATCGTGCTCATGTCCACGTAGATCAGCCCCGGCCTGGCGCCGTCGGCCACGCCGCCGGCGCCCAGCGCCACCTGCTCCACGTCGGCCGCATCGGAAACCATCGAGAACACCACGTCACACCCGGCAGCCACCTCAGCCGGGCCGGTAGCCCCCTTTGCGCCCGCTTCCAGCAGGGGCGCCATCGACGCATCGCGCCGCGCCCACACGGTGAGATCGAAACCACCCTTCAGCAGATTGAGCGCCATCGGGCGCCCCATGATGCCCAGACCGATGAAACCGACTTTCATGTGAAGCCCCCCGCGTGCAAAAGCACGGAGGTTAGCGGGGGCCGGCAGAAGTGGGAAGTGGCACGCCGCAAAGGCCGGCGCCCGAGGTGCCCGTAAAACGGAACCCGCGGGCTATCCCCCCGCCAGCTTCAAAGCCACGGCATCGACGCTGAAGCTCGCCGTGGCGGTCTCCATGGCCGCTTCAATACCCTGAGCGATCGGCTCGAAGCGGAACCCGGAAAGGCCCGCGAGCCGGAAATCGAAGCTCGCCAGCACCTTTTTCAGGCTCGTGTCGCGCAATTCGAGGCGCCCTTCCATCTGTTTGCCGACGGGCCCACGCGCCACCTGCTGGAGCGCAAAATCACGCCACGCTTGATAATCGGCGCCGCCGACGACCAGGCTCAAGGGGCTGCACCGGCCAAGGCCTCCCGCGATGGACGGCCGGCGCAGTTCGCCCGCCACCTCGCTGCCCGGATTGCGCCGCAAGGTAAACGCGGCAACGCGAACGACCCTGCCGGTCGGAAGATCACCGACGCTGACGACAAAATTGGACGCCAGCATTTTCTTCTGCTTGCCCGACACACCCGGCTTGACCGACTCGCCCGCAGGGCCTCCCGCGATGGATTCCGGCCGGAATATCGCCTCGACCAGGTAGGCATTTTTGCCGGCCGCGTCACACTGCGGAAAACGCAGCTCGACCGGAAAACACCCTTTCAGCTCGATGCGCTCCCTGGATTTGCCGTTCATGTCGGTCCGGACAACGCTCATGTCGAGCCGCATCACCTTGCCGACCATGATCTCGTCGACCCAGCCTGCCAGCGCCGGCATCTGGCCGGGCGCAAATCCGATGGCCAGATCCCCGAGCTTCAGCGCCCCCGGCCGGACCAACCCCCCAGCAGCCCCGCTCGGCTGCTCGACGATCTCCCAGGCGATATCGGGCAGCGTGCACGTGACAAGCGGAAACAGCTGCCCGCCCAGTTCGAGGTAAATGGCGCCCGCCTGGGCGGTAGCAAGGGCTTTCTTCGGCATTGTCGTTCTCCTTGTCGATGATCAATGGCCATCCGCGAACGCAAGGCCCCTGACCCAACATAGTTCGCGCAGCAGCGAAAGACAAAGGGACGCGTCAGGCGCCCAGGGCCAAAGCCCCGAGGCAAGGCCCGCGCCCCGTCGCCGCATCCGCTACACTCGGCGGGTTTCCAATCCTGCATCGATCCCCGCCATGTCCTACGCTCCCTTCATCAAGGAAATCGGCCGCGGGCCGAAAGGCTCCAAGCCCCTCACGGTCGAACAGGCCGAATCCCTTTTCGGCGACATGATGGATGGCCGCGTGCCCGACCTGGAGCTTGGCGCCGTCATCCTGTCGATGCGCATCAAGGCCGAATCCCGCGAGGAGCTGCTTGGCTTTCAGCGCGCCCTCGACACCCGCACCGCGCGCATCGCGGTTCCGCCGGGCCCGCGCCTCGTGGTGCTGCCCACCTACAACGGAGCCCGCCGCCAGGCCAACCTGATGCCGCTCCTCGCCCTGCTGCTGGCGCGGGAGGGCGTGCCGGTGCTGATCCAGGGTCGCCATGATTTTGAAAGCCGGGTGAGCCCCTTCGAACTCCTCGAAGCCCTCGGCATCACGCCCGCCACCAGCATTGCCGACGCAGAAGCCCGGCTCGCCGAACACCACCTGGCCTGCCTGCCCCTCGACGCCCTCGCCCCCGGCCTCGATCCCCTTCTGGCCCTGCGCCCGCGGCTCGGCGTGCGCAACAGCGCCCACACCCTCGCCAAGCTCCTTGATCCGGCCCCCGGCCACAGCGTGCGGGTCGTTTCGGTAACCCACCCCGAATACCTCGAACGCCTGCATACCCACCTCGTCGCCCAGGGCGGCGTGGCCCTGCTGTTGCGCGGCACCGAGGGCGAAGCCTTTGCCAACCCGCGCCGCCGCCCCCAGCTGCAGGCCTTCGCCAATGGCGAGGCACGCGTGGCCTACCCGGCCGAAGAAGGCGGCGCACCGCCTGTCGAGGGCCTGCCCGACAATCCGGAAGTGTCCAGCAATGCCGAGCTCATCCGCAGCATGCTGGCCGGCAACACCGCCATTCCGCAGCCCATCCTCGACCAGGTCCAGGCCCTGCGCGAACTCAGCCTCACCCCGCGCGCCTGAAAACCCTTCAGCGGGCGGCGCGCGGCATCGCCCGTCACGTACCCGGTGCTCCTCAAGCCTTGCTCAGGTAGCCGTTGACCTTTCAATGCGCTCTGCTTAACTGTCATTGAAAGGTCATTTCGCAGCGGGTCATCCGTTATGCCCGGCCCGCCCCTAACACAACGAGGGAGATGGATCATGAGCAAGAAGGCACTGTGCATCGGCATCAACGACTACCCCGGCACCCAGAACGATCTCTCCGGCTGCGTCAATGACGCCAACGACTGGGCGGCAGCCCTCGCCGCGCGCGGCTTCGCCGTCACCAAGCTGATCGACGCCCAGGCCACCAAGGCTGCGATGGTCGCCGCCATGAGCGGCCTCATCTCGGGCGCAGCCAAGGGCGATACGGTGATCATCACGTATTCCGGCCACGGCACCTGGGCGCCCGACAAGAACGGCGACGAACCCGACGGCCGCGACGAAGCCCTGTGCCCGTGGGATATCGGCTCCGGCAAGGTGCTGCTCGACGACGAGATCGCCGTGATCTTCGCCAACCACGTCACCGGCGTGCGGGTGCTGCTGATCTCCGACAGCTGCCACTCCGGCAGCGTCACCCGGGGCGACGACAGCGATCTCGACCCCGGCATGCCGCGCGCCCGCTTCCTGCCCCCCAGCGTCTGGATGAAAGCCGAGGACGTGCCCGCCCCCAAGACAGCCCGGCTGCCGCTGATCAGCGGCCTGACGCGCAGCGGTGGTGACCTCCTGATGGCCGGCTGCACCGACACCCAGTACAGCTGGGACACCAGCTTCAAGGGCCGGCCGAACGGCGCCTTCACCTACTACGCGCTCAAGGCCCTCGCCACCCTGCCGGCCACCGCCAGCTACGCCGACTGGTTCAAGAAGATCAGCCCGACCTTCCTGCCCACCAACCAGCTGCCGCAAAACCCGCAAATCTTCGGCAGCCGCACGGCCCGCGCCTGGAAAGTCTTCGCCTGATCACCCCCGCCCGAGCACCGCTTCACCCGGCCTGCTGAAACAACAGCAGGCCGGGTGAAGCGCTTCTTGCTTGCGCCCGCCATGCCCAAAACTGGTGCGGAGCAATAATCAAAAAGGCAATAACGCACCGCGCTGGATCAGTCATGCCCCAGCGTGGTGACACCAAAGACAATATTGCCACCCATTCCAACATGGCACGCCCTTTGCTTGAATCTGGCATCAAAGGAGCAGACATGGCCGAAACAAAATCCACCTGTTGTTACTGCGGCGTTGGCTGCGGTGTTGTGATCGAACACGAAGCAGGCCGCATCACCAGCGTGAAGGGCGATCCCGATCACCCTGCCAACTTCGGCCGCCTCTGCACCAAGGGCGCCACCCTGCACCTTTCTGCCGCCCCCGAAACCCTGGCCACCCGCGCTCTTTACCCCGAGCAGCGCGCCAGCCGCGACGAGCCCCTCCAGCGCGTGAGCTGGGACACGGCGCTCGATACCGCCGCCGAAAAATTCGCCGCAATCATCAAGGAACACGGCCCGGACGCCGTCGCGATCTACGGCGCCGGCCAGCTCCTCACCGAGGATTACTACGTCTTCAACAAGCTGATGAAAGGCCTCATCGGCAGCAACAACCTCGACACCAACTCGCGTCTGTGCATGTCCAGCGCGGTGGCCGGCTACAAACTCAGCCTGGGCGCCGACGCCCCGCCGTGCAGCTACGAGGACATCGCCCACACCAAAGCCCTTTTCATCACCGGCAGCAACACTGCCTTCGCGCACCCGATCGCCTTCCGCCGCGTCGAGGACGCCAGGAAGGCCAACCCGGACATGAAGCTGGTGGTCATCGACCCCCGCCGCACCGACACCGCCGAAGCCGCCGATCTCCACCTCGCCCTCCTGCCCGGCACCGACATCGCCCTCTACAACGCGATGCTCCACGTGATGCTGTGGGAAGGCTGGATCAACCGTGATTACGTCGAAGCTCACACCGAAGGCTTCGATGCGCTCAAGAAAATCGTCCGCGAATACTCGCCGGCCATGGCCGCCACGATCTGCGGGCTCGACAAAAAAGCCATCGAACAGGCGGCACAGCTCTTCGCCACCTCACCGGCAACGATGTCGATGTACTGCCAGGGGCTCAACCAGTTCTCCTTCGGCACCCACAACAACTCGGCACTCATAAACCTGCACCTGGCCACCGGCCAAATCGGCAAGCCTGGTGCCGGCCCCTTCTCCCTTACCGGCCAGCCCAACGCCATGGGCGGCCGCGAAGTGGGTGGCCTCGCAAACCTGCTCTCCGCCCACCGGGACATGGCCAACCCGGCCCATCGCGCCGAAGTCGCCGCCCTGTGGGGCATCGACAGCGTGCCTGAAGCCCCCGGCAAGAGCGCCGTCGAACTTTTTCAGGCGCTCAAGTCCGGCGAGGTCAAGGCGGTGTGGATCGCCTGCACCAACCCGGCCCAGTCGATGCCGGACCAGACCCTGATCGACGAAGCCCTCAAAACCGCTGAATTCGTCATCGTGCAGGAAGCCTTCGGTCACACCGAAACCTGCCGCTACGCCGACCTCCTCCTGCCCGCCAGCACCTGGGGCGAAAAGGACGGCACCGTCACCAATTCGGAGCGCGCCATCAGCCGCGTGCGTTCAGCCGTGCCCGCGCCGGGCGAAGCCCGCCACGATTGGGCGATCGTGGTGGACTTCGCCCGGCGTCTGGGCGCCCACCTCGGCAAACGCGAGCTTGCCGCGCGGATGTTTCCCTACGCCAGCCCCGAGGAAATCTGGAACGAACACCGGGAATCCACACGCGGCCGCGACCTGGACATCACCGGCCTCAGCTACGCCCTGCTCGAAAACACCGGCCCGCAACAATGGCCCTTCCCGGAAGGAGCCGGCCACGGCAAGGTCAGGCTCTACGAAGACGGCCTCTTTCCGACGCCATCGGGCCGCGCCCGCTTCGTCGTTACCGAACACCGGATCACCGCAGAATCCCCCAGCGCCCGTTACCCCCTCCACCTCAACACCGGCCGCCTGCGCGACCAGTGGCACGGCATGAGCCGCACCGGTCTCGTGGCCCGCCTTTACAGCCACGAAGCCGAGCCCCTGCTTCACATGCACAAGGACGACATGGAGCGGCGCAAGCTTGGCGACGGCGACCTGGTCAAGGTGAAGAGCAAGCGTGGCAGCGTGGTTGTGAAAGCCCAGCAATCCACCAGCCTGCGCCCGGGCCAATGCTTTCTGCCGATGCACTGGGGCGGCAACGCGATGGGTGGGCTGGGTATCAACGTGCTGCTGCCGGGCGACTTCGACCCCTACTCAAAACAGCCGGAGCTCAAGCACGCAGCGGTGCAGGTTGAAAAATACAGCGCCGGGAAATCGCTGGTGGCCATGCGCCGTAGCGAGGCCGACGCCGATGGAAAACTCCAGCCCAATCCGCATGAAGTCATGGCTCGCCTACGCCAATGGCTGCCCCGCTTCCCCTACGCCAGCCTGACCCTGGCCGGACGCAGCGCACCCGTGGTCGTGCTGAAAGCCCGCGGTGACGATCTCGCCCCGGAGCTGATCGAAGCCCTCGACCGCGACCTCTCCCTCGACGACCCGACCCAGGTACTTTCCTACCAGGACAGCCGACGGGACATCGCCAAACGGGCGCGCGTGGACGGCGATTCGCTCTCGGCCGTGCGCCTGGCAGGCGAAACAAAGGCCGCCGAATGGCTGGCCGACCTGATGGTGCAGGGTCACTCTGCCACCGCGGTGCGGCCGTGGCTGCTGGCACCGCTCACGCAGCCGCCAGCCGGCCAGTCGGCACGCGGCAAGGTCATCTGCAACTGCTTCGACGTGGCCGAGGACGAGATTGTCGAGGCATTCCGGGCAGGAGAATCCCTTGACGGCCTGCAGGCCCGCACCCGGTGCGGCACCAACTGCGGCTCCTGCGTCCCCGAGCTGAAGCGGCTTCGGCAAAGTGTGAACCACTGAAGCTCTGGCGGCGGAAACATCCGCCGGCCTGCCGCTACGCCGGTCAGGTTGACAAGGTAGAAGACGCCCGATAAGCCCTATCGGGCGTCTTGCATTCGTGCCCCCAAGCCAGGCGCACAAATAGAAAAGCCGGGCCTAAAAGACCCGGCTTTCAAAACGAGACGGCAGGCACTGCCAGTCTCCAGAACCCCGCAGGAACAAACCTGCCCCCCCGAGGTTTTCAAACGGGCCTTTCAGCCCAGTTTTGCATTCACGAATTCAACCAGCGAGCCCACGGACGCGAAGGTAGAACCATCGATCTCGTCATCTTCGATGACAAAACCGAAGCGCTCTTCGAAAATGTTGATCAAACCAACGACTGCCATCGAATCCAGATCTGGCAGGGCGCCCAACAGGGGCGTGTCGAGATCGAACTGGGCCGCAGCACCATCCAGATTCAAAACCTCGTCGAGAATCGACAGCACTTCCTTCTTCGTATCCAAAACTCACTCCAATCGGAAAAACCAAACACAAAAACCTGGAAGCAACAGCATTCCCTGCCGCATTCCCTGCCCTGTGAAGCCTCGAAACGGCACGCCTCCATCATTATAAGCGACAAGGCCGCGTTCGGCACCGTGATCTAAGTTGCAGGCCCAGAAGCAAGCCGGATCGAGCGGAAAGAACATTTTTCATTGTTTTGCATCTTGGCCCGGCTTTCTTCAAAAAACCCCGGCAACCCTGCAGTCTGCCCCGGCCTCCAGCCTACTCCAGGGCTGCAGGCGTGAGCTTTTTTGCGTGGCACGTCACGGACCTGCGATAGACTCATGCATAGCCAAAACGCGTTAAACATCCACGCATCAACCCTCTGCGTCCCAACAGGATCAACGAACAGTTTCAAGATCGATGCCCAAGACCTCTCTCCTCCACGAACTCATCAGCGCATCGGCCGAACGGGCGCCGAGTTCGCCGGCACTCACCTCTGGCCGGGACACCCTGAGCTACCACGAACTCGACAACCAAGTGGCGGGCCTTGCAAGCGGGCTCATCGAACTCGGCATCGAGCGCGGAGAGCGCGTCGGCATCTTCCTCGACAAACGGATCGAAACCGTTGTGGCCTCGTTCGCCGCGGCGCGGGCAGGCGCCGCTTTCGTACCGGTCAACCCCATCCTGAAATCAGAGCAGATCGGCCACATCCTGCGTGACTGCAATGCGCGAGTGCTCATCACCTCGCCGGAACGACTGCCCCTCATTACAGGCGCCCTTGAGCACTGTCACGACCTTCGCCACGTGATTCTTACCGCGCCGTCCGCCAAGCCGGTCAATCTGCCCGGTGTCAGCATCGCGCTCTGGTCAGACCTGCTGGCCACCCCGCGCCGTGCCGGCAACCGGATCATCGACACCGACCTGCTGTCCATTCTCTACACTTCTGGCAGCACCGGTCGTCCAAAAGGCGTCGTACTGTCTCACCGCAACATGGTGGCGGGCGCAAAGAGCGTCGCAAGTTATCTGGGCAACAACCCGGATGATTCGCTACTGGCCGCGCTGCCCCTGTCCTTCGATGCGGGCTTCTCCCAGCTCACCACCGCATTTCACAGCGGCGCACGGGTCGTCCTGCTCAACTACCTTCTCCCGCAAGACGTGCTGAAGGCCGTGGTCCGTGAAAAGATCACCGGCCTGACCGCCGTGCCACCGCTCTACATTCAGCTTGCCCAGCTCAACTGGCCTGAAACCGCCACCAGCCACCTGCGCTATTTCGCGAACACCGGCGGGCGCATGCCGCTCGAAACACTCAAGACCCTGCGCGCCCAGTTGCCGCAGACCAAGCCGTTCCTGATGTACGGACTCACCGAAGCTTTCCGCGCCACCTACCTGCCCCCCGAGCAGGCCGACATTCGCCCGGACTCGATCGGCAAGGCCATTCCGGACGCCGAAGTGCTTGTCTTGCGTGACGACGGCAGCGAGTGCGCCCCCAACGAACCTGGCGAACTCGTCCAGCGCGGCGCACACGTCGCGATGGGCTACTGGAACGATCCGGAAAAAACGGCTGAGCGCTTCAAGCCGCTTCCCGCCTCGGCCCCGGGCCGCCAGGCGGGCCTGGTACTGCCCGAAATCGCCGTCTTCTCCGGCGATACGGTCCGCCGCGATGAAGAGGGCTACCTTTATTTCATCGGACGTCGCGATGAAATGATGAAAACATCCGGCTACCGGGTGAGTCCGACCGAAGTGGAAGAGATCCTTTACGCCACCGGAAAAGTCGGCGAATGCGTGGCCTTTGGCATTCCTCATGCAACCCTCGGACAGGCAATCTGCGTGATCGCAACAGGCAAGGATGGAACACAGCTCGACCCTGCCATCCTCCTGACAGAATGCCGCCAACGCATGCCCGCATACATGATCCCGGCAGCGATCGAAGTCCGTGAAGGCCCCCTGCCCCGCAATCCAAACGGCAAAATCGACCGCAAGACCCTGTCCACCGAATTCGACACCGCAAACAAGGCACAGCAATGAGCGAAGTCACGCGCCAAAAACCGGCCCATGCACCGATGGATCAGTTCCGATCCGAAGCCGGTGAATTGCTCGTCGGCGGAATACCCCTGCGACGCCTTGCAGCCCGGGTCGGCCAGACACCCTTTTACGCCTACGACCGCGCCCTGCTGACGCGCCGCGTAGCCGAACTGAGAGCCAGCCTTCCGGCAGGAATCAAAATCCACTACGCGATGAAGGCAAACCCGATGCCCGCGGTTGTCGACCACATGGCAAAGCTGGTCGACGGGATCGACGTGGCATCGGCAAACGAATTGAAGGTCGCGCTGGACAGCGGCGCAAACCCTCAGGAAATCAGCTTCGCCGGCCCCGGAAAACGGGTGGAAGAACTGCGTCAGGCCGTCGCCTCCGGCATCCTGATCAATATCGAATCATTCCGCGAAGTCTCCGAACTCGCCACCATCCGCCGCACGACGGGATCGACAGTCCGCGTAGCGGTGCGGGTCAATCCGGACTTCGAACTCAAGAGCTCCGGAATGAAGATGGGCGGCGGCCCAAAGCAGTTCGGCGTTGACGCAGAACAGGTGCCGGCTCTGCTCGGAAAAATAGGCGAAGCGGGCCTGTCCTTTGAAGGTTTCCACCTCTTCGCAGGCTCCCAGAACCTCCGTCCCGAAGCCATCGTCGAAGCACAACGGAAATGTTTCGATCTCGCCGTGCGCCTTGCCGAATTTGCACCATCGCCAGTCAAATTCCTTAACCTCGGAGGCGGATTCGGCATCCCCTATTTTCCGGGCGAATCCAGGCTTGATTTAAGCAGCATCGCTACCAATCTGGAAATACTCGCCGGGGAAGCACGTGATCGACTACCCGAAGCGGAAATCGTCATTGAACTCGGTCGCTACCTTGTTGGTGAAGCTGGCGTTTACGTATGCAGTATTCTCGACAAAAAGGAATCCCGTGGGCACACGTTCCTTGTCGCCGATGGCGGACTCCATCACCACCTGTCAGCGTCGGGAAACTTCGGTCAGGTGATTCGCAAGAATTACCCTGTCGCAATCGGGGATCGCATGGGCGAACCAATGGGCGAACCTGTATCGGTAGTCGGGCCGCTGTGCACGCCCCTCGACATACTGGCTGACAAAATGCAGCTACCGAATGCAGAGCCCGGCAACCTCGTTGTGATTTTCCAGTCAGGCGCATATGGCGCAACAGCAAGCCCAAGAGGCTTCCTGAGCCAACCGGATCTGTTGGAAGTACTCGTCTGACGAGCAGCTCGCAGGAAGCTTTCCTGCGGGCATTCAAGCGTCAAAGGCCTGGATGCCTAATCGGCGCTTGGAAAAGCACTCATAAAAGCCAATACAATTATTTTCAGAAAAAATAGTCGTCCGGCAACAACTCAATTTGCAAGTCATTGTCTTTGGCGAAATTCTTTAGAAAATTGTAGGCCAGAGGCTCGATGTCGTGAATCCGTGCGTCCACCAAAACCGTCTTATCGCCCTTCAGGTTACATGCGGGTCGCACATGCGGTGAATAAGTCATTCTGTTGTCAGCGCCAAAGGCCGACATTACTCCACATAACCGATCAGCCCAGTCACTTGGCCGAAAAGTCCGGCCATCACTGGTACGCCCAACAATCACGAAGTTTTGAACTTTTTGAATCATGTGCGATGACGGGAAATAAGAAACAGATCAACCAACTTGAACCTGAAGCACCTGAAAACTTTACTTATGGCGCCAGCAGTTCAATTCTATCAGGAAACCAAGTAAGAACCCCCAAAGCTTGCACCGCCACGAGGCAACTACGGCCAGCGCAAAGCAAGCGGTAGCTGAGCGGGGTTCGCCTATCCCGGGTGGGCGACTCTGGAAACTCCGTTCTGGCGAACCCGAAGCGGACTGGCACAGGCCTCCTCCAAGGGCGCCAATGCCTGGGTTGCAGCCTGACGCCATTGGACCAGATCCGGCGGCTAAACGCCTTGCTTCCAGCACCCGGCATTTATGCCCGCTTCATCCAGTGCCTTCGTGGTGAGAACCGCCTCAAACCGGGCTCCGCTGTCCAGCGCTCCAGCGTCGCCACGCCCCCCCCCATCTCACACGCAACAGTTCCCACTGCCGCACTCCAAAGCGGCAGCAATCTCCCAATCCTTGAAGTCCTGTCCGTATCGCAGCACGTCTTTCTCTCATCATCGCCTTAAAGTTTGCAACGCCATCGAGGCGACAACTATCTAGTCGGTCCTGAAATATTCAATTCGCCGCCTTCCGCCGTCTGCCCGGTGGCCATGACCTCTCGTCGCTGACCAGTCGCCCGCGCATCCCGACCA
>NZ_JAOAUU010000113.1 GCF_030157465.1 Zoogloea sp.
ATCCAGGTCGAGCACACCGTTACCGAGATGATCACCGGCCTCGACCTGGTCAAGGCCCAGATCCGCATCGCCGAAGGCAAGCACATCGGCAACACCGCTGAAACCGGCATTCCGGCCCAGGCGGACATCCGCCTCAGCGGCCACGCGCTGCAGTGCCGCATCACCACCGAAAACCCGGAAAACAACTTCATCCCCGACTACGGCCGCATCAGCGCCTACCGGGGCGCAATGGGCTTCGGCATCCGCGTGGATGGCGGCACGGCGTATTCCGGCGCGGTGGTGACGCGCTTTTACGATCCGCTGCTGGAAAAGGTTACGGCCTGGGCCCAGACCCCGGAAGAGGCCATCAAGCGCATGGACCGGGCGCTGCTCGAATTCCGTATCCGCGGCGTGGCCACCAACCTGGCCTTCCTGCACAACCTGGTGAGTCACCCGCGCTTCATCGCCAACGATTACACCACCCGTTTCATCGACGAAACCCCTGCGCTGTTCGACTTCCGGAAGCGCAAGGATCGCGCCACCAAGCTGCTCGGCTGGGTGGCCGACGTCACCGTCAATGGCCACCCCGAAACCCGCGACCGCGCCCGCCCGGCGGAGCACGCCAGGAAGGCCGAGGCCCCGCACTTCACGTCCGACATCCTGCCCGGCACGCGCCAGCGCCTTGAAGCGCTCGGCCCGCAAAAGTTTGCCGAGTGGATGCGCAACGAGAAGCGTGTGCTCATCACCGACACCACCATGCGCGACGCCCACCAGTCGCTGCTGGCCACCCGCATGCGCACCCGCGATATCGTCGGCGTGGCCGATGCCTACGCCCGCGGCGTGCCCCAGTTGCTGTCGCTGGAATGCTGGGGCGGCGCCACCTTCGACGTGGCCATGCGCTTTCTCAATGAAGACCCGTGGGAGCGCCTGGCGCTGATCCGCGCCAAGGCGCCGAACGTGCTCACCCAGATGCTGCTGCGGGGCGCCAACGGCGTGGGCTACACCAACTATCCGGACAACGTGGTGCGCCACTTCGTGCATCGCGCTGCCGATGCCGGCATGGATCTGTTCCGCGTGTTCGACTGCCTCAACTGGGTGGACAACATGCGCGTCGCCATCGACGCCGTGCTCGAGACCGGCAAGCTCGCCGAAGGTGCGCTGTGCTACACCGGCGACATCCTCGACCCGAACCGCTCGAAGTATTCCCTCGATTACTACGTGAAGATGGCCAAGGCGCTCGAGAAGGCCGGCTGCCACATCCTGGCGATCAAGGACATGGCCGGTCTGCTCAAGCCCGCCGCGGCCCGCGTGCTGGTCAAGGCCCTGCGCGACGAAGTGGGCCTGCCGGTGCACCTGCACACCCACGACACCTCGGGCATCAGCGCCGCCACGGTGCTGGCGGCCATCGACGCCGGTGTCGATGCGGTGGACGCGGCGATGGACGCCATGTCGGGCATGACGGCCCAGCCCTGCCTGGGCTCCATCGTCGAGGCCCTGCGCCACGGCGAACGCGATCCGGGGCTGGACCCGGAAGCGATCCGCCAGATCAGCTTCTACTGGGAAGCCGCGCGCATGCAGTACGCGGCCTTCGAAAGCGATCTCAAGTCCGGCGCATCCGAGGTCTACCTCCACGAAATGCCCGGCGGGCAGTTCACCAACCTCAAGGAGCAGGCCCGCTCCCTGGGCCTCGATACGCGCTGGCACGAAGTGGCGCGCGCCTACCGCAGCGCCAACGATTTGTTTGGCGACATCGTCAAGGTCACCCCGTCGTCCAAGGTGGTGGGCGACATGGCGCTGATGATGGTGGCGCAGGGCCTCACCGCCGAAAGCGTGCTCGACCCGGCGCGGGAAATCTCCTTCCCGGCCTCGGTCGTGGAAATGATGCACGGCGATCTTGGCCAGCCGCCGGGTGGCTGGCCCGAGGCGCTGCAGAAGAAAGTGCTGAAGAACGTGGCGCCGATCACCGAGCGTCCCGGTGCGCTGCTGCCCGAGGCCGACCTTGTGGCCGTGCGCGCCGAAGCCGAGAAGAAGTGCGGGCGTCATCTGGACGAGAACGAGTTCGCCTCGTACCTGATGTACCCGAAGGTGTTCACGGAATTCAACACCCTGTCGCGGCGCTACGGCCCGGTGTCGGTGCTGCCGACGCCGACCTTCTTTTACGGCATGGCGCCCGGCGAAGAAATCACCGTGGAGATCGAACGCGGCAAGACGCTGGTGGTGCGCCTCTTGACCATGAGCGAGGCCGACGAGGAAGGCCAGGTCAAGGTCTTCTTCGAACTCAACGGTCAGCAACGCATCATCAAGGTGCCCAACCGCAAGCTGGCCGCCAAGGTTGTCGGCCGGCGCAAGGCGGACGAGGGCAACGATGCCCATGTGGCCGCCCCGATGCCGGGCCTGGTCGTCACCGTGGCGGTGAAGGCGGGGCAGGAGATCAAGGCCGGTGACGTGATCGCCACCCTCGAAGCCATGAAGATGGAGATGGCCCTGCATGCCCCGCGTGACGGCGTGATCAAGGAAATCCTGGTCGCGTCGGGCCAGTCGGTGGACGCCAAGGATCTGGTGGTCGTGCTCGACTGATCGACAGGTAGAGCCGGGTGAATAGCCGCCATTTTGTGGGGGCGACTTCAGTCGCCCACGGACTCTGGTCAACGGTTTGCCTGTGATTCAATGCGCCGCGGGCGAATTCATTGGCTATGTTCGCGTTAAGTGTGAAAAGCGTTTTCCCCGCGACAGGTCAGGCTTTCCAGGTCTGGCAGGCCTGCCGGCGCGAACCTGAGACTTTCCTGGGTTGAGCCCTTACTGGACGGCTTTCCGGTGTTTAGCGTCACATCGGCCGGGTCTCGCCCCGGCAGGCGACCTTCTTTCTTGTTGTACGACAAGAAAGAAGGCAAAGAAACGTACCCCGC
>NZ_JAOAUU010000114.1 GCF_030157465.1 Zoogloea sp.
CGCAACCTTGCCAAGGTTGAGGTCGAGAGTTCGAGACTCTTCTGCCGCTCCAGATAAAAAACGGGGAAAACGATGATTCGTTTTCCCCGTTTGCATTTCTGCTTCTGTTTGTCTTTTGAGCTTCCGTTGGTGATCCGCAGGTCGGCGTGGCCGCGGTTCAAAGCTTGTTTTCCCTCCATCGTCCACTTTGCTTCGTTTTCTGGCCCGGCGCCCTGCCGGATGTCGTCGCACGCCTGCAAGATTCCCGTCGCCTGCCTGTCATCGGGTTTGCTTACGATCATCACGAATGATCACTTGCACGGGGGCTGAAATGAGGCGAATTCTGAAGACGGGGGTCAGGCGCGTCTTGCGCAATCTGTTCGGTCCGGGCATCGAAGCCTTTGTGGTCGACGAGGATTGGCAGGCCTTGTTGTTCGTGCCGGACAGCCGCTAAAGAGAACGGGGAGGGCGAACCCTCCCCGTTTTTACGTAACTTGGCTTAAACCCGTTCGATGACGACGGCGATGCCGTGGCCGACGCCGATGCACAGGCTGAGCACGGCGTAGCGGCCGCCGCAGCGATGCAGCTGGCGGGCGGCCGTGAGCGCAATGCGGGCACCGGAAGCGCCGAGCGGGTGACCGAGGGCGATGGCGCCGCCGTTCGGGTTGATGCGCGGGTCGTCAAAGGCGAGGCCGAGCAGCTTCAGGCAGCCCAGCACCTGGGGCGCGAAGGCTTCGTTGATCTCGATGACGTCCATGTCGGCGAGGCTTAGCCCGGCCCGCTCAAGGGCCTTTGGAATGGCGTAGGCCGGGCCGACGCCCATGATGCGCGGTGCCACGCCGCAGACCGCTCCGGCGAGGATGCGGGCGATCGGCTTCTGGCCGGCTTTTTCGCCGGCTGCCGCGCTGCCGATCAGCACCGCTGCGGCACCGTCGTTGATGCCCGAGGCGTTGCCGGCGGTCACCACGCCGCCGGCCGCCAGCGGCTTGAGCCTGGAGAGGCTGTCGAAATCGCTTTCGGGACGTGGGTGCTCGTCATCGAAAACCATTGCCGGCGGCGTCTTGCGGCCGGTTGGAACGGCGATCGGGAGGATTTCTCCCTCGTAAAAACCGGCCGCCCTGGCCGCGGCGTATTTGGCCTGGGAGCGGGCGGCGAAGCGGTCGGAATCCTCGCGGCCGAGACCGAATTGCGCGGCGACGTTGTCGGCCGTTTCGGGCATCGTGTCGTTGCCGTATTGCTCGACAAGGCGTGGGTTGGGGAAGCGGGCGCCGATGGTGGTGTCGAAGACCTTGAAGTCGCGTCCGAAGGCGGATTCCGACTTGGCAACGACGAAGGGCGCGCGGGTCATGCTTTCGACGCCGCCGGCCACGTAGAGCCCGCCTTCGCCGCAGCTCACCGCGCGGGCGGTGTCCAGCACGGCGGCGAGGCCGCTGCCGCACAGGCGGTTGACCGTCTGGCCGGCCACTTCTGGCGGCAGGCCGGCGAGCAGGGCGGCATGGCGCGCGAGATTGCGGCTGTCCTCACCGGCCTGGCAGGCGCAGCCGAGGACCACGTCCTCGATGTCTTCGGGGCTAAAGCCGGAGCGGGCGACCACTTCACGGATCACCGTGGCGGCCAGATCGTCGGGGCGCAGGTTGGCGAGCTGGCCGGCGTGGCGGGTGATGGGGCTGCGGAGTCCGGCGTAGAGATAGGCGTCGAGCACGATTTTTTTCCTTTGCGGCGTTCAGTTTTCGGGAGTCAGCAGGGACACGCCCAGGCGGGCGCGGCGGATCAGCCACGGGCTGGGGCGATAGCGCGGATCGCGGTAAAAGCCGTGGAGGGCGTCGAGGATGTCCAGCACGGTTTGGGCGCCGAGGGCATCGCCGAAGGCCAGCGGGCCTTTCGGATAGCCGAGGCCGAGGGTGACGGCGCCGTCGATGTCGTCCGGTGTGGCGATGCGTTGCTGGGCGATGTCGCAGCCGATGTTGACGATCATCGCCAGCACGCGCTGGGCGACGAAGCCGGGGCTGTCGTGGATCGTGGTGAGCGGCAGCCCGGCGTGGCCGAGGGCGGCTCGGGCGGTGTCGCGGAAGGCCGGCAGGGTGACCGGCGTGCTCATCAGGGTGATGTGCCGGGCAAGGCCGAGCGGGTCGACGGCCACCGTGCGGCGGGCGTCGAGCCCTTCGGCGAGGGCCGCGGTGGTGGCGTCATGGCCGAGGGGCAGCACGATGCACACCGAATCGGCGCCGGGGGTTTCGCCGTCGTCGAGGCGGGCATCGCAGGCCTTGATGAGGGCCAGCACCTGGTCACGCCGGGCCGGATCGCGCCGGCTGACCCACACCGGCGTGGGGCCGGCTGGCGGAATGGCTTCTTCGGGCACGGGCAGCGCCTTGCCGTCCAAGTAGATGTAGAAGCCGCGTCCGCTCTTTCGGCCGAGCAGGCCGGCGGCGAGGCGCTGGCGGGTGATCGGCGACGGGCGGTAACGCGGCTCCTGGTAATACTGGCCGTAGATGGATTCCATCACCGGGTGCGACACGTCGAGGCCGGTCAGATCGAGCAGCTCGCACGGGCCCATGCGAAAGCCAGCGCCGCGCATGATGCGGTCCAGGTCGGCGGGCTGGGTGATGCCTTCGCCGAGAACCCGCAGGGATTCGGTGAGATAGCCGCGGCCGGCGTGATTGACGATGAAGCCCGGCGTGTCGCTGGCGCGCACCGGGCGATGGCCGATGCGCCGGGCAAGGCCGCTCAGCGCGTCGCCAATCCACGGCTCGCCGAGCACCGAGTCGATGACTTCGACGACCTTCATCAGTGGCACCGGGCTGAAAAAATGGAAGCCGCCCACGCGGCCGGGCAGACGGCAGGCGGCGGCGATGTTGGTGACCGGCAGCGACGAGGTGTTGGTGGCGAGAATGCAGTCGTCGGCCACCACGTCTTCGAGCTGGCGGAACAGGTCGCGCTTGGCGTCGAGGTTTTCGACGATGGCTTCGATGACGATCCGGCAGCCGGCCAGGTCGGCAAGCGCGTCGGCCACGTGCAGGCGGGCGACGGCGGCAGCGACGGCCGCGGTGTCGAGCTTGCCCTTGGCGGCCAGCGTGTCGAGGGTGGCGGCGACGGCGGCGTGGGCTTCTTCGGCGGCGCCGCTGCGGGCGTCGAAGAGCCACACATCGATGCCGGCCTGGGCGGAAATCTGGGCGATGCCGCGGCCCATCAGGCCGGTGCCGACGATGCCCAGCACGAGTTCGCCGGTGGTGGTGTTCAGCATGGTTTTATTCCCCGGTGAATTGCGGATCACGTTTTTCGAGGAAGGCGTGCATGCCTTCCTTCTGGTCGCGGCTGGCGAACAGCAGCTGGAAGGCCTTGCGCTCCAGCATCAGGCCGGTTTCGAGCGAGGCGTCTTCGCCAGCGATGAGCACTTCCTTGATCTGGGCGACGGCCAGCGGCGGGCGGCTGGCGATGAGCTGGGCGAGTTCCAGCGCGCGGGTGTGCACTTCGGCGTCCGCCACCACTTCGCTGACCAGGCCCATGGCCGAGGCTTCATCCGCCGAAACCGGCAATCCGGTGAGCACCATCTTCATGGCCTTGAACTTGCCGACGGCGCGGTTGAGCCGCTGGGTGCCGCCGGCGCCCGGCATGATGCCGACCTTGACCTCGGGCTGGCAGAACGAGGCGCTGCGGCCGGCGACGATGATGTCGGCGTGCATCGCCAGTTCGCAGCCACCGCCCCAGGCGAGGCCGCTCACCGCGGCGATCACCGGCTTCGGGCAGGCGGCGATGGTTTGCCACAGCGTGTGGGTGTTGCGCAGCATGATCTCGACCGCGCCGCGGTCGGCCATGTCGCGGATGTCGGCGCCGGCGGCAAAAACCGTGTCGCCGCCGGTCAGCACGATGCAGCGCACTTCCCGGTCCTGGCTCAGCGCGGTGAAGTGTTCGGCCAGCCCGCTGCGCACGGCCTGGTTCAGCGCGTTGCGCGCTTCCGGACGATTCATCCGGATCACGGCCACGTGCGCGGACGGGCGTTCGACGATGACTTCGTTCATTTTCGGATTCCTGTCTGGTGTGTTCCGCTGGGCGGAACGGCGTTTAAAATCCCCGTCGCCCACTTTCGGGGTGCAACGAGCGACGGTCGAACAGAAAAATGGAATTTCATGCCTGCAAACTCATCCGCTTTGCCCACTGCGATCCGGCCGGCATCGGCTTCTATCCCCGCTACGTCGAGCTGGTGAATGAAGTGGTGGAGGACTGGTGCAAGGACGGGCTCGGCGTGAGCTTTCACCAGATGCACGAGCAGCTGCGCCTTGGCCTGCCGGTGGTGCGCCTGGAGATGGAGTTCATGATTCCCAGCCGCTACGGCGACGTGCTCGACTTCTCGTTGCGCATCCTGCGAATCGGTGCGTCGTCGATGACCATCGAGGTGCGCGCCACGGCGGAGGCGCGGCTGCGCTTCCGGGGCGAGCTGGTGGTCGCGATGATGTCGCTGGACAGCCTCCGCCCGGTGGTGATCGACGCCGGCTGGCGAGCCCGTTTCGAGCGCTACCTGGTAACCGCGGAAAGCGCCTGAAGCCCTGCGGCGTGCGCATTCCGCCGTTCCGTTTTTACGGGTGGAAGCTGACGAACTCCGACACCGGCACGCGTCCGGTCAGGAGCGCGTTTTCCGGCGCCGCCGGGTCGGCGTAGCCGAGCGCGATGCCCGCCACCACCTGCTCGTTGTCCGGCAACTGCAGCAGTTCGGTGATGATGCGGTGGTAGTCGATCCACGCCGCCTGGGCGCAGGTGGCGAGGCCGCGGGCGGTGGCCGCGAGCATCACGTTCTGCATGAACATGCCGTAGTCGAGCCAGCTGCCCTGGGCGAGGCGGCGGTCGATGGTGAACATCAGCCCCACCGGCGCCCCGAAGAACTCGAAGTTCTTGCGCATCTGGGCCCGCATGCGGGGTTTTTCTCCGCGGGCGATGCCCAGCACGCCGTACAGATCGCCGCCGCATTTGCGCCGGCGCGCCAGATAGGGCTCGAAGAACTCGGTGGGGTAGTAGTTGTATTCCGCCGTGTGGCTGCCGTCGGCGGCGTCGAAGGCGGCACATACCCCGTCGATGAGCTTTTGCAGCGTGGCGCCGGTGAGCACATGCACGCGCCAGGGCTGGATGTTGTTGCCCGACGGCGCATTGGCGGCGACGCGGAGGATGTCCTCGATCTCGTCGCGGGCAACGGGCGTGGGGAGGAAGGCGCGGATCGAGTGGCGGTCGAGCATGACCTGATCGACGGCCGTGCTCAAGCGGGTGTTGGTCATTGGGTCGTCTCTCAGGTCAGGCAGGGTGGGCTTAGTTGGCGAAGGCGGCGATGCCGGTCTGGGCGCGGCCGAGGATCAGTGCATGCACGTCGTGGGTGCCCTCGTAGGTATTCACGACTTCCAGGTTGACCAGGTGGCGGGCCACGCCGAACTCGTCGGAGATGCCGTTGCCGCCCATCATGTCGCGGGCCATGCGGGCGATGTCGAGGGACTTGCCGCAGGAGTTGCGCTTCATGATCGAGGTGATTTCAACCGAGTCGATGTGCTCGTCCTTCATGCGGCCCAGGCGCAGGCAGCCTTGCAGGGCGAGGGTGATCTCGGTCTGCATGTCGGCGAGCTTTTTCTGGATCAACTGGTTGGCGGCGAGGGGGCGGCCGAACTGCTTGCGGTCGAGCACGTACTGGCGGGCGCGGTGCCAGCAGTCTTCGGCGGCGCCCAGCGCGCCCCAGGCGATGCCGAAGCGGGCCGAGTTGAGGCAGGTGAAGGGGCCCTTGAGGCCGCGCACGTCCGGGAAGGCGTTTTCGTCGGGGCAGAAGACTTCGTCCATGACGATTTCGCCGGTGATCGAGGCGCGCAGGCCGACCTTGCCGTGGATCACCGGAGCGGACAGGCCCTTCCAGCCCTTTTCGAGCACGAAGCCGCGGATCTTGCCTTCGTCGTCCTTGGCCCACACCACGAACACGTCGGCCACCGGGCTGTTGGTGATCCACATCTTGGCGCCGGAGAGGCTGAAGCCGCCGGGCACCTTGCGGGCGCGGGTGATCATCGAGCCGGGGTCGGAGCCGTGGTTCGGTTCGGTGAGGCCGAAACAGCCGATCCATTCGCCGGTGGCCAGTTTGGGCAGGTATTTGCGCTTGGTGGCTTCGCTGCCGAACTCGAAGATCGGCACCATCACCAGCGACGATTGCACGCTCATCATCGAGCGGTAGCCGGAATCGACGCGCTCCACTTCACGGGCAATCAGGCCGTAGCTCACGTAATTGAGGCCGGAGCCGCCGTACTCCTCGGGGATCGTCGCGCCGAGCAGGCCGAGTTCGCCCATCTCGCGGAAGATCGCCAGGTCGGTGTGTTCATTGCGGAACGCTTCGAGCACGCGGGGCGCCAGCTTCTCCTGGGAGTAGGCGCGGGCGGTGTCGCGGATCATGCGTTCTTCGTCAGTCAGTTGCTGGTCCAGGAGCAGCGGGTCGTCCCATTGGAAACTCATGATTGTCTCTTCCTTGTAGCTGTTGGTCTGGGTTGGAGCGGTCGCGGGGCTCAGCCCGCGTGATTGCGAATCATGTTGCGGGCGATCACCAGTTGCTGGATCTGGGTGGTGCCCTCGAACAGTCGGAACAGGCGCACGTCGCGGTAAAAGCGCTCGATGCCGTATTCGGAAAGGTAGCCGGCGCCACCGAAGATCTGCACCGCCCGGTCGGCCACGCGGCCGCACATTTCCGAAGCGAACATTTTTGCACAAGAGGCTTCGGTGCCCACGTCGAGGCCCTGGTCGCGGCGCCGGGCGGCGTCGAGCACCATGCAGCGCGCGGCGTAGATTTCGGCCTTGCTGTCGGCCAGCATGGCCTGGATGAGCTGGAACTCGGCGATCGGCTTGCCGAACTGCTTGCGCTCGCAGGCATAGCGCAGCGCGTCCTCGAGCATGCGTTCGGCCACGCCCACCGAAATGGCGGCGATGTTGATGCGGCCCTTGTCGAGCACCTTCATGGCGGTCTTGAAGCCGATGCCTTCCGTGGCGCCGATCAGGTTGGCGGCCGGCACGCGGCAATCCTCGAAGATCACGTCGCAGGTGTGGGAACCCTTGTGGCCCATCTTTTCATCGGGCTGGCCGAGGGACAGGCCCGGGGCGCCGCGCTCGACGATGAAGGCGGAGATGCCGTCGGCGCCCTTTTTGGCCGGATCGGTGCGTGCCATCACGGTGAAGATGCCGGCTTCGGGGGCGTTGGTGATGTAGCGTTTGGTGCCGTTGAGCACGTAGAAATCGCCGTCACCGCTTGTGTCACGAATTGCAGTGGTGCGCAGGCTGGCGGCGTCCGAGCCGCTGTCCGGTTCGGTGAGGGCGAAGGAGCCGATGAGTTCGCCGGTCACCAGCTTCGGCAGGTAATGGGCTTTTTGCTCGGGCGTTCCGTCGATGACGATGCCCTGGCCGCCGATGCCGTTGTTGGTGGCGAACAGCGAGCGGAAGCACGGCGAGGTGTGGCCGATCTCGAAGGTGGCCAGCACTTCCTCTTCCATCGTCAGGCCCATGCCGCCGTGTTCTTCGGGGATGGACAGGCCGAAGAGGCCGAGCGCCTTCATCTCGCTGACCAGCTCATCCGGAATCCGGTCGGTCTCGGCGACGCGCGCTTCGTTGGGCACCAGGCGCTCGCGCACGAAGCGGGAAATGGTGTCCAGCAGAAGGTTGAGGGTTTCCTGGTCTCTGATCATGATGCTTTCCAATGGCTGGCTGAGGGGCAAAGCGGGGCAGGGCCGGCCCCCGGGGCCGACCGCTGCGGACGCGCGCTTACTTCACGTACTTGCGGAACTCCGGCTTGCGCTTTTCGCGGAAGGCATTGCCGCCTTCGGCGGATTCGGGGCTTTCGTAGTACAGCTTGAGGGCGTGCATGGCCAGGCCACCCATGCCGCGGATCATCTCGGTATCGACGTTGAAGGACTTCTTGGCCAGGGCGATGGCGGTCGGGCTCTTCTCGACGATCTCGTCACACCACTTCTTCACTTCGGCGTCGAGCTGGTCCTGCGGCACCACGGCATTCACGAGGCCCATCTCGAGGGCTTGCTGGGCGCTGTAGCGGCGGCACAGATACCAGATTTCGCGGGCTTTCTTTTCTCCGACGACGCGGGCGAGGAGGGCGGTGCCGAAACCGGGATCGACCGAGCCCACACGCGGGCCGGCCTGGCCGAGCTGGGCGTTGTCGGAGGCGATGGCCAGATCGCAGATGGTGACCAGCACGTTGCCGCCGCCGATGGCAAAGCCATTGACACGGGCGATGACCGGCTTGGAGCAGTCGCGGATGGCGCTCTGAACTTCTTCGATCGGCAGGCCGATGATGCCGCGGCCACCGTAGCCGCCGTCCTGGGTGCCCTGGTCGCCGCCGGTGCAGAAGGCTTTTTCGCCGGCGCCGGTGAGCACGACCACGCCGATGCTGCGGTCGTAGTCCGCATCCTTGAAAGCGTGGATCATTTCCTCGCAGGTGTTGGCGGTGAAGGCGTTGTAGGCCTTCGGGCGGTTGATGGTGATGGTGGCGATGCCATCAGCCTTTGTGTAGAGGATGTCCGTGTATTCCATGGTGTGTCTCCTGACAGATGAGGGTTTGTGCTTGTTGTTTTTCGCGAAGCGGGAGGGGGTGAAGAAATCGTCGCGAGCAGGCCCGAGGTCGCAATGAGGAGCGGAGCTGTACTGGCGTACAGCGAGCACCGGAGTTGCGAGATCGGGGCGCGCAGTAGATTTATTCGCCCCCTCCTAGCCGGCCATCGTCAGGCCGCCGGAGACGCTGATGATCTGCCCGGTGATGAAGGCGGCATCTTCGCTGGCGAGGAACAGCACGGCGCCCGGCAGATCGTCCGGCTGGCCAAGGCGGCCGAAGGGGATGGCCTTGGCCAGCGCGCCCTTGAGCTTCTCGCCCTGTTCGCCTTCGCCGGCGAAATCGCGGAAGAGGGCAGTGTCGGTGGGGCCGGGGCAGACGACGTTGACGTTGATCTGCTTGCGGGCCAGTTCGCGGGCCATGGTCTTGGAGTAGGACACCAGGCCACCCTTGCAGAAGGCGTACACCGCTTCGCCGGAGGAGCCGACCCGGGCGGCGTCGGATGCGACGTTCACCACCTTGCCGCGGCCACGTTCGACCATGCCCTTGAGCACGGCGTGGTGCATGTAGAGCGGGCCATAGAGGTTCACCGCGACGATCTTGTCCCACAGGGCCTTGTCGGTCTTGAGGAAGGGGGCGGCGTGATCCCAGCCGGCGTTATTCACCAGGATGTCGGTCGGGCCGAGCTGGGCCTCGGCGGCCGTCACGGCGGCCACGACCGATTCCTGGCTGGTGAGATCCACACCGAAGGCTGCGGCGCTGCCGCCCTTGGCGCGGATTTCGGTGACGACGGCTTCGGCGGCGTCCTGGTTGATGTCGAAGACGGCGACGATGGCGCCCTCCTCGGCGAAGCGCCGGCAGATCGACGCGCCGATGCCGCCCGCGCCGCCGGTAACAATGCTTACTTTTCCTTTGATGCCTCGCATGCTGCTCTCCTTTGATGCTGCGTTTGGTTGCGTTTATGTCTTGCTTTGCGCTTCAATGCGGCTTCACCTGCTCCGCGTCCCACCTTGATGACTGACCCCACCACCGAACAGAGCCTCGCTGGCATCGAGATCAACAACCGCCTGTTCTTCCGTCTCTTTCAGGCCGCCAACACCCTGCACACCAAGGGCACCCAGGCCCTCGACGAGTTTGGAATCACGACCCAGCAATGGTCGGTGCTCGGTGCCCTGTCACGCCCCCAGGCCGCGGCGGGCATGACTGTCAATGAGCTGTCCCACTACCTGCTGGTCAGCCGGCAGAACCTCACCGGGCTCCTCGGCCGGCTGGAGCGCGACGGACTCATCGAACGCCTCACCAGCGAGGAAGACCGCCGTTCCCGCAAGGTCAAGCTGAGCGCGAAGGGCGAAGCCCTGTGGGCTGCCATCGCCGAACCCATCCACACCTTCTACGACGCCGCCCTCAAGGGTTTTTCCTTTGACGACCGGCTGACCTTCATCCATTACCTGAGCCGTTTGCAGCGCAACATGGCCCAGATTTAAATGCGGTGTTCGGCGATCTTCTGGCGCCCGATGATCATCTTCATGATGTTCGCGGTGCCGTCGCCGATCTGCAGGCCCATCACGTCGCGGTAGCGCTGACCGAAGTCGTAGTCGCTGCCGTAGCCGCCGTGTCCGTGGGTCAGCAGGCACTGATGGATGATTTCGCAGGCCAGCTTCGGGCCCCACCACTTGCACATCGCCGCCTCGGCGGTGTGGGGCAGATGCTGGTCCTTCAGCCATAGGGTGCGCAGACACAGGGCGCGGCAGGCCTCGTAATAGGTTTCCGCCTCGGCCAGCGGAAAGCTGACGCCCTGGAATTCGCCGATCGGCTTGCCGAAGGCTTCCCGTTCCTGCACGTAGCGCCAGGCTTCGTCGAGGGATGCCCGCGCCACGCCCATGCACTGCAGGCCGATCAGCGCGCGGCTGTAGTCGAAGCCTTGCATCACCTGGATGAAACCCTGACCTTCGTCGCCGAGCATCATGTGCTGCGGGATGCGCACGCCATCGAAGAAGATCGAGCCGCGGCCGACCGGGCGCGTGCCGATGTCGTCGAAGGCGGTGCGCGAGATGCCGGGCAGATCCATCGGCACCAAAAATGCGCTGATGCCGCGGGCGCCGTCGGCTTCAGTGCCGGTGCGGGCAAACACCACCGCCACGTCGGCCTGGGTGGCCATTGAAATCGAGGTTTTCTCGCCGCTCAGGATGAAGTCGTCGCCGTCGCGCACGGCCTTCAGCTTGAGCCGCGCGGCGTCGGAGCCGGCGCTCGGTTCGGTGAGGGCGATGGCGATGAACTTCTTGCCGCTGATCACCTGGTCCAGCCATTCCTTGGCGATGTCGGGGCGGGCGTAGTTGGCGACGATCTGGCCGCACAGTGACGTGAGCAGATTGACGTAGGACACGTTGAAGTCGCCGTAGGCAATCTGCTCGAGCAGCAGCCCGCTGGTCACACAGTCCACACCCAGGCCGCCGAAGGATTCCGGCAGTTCGGGGCCGAGCAGGCCCATCTCACCCATTTCAATGGCGATCTCCCGTTCGACGCGCTCGGCTTTTTCGCGGGCACGGTAATCCGGGGCGAGTCGTTCCCTTGCAAAGCGGCTGGCTGATTCGACCAGCGCTTTCTGGTCGTCGGTGAGGCTGAAGTCCATCTTGAATCCTTTCCGGTAGCGAGTGACTGGATTCTAGGAATTGACTTTAAATCTGTCAATGTATTGTCGTAAATTGCCCGATTGTAATTTCGCATCGGTTTTAGATTGTGCGATAGCAAAAATCAAAAAACTAATATTAATCAAATAAATAAATTCAAAATTTGCTGCGATGCAAGTTTGTTTTTCATGTCTGAGTGTGTGCGTATAAGTAAATATGTTGACTTAGTTGGGGCGGGGCGATACGTTGCGAGCCACCGCGGGACGCCGTTTTTGATGACGGGCCGGAACTCGCGGCATGGCATGCAAAAGAGGAAATCCAGAGTGCTCCCGGCCCGTGGCCTGGCTCGCTTTGTCAGTTCCCCGGTCGTGCCGGAAATGTCATTGGCTTTCTGCGTGGCGCACCCGGCGTCGAGGCCGGTCGCGCCACACCACACCAAACCGATTTCCAGGAGACAAAATGAAATTCGATCCCGTATTGCTCGCGCCGCGCATGGCGCCGATGAAAGCCGCCGGCCTGTGGCGCGACGAGACCATCGACGTCCATGTTCAGCGGGCGCTCAAAAACTGCCCGGACAAGCCGGCCGTCGTCGCCTACGCGGCCGATAAAGGCGAGCCGGTGCGCCTCACCTACCGCGAACTCGACGCAAGGGTCGACCGCGTCGCGCGCGGCCTCGCCAGCCTGGGCGTCGGACGTCAGGACGTGGTCACCTTCCAGCTCCCCAATTGCTGGGAGTTTCTCGTTCTGTGCCTGGCCTGCGCCCGCATCGGCGCGGTGGCCAATCCGGTGATGCCGATCTTCCGCCAGCACGAACTCACCTTCATGCTCAACTTCGGCGAATCCAAGGTTTTCATCGTGCCAAAGCTCTTCCGCGGCTTCGACCACGAGGCCATGGCCCGCGGCATGCTGGGCGATCTGCCGCACCTCACCAATCTGATCGTCATCGGCGGCGAGGGCGACGACAGTTTCGAATCCCGTTTGATGCGCGACGACACGCCCGCGCTCAGCGGCCCCGGCATCGGCCCCGACGACGTGCTGCTGCTGATGTACACCTCCGGCACCACCGGCGAGCCGAAGGGCGTGATGCACACCTCCAACACCCTGTTTTCCAACCTTCACGCCTACCGCGAGACGATGGAGCTGGGGCCGGACGACATCATCCTCGGCGCCTCGCCGATGGCTCACCTCACGGGCTACGGCTACCTGGCGATGCTGCCGCTGATCCTCAACTCCACCACCGTGCTGCAGGACGTCTGGGAGCCCCGTCGGGCGCTGCAGATCGTGCGCGACGAAAACGTCAGCTTCAGCATGGCGTCCTCGCCTTTTGTCTCCGATCTGTGCGGTGCGGTCGAAGCGGGCGACACCACCACGGCGCGCTTCAACAAGTTCTGCTGTGCCGGCGCGCCGATTCCGCCGGTGCTCATCGAGCGCGCCCAGAACGTGCTCGGCATGCGTCTGTGTTCCGCCTGGGGCATGACCGAAAACGGGGCCGTGACGGTGACCGAGCCGTCCCGCGCGATGGAAAAATCCGGCATTTCCGACGGCCGCCCGCTGCCCGGCATGGAAGTGAAGGTGGTGGACGTCAATGGCCTCGACCTGCCCCCGGGCGAGAGCGGCTCGCTGCTGGTGCGGGGTGCCTCCCAGTTCGGCGGCTACCTCAAGCGGCCGCAGCTCAACGCCACCTCCGCCGACGGCTGGTTCGACACCGGCGACGTGGCCACCATCGACGCCGAGGGCTACCTCCGCATCACCGGGCGCTCGAAGGACGTGGTCATCCGTGGCGGCGAGAACATCCCGGTCGTCGAAATCGAGAACCTGCTCTACAAGCACCCGGCCATCGCCGTCGTCGCCGTGGTCGGCTACCCCGACAAGCGGCTCGGCGAGCGCGTCTGCGCCTTTGTGTCGCTCAAGCCGGGCGCCACCTTCAGCTTCGAGGAGATGACCGCCTATTTCGAGCGCCTACAGCTCACCAAGCAGTATTTCCCCGAGCGCCTCGAAATCGTCGACGACCTGCCGCGCACGCCGAGCGGCAAGCTGCAGAAGTTCAAGCTCCGCACCGTCGCCAAGGCTTTCGGCGACGTGGACTGAGCGCCGCGAGGCGATCTGCCCTGCGGCCCGGATTTGCGTTTCCGGGCCGCGTCTCAACGTTTTTTTCCGCTGTACGGAATGCCTATTTGAAAGCGAAGCATGAGCGAACCCGTTCTCGTAGAAATCATCGGCCAGGTCGGCCTTCTGCGCATCAACCGGCCTGAAGTCTTCAACGCCCTCAACGACGAGGTGATGAACGCCCTGGCTGCGGCGCTCGACCGTTTCGAGGACGACGAAGCGATCCGCTGCGTGGTCCTGACCGGATCAAGCAAGGCCTTTGCGGCCGGCGCCGACATCATGGCCATCCGCCCGCTGGATTACATGGATGCCTACAAGGGCAATCTCATCACCCGCAACTGGGAGCGTCTCAAAACCTTCCGCAAGCCGGTGATTGCCGCCGTGTCGGGCCTGGCGCTGGGTGGCGGCTGCGAGCTGGCGATGATGTGCGACATCGTTTTTGCTGCCGACACCGCCCGCTTCGCACTGCCCGAAGTGAAGCTCGCCGTCATTCCGGGGGCCGGCGGCACCCAGCGCATGCCCCGCGCGGTCGGCAAGGCCAAGGCCATGGACCTCGTCCTGACCGGCCGCACGATGGACGCCGAGGAAGCCGAACGGGCCGGGCTGGTATCGCGTATCTTCCCGGCCGGGCAGGTGCTCGACGAGGCCCTGAAAGCCGCCCAGGGTATCGCCGGCTACTCGCTGCCGGTGCTGATGATGCTCAAGGAGTCGGTCAACCGCGCCTGGGAAAGCCCGCTCAACGAAGGCCTGCTGTTCGAGCGCCGCACCCTGCACGCCACCTTCGCGCTGAACGACCAGAAGGAAGGCATGGCCGCCTTCCTGGAAAAGCGCAAGCCGGCCTTCCGCGACCGCTGAAAGCCCGGGTTTGCAGGTTGTGGGGATTACTTTTCTTCGAGACGGAAAATACCCAGCGCCTTCAGCACGTACTTCTCATAGACAGGCTCGGATGAACCCGTGCGCACCTTGTGCAGAAAGTATTTCTCGAAGGCGATCTTGGCCAGGTGCACCCACTTGCCCTTCTTGAACCAATTGACGTTACGCGGTGGCAACTGGGGCAGGGCCACGAAGGCGGCGCCCGTGTCCCCCATGTCGGCCAGGCAGATGGCGTTCCAGGTGCCCTTGGCGCTTGCGGCTCGCCCTTCAATGTCTGCGGCGATGTTCTCGACAATGGCGGTCACCATCGTCTCGATCATGTAGCCCGTTTTTGGCGCGCCGGTGGGCACCGGCGTGACTTCCACGGGCGGAATGGCGACACACACGCCGGCCGAGAAAATGTTGCGGTACTTTTTGCTGCGTTGGTATTCGTCAATCAATACAAAGCCGCGCGGGTTGCACAATCCGGCAACGGCCGCCACCGGGTCGACACCCTTGAAGGCCGGCAGCATCATCGCAAACCGGAAGGGCAGTTCATGCTCGCGCAGCACATTGCCCAAGCCATCGAGTTCGGTGGTGAACAGCTTGTCCGCCTCGACCCGGGTGGTTTTGGCGTTCGTTATCCACTTGATGTCGTGGTTGCGAAACTCGCTTTCGAGCATCGATTTCGAATCGCCGACGCCACCCAGACCCAGGTGGCCGACGTAGGGCTCGCTGGTCACGTAGGTGATGGGAACCTTGTGGCGAAGTTTCCGCTTGCGCAGATCGGCGTCCAGAATGAAAGCGAATTCATAGGCCGGGCCAAAGCAGCTGGCGCCCGGCATCGCTCCCACGACCACCGGCCCGGGGTCGAGCAGAAAATTCTCGTAGGCCGAAAATGCCCGCTCTGCGTGGTCGATGGTGCATATGGAGTGGGTGAAGCCGCTAACCGGCCCCGAGCCCGCCACCTCTTCAAAGGCCAGGCGCGGGCCCGTGGTGATCACAAGGTAGTCGTAATCCAGCGCTGTACCGTCGGCAAGCGTGAGGCGGTTTTCGTCGGCCAGAATCGACTCGACGGGCTGGGCGATGAAGGCGATGCCCTTCTTCTCGAGGTGGGGCCGCAGCTCCACCGTAATCTCGTCCCGCACCCGTTTGCCGACGGCCAGCCAGGGGTTCGACGGAATGAACTGAAAGTATTCGTTGGCGCTGACTACGGTGACGTGATGCGACTTTCCCAGCTTTGCCTGCAACTCATAGGCCGCAGGCACGCCACCTATTCCGGCGCCGATAACGATGATATTGGCCATACGGTCTCCTTCGGCGGTTGTTGGTTATATCAGTCTAAACATAAGCAATATCTAATATAGACAACAACGGCGCCCGTCGCTGGCCGGATTTCCGAAAAACAAGGCGATTTGCGTGCGGACGCTGAGGGCCGTGACACTCACCCGGCCAGCTTTTCTGCTTGGCTTTCGTCAAAACCGATTTGGGCTGACAGGAGAACAATAGACTTTATGGTCTATGCTGCATCTGTCGGGCTGAGCTGGCCCCCAGGCAGGACCCATCAGGTACACCCAATCGAGCCACATCAAAATGCCCACTGAAGCCCAGGCGCTCCAGCTGAACCGGATTCTCGCATCGCTGCCGGCCGACGAGTTTTCGCGGCTGGAGGACGATCTGGAACTGGTCAACTTCCCGGTTGGCAAGACGCTTTACGAGTCGGGTGACAGTCTGCTGTTCGCGTACTTTCCCACCACCTGCGTTTTTTCACTGATTTCCACCACCGAGGACGGTTCTACCGTCGAGGTGGCCATGACCGGCAATGACGGGATGGTCGGCATTCCCTTGGTGCTGGGGGGCGAGACCACCAATTACAAGGTGGTCGTGCAGTGCGCGGGTGAGGCCTATCGCCTGCGCGCCGAAATGCTCTCCTGGGAGATCGATCAGGGGGTGGGTCTGCACCGCCTTGGCCTGGGTTACACCCAGGCTCTGCTCACCCAGATCGCCCAAAATGTGCTGTGCAACCGGCACCATTCGGTTGACCAGCAGTTATGCCGCTGGCTGCTCTTCAGCCTCGACCTGATTCCGGGCAATCAGCTGGATGTCACCCAGGAGATGATTTCCAACCTGCTGGGGGTGCGCCGGGAGGGCGTTACCGAGGCCGCCGGAAAACTGCAGGCGGCCGGGCTGATCCACTATCGGCGGGGGCACATCACGGTCATCGACCGCGCCGGGCTGGAGGCCCGGGTGTGCGAATGCTACGGGGCGGTCAAGCTCGAATACGAGCGGCTCTTTGCCATGACGGCGGCGAGCCTGGCCCGGCACCGGGTCCGGCCCAACCCGTCCACCTTGCGCCAGCGCGCCGAAGCCCGCCTCCGCCAGGCGCAGGCGGCGGCTCCGGATGCCGCGCCGCCCACTCCGTGGGACACGGCACATCTGGTGCACGAACTGCAGGTGCACCAGATCGAACTGGAGATGCACAACGAAGAGCTTCAGCACGCCTACCAGGAGGCCGACGCCCTGCGCGAGAAATACGCGGACATTTACGATTTCGCGCCGGTCGCCTATTTCAACCTGGATGCCCAGGGCGTCATCCTGCAAGTCAATCTGGCGGGGGCGATCCTGCTCGGCATCAAGCGTTCGCAGATGGGACGTTTCCGTTTCGCCGCCTCGGTCGAACCGGCGTTTGTGCCGCAATTCACCGCTTTTTTCGATGCGGTTCTGCAGAGCCGGACCCGACAGGCTTGCGAGATTCCGCTCATGCCGACAAGCCGTCGCCCCGCGGCGCGGGTGCGAATCGAAGCCATTACGGACGACGACGGACGGGAGTGCCGTATGGTGGTGATCGACATCACCGGCGCGGCTCGCCACGCGGGGGCGGTGTCGCTTCCTCCGGCCGGTGACGACAGCAGACCAAGCTGCCCGGCCTGAGCGCTGTGTCGTGAGGGCGCGCTCCGGGTGGCGCCCCGTTAAGTGCGCTGGCGCACTGAGCATTGCGGGTATTCCGGGCAGATTGACCCATGGTCATTTGCAGGGGGGGCAAGAAGATGAAACGCGATGCGCAACTTTCGGCAGACGTAAGTGCGGAACCTCGCTTCGAGCCCTGCCATACACGCCCCCGGATTGGCTTCTGGAGCGTGAGGGGCGCGGACGCGGGGCCTCTCCTGCGTTCAAATGATGATGGCTCGATGCGTGGCCGGATTTTCCTGCCGTTGACACCGTTCTGCCGGCGAGGGGATGCCGAGCTCATGCACTCGGCCAGCGAAACCCTGCAGTCGATCACGGAGGTGCCGACGGATTACGTTGCAATCCAGGTTGCAAACGGCTGGATCACCTTGTCCGGCACGGTGGACTGGCGTTGGCAGAGGGATGCCGTGGTGAATGCGATGCGCCGCCTGGTGGGGGTGACGGGCGTGGGCGACGGAATCGAGGTCAGGCCGGACTTGAGCTTGAACGCGGCCTTGCCGCCATGCGGAATCGCCGCGTCGGAGAGCGGGGGCTGATTGGGGCTTGCGTGGTGCCGCCCGGGTCGCTGCGTCCGCAGCGCCTTTCAGGGTGCCGGGGCTTCGGCGGGCGTTTCGTGCGGGCCGGCCTTGCCCAGCCGGACGCTCAGCCAGAAGTGGCTACCGGCGCCCGGGGAGCTTGTGACTCCCGCGTCGCCGCCCATTTGCAGGGCAATGCCGCGGGTGATGGCGAGCCCCAGCCCGGTGCCGCCGAATGGCCGGGTGTTTGAACTGTCGACCTGGGTGAAGGCTTCGAAGAGCGGCGCGATATCTTTCGGCGTCAGGCCGATGCCGGTGTCGGAGACTTCGAAACGCAGCAGGCAGTCGTGCTCCGTTTCTTCGAGAACGGAGCCGGTGAGCGTCACGCTGCCCCGGTAGGTGAACTTGACCGCGTTGCCCAGGTAGTTGAGCAGCGCCTGGGCCAGCCGCCGGCGATCGCCGCAGAGCAGCGCGGGCATGCCCGAGATGTCGCTGGTGAGTTGCAGCCCTTTGGCCGCGGCCATGTCGGCGACTATGGCGAGCGTGTCCTGAATCGTGGCAGCGAGGTTGAAGTCGGTGTGTTCGAACTGGAGTTTGCCGGCTTCGATCCTGGAGAAATCGAGGATGTCGTTGATGACGCCGAGCAGGTGATTGCCCGCGATCTCTATGGTGTCGAGCTGGCCGAGTTGCTTGGTGTTGAGGCCGCTGCGGCGCAGCAGGTAGGCCATGCCCAGGATGCCGGTCATCGGCGTCCTGATTTCGTGGCTGATGTTGGCCAGAAAGCGGCCCTTGGCCTGATCGGCAGCCCGGGCCGCGTCAAGCGCGGTGAGCAGTTCCGCGGTGCGTTCGGCCACCCGTCTTTCCAGCTGCGCGTTGAGTTCGGTCATCTGCTCGAGCGCGTCGTCGGCGCGGGCGTAGGCGCTGCGCAGTTCTTCGTTCTGCATGTCCAGCTCGATCTGGTGCACTTGCAGTTCGTGCAGCAGGCGCATCACATCGGTCTCGTCCGGGCAGGGTGGCGGTGCGTTCAGCAGCCGCTCCTCGGCGCTCTTGCGCAGATCGGTTCTAAGCCGTTTTTCTTCGGGCGATTCATTGAAGGGCATGGACGGCTTCCTTACTTGCGCAGCCTGGCTTCGAGCTGCTTGATCGCGGTGATGTCGATGAAGGTGACCACCACGCCGTCGATCACGTTGTCCTGGGTTCGGTAGGGCATGATGCGCACCCGGTACCAGCGGCCATCCCGGGTGCCGATCTGCTTTTCGCTGAAGATCAGGGTCGTCAGCACGGCCAGCGCATCGTTTTGCAGGCCGGGGTAATCCAGGTCGGTGACGATGTCGGAGAGCGGGCGTCCCACGTCCTTGGGGATCAATTTGAAGAGATGGGTGGCGTGGGTGGTGAAGCGCCGCAGCTTCATGTCGTTGTCGAGAAAGATGGTGGCGATTTCCGTGCTGTTGAGCTGGTTCGTCATGTCGTTGCGCGCCCAGGTCAGGTCGTCCACCTTGGATTGCAGCTCGGCGTTGATGGTCTGCAGTTCTTCGTTCATCGACTGCAGCTCTTCCTTGGAGGTGGTGAGTTCCTCGTTGGTGACCTGAAGCTCCTCGTTGGCCGAGCGGGCTTCTTCGACCGAGGCCTGCATTTCTTCCTGGTTGATCCGCAGGGCTTCGCGCAGCTGGTTCAGTTCGAGCACCAGCGCGGCCTCCCGGTCCGAAACCGGGTTCTGGCGGCGTTTGCGGCCTCCGGCTGGTTTCTCGACGTCGGTGAACACCACGAGCACGCGGCCGCGCAGGGGCTCGGGCTTGTCGAGGCCCTGCACGATGATGTTGACGGTCAGGCTGTGCCGGTCGTTGTCCACCTGCAGGCCGTTCAGGTGGATCGGGGCCGGATCGTGCTGGGCCTTGCGGATCGCCCCGCACAGGGCGTCGCGCAGGCCTTCGCGGGCCATCGCGTGGAGGTTGATGTTGACCTTGCCGGCGGCCGGTTCGAGGTATTTGCCGGTGCGGCCGCTGATGTAGAGGATGTCGCCGTCGCCATTGACCAGCACGGCGGCCGGGGCGAAGTTCTGCTGGATCAGCTGGTCGGTCAGGTGCTCGACGCTCTCGCGCTGCTCGGGCCGTCCGCCGGCGGCCTCCGGCGCGCTGATCAGGGGCCGGGTGGGGAAGTTGAGCCAGGGCGAGCGTGCGCCCTGGTCGATGCGCTTGAAGATGTGGGTCTTCTTCTCCATCGGCGCAAAAAGATCGGTGAAGCCGCCGGTGGTTTCGGCGCTGCCGAGCACGAGGATGCCGTCGGGATTCAGCGCGTAGTGGAACAGCGGCAGAACCTTCTTTTGCAGCGCCGGGCCGAAGTAGATCAGCAGGTTGCGGCAGCACAGGATGTCGAGCCGGGTGAAGGGCGGGTCGGAAATGACGTTCTGCGGTGCAAAGATCACCGTTTCGCGGATCTCCCGTTTGACCCGGTAGCCGCCTTCTTCGGCAACAAAGTGGCGGGCCAGCCGCTCCGGCGTGAGGTCGGCCGCCACGTTGACCGGGTAGAAGGCCTTTCTGGCCTTGTCGACGGCATCCCCGTCCAGGTCGGTGGCGTAGATCTGCAGCTCGAAGTGCCCGTCCGGCTTGAGGCGTTCGAGGGTTTCCTTGAAGACGATCGCCAGCGAATAGGCTTCTTCGCCGCTCGAGCAGGCCGGCACCCAGGCGCGCATCACATGGCCGCCCGGGTATTTTTCGAGCAGGGCGGGGAGGGCGGTGTCGCGCAGGAATTCCCACACGGCCGGATCGCGGAAGAAGCTGGTGACGCCGATCAGCACTTCCTTGAAGAGCAGATCGAGTTCCTGCGGGTTGTTGCGCAGGTAGGTCACGTAGTCGGCAATGCTGTCGAGCTGGAGCAGCCCGATGCGCCGCTCGATGCGCCGGTGCAGCGTGCTGGGCTTGTAGAGCGAGAGATCGTTGCCGCTGCGGTTGCGCAGCAGCAGGACGATGCGTTCGAGGGCGCTTTGGGTGTCGGCTGCGGGTGTCGCTTCGGCGTACGGATGCGTCGGGGCGTGGCGCAGATAGCCGGCGATGCGCGCCACCAGCTCGCCGGCGGGGGCGACGATATCGACCACGCCGGCCTCGATGGCGCTGCCCGGCATGCTGTCGGAGCGGGCGTCGGCGGGTTCCTGGGCGAGGGTCAGCCCGCCTTTTTCTTTAATGGCACCCAGGCCGAGCATGCCGTCGGAGCCCATGCCGGAGAGGATCACGCCGATGGCCCGGTGCTGGCAATCGTCGGCCAGCGTGCGCAGAAAGAAGTCGACGGGCAGGCGCAGGCCGCGTTTTTCGGTGGGCTCGAGCAGGTGCAGAACGCCGTGGAGCAGCGACAGATCCTTGTTGGGCGGAATCACATAGACGCAGCCGGGCCGCACGAGCATGCGCTCGCCGGCCTCGAACACCGGCATCGGCGTGGCGCGCTGCAAGAGGTCGGGCAGGTTGCTGACGTGATGCGGATCAAGGTGCTGGACGATGACGAAGGCCATGCCGCTGTCGGCCGGGGCGCCGCCCAGCAGGGCGTCCAGGGCTTCGAGCCCGCCGGCCGAACAGCCGATGCCGACGATTGGAAAGTCGGGCTGCGCCATGCTGCCGGCGGCGTCGACCGCGTGCTTCGGTTCAACGGGCTGTTTCGGGCTGGGCGTGCTTCCTTTGGCCATGCGCGTGTCTGTGTAAGGCGGTTGCGGTTGAGAGAGCGGGTTCGCGTAGCGTGTTCAGAGGCTGCGGCGACCGCTGATGACTTGCAGCAGGATGACCACGACGGCGATCACGAGCAGGATGTGGACGAAGCCACCCAGCGTGGTCGAGGTGACGAGGCCGAGTACCCACAGGACAAGCAGTACGATTGCGATGGTATATAGCATGGAATCCTCCGTTGAGTGATTGGCCAGCTGCCTGCCCGGCGCGCGTCGAATGCCCGCGCCGGGGGCGCATTTCAGGCCCTGTGCCCTGTGCCGCCTGGATCCGGGATGGACTTGGGGCGTGAATCGAGAATGAGGCCTGGCTGTGCCCCGGTCGGTGCGCTGGGGCACACAGCGCCCGGAAGCTGACGCGTCGTTCAGTGCCATGCCGCTGCGAGCGGGGTGATGTGCGGGTTTCATCGCGGCCTCGAAACCCGTTTACGCGGACGCGCCTTCGTCCACCTCGTCGGTGCGGACGATGAAGTTTTTCAGGGTGTTGGGGCCGAAGGTGTTGCTGATGGCCACGTCGGTGGCGTCGCGGCCGCGGGCAATCAGCACGCGCCCGATGCGCGGCACGTTGTTGCGGGCATCGAAGGTGTACCAGCGGCCGTCGAGCCAGGCTTCGAACCAGCCGGCGAAGTCCATCGGCCCGTAGGGCGGAGGCGCGCCCATGTCGCCCAGATAGCCGGTGCAGTAGCGGGCCGGGATGTTCATGCAGCGGCAGAAGGTGATGGCCAGGTGGGCGAAGTCGCGGCACACGCCGACTTTCTCCTGCCAGACATCCCAGGCGGTCTTGGTCGGGCGGGCGTGGGCGTAGTCGAATTCGATGTGCCCATGCACGTAGTCGCAAATGGCCTGGACCCGCGCCCAGCCCGGCGGCGTGTGGTGAAACAGCTTCCATGCCACGTCGGACAGGCGATCCGTCTCGCAGTAGCGGCTGCCCAGCAGATACATCAGCGTGTCGTCGGGGAGTTCATTCACCGGCGTCTGCCGGGCTTGGGGGGCGATGATGTCCGGCTCGCCGCTGTCGCGCACAAGGGCGTCGTTGGACAGCGTGAACAGGCCTTTGGGGGCGACGAGCCGGGTGCTCCAGTTGCCGAAACTGTCGCGAAAGCCGGTGAGCGGCACGGGCGGGTCGGCGAGCAGATGATCCGGGACGATCATGTCGTCGATGCGCGAGAAGTGCACGCTCAGGTTCAGGATCATCGGGGTGGGCTGGGGGCAGTCGTAGGTCAGGCTGAAACCGATGCGGATTTTCATGGCGGGGAACCTCTGTCGCGGGGGGGATGGGATTGCATGTGGGGGAGCGCTTCGCGCAGGGATTCGACGATCCATTGGCGGAGCGCCGGACAGTCGCCTTCGGCGGTCACGTGTTTCTGGTTGATTTCCAGCTCGACGCCAATATAAACATCCGGCGTCAGGCAGCGCCGCAGCCAGGCGGTCAGCCCGTCGCCTTTGCCGGCGTAGGGGTAGTTGCGGCGCACCGTGAGCTGCGGCGCGGTGGCGGCGAGGGCGGCCTTCCAGTGTTGGCACAGGGCCACTTCGCCGGGGCGCCGCGGGTCGTAGAGGAGGCCGATGTCGGCCTTGCGCAGCCTGCCGTCCAGCTCCGGCGTGAAGCTGTGGGACGAGAGGTGGATGACGGCGCCGTTGTCGGCAATGGCCTGCCGGATCGCCTGTTCGGCGCGGCTCCGGTAGGGCTGGTAGAAGCGGGTCAGGATCTCCTGGCGCTGCGTTGCCGGCAGCCGGCGGACCCCTTCGGCGTGGAGCGTCGGGTTGTGGGTCGAGCGGTTCAGATCCACCAGCAGGCGGCTCACGGTGGCGGACACCAGCGGCGCGCCGAAGGCGTCGGCCAGGGTTTGGGCCATTTTCAGCGCGCCGGCGTCGAAGCCCCGGTGGGATTGCAGCACGGCGTCCTGCCCCTCAAAAAGCGGGCGATAGACAGCCGGAATGTGGTTGCCGCCATGCTCGCAGGTGATCACCAGCGCAGGGCGCGTCATGCGGCCGGCCTTAGCGGTGGGTGGGCCATGCTTTGGGCGTAGCTCAGCTTGTCAGCCGCGTAGCAGCCGCAGGCGGCGGCCTCCAGGCCGGCCCGGTCGCGGAGGGTGATGTTGCCGCGGGCATAGCGGATCAAGCCACGGCCCTGCAGCGTGGTGGCCGCCCGGGTGATGCCGACGCGGCGCACGCCCAGCACCTGGGCCAGGAATTCGTGTGTGACATGAAAACTGTCCGCGTGGGCGCGATCCTGGGTCATCAGGAGCCAGCGGGCCAGTCGCGCCTCCACCACGTGAAAACGGGTGCAGCCCGCCGTTTGCGCCAGCTGGGCCATCACCGCATGCACATAGCGTTTGAGCACATGCTGCAGCTCGGGGCTGGCCTCGAGTGCCTGGCGAAACAGGTCGGCTTCCATGCGCAGGGCGGCGCCCGGCACCTGCACCAGGGCGCGCTGGGGCGACACCGCCATGTCGAGGACCAGCGCGGTGCCGACGATGCCCTCGTTGCCCACCAGCCCCACTTCCAGGCTGGCCCGGTCATCCATCAGCGTCACCAGCACGATGGCGCTGTGAGTCGGAAAATACACATGGCGAATGGGCTCCCCCGGTTCGGCGAGAATCTCGCCGAACTTCAGATCCACCGCTTCGCACTTGTCGAGCAGCTGCAGGAGCTCGCACTGCGGCAGCGCGGCGAGCAGGTGATTGCAACTGGCAGCAGAGGGGGCAATCGACACGGGGCTCTCCTGATGGCGGGGGCTCCTGGCAAGGGGCTCTTCCAGGGGCGATTCCCCGCAGGGTGGCGCCGGGCTAAAGGCCTGTCGGGGCGCTAGCGCACAGAAGCCCGGATACGCACAGCGCAGCATTGCTGCCGAATGACAGTCAACGCTTGCGCGACACTCGACACGAGAGACGCGCGCGATTCCTCGGTGTGCCTCCCCATGTCTGCTGCTCACTGGTCCCTTTTCATCGGCGTGCTTCTGGTTACGATGGTGCTGGCGGGGACGCTGCTGGAGCGCCTGCCCCTCAGCAGCGCGATGATCTACCTGGGCCTGGGCTATGGCCTCGGGCCGGGAGGGCTGGGGCTGATCCAGCCCGACCCCGTGCTCCGTGCGGGCACGCTCGAGCTGATGGCCGAGCTGGCGCTGCTGATTTCGCTGTTCGCGGTCGGGCTCAAGCTCGGGGTGCCGATGCGTGACCGCCGCTGGCTGCTCCCGCTGGGGCTGGCCTTTCCGTCGATGGCGATCACCGTGGGGCTGATCGCGGCGGTCGGCGTGTGGGGGCTGAATCTGCCCCTCGGGGCCGCGGTGCTGCTGGGTGGCATTCTGGCGCCGACCGATCCGGTGCTGGCTTCGGGGGTTCAGGCGGAGCCGGGCACCCGGCCCGACCGGGTCCGCTTCAGCCTCGCCGGCGAAGGCGCGCTCAACGACGGTTCGGCCTTTCCCTTCGTGCTGCTCGGCCTCGGGCTCATGGGGCTGCACGATCTGGGCGAGGGCGGCTGGCACTGGTGGGTGATGGATCTGCTGTGGGCCACGGCCGGCGGCCTGGTGATCGGGGCGATCCTCGGCAAGCTGATCGGCCGGCTGGTGGTCTATCTGCGCACGCGGCACCACAGCGCGATGGGGCTCCACGAGTTTCTGTGTCTCGGGCTCATCGCGGTTTCCTACGGCACGGCACAGCTGTGCCAGGCATCGGGATTTCTTGCGGTGTTTGCGGCGGGGCTGGCCCTGCACCGGGTGCGGGAGCAGCCGCTGGTGGGCTCGGTGCCCCTCGGCAGGGCGCCCCGCGGGGATCCGTCGCGGGGCGAGGACGAGCGGGCAAGCCACTCGCACCACGCCAGCGCGGCGATGACCCGGGCCGTGGAGGGCTTCAACGAGCAACTCGAAAAACTGGCCGAACCGGCCATCGTGCTGATCATCGGGGCGATGCTGCCCTACACCATGCCGTCGCTGCTCAAATGGTGGTTCATCCCGCTGCTGTTCGTGGTTTTGCGTCCGCTGGCCGTGCTGGCCCTGACGCCCGGCCGGAAACTGCCCCGCCATCATTGGGTGATGATCGGCTGGTTCGGCATTCGCGGCATCGGCTCGGTGTTCTACCTGATGTATGCGCTGCACCATGGGGTTGAGGGCGCGCTGGCCAACGAACTCATCACGCTGACCCTGCTCACCGTGGCCGCATCCATTCTCGTCCACGGCATTTCGGTGCAGCCGCTCATGCGGTGGTACTCGCGGCGCCAGGCCGTGGCGACCGCCAGCCCGGCGCCGGGGGCGGATTTCAAACCCCCCAGGTAACCGGCACCGCGTCTTTCAGGGCGCGCTCCAGCATGTCGAGCAGCGGCACCGCCCGCTGGTGAAAACTCACGCCATCCCCGGCTCCGCTGGCGGCGGGCGTTTCGTCGTCGGGTGCTGCGGCATGACGGGCCGAGTCTTCGGCGATGGCCTGCTTCAGGCGGTCGATGGCCGCCGGAAGCTGGTCCACGGTGACGATGCCTTTGCCCTCGTCCCGGTCCTTGCCGAGCACATCGAGCATTTCCCGGGCGTTCTTCTCGAAGGTGATGATGTCGCCGCTGGCGGCGGATTTGAAGACGATCAGCATGATGGACTTCCTTTCTTGATAAGCGATTCATTGTGGATACGGGCATGGGCGGGGTCTGTACGACAGCGCACATACGGCGCGGCCAGATTCCGGCCGGGCTGTGTTCGGTGGCGCACTGACGGCGCGGGCGTCGAAGGCCACGATGGCCCTCGGCAGGCTTGTGGCAAAAGCTGTCCGCCGTCCGGATCTCCGTGACGGCAGACGCGCCGGACGCTTTTCGTCATGGCTGACATGACGCTCGAGGCGCCCCCGAATTACATGCCGGCGATTGCCGGGAGGAGATGTTCATGAACGATTTCAAAGGAATGGTCGGCAGCGCCGACGCACTGCTGACCGATGTTGCCCATTCCACGACGGAAGGCCTGGCCAGCGCCCGCACTGCGGTTGAAGACGCAATGGGCGATGCGCGGAGCCGTTTCCTCCAGGCCCGCAGCAACGTCACCGGGCAGGTTCGCCACACGGCAGACGTCACCGACCACTTTGTCCGGGAACACCCGTGGCAAGTGCTGGCTGGCGCGGCAGTGCTCGGCTTCCTGGCCGGCGTGCTGATCAACCGCCGCTGACCCGCAGGCCTGGCCGGCAATGTCGCCGGCCAGCCAAGCAACGCACTCAAGGAGATTCAAATGAACTGGGACATCGTTGAAGGTAACTGGAAGCAATTCAAAGGCACGGTCAAGGCTCAGTGGGGCAAGCTCACCGACGATCACCTGGACGTGATTGCCGGCAAGCGCGACACCCTGGCCGGCAAGATCCAGGAAGCCTATGGCGTCACCAAGGACGAGGCCGAGGAGCAGATCAAGCGCTTCGAGGAACTCAATAAAAATTGAACGCCGCGCCCCGTTTGGCCCCGCAGGTGCCGCACATGGCTGGCGGACCGGCGGGGCCGGCGTTTTGACGGAAGGATTCGAATCATGAGCAGCTTCATGCGCTTTACGCCGCCACTGGCGCCGGACGATGCGGGTCTGTCTGTCTTTGCCGTGCAGATGATCGAAAGCCTGAATGCCCGGGAAAGCCGGCGACAGGCCAACAAGTCGAAGGCCAGGCTCAAGGTCTGGGAGGGGGAGGATGCCCTCGCCACGGAGACGGTTCCGCCCCGTGCATGACCGCCGGCGACCCCGTACGCCATCACCACGACGTCGAATGTCCCCGTTGCCACAGTGCGGCTTACCGGGTGCCGCGGCGTTTCGTGGATGTGCTGTTGAGCGCTTTCGTGGCTCTGCGCCGTTACCGCTGTTCGGCGATGGGCTGCAGCTGGGAAGGCAATCTGCGTGCTTCCGTATTGCGCCGCAAGGCCATTGGCAGCTCCACGGCCCTGCACTGACGTTGCCATGATCAACCCGCCGGTAAGTGTTCTGCTGGTCGAGTCCGACGCGGTCGACGCCAAGCGGATCCGGGAGGTGTTGGCCGGCGTGGGGCGGCCGGTTTTTCACGTTGAATCGGTAGGCCTCTGCGCCGACGCGCTGCTGCGGCTGCAAAAGGGCGCCGTGGACGTGGTGCTGCTCGATCTGATGCTGCCGGACGCCCGCGGCTTCGAGGTGTTCGAGCAGATTCGCCAGGCGGCCCCGGACGCGCTGATCCTGGTGCTTTCCGCCGCCAGCGACGAGGCGACCGCCCGAGCCGCCGTGGGGCACGGTGCCGACGACTACCTCGTCATGGGCCACGTGGATGCCCACTGGCTGCCGCGGGCGCTGGATTACCTGCTGGGCCGCAAGGCGGCCCGGGATGCCCTGCGGCGCAGCGAAGCCCGCTTCCGGGCGATGAGCGACGCGTCGCCGCTGGGCATCTTCGTCTCCGACCGGGACGGGGCCTGCGTGTATACCAATCCCGCCTACCAAAAGATCGTCGGGCTGGATTTCGAGCACACCCTGGGCTCCGACTGGCAGCTTGCGGTGCACCCGGAAGATCGCCAGCGGGCGCTGGCCGAATGGTGGAATGCCGCGGTGGGGCCGACGCCTTACCAGTCGGAAGTGCGCTTTGTGCTGGCCGACGGACAGATCGTCTGGGTACGCCTGAATGCCGCCGCCATGACCGACGGCGCCGGCCCGCTGGGGCATGTGCTGACGGTTGAGGACATCACCGCGCGCAAGGCCGCCGATCGGGTGCTGCGCATGGCCGAAGAGGCCCTGTTCGCCGAAAAGGAGCGGGCCCAGGTAACCCTCAATTCCATCGGCGACGCGGTACTCACCACCGACACCGCGGGCAACGTCACCTACCTCAACCTGGTTGCGGAAACCATGACGGGCTGGCAACGGGACGAGGCCCTGGGCCGGCCCCTGGCGGAGGTTTTCCACATTGTCGACGGCGCCAGCCGCGAGACGGCGCCGAACCCGGCCCAGCTCGCCATGCGCGAGGACCGCATCGTCGGCCTGGCGTCGGACTGCGTGCTGCTGCGCCGGGACGGGATCGAAGCATCGATCGAGGATTCCGCCGCGCCCATCCATAACCGCGAAGGGCGCGTGACGGGCGCGGTGATCGTCTTTCACGACGTGAGCGAATCCCGGGCCATGGCCGCCAAGATGGCCCACCTGGCCCACCACGATTTTCTTACCGGGCTGCCCAACCGGGCCCTGCTCACCGAGCGGCTGTCCCAGGCCATCGGCCTCGCCCGGCGGCGCCGCAAGCAGGTGGCGCTGCTGTTTCTCGACCTGGACTACTTCAAGCACATCAACGATTCGCTGGGGCACGCCATCGGCGACCAGTTGCTGCAGGCGGTGGCCGAACGCCTCGTGGCCTGCGTGCGCAACACCGACACCGTGTGCCGCCAGGGGGGCGACGAGTTCGTGATCCTGCTGTCCGAAATCGAGCGGATCGACGACGCCGCCCGCGTCGCCGACAAGCTGCTGCTGGCCTTCGCCCATCCGCAGCACATCGGCGGGCACGAGCTGCATGTGACGCTCAGCATCGGCATCAGCGTTTATCCCGACGACGGCAGCAGCGCCGACGCGGTGCTGCAGAACGCCGACACGGCCATGTACTACGCCAAGGCCAACGGGCGGAACAATTACCAGTTCTTCCGCACCGACATGAACACCCGCGCGGTCCAGCGCCTGTTTGTCGAGAGCAGCCTGCGCCGCGCCCTCAAGCAGGGCGAGTTCCTGCTCCATTACCAGCCGCAGATCGATCTGGCCTCCGGCGTGATGACCGGCGCCGAGGCCTTGATCCGCTGGCAGGATCCGCAGCTCGGCATCGTTCTGCCGGCGCAATTCGTGCCCATTGCCGAGGAATCCGGCCTGATCGTGCCGATCGGCCGCTGGGTCTTGCGCGAGGCCTGCCGGCAAGTCCGCAGCTGGCAGGACGCGGGCATGGCGACGGTGCCGATTTCGGTCAACATTTCGGCGGCCGAATTCCGCCACAAGGATTTTATTTCCGGCGTCGCCGAGATCCTGGCGGAAACCGGCCTGGCGCCGCGCTTCATCGAACTGGAACTGACCGAGAGCATCCTGATGCACGACGCGACCTCGTCCGCCCAGGTGCTGGCCGCCCTCAAGAAGATGGGCATGAAGCTGGCCATCGACGACTTCGGCACCGGCTATTCGAGCCTCAGCTACCTCAAGCGCTTTCCCATCGACACCTTGAAGATCGACCAGTCCTTCGTGCGCGACGTGGCCACCGATCCGGACGACGCCACCATCGTCGGCGCGGTGATTGAAATGGGGCGCAACCTCAAGCAGCGGGTGATCGCCGAAGGCATCGAGACCCCGGCCCAGCTCGACTTCCTGCGCGCCCAGCATTGCGACGAAGGGCAGGGCTATCACCTCGGCCGCCCGCTGTCCGCCGAGGCTTTCGGGCAGTTGCTGGAGCCGGGCTGAGCAAAAGGAAGCTGTTTTTTCAAGCTACTGTTTCGTCGAGCAGCCCCTGGGTAGGTCGGGTTAGCGCAGCGTAACCCGACATCGAACTGACCCGGCAAAACATATAAATGGTATAGATTTCTATCTATTAAATCGCGACACCTCCCTATTTTTTGTATAGAAATACACTAAAATAAGAGGGTGAAAAAAAACTGCGAACTCCAGCTGCATGTCGATGGCCAGTGGCATGACGTAGGCAGTGTCACGCTGATCGGCCCCGAAGAGCAGGGCGGTCAAGCGGCCACCTACCTCGGCTACGATGGGTCTTGGGTCGGGATGTATAAGGGCGCGATCGATGCGCATGCACTCTCGAGCCAGCTCCCCGTAAGCTTCGCACCGGTGGAATTCGCGCATTGGCCCGTGATCCTCCTCGATCTGCTTCCTCAGGGGTTTGGTCGGGGAGAGCTGCTGCGCCGACTCGATCTCCCGGAAACGGCAGGGGCGCCCGCGGATTGGCCGCTGCTCCTGGCCGGCGCGGGTAACTCGATCGGTAACCTTCGGGTAAAGGAAGCCGCGACCTGGCTTCTGCACAATGCGGGGCCCCGCTATGGTTTCACCGATGCCGAAGTCGCGGCGCGAGACGATGAGTTTGCCGAGCATCTGGCCAGTCACGGGCTTTTTATCGCGGGCTCGTCGGGTGTGCAGGGCGAGTGGCCCAAGCTGCTCATGACTCGCGCAAAGGATGGCCTCCTTTACCTGGACCATACCGTTGCCGACGAAGATGCGATGGAGCACTTCATCGTCAAGTTTGGCCGGGGGGCCAACCCGGCGCTGGCTAAAATCCTGCGGCATGAAGCGATCTACATGGATATTGCCGGGCAATTGGGTTTGCGGGTCCATGCAAAGCTCACATTCAATGAGCGCGTGCTGTTCATCCCGCGCTTTGACCGCCAGATCGTGGAGCACGGGGTGATCAGGCTGGGGCAGGAGAGCGTTGCCGCGTTGACCAATACGCCTGGGTTCGGCGCCTCTATGACACACGAGCGGGTTGTTGAATGTCTGCTGCGCTATTGCACTGACGCGCAAGCCCAGGTGCTCGAATACATCAAACGGGATGTTGCCAATCTGGCCTTGAAAAACACCGATAACCACGCCAGAAATACCGCAATTCAGCGAAGCTTCGATGGTCGTGTAGAGCTCACGCCGCTTTTCGATTTTGCACCGATGTTCCTGCATCCCGACGGCATTGCAAGACGCACGCGATGGGCGTGCGAGAGAACCGACCCCAGCCGGCCGGACTGGACAACGGTGCTCGATACCGTGGAGGGCATTGCACGCGATTGCGCGCGCCCGCTGAACCGGGCGTGCCTGGTTGCCGGGCTGCAGGACATGGGGCCGCGCCTTGATCGGATCATCGAGGATGGCCTCGCAATGGGGCTCGAACCCGATGTGCATGCGGCATTGGCAAGGACGCTTGCCCGACTTGCGCGCGAGATGAAGGAAGTCCGCTGATGGACAAGCGCTACAACCCTATCCCGCTGCCAGAGCAGATCAAGCTGCGGCGCACCGTGGTTGAAACAGTGCTGGCGCACCCCGAGTGGTCCCTGCGTGAGTCGGTCGTCTTCATCAAACGGACGCTCCGGCTCACAAGCCCCGAGATGGCCAAGCTTGCCGGAGTCGGAACCAAGACGCTGCAGGACATCGAGCAGGGCCGCAGCGAGGGCACCGTGCAGACGATGAACAAGATACTGGGCATCCTGGGCCTTTGCGTGGGGGTCGTGCGAGCGGCCCCGAATCCGCAGCCTGCTCACCTTGCGCGCCCCCTTCGGCCCCAGGAGCCCTGAAGAAAGCAGGTAGTAGGTCGGGGTTAGCGCAGCGTAACCCGACATCGAATGCGAGGTGGAGGCGTCGGGTTACGCCCTGCGGGCTAACCCGACCTACGAAACTGAGCAAAAGACGCTACGAAAAGGGGCCGGAGTGGCGATGTGCCACCCCGGCCCCTTCTGTTCAGGCGCGGGTGTTCAGCGGCTGCTGACCCTGCCTGTTTCGTCGGACAGCACGATTTCCACCCGGCGATTCATCTGACGGCCGGTGGCGTCGGCGTTGCTGGCCACCGGAAAGGCTTCGCCGTAGCCACGGGCGATGAGGCGCTCGCTGGCAATGCCCATGTCCACCAGGGCGGCGAGCACCGCGTCGGCGCGTCGGCCCGACAGGGCGCGGTTGTGGCTGTCGCTGCCGGTGTTGTCGGTGAAGCCTTCGATGGCGGCCTTGCGCATGGGATAGGCCTTGAGGAAGGCGACCAGCTGTTCCAGGTTGCGGTTTCCGCCCGACCTGATCTCGGAGCGGTCGGTATCAAAGAGCACATCGCCGACGGTGATGACCATGCCGCGAGGCGTCTGTTTGGCGTTGAGGGCCTTCAGCTCGGCTTCCAGGGCGCGATTTCTGGCCTGGGCGTCGTCGCTGTCCTGACGCGCGCTGTCGGCGCTGCGGCGGGCCGTGTCGGCCTCGGTGGTGCGGGCGGCCAGACGTACCTTGTCGCGGCTGGCTTCGGCGTTGTCGACAGCTTTTTCGGCCGCTTTCTGGCGCCCGGTTTCCTGTGCGATGGCGACCCGCTGCTTGGCCAGATAGGCCAGGTGATCCACGTCGGCCGGCTTGTCGCCCCGTTCGGAGGCGGCATTGGCCTGCTTGAGGGCGTCATCCGCCAGCTTCATCTCGCTGCTGGCGAAATCGCGGGTCTGCGGGGTGTTCTGGGCAAGCTGGTAGTCGCTGCGGGCGTCGTCCAGCAGGGCATTCTTGGCGGGCAGCGAGCTACAGCCGGCGAGGGTTGCAAGTACGATGAGGCTCATCGCGAAGATCCGGTTCTGGGTCATGGTCATTCCTTGTGTTTGAGGGGGCGTGTCGGGGCGATCACTTGTTCTTGCGGTCGAGTTCTTCGCGCAGCACGCGAACGCCTTCGCGCAGTTCGCCGGCGGCCTTGCGGGCCGTGCCGGAGCGGGATTTGGCCTCGGCCAGCTGGGCGTCGACCTGAGCCTGCTCGGCCAGCTTGCGGGCCTCGTCGAAGTTTTCCTTGGTCATGGCGAGCTTGGCCTTGTCGAGTTTTTCGCGCGCCATCTGCAATTCGACGGGGGCCATTTCGCCAGCGCCCGCGCTGCCGGCCTGGCCGACCGCTGCGCTCGATACGGCCATCTGCTCGGTGGGGGCGGGGGTGCTCGCACAGCCGCTCAGCATGAGCAGAAGGAAGATCGCCGGCAGGATGGTGATGCCGGCGAGCAGTGCCTTCCTGCGGGCCTCCATCGTGTCGAGGTTGAGGGTGGCAAATGGCATGGGTGGGTTTTTCATCGTTTTTTCCTCGTGGCGTGCCTTGTGGAGGCCGGTGATGTCGTTCCCGGGGAGTCGGGGCGCCGGAATCCTCGGCGTATCGGATGCACGCCGCGTCAAAGCTCTGGATTCAGGGTGGACTGGCCGGGGGGTTCGGTCGGTGCGTTGGCGCACATGGGGGCCATGGCATGGCGAATCCGCCGGGGCCGGGCCTATGTGCGACAGCGCACCGACCCGCGGCAGTGCTCCCGTTAGGATGTGTTGGTGCTTTTGCCAGGGTCATTTTTTCCGGTGGGTTGCAGGTCCGCCGGAAGGCGACGCCGGCTCAAGCACCGGTCCATCGTCAGCCGTTGCATGGCGGTACTGCTTAAAGGTGTCCCATGGCGGCTTCTGCCCATCAATTGCAGCCTCTGGCTTTCGATTCCGGGTGCCGCGAGGTGCCGCCCCCCTGCGTGGTGGTCCCCCTGTGAGCGTCCTGCCGATGAGCTATCGCGAGTTCAAGGCCGGCTTGCTTGGCCGGCTGGGTGGAATGTGGCCGCGGCAAGCCGTCGCCACGGAGCCGCCGCTGCGCGCCGAGTTGTTCGGCGCCGACCAGATGGCCCAGCACGGCAAGGTGCTGGCCGACTCCCACTTCCTTGCCCAGGGCCGGGTGGTGCCCGACCGCCTGCTGGCCCGGCTGGACGACAACGAAACCACGCTGTTCGACACGTGCAAGCTGCTTACCAGCGCGGTGGCCGACAACCGGCGCATCGTTCCGGCCGGCGAGTGGCTGCTCGACAATTTCTATCTCATCGAAGAACAGATCCGCATGGCCCGCCGGCTGCTGCCCGAGGGCTACAGCCGCGAACTCCCGCGCCTGGACGGCGGCTCGGCAACGGCCGGCCGGCCGCGGGTCTACGACATTGCCCTCGAGGCGGTGGCCCACGGGGATGGCCGCGTGGATGCGGAAAATCTCGCCCGCTTCGTGGCGGCCTACCAGACCATCAGCCCCCTCAAGCTGGGGGAGCTGTGGGCCATTCCGATCATGCTGCGGCTGGCCGTGATCGAGAACCTCCGGCGGGTCAGCGCGGGGGTTGCGGCTGGCTGGATCGAGCGGGGGCTGGCCGATTCATGGGCCGACCGCATGAGCGCTGCCGTCGAAACCGATCCGGAAAGCCTGATCCTGGTAGTGGCCGACATGGTGCGCTCGGAGCCGCCGATGGGCGGTGCCTTTGTCGCCGAACTGGCGCGCCGCCTGCAGGGCCGGGGGCCGGCGCTGGCCTTGCCGCTAACCTGGGTCGAACAGCGTCTGGCCCAGTCGGGCCAGACCATTGCCGGCCTGGTGCAATCGGAAAACCAGCAACAGGCGGCCGACCAGCTTTCCATCAGCAACAGCATCGGCAGCCTGCGCGTGCTCGGGGCCATGGACTGGCGGGATTTCGTCGAGAGCCTGAGCCTGGTCGAGCAGACCCTGCTGGGAGACCCCGGCGATGTTTACGGCCGGATGGATTTTGCCACCCGCGACCGCTATCGCCATGCCGTCGAGGACATCGCGAAGAAGGGCCGCCTGACCGAGCGCGAGGTGGCCCGCCAGGCGGTGGACCTCGCCCGCGCGGCGACGGCCGGGGAGCGCGGGGCCCACGTCGGCTATTACCTCATCGACGCGGGGCTGCCGGAGCTGGAGCGGGAGGCCGAAGTGCGTGCCGGCTTTGCGGAGCGCCTGCGCCGGCTGGCCCGTCGCGTGCTCTTGCTGATTTACCTCGGCGGCATTGCCCTGATCACGGCGCTGGTTGGCGGCGTGCTGCTCCACGAGGCCCTGGGCGCCGGCTGGCCGGCCTGGGCGCTGCTGCCGCTGGCGGTGCTGGCGATTCCGGTGGCCAGCCAGCTCGGGGTGGCGCTGACCAACTGGCTGGCCACGCTGCTGGTTACGCCGCGGCCCTTGCCGCGGATGGATTTTTCCGAGGGCATTCCGCCGCAATCGCGCACCCTGGTGGTGGTGCCGACCATGCTGAGCAGCGCATCGGGGGTCGAAAGCCTGCTCGAAGCGCTGGAAGTGCGCTTCCTGGCAAACCGGGACGAGCACGTGCAGTTTGGCCTGCTTACCGATTTTCTCGACGCGGCCGAGGCGTCGCTGCCCGCTGATGAAGCGCTGGTGGAGCTGGCCAGTGCCGGCGTCGAGGCCCTCAACGCAACTTACGCCACGGCCGGCCGGGATATTTTTTTCCTGTTCCACCGCCCGCGCAGCTGGAACCCGCAGGAGCATTGCTGGATGGGCGCCGAGAGGAAGCGCGGCAAGCTGGCCGAGCTGAACGCGCTGCTTCTTGGCGGCTCGGGCGACGGTTTTGCCACCCTCGTTGGCGACACCGCGGCGCTCGCCGGCGTGAAATACGTGATCACGCTCGACACCGACACCGAGCTGCCGCGGGATGCGGCCCGGCAGTTCGTCGCCACCATGGCCCACCCGCTCAACCAGCCGGTGTACGACGAGCGGGCAGGGCGGGTCGTGGCCGGTTACGGCATCCTCCAGCCCCGCATCGGCATCAGCCTGCCGGGGGCCAGCCGCTCGCGCTACGCCCGCCTTTACGGCGGCGAGCCGGGCATCGACCCCTACACCCGCGCCGTGTCGGATGTGTACCAGGACGTGTTCGGCGAAGGCTCCTTCATCGGCAAGGGCATCTACGACGTGGACGCCTTCGAGCGGGCGCTGGGCGGCCGCTTTCCCGACAACCGGATTCTCAGCCACGACCTGCTCGAAGGCTGCTATGCCCGCGCCGGCCTGCTCAGTGACGGCCTGCTGTACGAAGATTTTCCGGCCCGCTACCGCGTCGATGTGAGCCGCCGCTACCGCTGGATTCGCGGTGACTGGCAACTGGCCGCGTGGCTGCTGCGCAAGGTGCCCTGCGCCTGCGCCAATGGCCCCGACGGCACGGGCGAGCATCGCCAGCGCAACCCCCTGTCGACCCTGTCCCAGTGGAAGCTCGCGGACAACCTGCGGCGCAGCCTTGTGCCGGGGGCGCTGGTGGTGGTGCTGGCGCTGGGCTGGGCGCTGCTGGTGCCGTCGTTGCGGTGGACCGCGCTTTTGATCGGCATCGTGGTGCTGCCGGCCGTGTGCGCCGCCGTGCTCGACATGCTGAGAAAGCCGGATGAAGTGCTGCTCGGCCAGCACCTGTCGGCGGTGCTGGATTCGGCCTCGCGCCGGGCCGCACAACTCGGCTTCGAATTCGCCTGCCTGCCCTACGAGGCGGCCTTCAGCCTGGATGCCATCGTCCGCACCCTGTGGCGGATGGGCGTGAGCCATCGCAGCCTGCTCGAATGGTGTCCGTCCAGCGAGGTCGAGCGGAAGCTCGGCGCACGCTCCCGGGACGGGCTCGTCGCCACCTTCATCCAGATGGGCTTTGGCCCGGCGCTGGCGGTGGGGTTGGGCCTCGGTCTGGCCGTGTGGGCGCCGTCCGCGCTGGCCGTGGCCGCGCCGGTGTTGCTGCTGTGGTTTGTTTCGCCGGCGCTGGCCTGGTGGATCAGCCGGCCGCTGGCTGCCCGCAAGGCGGCCCTGAGTGCCGAGCAGACGCTCTTCTTGCGCCGGGTCGCGCGGCGTACCTGGTCTTACTTCGACACCTTCGTCGGCCCTGCCGACAACTGGCTGCCGCCCGACAACTTTCAGGAATACCGCGTCGCCACGCTGGCCCATCGCACCTCGCCCACCAACATGGGCATGGCCCTGCTGGCCAATCTGGCGGCCTGGGATTTCGGCTACATCCTGGCCGGCCCGCTGATGGAGCGAACCGCCAACACCTTGCGCACCATGGACGGGCTGCCCCGCTACCGGGGCCACTTTTACAACTGGTACGACACCCGGACCCTGCAGCCCTTGCCGCCGCTTTACGTTTCAACGGTGGACAGCGGCAACCTGGCCGGCCATCTGCTGACCCTGCGTGCCGGCCTGCTGGCCCTGGCCGACGAGCCCGTCGCCTCCACGCGGGTATTCGAAGGTCTTGGCGATACCCTGGGCGTGCTCGCCGAGGCGCTCGAGCTTGCGGCGGACACCTCCGCCGGTACGCGCCTGTCGGCCTGCCGCAATGCGCTGGAGGCGACCCGCCTGGCGCCGCCGGCAACCCTGCCGGCACTGCATGCGAGGCTTGCCGCGCTGAGCGCGTGTGCCACCGATCTGCTGGCGGGGATCGAGGCCGGGCCGAAAGCCGCCGACGAAACCGGGCGCGAGGTTCTGCGCTGGGCGCAGGCGCTGCTCCAGCAGCTTCGCGGGGCACAGGACGAGCTTGAATACCTGGCGCCGTGGCTGCTGCTTATTGATCCGCCCCGCGGCGTGGGCGGCGTGCCGGACCAGGTGGCCGCCGAGGCCGGGCTGCCGACCCTGCGCAGCCTGGCAACCCAGGGTGGCCCGCTCTGTGCCTTGATCCGGAGCCGCCTCGACGAAGAAACCACCCCGGCCCAGCGCGCCTGGCTCGAGGATTTCATGCACCGCATGGCCGAAGGCGCTGCCCGCGCCCGCGACCGCCTCGCCGCCATCGAAGGGCTGGCCCGGCAGGCTGGCGCGCTGGCGATCATGGATTACGATTTTCTGTTCGATGCATCAAGGCATCTGCTCTCCATCGGCTACAACGTGCAGGAGCGGCGCATGGACGCCAGCTGCTACGACCTGCTGGCCTCGGAGGCGCGGCTGGCGAGCTTTGTCGGCATCGCCCAGGGCGCCTTGCCCAAGGAAAGCTGGTTCGCCCTCGGCCGCCTGCTTACCCGGGCCGGCGGCGAGCCGGTGCTGCTGTCGTGGAGCGGGTCGATGTTCGAGTACCTGATGCCGCAGCTGGTGATGCCCACCTACGAGCGCACCCTGCTCGACCAGACCGGCAAGGCCGCGGTGGCCCGCCAGATCGAATACGGCCGCCAGCGCGGCGTGCCGTGGGGCATGTCCGAATCGGCCTACAACACCGTCGATGCCCAGCTCAACTACCAGTACCGCGCCTTCGGGGTGCCGGGCCTGGGCCTCAAGCGCGGGCTGGCCGAGGATCTGGTGGTGGCGCCCTACGCGTCGGTGATGGCGCTGATGGTCGCCCCGGCGGCGGCCTGCGCCAATCTGCAGCGCCTGGCCGCCGAGGGCTTTGTCGACAAGTTCGGCTTTTTCGAAGCCATCGACTACACCCCGAGCCGTCAGCGCCGGGGGCAGGAGCGGGTCATCGTGCGGGCCTTCATGGCCCACCACCAGGGCATGAGCCTGCTGGCCCTGGCCTGGCTGGTGCTGGACCGCCCGATGCAGCGCCGCTTCGAATCCGAGCGCCTGTTCCAGGCCGTCATGCCGCTGCTCCAGGAGCGCATTCCACGCGCTTCGGGGCTGTTCTCCCATGCGGCCGAACTCTCGGAGCTACATTCCCGGGTCACGCCGCTCGAAACCCCGCTGCGCGTGTTCGACACCCCCGACACGCCCACCCCCGAAGTCCAGCTGCTCTCCAACGGCCGCTACCACGTGATGGTGACCAACGCCGGCGGCGGCTACAGCCGCTGGCGCGATCTGGCCGTGACCCGCTGGCAGGAGGACGCCACCTGCGACAACCAGGGCGCCTTCTGCTACATCCGCGACGTGGACAGCGGGGCTTTCTGGAGCACCGCCCACCAGCCCACGCGCCGCCGGCCCACGGCTTACGAGGCGATCCTCTCCGAAGGGCGGGCCGAGTTTCGCCGTCGCGACGCCATCGAAGGCGGTGGCGACATCGAAACCTATACCGAGATCGTCGTGTCGCCCGAGGACGACATCGAACTGCGCCGCGTCCGCCTGACCAACCGCTCGCCGCAGCGCCGGCAGATCGAAGTCACCAGCTACGCCGAAGTGGTGATTGCGCCGCCGGCCGCCGACGCGCTGCACCCGGCCTTCAGCAAGTTGTTCGTGACCACCGAGATCCTGCCCCGGCAGCAGGCCATCCTGTGCATGCGCCGGCCGCGCACCCCGGAGGAGCCGACACCGTGGATGCTGCACCTGATGACCGTGCACGGCGTGGACGTTGGCGCCGTGTCCTGGGAGACGGATCGCGCCGCCTTCATCGGCCGCACGCGCAGCACCGCCGCACCCCGGGCGATGGACGTGGGCGTCGAGCTGTCCGGCCGCGACGGCCCGGTGCTCGACCCCATCGTTGCAATCCGCCAGCGCTTCTTCCTCGAACCGGAACAGTCGGTTACCGTCGATATCGTCACCGGCATGGCCGACAACCGCGAGCTGGCCGTGTGCCTGGTGGGCAAGTACCGCGACCGTCATCTCTCCGACCGGGTGTTCGATCTGGCCTGGACCCACTGCCAGGTGGAGCTGCAGCAGATCAACGCCGTGGAAGCGGATGCCCAGCTCTACGCCCGGCTTGCCGGTGCCGTGCTGTACGCCAGCCCGGCCCTGCGCGTCGACGCCGCGCTCCTGATCCGCAACCGCCGCGGCCAATCGGGCCTGTGGGGCTACAGCATTTCCGGCGACCTGCCGATCGTGCTCCTGCAGATCGGCGATGCGACCAACATCGAACTCGTGCGCCAGCTCGTGCAGGCCCACGCCTACTGGCGCCTGAAGGGGCTGGCGGTGGATCTGGTGATCTGGAACGAGGATCACGCCGGCTACCGGCAGCGCCTGCAGGAACAGATCATCGATCTGGTCGCCTCGGGCAGCAGCGCCAGCCTGAGCGAGCAGCCGGGCGGCATCTTCCTGCGTCCGGTGGAACAGATTTCCGCCGAGGACAGGCTGCTGTTCCAGGCCGTCGCCCGCGCCGTGATTACCGACGGCCGCGGCACGCTCATGGAACAACTCGACCAGCGGGTGCGGGCCGAGCCACGCATGCCGTTGCTGGTGCCGGGCCGGTTCCGCTCCAGCCGCTGGCCGGAGGCGCCGTCGGCGGTGGTGGAGGATGAGCGGATCCTCTCCAACGGGCTGGGCGGCTTCAGCCCCGACGGGCGGGAGTATGTCATCACCCTCGCGCCCGGCCGCCACACGCCGGCGCCCTGGTCCAATGTGCTGTCCAACCCCCACTTCGGCACGCTGATTTCGGAAAGCGGCAGCGCCTACACCTGGGCCGAAAACGCCCACGAATTCCGCCTCTCGCCGTGGCACAACGACCCGCTCGGCGACCCGGGCGGCGAGGCCCTCTACCTGCGCGACGAGGAGACCGGCCAGGTCTGGTCGCCCACGCCGCTGCCGGCCGCTGCCGCCGAAGCGGCCTGGGTCATCCGGCATGGCTTTGGCTACAGCATCTTCGAAACGCGGGTGGACGGCATTCATTCGGAGCTCACGGTGTTCGTGGCGCTGGATGCGGCGGTCAAGTTTTCGGTGCTCAAGCTGCGCAACGATTCCGGCCGCGCGCGGCGCCTGTCGGCCACCGCCTACGTGGAATGGGTGCTCGGCGATCTGCGCAACAAATCGGCCATGCACGTGACCACCGAGATCGATCCGGCGAGCGGCGCGCTGTTCGCCCGCAACGCCTACAGCATCGAATTTTCGGGGTGCGTGGCCTTTCTCGATACCGACGAGGCCTCGCACAGCGTCACCGGCGACCGTACCGAATTCATCGGTCGCAACGGTTCCCTCTCAAACCCGGCGGCGCTGCAGCGCGAGCGCCTGTCCGGGCGGGTCGGCGGCGGGCTGGACCCGTGCGCCGCCATCCAGGCCAGCTTCGAGCTGGACGCCGGCCACACGCGGGAGATCGTCTTCCGCCTGGGTGTCGGGCATGGCAACGAGGACGCCAGCCGGCTGGCGGAGCGTTTCCGCGGCACGGCCACGGCCCACCAGGCCTTCGATGGCGTGCGCGCCTACTGGCGCCACACCCTTGGCGCCGTGCAGGTCCAGACCCCCGACCCGTCGGTGGACGTGATGGTCAATGGCTGGCTGATCTACCAGACCCTGGCCTGCCGGCTGTGGGCGCGGGGCGGCTACTACCAATCCGGCGGCGCCTTCGGTTTTCGCGACCAGCTGCAGGACGTGATGGCCCTGGTGCATGCCGAGCCGGCGCGGGTGCGCGCCCACCTGCTGCTCGCGGCGAGCCGCCAGTTCGTGGAGGGCGACGTGCAGCACTGGTGGCATCCGCCATCGGGCCGGGGCGTGCGCACCCGTTGCTCGGACGACTACCTGTGGCTGCCGCTGGCGGTGTGCCGCTACGTGAGCGTCACCGGCGACAGCGCCGTGCTGGACGAGTCCGCGGGCTTTCTCGACGGCCGCGCAGTGAGCCTCGGCGACGATTCCTACTACGATCTGCCCGGCGTATCGGGCGAGGCTGCGGATATCTACCAGCACTGCGTGCGGGCCATCCGCCACGGCCTCAGCTTCGGCGTGCATGGCCTGCCGCTGATGGGCTCCGGCGACTGGAACGACGGCATGAACCGGGTCGGCATCGAGGGAAAGGGCGAGAGCGTGTGGCTGGGCTTCTTCCTGTATGCGGTGCTCGACCAGTTTGCCGGGCTGGCCGAGGCCCGCGGCGACGCCGTGTTTGCCACACTGTGCCGGGACGAGCGCACCCGCCTCGGCGGCAAGCTCGAAACCCACGGCTGGGACGGGGACGAAGGCAGCGGGCAGGGCGCCTGGTATCGCCGCGCCTACTTCGACGACGGCACGCCGCTGGGTTCCAGCGAAAACCCGGAATGCCGGATCGACTCGGTGTCGCAAAGCTGGGCGGTGCTCTCTGGGGCCGCCGACGCCAAGCGGGCGCGCATGGCGATGCAGGCCGTGGACACCCACCTGGTGCGCCGGGCCGACGGGCTGATCCAGCTTCTCGACCCGCCCTTCGATACGTCAAGCCTGTCCCCCGGCTACATCCGCGGCTACGTGCCGGGGGTGCGCGAGAACGGCGGGCAATACACCCACGCGGCGGTGTGGGCCGCAATGGCCTTTGCCGAGCTGGGCGCGCCGGCGCGGGCGTGGGAACTGCTGTCGATGATCAACCCGGTGAATCACGCCCGCTCGGCCGAAGAGGCCGCACGCTACAAGCTGGAGCCCTATGTCGTCGCGGCTGACGTGTACGCCCGCCAGCCCCATGTCGGGCGTGGCGGCTGGAGCTGGCACACCGGTGCCGCAGGCTGGATGTACCGCCTCACCGTCGAATCGCTGCTGGGCCTGCACCGGGAAGGCGCCGTGCTGCGCCTCACCCCGCGCCTGCCGGCCGACTGGTCGGGCTGCTCGATCCAGTACCGCTACGGCGAGACGCTGTTCCACATCGAGGTTTCCCGCGCCGCGGCGGGCGAGGTGACGAGCCTGAGCCTGGATGGCATGGCCCGGAGCGATGGATTGATCCCGCTGGCGGACGACGGCCAAAGCCATCGGGTGGTCCTGAGGCTGGAGGCATGACGCCGCGGCATCGGGGCTGAGCGGATGATCTTGCGCCGGTGGATGTGTGTCGGACATCCGTCCAGCCCACCGGCGCGAGGCCATTCACTGGGGGGAGTGCGCATATAATGCGCACAGGAGGTCTCCCATGAAGATCAACAGCAACACCACACACGCGGCGAAGCGGCCGTACAACCTGACCTTGAACGAGCGGACGGTCGTCAAGGCTCGCCAGTACACGGACAATCTGTCGGCGACCGTGGATAGCCTTCTTGCCGAGTTCATCGCAGGAAAAATTCGTGAGGCTGAGGAGCTGCAGCGTGAGCGGGACACACTCTGCGACGTCTGGAACCGATACAGGGAAGCTCATGAATCCTTTGCGGATGAACACAACCGCTTATGAGTACCCCCAGGGCTGGGCTACGCCCCGCCCGCCCCCCGTGGGGGACAAGAAAAACTTGGGGCGGCCCTGCGCTTTCTTGAGAGCCAGTTTGATGTTCATCGCAACCTTGGTCGGACTCGCGATCACATCCCGTTTGTCGTGATCGTCCAGTCGGCGAGCTTCGACCGGCACCTGAGGCGGATTGTCGTGCCGCTCCCTCTGGCGGGCTCGCTGCCCGTCTCGAAGGTCAATCCGGTTTTCGCAATCGAAGGGATCAAAGTGATCCTCGACACTCTGGATATCGTGTCGGTGGACTGCAAGACACTTGGCCCCAAAGTCGGATCACTTGCGGACGAAGGGGACGTCATCACCGCTGCGCTGGATGAGGTTTTCTCACGGGCGTGGGGTTGAGGCTGGATTCAAGCAGTCCAAAACCCTGAATCTGCCCATTGATTTCATTCGTCTCCCGCAGGGGCCGCGGCAGACTGTTGGGGCGACTTCAGTCGCCC
>NZ_JAOAUU010000115.1 GCF_030157465.1 Zoogloea sp.
ATCATCGTTGTGCGGTGGGAGTTCGCTGAAAACCTCGGGTTATTCGAGGTGCTCCTTATTTAAACCAAAGGAAATAATTGCTATCCCAAACGACGTTCCCAGCCTCCGCAACTCGTCAGCCATTTGCTTATCTTCCACCTTGCAAGCAACAACTAACGCCCCACGGTGCGCCCACATGGAGTTGCTTACACATTGAAAAAAATTTTCTCTAAAAGACGACGTGGTCAGCTCCACTTTCAATTCAATGCTATCAAGTCGAAATGGCTGCTCACCCAATATGCTTTTAAGATGAATTGACGTTTTGTCGATATTTCCACTTTCGATGCCAGCGTTCCATCCGAGCTCTATCAAATCAGGATACTTCCACTTGTTAAAACCTTGCTGTCGTCGCTCGCCCTTAGTGTGTTCAATTTTCACCGGATAATTTCCAAAGTGAGACGAATGAAGCATGTATATGGCCCTAAATTTTTCTTCGAGCTGGCCATCCCGCCCTTGACCAACGCCGTCATTGTCCTCACCCGCTTTGATGTCTCCTTGATCTCCGTTTTCGAGAGCATCCGGAAAATCAATATCGGGCGCTGCCGAGGTCGGTGCGTCTGGGCGCAGATAGATTCCATAGCCTTCATCCACTTGAGCCAGCCAAGAGTTTGGCTGTCTTGCGATTCCTGATATAGCTGCGTACAGATAATTTAGTGAGTACCTTCCAAAGACATCAGTGTATTTTTTTTGCAAAGCTTCGGCTAGCGCCCGTTGTGTAATTGACTCTGCTGGATTGGCACTCAACACCATCTTTGCATATACATGAATACTTTCCCTCAGTGACCGTCTATCCCCCTCTCTTTCACCCAAGGAGCCATCAATTGCATTTAACACACTTCTCTCAACCCCCGATGCATCATCACCTTTCAAGGAGCTCGAAGCATCATCAAGCAATTTACTAGACTCAGCATTCGGCTCGCGTTGATTCGATGCAGGCGTGGAGTTATTCAAATCTTCATCTTTCATTATTTTTAATTCCCTAATGAGTGCAAGGCGCAGTATTAGTTTTTAGTGAACAGCATCAGCCAATTGCTATATCTTCTTTTTTAAAGACAACGGGCACTCCACCACTCAGCGTTTCCCGCAACGCTGCACATGCGGCGTGCGCTGCAACAGATGGTGAAAGGCATGGGTGAAGGCGATCATCACGAAACCGATCTGGGGATGAAACGGCGGTAGCCGCCCCACCGCTACGTTGCCCAACCAGCTGCGCACTTCGTCATCCTCGCCCACCGGAAGAATCGACCGGGCAGCCTCGAAGGCGCCGCGGTGGTCATCTGTATTGAGCATCAGGCGGCGGTGGACCATTGGCAGCTGGGATTCGGACGAGTCAGCCGGGCATCGGCGCGGGCGGCGTCCACGGCTTCCTCGAGGGCGACGGCGGACCAGACGCCGAGCGGGGTGGCCCGCATGAGGCTGCCGTTGGCCTTGGATTCCGAGTTGAACATTAGCGCCCGGCGGGTGATGAACTCTGCCAGGTTGGGCCTGTCCGGGTCGCCGTCTTCGAGGGCATTGGCGTTGCCGATGTCGAAAGGCTCGCCGAGATACCAGTGGCGATAGGCCCAGGCGGCCCGACTGACGTCGCAGCGGCCTTGCCCGGCCAAGGCTTGCAGCAGCGCGAGGGTCATCTCGCCGTCGTCGGTGACCTGGCCGCGGGCGGTGTTCCAGATGCCGTACATGCCCAAGGCCTGCTCGACGTCATCCACGCTCGGCTTGCGCCCCAGGAATTCCGGCGTGGCGCCCAGCACGACGTCCATGTCGAGGTCGTGACGACAATGGTCGATGATGCGTCCCTGTGGAAGGGGTCTCACGGTATGGCCTGCCTTCTTAGTCTTATGACTTATTGACGGCACTCCTCCGCATTACTGAAGTGAAGGGTGCGGCGTTTCGCTGGCGGCCGGCTCACTATTGCCGAAGGCGAACACGTCGTCGTTCTTGTCGTAAGTGCTCACGACGTGATCCAGCATGCCAGCGAAGCGGCGGAGGATCCGGCTGAGCTGGGCCAGGATCAGGCCTCGCGCGTAACTCATGCTGTAGGTGACCGACAGGTCCTTGTCCTCGTCAATCGAGAAGCAGCCCAGGAATACGTCGTTGTTGAGGGTATTCACCAAGTCCAGGTGATCCTCGAAATCCTTGCGGATCGGCAGATGGGTGCTGAAATGCACGAAATGGCGGTCGGATTCGACGCGGACAGAAAAACCGACGCCCGCTTTCGTGTGGAACACAAGGCGTTGGGATGCTGGTGCCACATCCCAACCCGCGTCATCCAGAAACTCGGCCAGCGTGTCGAGGGTCACCTCGATCTCCTTGAGTACTTTGCCCATGATTTCTCCTTTCAGTTCAGCAGGGTGCAGTGCTTCGATGACCTGAAGCGTGCGCCCGAGGTGCGTCACGCTTTGTCGCACCGGATGCTTACTATGTTTCCTGCCATGAGAGGCGGATGCCTGGATGGTGAGGGCCAAGCCGGCCGCCCACAACTGACTCGGGAGACGATGATGAGACATCAGGGATATGCGATGTACAACGCCACGAACAACACGCTGGAGGTCATCCGGCCGGGAGAAAACTCCACGCGGGTCATCCGCTGCGCCCAGATCTATCCAGATCGTGAACAGGTGCACGGGGTGGCGATCGACGGTGATTCGATCCTGGTTTACGTCGGGCCTTACAACAACCCGCGGCCGACGCACACCCGCATCTACAGCTTCATGAGCTTGAGTGGTGGGCGACGCGGCTCGCTGTGAGCCACATCGGCATGAAGGGTGGCTGCACCGCCCTTCATGAGACGCCCACGCCGTAGTGAGCTGAGCAAGGCGCGCCACCGCGCGCTGGCCAGTTTCTCCCTCAGTGGTGCCGGGGCACACGCCCCAGTCTGCCCGATGCCCAGCAACTTGCTATGCGGCATTGCACTCGAGGCTGGCCACCAGGGGACGACCTTGGGGCTCAAGCGCGAGGAATCCCGGACGCACACCGCCCTTCACCCGCAAAGGCAGGACATCCTCCGAAAAGCCGAAATCCACGATTTCCGCCTTGCGCAGAAAGGCGACTGACGGTTCCTGTCGGCTGGCATCGTGATGAACGACAAGCACTTTCACGGCGTCCCACGCCTGTCATGACCGGAAAAAGCGGCGCCGAAAACGGCCCTGCTTCCAAGCGCGGGAATGGCCATTCATCTCACGCGCACACCGCAACTCGCAAGAAGTCGTTCATCGAGACAAAGCTCGGGCAGACGGACCCGATACTCGGCCAGGATGCCGATTCCATGGGAGTGGCGGAATGGACGCATTTTACGAAGCTCCGTCGTCTGCTCGCCAAATCTAAGCTCCCGCAGGACATCACCTTTTTTGACCAGCACGCCCTGGAGCTCGAAGCGGATATCTTCCCGCAATCGGGCATCGGAAACGGGAGCCTGGCGGGAAGGTTCGGACATGCAAAAGTCCATCCATGCCCCCGAACGAAACTTGTTGCGCCTATCCCAGGAGAGTTGCAGGGCCTCCATGTGATCGGTGGTGTATCGCATGTCGTCTGCGGCCAGAGGCAGTAAATAGCTCAGGAAGGGGCGCGCGTTGACGCACTCGTGGTTGCCCCCTTCCCTGCAGCCATCGCGGATGCCGACGAAATGATGGATCTTGAGGCCGGCGGCCTCGATCCGGCTCAGGGTCTGGCGATTGTCTTCGCGGAAAACCCACACCGGCTTGCCGTCGCTACGGAAATGCAGGTATTGCGGCGTGTCCTCGATCAACTCGACGCTGCGGCCATGTCGCTCGAAGGATGCGCGAAATCTTAGCCAGGTACTTGCGCTGCGGTCTTGCTCCGACATGATGAAAAGGTCGCAATCCAGGTCGAGCAGGATCCAGGGCGTTTGATGGTGGCAGCTCGGGTAGTAGCACAGCTGCTGATGGGGTTCAAAGCTGGTGTCCATGACGTGTTGTCCTCCGCAAGTAATGGCCTGACGCGCTGTGGTGCCCAGAGCCTGAAGCAATAGTAGCGGCGGGGAGCGACATGGCATGACGCACAAGCGATAGTGGATGCGAACTTTGCCCAGCCAGGAAGACTGAATCCCGATGACGCCACAAGAAGAGATCGGGCCGGTGTCCTGGCTATTTTCATGTCACGACACAACCATAAGCGGTCTTTCGGGAGAAAAAATGCGCAGATCATGACATTAAGATTTTAGCTTTTTCCTTTCGGGGCACCTCATGCGAGGAGCCCGGATAAAAGGACCTCCTGCAGCACCAGCGCGATGTTCAGGCCGAACCGGGTGCAGCGAAGGCAAAGCGCAAGCTGTCTTAATCCCTTTATCTTCAGGGCTGGTGTTCAGGCCCGATCGCACCGGCGATTATACTAAGGCGTGTGCGTCTTAATCCCTTTATCTTCAGGGCTGGTGTTCAGGCGTACATCTGCAGGCGGTCGGTATCCGCCACTTGTCTTAATCCCTTTATCTTCAGGGCTGGTGTTCAGGCGCCGGCATCAAGTCGCTGGCGAACCGGGGTAAGGTCTTAATCCCTTTATCTTCAGGGCTGGTGTTCAGGCTTTATGGGGAAGCAATTGAAAGCCGCATTGATCGTCTTAATCCCTTTATCTTCAGGGCTGGTGTTCAGGCCGCCCTTCGATCTGGGGCGATGCCGCCAAGGGTCTTAATCCCTTTATCTTCAGGGCTGGTGTTCAGGCCAATTGGATCAATAAACTAGGATACTAAAATGATGTCTTAATCCCTTTATCTTCAGGGCTGGTGTTCAGGCGATAGCTGGACCAAAGGCACCCCGACTAATGTGCGGTCTTAATCCCTTTATCTTCAGGGCTGGTGTTCAGGCTTTATCATGCGGATAGTGCCGAGCATGTGCGCACGTCTTAATCCCTTTATCTTCAGGGCTGGTGTTCAGGCGGCAGCGAAGGCGCAGTCCAAGAAGCACAAGTCTTAATCCCTTTATCTTCAGGGCTGGTGTTCAGGCGCGCTCAGCGCCATGATCTACGGCGACAAGTCAGTCTTAATCCCTTTATCTTCAGGGCTGGTGTTCAGGCAGCCGAAAAGGGCGAAGCCGACAAGGGCAACGAGTCTTAATCCCTTTATCTTCAGGGCTGGTGTTCAGGCCCACAAGAGCTTGGGTATAAAAGCAGCGTCCCCGGTCTTAATCCCTTTATCTTCAGGGCTGGTGTTCAGGCGTATTGGGTCTGATCAATGAAGACATAGGCGTAGTCTTAATCCCTTTATCTTCAGGGCTGGTGTTCAGGCACCGCGGAAGAGAGCGAAGAGGAAGAGACAGTTGTCTTAATCCCTTTATCTTCAGGGCTGGTGTTCAGGCCGATTGATAACGAGTTCATCAAGCTCGCAGCTCTGTCTTAATCCCTTTATCTTCAGGGCTGGTGTTCAGGCCAGAAGATCATCACTGCAAAACTCCCTCTTGAGTCTTAATCCCTTTATCTTCAGGGCTGGTGTTCAGGCCCATAAAATTCTCAAACCCTGTCAATCCAGTGACTGTCTTAATCCCTTTATCTTCAGGGCTGGTGTTCAGGCGCAACTCGCGCGAGCAAGAAGGACGGGAAAGAGTCTTAATCCCTTTATCTTCAGGGCTGGTGTTCAGGCTACGACTTCGAGGACTTGCTTGAAGCGGCCGCGTCTTAATCCCTTTATCTTCAGGGCTGGTGTTCAGGCATCCGACCGACTTAGGCCCGACCAACATCATGCGTCTTAATCCCTTTATCTTCAGGGCTGGTGTTCAGGCGCCGAGATAACGACGGCCGTGGCGGGAGATAAGTCTTAATCCCTTTATCTTCAGGGCTGGTGTTCAGGCTATCTAACATATGAGTTAAATAGTTGGTCTTTTACGGTCTTAATCCCTTTATCTTCAGGGCTGGTGTTCAGGCATCGAAATCTACACCGGCCTCGTTGGTTCCGGGTCTTAATCCCTTTATCTTCAGGGCTGGTGTTCAGGCATAATGAGAGGATGATGTGAATCCAGTAGCAAGGTCTTAATCCCTTTATCTTCAGGGCTGGTGTTCAGGCAATTTGAACAAATCATTAATAACATTACCCATTGTCTTAATCCCTTTATCTTCAGGGCTGGTGTTCAGGCAGTACGTGGTCAAAAGGAAGTCCGGGACCGCTGTCTTAATCCCTTTATCTTCAGGGCTGGTGTTCAGGCTGCTAGCGTCAAAAAAACGATATGAAACAATACACTGCAGAGGCCGTTGAAGAAACCCTCCCGGATTGAAAAGCGATGGATCGGGCCGCTGCGGTGTGGAGTGATCATAGCCGGCATTTTAGTCGGTTTGTGCTTTCAGCAGTTGTGGCAGTGCGGCTTGGGTTGAGGACAACAGCTGGATTGTTGCGGGCAGGATGCCGCAGCCGAGGGTCACGATGTCGGGCGTGGGCGGCAGCGGATAGGCGCGCACATCGTCGGCTTCCGGCTTGATGAGGCTCTCCATTTCCTGCAGCAGGCCTTCCACCGCACGGGTGCTGCCCTCAAAGTAGTAGAGGGAGTATTGCACCGGAACGCAGTGCTTGATGACGAAACGGTGCACGCGGTTGAGACGCCTGGGATCGGAAATGTCGTAGGCGATCAACCAGGCACGAGGAGCGTTCACGGCCATTGTTGGTTCTCATGGGCGAGGTGACGACGGAAGCGGGCGAGATGCTCGGGAAGGCGGCCGGGATGGCGCGCAATCCAGCTTTCGACCAACAGCAGTTGGGTGCGGGTTTGGTCTGCCGCAGCGGCGATGCTGGCGGCTTCGAGATTGAGTTCGGCCCACAGCAGGCCGAACAGGTCGTCAGCAAGGTTCAATGGTTGGCCATCGTAGGCCCAGTAGGTGTTAGCGATGGCGGCCACGGCAAGTTGTTTGACCACGAAGGCATAGCACCACGCACGGGCCAGCTCCGGAAACACAGGGTCGAGCTGCGCGTTGTACACATAAACACGCTTGTACTCATCAAAATCGGCCTGCGACATCGGTTGACCGGCATGGGTGGCGCGCAGCGCGGTGAGCACCAGGATGTCCAGGCGGCGGCGCTTGAGCCAGTTGTCGTAGTGGCTGCACCAGTCGGGGCGCTCAAGATAGCTGTCGAGTAGCGCATCAAAGGGCTGCGCCGTGGCCAGACGCGGGCCGGCGCTGCCAAGGGCAGTGCCATGCCCATCCACCCACACCAGCGGAATGCCGCGCGCAAGGCAAAGGGCCAGCGCATTGCCGCTCCAGTCGGCATGGCGGTTGCAGACGATGCGGTCGATGCGCGCCAACGGGTAGCGGGCAGTGGCCTGGGCGCTGCGCCGCAGGAGCAGCGATTCGCCTTCGGCATCGATACGCAGCGGTGTGCTGGTGGCGAGATAGAGCGCCTTGCGGGGCGGATCGCCGATGATGGGGTGGGCAGCGCGGAGGGTTGGCATGTTAGAAGTCCTCGTCGTCGTGGCTGGCGATCCAGGTGCTGCTTTCGTTGCGCAGACTCCGTGCAAGAAGGGCGCAGCGGGCACGCAGCCAGCGCCGCGGCAACTTCGCGCTGCCTTCCCAGGCGGAATAGAAGCGTTCGCGTCCGGCCTTGCCAAGCACGCAGGCACCGTTGTGCTGAGTGAAGTGGTCTTCGCGCAGCGCACGGCTGCGAAACTGCTGCCACACCCAGGCGTCGGCGTGCGGCCGCAGCACTTCAATAAGGTCACAGGCCAGCGATTCACGGCCGAAAGCCGGGCGGTGGTAAAAACCCAGCAGCGGGTCGAGGCCTGCGGCGTGGGCGGCGCGCACGGCGTCAAAATGCAGCATGGTGTAGGCCAGCGACAGGCATGCATTGACCGGATCGCGCGGCGGACGGCGGTTGCGGCCGGTAAAGTCCAGTTCGGGGGGAAAGAGCGCCGTCAGCGCGCCAAAATGAGTACGCGCGGCGGCGCCTTCAAGACCCCGCAAGCTGGCAACATTGCTGCAGCCGGAAATTTGCGCAGCCGCTGCGGCAAGGCCCGCGATGGCGTCGAACAGCTCTTTGCGAAGGTCGGGGCGCTCGGTCAGCGCCAGGCGCAGCAGACTCTGCTGGCGGTATAGCTTGGCTGCAACCATGTCGCGTGCCCAGCCGAGACAGTAGGCTTCGTCCATCACACGGTGGGCCTGGGCAAGACGCACCGCAGCGTCCTGATGAGCAGGGCCGAGCACCAACGCAACGCGGCGGCTGTCCCGCGCGCCGAGCAGCAGCGTTGCGACGCCAGCCTCGGCGAGCTTGATCAGCACTCCGCTGTCGAGCCGGGTCTGACTGCCCTGGATAACAACCCTTTCCAGAAGACGCAAGGGCACGGTGCCGCTGCGCTCTCCGCCTTCATAGAGGGCCAGTGCAGCGCCATCGGCGCGAATTTCAAGCTGGGCGCGATCGAGATAGAGCGTGGCCATGGTGGGCTCCGAAATCAGCTAACGTAAAAGTAGGCAGGGTCGCCGGGTGGGCTGGCCCGGCCGAGGGTCATGCTGCGTGCGTGACGATCGAGACGTAGCAGCAGGAAGCGGTCGTGGTCCTCGTCGAGCAGGAGGCTCATCGCGTGGATGAGCTCGCGTTTCTCGTAGGGCGTCAGAAAAACTTCATGCACCGATTTTTGCCCACCGGTAGCAAAGCCGCGTACCAGTGCCAACGCTGCAACGAGGCGGCGCGGCTCGCTTACGTCATAAGCGGCAAGGTAGAGGTCGCGCTTGGCCATGCTGCAATTACCGGCCTGGCTTGCCGAGATGGCGGTCGGCCAGCCAGGCCGTAGCAAGCACCGCTACGATCACGAGGCCGACCACGGCTGCTGCGGGCAGTGCGGTGGCTTCGGCTGCAAGCACGATGCCGCCGGCACCGGCTTGAAACGCGACGCGCAGAGACGAATTGTCGGTGGACATGCTGTGCTCCTTTCCGGCTCTCGGGTGGTGGGGCTCCGACGGAAAGAAGTATCAGGGACGCATCGGGGCGCGCTCCGGGCTGCAAGCTTGCAACGCTTCAAGCCAAGGCAACCCATGTCAAACAGATAGCTTTATCATTGGGCGCCTTACCTTCAGAAGCCAACAACAATAATGGCCCCAGCGCAGTTCATGATCGTTCATGCGGCCCGTATTTGCTGCGCGCGGGGGCAGACAACCGCGTCAATCCGGGTATTGCTCGCTGCGGCTCACCGTTCCGCTCTGCGCCGCCTTGTGCCGCCACGGCCAGCGTGCCTTGCCTTCAGAACGGCAAGCTTGCCGAAGCTCACCGCCAGGTGTGGAGATGAAACAATGCACCTCCGTTTTGCACCGTTTCAGCCGCAATGAGCCCCCCGCCCGCTACACGCCGCATCCTGCTTGCAGTTACCGGACTTACGCCCCAGGTCGTTACCGAAACACTCTATGCGTTGGCCTGCCACACCGCACTGCCCTGGATACCTGACGAGATTCACCTGATCACCACTGCCACCGCCGCAGAAAACGCCCGCCTCAACCTGCTCTTGCCGGGTGGCTGGTTTCATCGTCTGTGCGCTGACTACGGTCTGCCGGCCATCAGCTTTCCAGTCTCCAATATCCACATTCTTTGCGATGCCGACGGCAAGACCCTGGACGACATCCGCACCCCCTTGCAGAACACCCTCGCGGCCGATTTCATCACCGAAACGGTGCGCAGCCTGACCCAGCCCATCGACACCGAACTGCATGTCTCGATTGCCGGTGGACGCAAGACCATGGGCTATTACCTGGGCTACGCGCTGTCGCTGTATGGGCGCCCGCAAGACCGCCTTTCGCATGTGCTGGTTTCCGAGCCCTACGAAACCAATCGTGAGTTCTACTACCCCACGCCTTACGACCACCCCATTCACCACCGTCGCGGCGACAAGGAGATCACTGTTGATGCACGCAACGCCCGCGTCGAGCTTGCGGATATCCCGTTTGTACGGTTGCGGGGCGGCTTGCCGGTAGAACTGCTGGAAGGGGCGGCGCGGTTTTCACAGGCCGTGGCGGCAGCCCAAAACAGTGGCCGGGACATCGGGCTTGTCATCGACCTTGCCGAGCGCCGCGTCACCGCCAGCGGCGAAATCGTAAGCTTAACGCGGCAAAATTTGGCGCTGCTCCTGTGGCTGGCGCAGCGCCGCAAGGCCGGACTCGGCCCGATCCAGTGCGCCAAGGCCGGCAACATGGAGGCGGCGGACGCCTACCTCGCAATCTGCCGTCAGCTTGACGCAGAGGATGACCGCACCCGCAACAGCCTCAAAAACGGCATGGACAGCGCCTGGTTCAGCCCCGCCAAAACCCGCCTGCACGACGCACTGACCCGCGCCCTGGGCAAGAACGGCGCAAAGCCCTACCTGATCCAGGCTTCGGGACCGAAGAAAGGCAACCAATTTGAACTCACCCTCGCAGCCGAGCACATCCATCTCAAGGGTGGGCGGTAGACGATGCCGATGCTGGAAAACGTGGCCCGGAGGCTGGCACATGCAGGAACGCGGGGCATGCAGGCTGCAAGCTTGCGAACGGAACGAATGGGAAGCAAGGCAGGACAAAATGCACTATGCCAAATCGAACGTGAATCGCTTAAAAGCCGAAACAGGAAGAGGTCGATGATCAAACGCAGCTACTCACTACAACTCGCGACACCGGCTTTCCTCGGTGGCGCAGACCAGCGCGCGGAATGGCGCACGCCGCCTTTCAAGGCACTGATCAGGGAGTGGTGGCGAATCGCCGTTGCTCCAGAGGTCGGCTTTTCCTTTTCGCGACTCAAGGAGCGTGAAACCGAACTGTTTGGCACGGCGGCCGACGAAGGCGGGGGCGAGAACCACAAGAGCCTGATCCGGCTGGCACTCGCGAGCTGGAGTGAAGGCAAGCTGAATTCGTGGCCAGCCGGTGAACCTCGTGTCCCTCACCCTGAAGTCAAGAACCGGGAAACAGGTGCCGCCCGTCCGGTTGGAAGCGAGTTGTACCTCGGTTATGGACCTCTCGTTTTCCAGCAGGGTAGTACCCACTTGAAAAACGGTGCAGCCCTTCAAGCGGACGAAACGAATACGTTGAAACTCGCTTTCCCCGAAACACAGGCTGATGCAATGACCAGGGCACTTACCCTTGCTCACTGGTTTGGCACGATCGGCGGGAGGAGCCGCAACGGCTGGGGATCATTCGCCCTGAAATGCATATCTGGCGCAGAGACTGCACTTGCACGGATATCTCATGAAGCACTCAAACAAACCGGCTCTACCCGAGCACTTACGCAATGTCTGTCCCTCGACTGGCCTCACGCAATCGGCACTGACCCGACGGGTCCCTTGGTCTGGCACAGCAAGGCAGCTTTCGCTAATTGGCGCGAAGCAATGAGGTTCCTGGCCCAAGTGAAGATCGGGTTTCGTACTTCGCTTGAATTCAACAGTGGCAAGAATGCAATACGGGTTGAAAAAAGGCATGTCCTGGCCTACCCCGTCACCAACCATTCGGTCGGCCAGTGGGGTAATAACGCCCGGATAGCAAACACACTACGGTTCAAGCTTCAAAGAGACGATGACGGCACCTTTCGAGCCCTTATCTTTCACACGCCCTGCCGCCCAACCCTGCCACATGACGGCATCGATCTGCTCGGCACGTGGCAAATCGTCCATAAGCACCTCGACGCCCACCCGCAGCTCACTCGTATGTCCTGACCGCCACGACCATGACTCATACTGACAACACCATCTGGCTCGCAAAGCTCGCCGCGTGGACCCACGATCCGGCGGAAAAGGCTCTCGTTCTGCTGCGTGACCCGGCCGGCCACGAGGGCGGTACGGTTCGCGAACTGCGCGCTACGCTTTTCCCGGCCGGCGTTTCCAAACCCATCGCCGAACACGTCAAGCGTGCCGACCACTGGGCCAGCGCGGCTGACCGGCCGCAGTTCCCCCGCAGCGACAAGGATGGACGCTACGCGAGCTGGACCCAGGTCCGCTTTCACGAACAAGCGGTACTTATCCATCCACTCTCGGGCACGGAATACGATCTCGGGAAGCTTGATGTCGAGGCCGCCCATATTCGGGCTGTTTCCACCGCTCACTTCAATAGCCTGATTGAGCGCGATGCCGACGGCCAGCCTGATGCCCGCCGGACCGCACTTTCATTTTGGCGCTTTGGACCGGAGCTCGACGCCGACGGTCTACGGGCACCTCGAATAACCCGAGGTTTTCATTGAACCCCACCTCGCGCCCCTAATCG
>NZ_JAOAUU010000116.1 GCF_030157465.1 Zoogloea sp.
GCAGAATGGCGTGATCATGGTTGAACAAGTCATCGAAATCGCCCGCCGCGGCGCCAGCCGCTCCGAGGCCATCCTCGACGGCGCCATGCTGCGCCTGCGCCCCATCGTCATGACCGCGCTGATGGCCGGCCTCGGCCTGCTGCCGGCGGCGCTCTCCCACGGCATCGGCTCCGAAACCCAGCGCCCCTTCGCGGTGGTGATCGTCGGCGGCATCGTCAGCGCCACCTTCTTCACCCTGCTGCTGCTGCCGGTGCTGCTGTCCTTCGGCGGGCCGAAGGACAACGCCAGGAGCGAAGGGTAAAGCGTGACGAAGTCCTTGCCGGGCGCTTCACGCTCAACGCCTCACCTTTAACTCTCCCCCTTCCCCATGCGCATCCTCATCGTCGAAGACGACCCCCTGCTCGCCGACGGCGTGGCGCAGCTGCTGCGCGGCGCCGGCTTCACGACCGACTACGTGGGCAGTGCCGAGCTGGCCGAGGCGGCGCTGGCCGCCGAAAAATTCGACCTGATGGTGCTCGACATCGGCCTGCCGGGCATGGACGGGCTGGAGCTGCTGTCGCGCCTGCGCAGCCGCCACAACCCCATTCACGTGCTCATGCTCACCGCCCGCGACGCCCTCAACGAACGCGTGCGCGGCCTCAACCTGGGCGCCGACGACTACCTCACCAAACCCTTCGCCGCCGTCGAGCTGCTCGCCCGCATCAATGCGCTGGTGCGCCGCAGCCGCGGCCAGAGCGGGCAGCGCCGCGAGTTCGGGCCCTTGTCACTCGACGAGGAAGCCCACCGCGCCTGGCTCCACGGCCAGCCCCTCGACCTGCCCCAGCGCGAATGGGCGATACTCCAGTTTCTACTCGACAACCCCGAGCGCGTGCTCAGCAAGGAGCGCATCGTGGCCGCCGTGTGCAGCTGGGACAAGGACATGAGCGTCAACGCCGTCGAGGTTTACGTTTCGCGCCTGCGCACCAAGCTCGAAGCCGCCGGCATCCGCATCCGTACCGTGCGCGGCCTGGGCTACATGCTCGAAGACCTGCCCCATGACGCGAAGCCTGCGTAAATCCCTGCTCCTCTGGCTGCTGCTGCCGGCCGCCCTCGCCCTCATCACCTTTTTGCCGCTGGCCTACCACCTGGTGCACCAGCCCGCCATGGAAGCCCTCGACCAGGCCCTGGCCGACGCCAGCCTGGCCCTCGTTCCACACCTCGAAATCATCGACGGCGAACCGCGCTTCGTCTTCCCGCCCGCCGCCGAACAGGTGCTGCGCGCCGACCGTGTGGACGACATCTATTACCTGATCCTCGGCCCCCGCGAACGCTTCATCGCCGGTGACGCCGGCCTGCCCCACGAGCCCCCCGACGAGCAGGAAATCCACGGCGACCGCAACAGCTTCGATTCCCATTTCCGCGGCCACCGGGTGCGCGTCATCGCCATCCACCGCACGGTTTCGGGCGAGCCCTTCGTCTTCGTCACCGCCGAAACCACCCGCAAGCGCGACCAGCTGAAAGTCGACCTCGCCGTGGCGCTGACCCTGCCGCTGCTCTTCTTTGCCGCCGCCACCGGGCTCACCATCTGGTTCGGCGTACACCACGCGCTGCTCCCGGTCGAAGGCATCCGGCGCGCCCTCCACAACCTCGAACACCGCGCCCTGCAACCCCTCGACGCGATGGTCGCCCCCATCGAAATCCGGCCGCTGGTCACCGAATTCAACCAGGTGCTCGACCGCCTCGAACAAGCCGCCGAAGCCCAGCAACGCTTCGTCGCCAACGCCGCGCACCAGCTGCGCACCCCGCTGGCCGGCATCCGCACCCAGCTCGAACTGCTCCAGCGCGAACCCGACGCCGCCGAACGCGAAGTCCGCATCCGCCAGAGCGTCGGCGCCATCGAACGCCTTGGCCACCTCATCAACCAGATGCTGGTGCTGATTGCCGCCGAACCGGGCGGGCGCCACGAAAGCCTGGCCAGCACCGTCGACCTGCCCGAACTGATCCGCGAACTCAGCCCGGAATGGATCCGCCTCGCCGAAGCCCGCGGCCTCGACCTGGGCTTCGAACTGGCGCCCGCCAACGTCACCGGCGACCGCCTGCTGCAGGGCGAGATGATCGCCAACCTGGTGGTCAATGCCCTCAACTACACCCCGGCGCCGGGCGAAGTCACCATTCGGTGCCGCAGCGAGGCGGGCCACAGCATCATCGAAGTCGAAGACAGCGGCCCCGGCATCCCCCCCGAAGCCCGCCGGCAAGTCTTCGAGCGCTTCTTCCGCCTGCCCTCCGCCAGCCACCCCGGCAGCGGCCTGGGCCTCGCCATCGTCCGCGAAATCGCCCACGGCTCGGGCGGCGAAGTCGAAGTCCAGGACACCCCCGGCGGGCGCGGCGCGCTCTTGCGGGTAACGCTGCCGGGCTGCACGGCAGCCGACTGACGCGCCCTGCCAGCGCCGCCAGGATCATCTTCGAATAAGATTCCGGGACTTAGAGCTTGTCCGCCCATCTCCCGGAGCACCCCATGAAAGGCAACTTCACCGCCATCGCCCTGATCCTCATCGGCGCCCTTGCGCTGGGCGTCAATCTCGATCTCTTCGAAATCGACTTCGTCCGCCTCGCCCGCACCTGGTGGCCGGTGGTGCTGATCGCGCTGGGGGCCAGCCTGTTGTTCACGCCCGGCGACGGCAAGAAGCCGGATTAATCCGGCTGCAACGCGCACACTCAAAGATCACCCCTGCACCCCCACTTCAAGGAAGCCCCAGCATGGCCATGGACGTCGTCGATTACGAAATCTTCGGAAATGAAATGCAGTACGTCGAGGTGGAACTCGACCCCGGCGAAGCCGCCATCGGCGAGGCCGGTGTGATGATGTACATGCAGGACGGCATCGCCATGGACACCCTCTTCGGCGATGGCTCCCAGCAGCAGAACGGCCTGTTCGGCAAGCTCATGGGCGCCGGCAAGCGCCTGCTCACCGGCGAAAGCCTGTTCACCACCGTCTATCACAACGAAAGCAGCGGCAAGCGCCGGGTCGCCTTCGCGGCGCCCTACCCCGGCAAGATCGTGCCGGTCGACCTGTCGCAGCTCGGCGGCACCCTGATCTGCCAGAAGGATTCCTTCCTCGCGGCGGCCAAGGGCGTGTCGCTGGGCATCGCCTTTCAGAAGAAGCTCGGCGTGGGCCTCTTCGGCGGCGAAGGCTTCATCATGCAAAAGCTCGACGGCGACGGCATGGCCTTCATCCACGCCGGCGGCACGCTGATGGAAAAAACCCTGGCCCCCGGCGAAACCCTGCGCGTGGATACCGGCTGCGTGGTGGCCTTCCAGCCCAGCGTCGATTTCGACATCCAGTACGCCGGCAAGATCAAGACCGCGCTGTTCGGCGGCGAAGGCCTGTTCTTTGCCACCCTCAGCGGCCCCGGCAGGATCTGGCTGCAGTCGCTGCCCCTGTCGCGCCTCGCCGACCGCATCGTGATGGCCTCCCGCGCCGCCGGTGGCGGCGGCAAGGAGAGCGGCTCGCTGCTGGGCGGCATCGGCCTCGGCTCGCTGCTGGGCAACGACGAGTGAGCCCCGGCGAGGCGCCCCTTCCGGCCCGCTTCTACCCGGCGGGGGGCGACGCCCATGGCCACCCGGCACGGCTCGCCTGGGACGACGGCATGCTGCTCGTGCAGCCGGAAGATTCGTCCGGGCTGCTGCGGGTGCCGGCAAGCCAGCTGCGCGTCGAAGCCCGCGGCTTCAACCACAGCCAGTGGGCGATTGCCTGGGCCGGCGATGCGGGCGCCACGCACACTCACCTGCTGCTTGTCGACGACGCCCGCATCGCCCCGCTGCGCGCTGCCGCGCCGGCCCTGTTTGCCGCTGGCGACACGACCCGCCGGCACAGCCAGCGGCGCTTTCGCGTCGGCATCGTGCTGCTGGCGGCCATCCCGTTGGCCTTCCTCGGCGCCTTGCTTTTGTCCGTCGAACCGCTGGCCGAACGGCTGGTGGATCACATTCCGCCCGGCGTCGAGCAGCAGATCGGCGAGGCCGTGCTGGCCCACACCCGCGCCGCCGGCCCGATGATCACCGAAGGGCCGGCCTTCGATGCGCTGCAGGCGATCGGCAAACGCCTCGCCCGCCCCGGCGAGGTGCTGCACTTTCACCTCGCCGCGCGCCCTGAAATCAACGCCTTCGCCGCCCCCGGCGGCATCGTCGTGGTGCACAGCGCGCTGATGGCCAGCGCCGGCTCGGCCGAGGAAGTCGCCGGCGTGCTGGCCCATGAAATCGCCCACGTGGAGCTGCGTCACAGCCTCCGGCAGATCGTCAAGTCGGCCGGCCTGCGCATCATCCTCACCGGGCTGTCCGGCGACTACGCGCCCCTTGGCGGCTGGGCGGCCCAGCTAGGCGAACTGAAGTTCTCCCGCGACGCCGAACGCGCTGCCGATGCCCGCGGCCTCGAACGCCTCAAGGAAGCCCGCATCGACCCGATGGGCATGCTGCGCTTCTTCGAAACCCTCGCCGCAAACACGCCTTCCGGCCCCGCGCTGCTGTCCACCCACCCGGCCACCGCCGAGCGCATCGACAGCCTGAAAGCCGCCATCGCCGCGGCGCCCGGCGCACCGGCGCAATCCATCGGAATCGACTGGGAGCCCGTCAAAAATGCGCTGAACTCCCCGTCCGGCCCACAGAGGAAATGATGCCCCTGGGCTAAAGTAGTAAGGCACGTGTCCGTTATACGGAAGGTAAACTCTTCCGATGACCACTTCCGTGAACGCTGCCCGCTCCAGCCCCGCCGACCGTGCCGGTCTGCTGATCCTCCTTGCAGGGCTGGTCGCGGCCCTGCTGGTCGCGTTTCTTGCGGTACGCCACCAAACCGAACAACGCGCCACCGAACTCGTCGAGCAGGGCACCCGCCTGGTCAAGGCCCTGACCGCGATTCCAAAAGACGGGCTTACGCCCGCCGCCGGCCGCCCCAACCCCCTCGCCGCGGTGCTGCGCGCCCACGGCAACGCCGATCTGGCCTACGGGCTCGTCACCGACCCCCAGGGCCGCCCGCTCTCCGAAGTCACCGCCCCCGGCCTCACCCCCACCCTGCTGCCACTGGCTGCCGACAAGCCGGCCGAATGGTTCGGCCACCGGCCCGTCGACAGTGGCGTGGCCGGCCTCCAGCTGGTCGAATTCCACGGCCCGCTGCTGCAGGATGGCCGCCTCGAAGGCTTCGTGCGGGTCGCCTTCCGCGAGCCCTCGATCGGCTTCGACTCGCGCCAGATCCCCTTCCTGGCCGGTCTTGCGCTGCCGGTGCTGCTGCTCGTACCGCTGTTCTTCTTCATGCTGCGCAGCCAGCTGCGCCCGCTGCAGGACGTCAGCCGCCGCTTCGAAATCCTGGCCACAGGCAGTGCCGGCGACGTGGCCGCCCGCGACGTGGTAAGCCGCTTCGGACGCTTTCTCGACGCCACCGAAAACCGCATCCTCGAACTCGAAGCCACCCGCAGCGACGCCGAAACCTCGATCAAGCTCCTCGGCTACAAGCGCGAAAAAGTCGAAAGCGCCCTCGAAACCCTGCCGGAAGGCATCATGGTTCTCGACGAAGGTGGCGTCGTCGTGTTCGCCAACCCCAAGGTCGGTCCGCTGCTTTCCGCCGCGCCCGCCGATCTGATCAACAAGCGCCCCGCCGAGTGGCCCATCGACCCGGCCATCACCCGCGCGCTGGCGCCGCTGCTCAACGCCGAATCCGGCCCCTCGACCCACAACACCGATTTTCACCCCGACAACGACCAGGGCCGCCGCGTCAGCGTGTGGGCGCTGCCGCTCTTCGCCCCCCGCGACACCACCCGCCGCCTCGGCATTCTGGTGGTGCTGCGCGAAACCACCGACCAGATGCTGGCCGGCCGCGCCCGCGACGAGTTCATCGCCCACGTCGCCCACGAACTCAAGACACCGCTCTCCAACATCAGCCTCTACGGCGAACTGCTGCGTGACGAGCCCGACCTGGCGGCCGATACCCGCATCGAGGCCATCAACACCGTGTGCGATGAAGCCCAGCGGGCCGCCGGGCTGATCGCCAACCTGCTCAACATCTCGCGCATCGAAGCCGGCAGCATCGTCATCGACCGCCAGCGCGTGCGTCTCGGCGAACTGCTCAGCGACTGCATGGATCACCTCTCCCACAGCGGCAGCACCCACGCCCTGCGCCTGCGGGTGGATGTGCCCCCCGAGCTGCCGCCCATCGAACTCGACAAGGATCTGCTGCGCATCGCCATCAACAACCTGCTCACCAACGCCGCCAAGTACAACCGTGCCGACGGCGAAATCATCCTCGCCGCCGAAGAAACCGACGATCACATCGTAATTTCGGTGCAGGACAGCGGGATCGGCATCGCCGCTGACGAGCTGCCCCACATCTTCGAAAAGTTCTACCGCTCGGCCGACCGTGAAGCCGTCTCCCGCGGCGGCCACGGCCTTGGACTCTACCTCGCCCGCCAGATCGTCGAGCTTCACCAGGGCCAGATCGAAGTCGCCAGCCAACCCGGCCAGGGCACCCGCTTCACCCTGAGCTTCCGCAAACCGCATGTTCTGTTGAGGGCCGCATGAAACGTCTCCTCGTCGTCGACGACGAACCCCACGTGGCACGGGTGCTGCGTGTCAGCCTCGCCAAGGAGGGCTGGGCCATCGAAGTGGCCCACAACGGCACCGAAGCCCTGGCCCTCATCGCCGCCAATCCCCCCGACGTGATGATCACCGACATCCAGATGCCCGGCATGGGCGGTGAGGAGCTGTGCCGCAAACTGCATGCGTCCATGCCCGACCGGCCCTTCCCCATCCTCGTCATGACCTCCATGACCGCGCTCGACCAGCGCAACTGGGCCCGTGAGCTGGGCGACATCGAGTTCCTCGAAAAGCCGGTCAGCCCGCGACGCGTCGCCGCCACCCTCACCCAGCTGCTTGAACGGAAGAACAACGATGGCTGACATGCAAACCGACGAAGTCGCACGCTACGGGCGCTGGCTCAAGCGCAGCGTCGGCACCGCCTTCCGGATCGGCGTCGGCAGCGCCGCGGGCGAACTGCTGTGGGCTGACGGCAACGACGCAGCGCCACTCGCCTCGGCCCTCGCCACCTGCATCGCCTTGCCCCACGACGGCAGCGAAGGCATGCGCCGCCAGGAGGCCGACAACGCCACCGCCTACACCTGCCCGATCAAGCTCCCCGCGGGCGCGGGCGACGGCTGGCTGCTCGCCCTTCCCGACCGCGAGACGCCGCCCACCGGCATCGAACTGAACGACCTCGCCGAAACCATGGCTGACGTCGCAACCACCCTCGCCGATGGTAGCCGCCTCAACACCGAGATGGACGTGCTCGCCGCCGAGCTGGCCGAGCGCTACGAAGAACTCCACCTCTTCTACGACATCGACCGCCACCTCGCCAAAAGGGATCTCGGCACGGAAGTACTCCAGGACCTGCTGCGCACCTGTGCCGAACAGCTCAACGCCGACGTGGCCTGTTTTGTCCGTCCGGCCGAAAACATCACCGTGTCGGCCACCAACCTCAGCAAGCCGATCCACAACCTCGACTTGGTGCTGGTGGAAATGCGCGGCGACCTGTTCCGCTTCGTCTCCTCCAGCCGCAGCTCGGTGGTGATCAACGGCATGGACGACTCGCGCCGCGCCTACATCTTCACCGACATGCCCTACAAGGTGCTGGCCTGCCCGGTGTTTCAGGGCCTCGACATGCCGGCCATGCTGACCCTGCTCAACCACGCCGACAAACCCGACTTCTCCAACAGCGACCGTCGCCTCGGCGAGGTCATGGCCCACCAGATCGCCAACGTGATGCACATGGGCGAAATGTTTGCCCAGATGCGCCGCTTCACCGAACAGATGGCCGCCGCGCTGATCGAAGCCGTCGAGGCCAAAGACCCCTACACCCGCGGCCATTCCGAGCGCGTACACCTGTTTTCCCTGCGCCTCGGCCAGGCGCTCAGGCTGCGCAACGAAGAGCTGGAAAACCTGCACTGGGGCTCCCTGCTCCACGACGTGGGCAAGATCGGGATTCCCGATGCCGTGCTGTGCAAACCCGGCCGCCTCACCGCCGACGAATTCACCTTCATCAAGGTGCACCCCGAGCGCTCCTACGAAATCCTGCGCCACGTGGATCGCCTGAAGGGCGCCATCGACGGCGCCCGCCACCACCAGGAAAAATTCGACGGCAGCGGCTACCCTCACGGCCTGCGCGGCAACGACATTCCGCTGCTGGCGCGCATCATCGCGGTGGCCGACACCTACGACAGCATCACCAGCTCCCGCGCCTACCGTGCCGGCAGCACCCACGAAGCGGCCGTAAAGGAGATGCAGCGGGTTCGCGGCACCCAGCTCGATCCGGAGCTGCTCGACATCTTCCTCGGCCTCTGCGAGGACGATCCGGCGCTGCTCGCCAAACTCGGCATCCGGCGGGAGACAGGCGATCTCTAAGCACATCGTCCGCACCCGTGCGGGCACCCTCAGCTATCTCGCCCCCGAAGGCGCACTGCACGACGCCGAAGCCGTCAACGAACTCGGCGCGGCCATCGAAAACTGCACCACCCGCCACGAGCTGCGCATCGTCCTCGACCTGGGCAAGGTATCGCTGCTATCCAGCCAGGCCCTGGCCCAGCTGCTGGCAGGCAGCGCACGCCTGGCCAGCCTCGGCGGCTGGCTGCGCCTCACCGCTCCCAACCCGCTGATCGGCGACATCCTGCTCGCCACCGGCCTCAACCGGCGCCTCGAGATATTCGACAGCGGCGGCCCCGACTCGCCCGCCCTGCCGGTCACCCCAGCGGCCAGCGGCCAGCGCCTCGGCGACATCCTGACCGAACGCGGCCTGGCCAAGCCCGAACAGCTCGCCGAAGCCGCCCGCCTGCAACGCCAGCTGGGCCTGCGCATCGGCCGCATCCTGGTCGAAAAGGGCTGGGTGCCCGAACACGAGTTGCTGCAGGCGCTCTCCACCCAGCTCGGCGTGCCCTACCTCGCCATGCGGGCGGGCCTGTTCGACCCGGCCATCTCCGAAGCCCTGCCCCAGGACATGGCGCGCCGCCTGGGCGTGCTGCCGATGTTCCGCATCGGCAACGAACTCACACTCGCCACCACCGACCCGCAATCCATGCCGGTCGCCGACGAGATCGAGCGGGCCAGCGGCTGCCGCCTGCGCTGGGTGCTGGCCGCCGCCGAGGCCATCCAGAAGTGTCTCTTCGAGGCCTATTCCGGCTCGGCCTACGACCCCGACCTGATCGACGGCAACACCGTCGACCTCGAAGTCATCGAAAACGCCGGCATCGCAGGCGACACCACCACCATCGACGAAATGGCCGCCGGCAGCCCGGTGATCAACCTCGTCAATTCGATCATCCAGCGGGCCATCCACGACAACGCCAGCGACATCCACCTCGAGCTTTTCCGCACCAAGGCGCGGGTGCGCTTTCGCATCGACGGCGTGCTCTACGAAGTCATGAACCCCCGCGCCGATCTGTTCCCGGCGCTGGTTTCGAGGCTCAAGGTGATGGCCAACCTGGACATCGCCGAACGCCGCCTGCCCCAGGACGGCCGCATCCAGGTTTCCACCAAGGGCCGCACCGTCGACCTGCGCTTCTCGTCGCTGCCCGGCATCTACGGCGAAAAAGTCGTGCTGCGCGTGCTCGACAAGGGCAGCACGGTGCTCGACCTGCACCGCCTCGGCCTCGCCGAGGGCAACCTCGAACGCTTCCGGCGCCTGCTCGCCCGCAGCCACGGCCTGCTGCTGGTAACCGGCCCCACCGGCAGCGGCAAGACCACCACCCTCTACGGCGCCATCGACCACCTGCGCAGCATCGAAAAAAACATCGTCACCATCGAAGACCCGGTGGAATACCAGCTCGACATCATCAACCAGAACCAGGTGAACGAAGCCGTCGGGCTCACCTTCCCGCGCATCCTGCGCCACGTGCTGCGGCAGGATCCGGACATCATCATGGTCGGCGAGATCCGCGACCGCCAGACCGCCGAAATCGCCGTGCAGGCGGCCCTCACCGGCCACCTGGTGCTATCCACGCTGCACACCAACGACGCCGTCGGCGCCGTGGCACGGCTGGTGGATATGGGCGTCGAGCCCTACCTGCTGTCGTCGGCGCTGATCGGCGTGATGGCCCAGCGCCTGGTGCGGCGCATCTGCCCCGAATGCCGCACCACCTCCATCGCGCCGCCCGAACTCGTCGAACGCTTTGGCTGGCAGGCCCGCGGGCAGGTGATGCTGGCCCGCGGACGCGGCTGTCGCAGCTGCTACGACAGCGGCTACAAGGGCCGCCTCGCCATTCACGAACTCATCGAGATCGACCGTCCGCTGCAAAGCCTGATCGTCGCCGAAGCCGGCTACGAAGCCCTCAGCGACCACGTGCGCCAGGGCCCCACGCCCGGCCTTTTCATCGACGGCATTGAGCGCGTGCTCGCCGGCCACACCACGCTGGAGGAAATCTCCCGCGTCGTCCTGCAAGACTAGGCGCCATGGCCATCGAACTCGACACCGGCAACGACAGCCCCACCGGCCAGGCGGCCCGGGCCAGCGCAAAGCCCCCGCTCTTCCCGTGGCTGCAGCGCATCCAGGTGGCCGACCGCATCGCGTTCACCGAACAGCTCGCGCTGCTGCTCGAAACCGGCGTACCGCTGCACACCGCCCTCCAGGAACTCCAGGCCCAGTCGCGCCGCCCGCCGGTCAAGGCCCTGCTGGGCGAACTGCGCAACGACATCCTCGACGGCAAGCCCCTGTCCCAGGCCCTCGCCCGCCAGCCGGAAATGTTTCCGACCACCTACAGCCACCTCGTGGCGGCCGCCGAGGAAGGCGGCTTTCTGCCCGAAGTGCTCGAACAGCTCAAGGATCTCGACGAAAAGGCCCAGACCCTGCGCGTCGCGCTGGTTTCGGCCCTCACCTATCCCATAGTGCTGCTCGGGCTCTCGCTGGTCGTCGTCACCTTCATCCTGCTGTGGGTGTTTCCGCGCTTTGCCGAACTCTTCGCCTCCATCCACGACCGCCTGCCCTTCACCACCCTCATCCTCATGGCGCTGAGTGATTTCCTGCGCCAGTACTGGCCCTTTGTGATTGCCGGCCTCGGCCTGCTCGCCCTGGCCGCCCGGCGGCTGGTCGCCTCCACCGACGGCCGCGCCGCGCTCGAACGGGCGCTAATGGCCACGCCGCTCATCGGCGGCCTCGTCATGCGCATCCACATGGTGCGGGTGTTCCGCATCCTGGCCCTCTCGCTGACCCACGGCGTGCCGCTGCTCAAGGCCCTCGCCGCCGCCCGCGAAATCGCCTCCACCGCCGCCCTGCGCGACGCCATGGAACGCATGCAGGCCAGTGTCGAAGAAGGCCGGGGACTCTCCGCGGCCCTTGCCGACACCGAGTTCATTCCACCACTGGCGCGGGAAATGCTCAGCACGGGCGAGCGCAGCGGCCACCTCGCCAAGGTGCTCGACCGTCTCGCCGGGCACTACCAGACCAAGCTCGAACAACAGCTCGCCACCCTCGCCAAGATCGTCGAGCCGGTGATGCTGCTGTTCATGGGCGGACTCGTCGCAATGATTGTCAGCGCGCTGATCCTGCCTATCTTCAAGCTCTCGGCCGCCGTCCATTAACCCGAGTGGAATGCGACTTTATGCATATACCCGGCGACAAAAAAGCTCAACTTTCCACCCGCAAGGCCGTAAGCACCTCCAGAGCCCCACATACGGGATGGGGCAGTCGTGTTTGCCACGTTTATAACCGGAGTCTGCAATGAAGATCCGCCACCCCAGCCTGCAAAAAGGCTTCACCCTCGTTGAACTGCTGATCGTCGTGGTCATTCTCGGCGTGCTCGCCGCCATCGCCATTCCGCAGTTCTCGGCCTCCACCGACGACAGCAAGGTTGCCGCCCTCGACTCGACCCTGAGCAACCTGCGCACCGCCATCGAACTCTATTACCAGCAACACGGCCACTACCCGAGCTCCGTGGCGGCCGGCGGCTCTTTCGGCGCCATCAACACCGAAGCGGCCTTTCGCGATCAGCTTGTGAACTACACCAGCGCCGCCGGCGCGGCCAGCGTGACCAAGGACGCCACCTACAAGTACGGCCCCTACCTCAAGAAAAGCACCATCCCGGCCGACCCGATCACCAACTCGACCGCCGTCGTCGTCGTTACCGCCGGCACCCTCGGCCTGACCACCACCGACACCACCGGCGGCTGGAAATTCGACAACAAGACCGGCCAGCTGATCAACAACAACACCACCAACAGCTACCACACCCGCTAAAGCGGCCACCGTGGCCTGGCCAGGCACCCCGCCGGCGCGCCGCTGTGGCGGGGTCAGCCTGCTTGAGCTCCTGATCGCCGTAGGGGTGCTGAGCCTGCTCGCCGCCACGACCGTGCCGCTCGTCAGCCGGAGCAGCCACCCGACCCAGGCCACCGAGGGCGCCGAACGCGTAGCCGCGGCGCTGCGCCTGGCCCGCGACGAAAGCCTGCGCACCGCCAGCCCCCACGGGGTCGCCTTCACGCCCGGCACGGCCAGCGACACCCTCAAGGTGTACGTGCTCAACACCGCCAGCCCGCCCGTGCCCCAATACACCGTGCGCAATCCCCTGTCCCGCCAGCTCTACGTCGAAACCCTCGGCGCCGGCAGCCGCCTTGCCGACGCCCGGCTCCAAGCCCAGCCCGTCGTCACGGGCGCCGGCAACACCACGGCCCTCAGCTTCAGCGCCGACGGCGCGCCGGCCATCACCCAGGGCTCAGGCCTGCTGAGGCTATCCGGCGCCAGCGCGCGGGTCCGCGTCACGGCCGGCGCGCACATCCGCGACGTGCTGGTGGCGGTCGAAACCGGCCGCATCACCATTCAGTAGCCATGCCTCGCCAGCGCGGATTCGGCTACATCGAAGCCCTCGTGGCCGTTGCGCTGCTGGCCGTCGCCCTCATCCCGGCCCTCGAAGCCCTCACCAACGTCACCCGCAACGCCCCCGGCGCCGACCAGGACGACGCCCTGTGGATGGCCGTTTCCAGCAAGCTCAATGAAGTCAGCGGCACCCGCTTCGACAGCCTCGACTTTTACGCCGGCGCGGCCGGCAGCCCGACCACCGCCAGCAGCCTGTCCGACGCCTCGGGCACCAGCCCGCGGGTGCTCGTCTATCTCAGCCGCTACGACGGCGACAATGCCGACGGCGACAACAACGCTTTCACCGGCACCGATGCCGACCTGATCTGGATTCGCGCCGCCATTGCCGACACCCCGGTCGAAATGAGCACCCTGGTCACCCGATGAAGCGCCAGCGGGGCATTGCCCTGGCCGAACTCCTGGTTGCCGCTGCGATTGCCGCCCTAGTGATGACGGCCCTGGCCGGCGTGCTCGGCAGCGTCCGGCAGGCCGATACGCAATTCTCGGAGCGCGCCCTGCTCCAGCGCGATGCCCGCCTGGCCCTTGAGCGCATCGCCGTGATGGTCGAGGGCAGCCGCAGCCTGCTGGTCCCCCTCGAAGTCACCACCAACAGCCGCAACGTGCTCGCCGTCAGCCTGCCGCCCACCGTCGACCGCAACGGCGACGGCTATGCCGACGCCGACAACAACAAAAACGGCAGCGTGGACGACGACATCTCCACCGACTACACCAACGACGGCGCCCCCGGCATCAAGGGCATCGACGACGACGGCGACGGCACCATCGACAACGGCAGCACCAGCGACAACGACGAAAACGGCAGCATCGCCACGCCCGTCGGCGCCGGCACGGGCACCGACTGGATCGATGCCGTGGTGTACCGCGTCAGCGGCACGCAACTGCTCGAACGCCTGCCCAACCTCAACCCGGCCAGCGGCGCCGACTACACCGAGCGCCCCATCGCCGACAACGTCAGCGCCTTCACCGTCACCCGCGTCGGCACCGGCAACCGGAGCACCCGCGAAGTGCTCGTCCAGCTCGACCTCGCCGGCCCCGGCGGTGAAACCGGCACCTGGACGCGCCGCCTGCGTCTGGGAACGCGATGAGCACGCACCGCAGGCACGCCGGCTTCCTGCTGCTGCCCGTCAGCCTGCTGCTGGCCGTTATCGGCGCCCTCAGCTACGCCCTCGTCCAGGACATCGGCAGCGCCAGCCGACCCGCCGCGCGGGAAGCCGAACGCGCCCGCCAGCTTGCCGAGGCCGGTATTGCCCACGCCACCTGGAAGCTCAACCAGCTCACCACCTGCAGCAACTACGTCAGTTTGCCCGCCACGTCCCTGGGCAGTGACCAGTACCAGGTCACCGTCAGCCCCAGCTCCGGCTCGCCGGTCACCCTCACGGCGACCGCCACCCTGGCCAGCGGTCTTGCCGGCTCCAGCGCCACGCTCAAGCGGCAGGTCTACAAGACCAGCGGCAACACGCTCACCTACACCGTAAAGACCGACACTGCCGGCAGCGACACCACCCTCAACGCCGCCACCCCGGACAAAAACTACGGCGGAAGCGTAACCATGGGCCTCACGCAGAACGCCGAGTACCCGCTGCTGCGCTTCGACCTCTCTAGCCTCCCGGTCGGCAGCCGCATCGTCGACGCCAAACTGACCCTCTACCGCGTCAGTGCCGGCAGCTTCAGCCTTTCCCTGCGCACCGTCGAAGCCCTGCGAGTGCTCGAACGGTGGGTGGAGGGCACCAAAAGCGGCTCGACGAGCGCCGACGGTGCCACCTGGCAAACCTACGACGGCGTGCACGCCTGGCAGGTCGCAGGCGCCACGGTCGAATCCATCAGCGCCCTCGACACCGCGCACTACCACGCCTACCTGTCGCCCAACCCGATCGAATGGAGCATCACCAACCTGGTCCAGGGCTGGGTCGATGGGCGCTACCCCAACTACGGCCTGCTGCTGCGCCCCACGAACGACGTCAGCAGCGAAACCTTCGCCACGGCCGAAGGCACCAACAGCGCCCAGGTGCCCAAACTCGTCATCAAGTACATCGCCCCCTGCGGCGCCATCAATCCGCCCTCGGACGGAATCAGCGGCCGCATCGCCTGGTGGAAGTTCAACGAAAGCACCGGCACCACGGCCTCCGACGCCGTGGCCGGCCACGCAGGCAGCGTCACCAACGGCACCTGGAGCCCCGCCGGCGGCGTCTCGGGCGGCGCGCTGGCCTTCAACAGCGCCGGCAAGGTGTCCGTCACCCACACCGCCGACCTCTCGCAGACCGGCGATTTCAGCCTCGCCGCGTGGGTCAACATGAGCAACCAGAACGGCAAGCGCCCGGTGCTCTACAAGGGCACCAACACCAACGAGGCCAACTACGCCTTCGGCGCCCGCGACGGCAACCTCTATTTCGAATACTTCAGCAGCGCCAGCAACAGCTGGCAAACCTTCACCACCAGCGGCCTCAACCTGCGCCCCGGCACCTATTACCACTTTGCCGTCACCTACAAGGCCAGCACCCGCACGATCAGGTTCTACCTCGACGGCATCCAGGTCGGAAGCGCCACCGCCAGCTTCGGCAACACCCCGCAGGCCAACACCCGCAACCTGCTGATCGGCTCCACGCCCTACAACGAAAGCTTCCTCGGCCGCATCGACGACGTGCAGATCATCGCAGCCAACCTCGATGTCGCCGGCATCGCCACCGTAATGGGCGCCCGCGTGAACACGGCCGCCGCCGATGCGCAGATCTCCAGCGAACTCTTCGCCACGGGCAACAACTACGGCACCACCACCACGCTGATCGTCCAGAACCCCGCGGACATCCGCAGCCTCGTCCGCTTCGATCTATCCGGCATCCCCGCCGGCACCCCCGTCAAGCGCGCCATCCTGTCCTTCCACATCGAAAGCGCAAACGTCGTTCTCAACCTCAAGGCCAATGCCTACCCCCTCAAGGAAAGCTGGGTCGAGGGCACCCAGAACGGCAGCGCCTCGACATCCGGCGTCACCTGGGCCAAGCGCCAGACCAGCCCGAACCTGAACTGGACCAACCAGGGCGGCACTTACGACAACGTGATTGCCGGCATCCTCAACCTTCCCCTTCTGCCCGGCACCCAGCGCTACTACGAGATGGATATCACCCCCACCGTGCAGGAATGGGTCGATGGCGTACGGGCCAACCAGGGGCTGCTCCTGCTGATGGGCATCGGCCTCGACAGCGTGCGCATCCACAGCCGCGAAAACCTGCGCCAGGAACCGCGCCTGCTCATCGGCACCCAATAAGGGCGCGGCCCGTCTTCCTCAAGAAAACCCCCTTATCAGCCGATATGCATGCCATGGAGTACAAGGCTCTCTGGTCCTCGCTGCACGCCCGCTTTTCCGGCTGGAAAAGTGCGCCCCCCGCATTTGCGCCCGCCCCGCCGATCGGCTTCGATCTGGCGAGCGAGCGCCTGAACCTGGCCCAGCTGAGCCGCAGCGGCACGAATTCGAGCTGGCGGGCCGCGGCCAGCCTGCCCTACCCCACGACCCGCGCCGAACTCCTCGAAGACCCGCAGCGCTTTCGCGACTTCGTCCAGGGCGCCCTGCACAGCCACGGCTTTCGCGGCAGGCGCGTCGTCAGCGTGCTTCCGCCCGGCGACCTGCAAGTCATCTCCATCGACTACTCCACGCCCAACGGCCAGGACGACACCGGCGTGCTGCTGCGCACGCTCAAGGAACGCTTCAAGAACGGCCTCGACGACAGCGTGGTGGACATCATCCCGATCCGCCGCCCGGCCGAAAGCAACCTGCGCTCGGCGGTCGTCGCCGTCGCCCCGCGCGATCGGGTGCTGGCCCACCTGGCCCTGCTCCAGGCCGCCGGCCTTGAACCCCTGGCCATCGACATCGGCCCCGCCGCACTGGCCCGGGTGGCTCGCGCAGTCGTCGTCGATCAACCCCGCGCCAACCTGCTGCTGCTCAACTTCGGCACCCGCAGGAGCTACATGACCCTGCTGTGGGGCCGCCGCCTGATGTTCGACCGCCAGGCCGACTTCGGCGAACAAAGCCTCGCCGACACCCTTGCCCGCAACCTCGACCTCGCCCCCGAGCGGGCCCTGGCGCTGCTGCGCCGGCACGGCCTGCACAACCAGGGCGACGAAGTGGGCTCCACCATCACCGAACTGCTGCAACCCGATCTCCAGCAACTCGCCCACGAGGTCAACCGCGTGCTGATCTACTTCGCCTCCCAAACCCACGGTGGCTCGGTGGACAGCATCTACATCAGCGGCAGCATCGCCCGTCACCCGGGCGCGGCGGCATGCATCGGCCACCTGCTGGCCATGCCGGTCCACGTGCTCGACCCCTGGCAAATCGCCGGCAACCAACGCTCGCCCAAGGTCGAAACGCCGGCCGGCATGGCCGTCGCTGCCGGCCTGGCGCTGCGCGAGCCCGTCCGCCATGCCCGAAATTGACCTGATCCCCGCCTCCTGGCGGGCCGAACAGCGCACCCGGCGCGCCCTCCGCCGCGGCGCCATCGTGCTGGGCGGAATCGTGCTGGCCATCGCGGCCGGCCGCCTTGCGCTGGAATGGTCCATCCGCGAGCAGCAGGCCGCCATCCAGCAGGTCCAGGGCCTGCGCCGCGACGGCGAACGCACCACCGCGCAACTGGCCGCCCTGGAAGCCGGGCTCGCCGAAGCCCGCAGCCAGCAAGCCCTCATCGCCACGCTCAGGGGCGAAGGCTTCGTCGCCAGCGTCCTGCTTCCGCTGGACGAAACCCTCGGCGGTGACATCGGCTTCGACGAACTCATCTACGCCCGCCAAAGCCCCCTGCCCCTTCCCGGCAGCCCCACGCCGCCGCCGGTCGAAGCCAGCCTCGCCATCCGCGGCAAGGCCCCCCACGCCGCCGCCATCGGCGAATTCGCCGACGCCCTCGGCAAGGCCGGCCCCTGCACCAAACCCCGCATGACCCCGGGCAACGTCAAACGCTACACCCGCCTGGAGCTGCTGGAATTCACGCTCAGCTGCCCGGTCAAGGCCAGACCCGGAGGCAGCACATGATCAGCCAGCTCATCAAGCTCGACCCCCGCGTGCTGCGCCTGTGCCTCGTTGCGCTGCCGGCCATGCTCCTGCTGCTGGGCTGGAGCCATGTGCTGCGCCCGGCCTGGCAGGCCCGTCAGGCCGTCACCGCGCAAAACGTCGCCACCCGGCAGGCCCTCACCGAGCTGCCGGCCCGGCGCGCCCGGGCCGAGGCCCTCGCCCGCGAAGCCGCCACCCTCGACCACCTGCTCGACGCCCCCGAAACCGCCCCGACCCGCCTCGCCGCCACGCTCGACGGCCTGGCCCGCGCGGCCGGAATCGAACTGCAGCCGGTGTTCCCCGGCCAGCAATCCGAATTCGAAGGCATGCACGAAACCCGCTACGAACTCGAAGCCAGCGGGCCTTACCCGCAACTGGCCGCGTGGCTGGGCGCCATCGAAACCCGCCTCGGCAACGTCGCCATCCAGGAGGCGCGTTTCACCCGCCAGCCGACCAGCGACGCCATCAGCCTGCACCTGCGCCTGGCCGTGTATCGCCGCCCCGCCACCGCCCCGCTCACGCCGGACACGCCATGAAACGCCTCGCTCCGCTGATCGCGGCCCTGCTGCTGCCGAGCGCGCCGGCCCACGCCGAAAGCGCCACCACCGCGCTGCCCGTGCCGATCCGCCACAACCCCTTCCGCCGCCTGGCCGACAGCCCCCTTGCCACGGATGGCGCGGCCGCCCCGGCTCCCGCCGAATGGAAGCCGACCCTGCGCGGCGTGCTGCGGGCCGGACCCAATTCACTTGCCGACGTGGACGGCCAGATGGTCGCCATCGGCGAAAAACTCGACGGCCATCGCCTGCTGTCGGTCTCCGATTACCAGGCCGTTTTCGAAAAAGAAGGGCGCCGCGTCATCCTCGACATGCGCCGCCCCCAGGAGCCCAGACCGTGATCCGCCAACGTTCCGCCGCAGCCCTGCTGGCCCTTGCCCTGCTCGGCACCGGCCTGCCCCCCGCGTTTGCCGGCGAGCCTGCCGGCCCGCGCCGCATCAGCGTGAATCTGCGTGAAGTGCCGATCAACGATGTGTTCGAAATGCTCTCGCGCAACGAAAAAATCAATGTGCTGGTGGGCAAGGGCATCACCGGCAACATCTCGGTGAACCTCTACAACGTGAGCGCCGAAGACGCCGTGCGGGCCGTTGCCGAGGCCGGCGGCTACATCGCCGAGCGCCGCGGCGACACCTTCCAGATCGTCGAACGCAAGGACGCCGGCCTCGACGGGCTGTCGGGCAACAGCGTGCTGCGCACCTTCAAGGTCCAGTATTCCAACCCCAAGACCGTGGCCGACATCCTCACCAAGCACGTCTCGCGCTACGGCAAGATCACCCCGCTGCTCGAGCGCAACCTGATCGTCGTCGAAGACCAGCCGGCCTACGTGGAGCGCATTGCCGCGCTGCTCGAGCAGGTGGATCTGCAGCCGCGCCAGATCCTCATCGAAGCCAAGATTCTCGAAGTGCGCCTCGACCGCAACGAGGCCTTCGGCGTCGACTGGTCGAAGGTCGTGGGGGGCAGCAACCGCACATTCACCGGCGGCACCCGGGGGCTCGCCGACCGCGCCGGCAGCGGGCTGTTTTTCAGCGTGGTGAGCGACAACCTGAATATTTACCTGAGCGCCCTGGCCAGCAAGGGCCGCGTAACTACGCTATCGACGCCCAAGCTGCTGGCCCTCGAAAACCAGCAGGCCATCACCTCGATCGGCGACCAGACCGGCTACAAGGTCACGACGACGATCAACCAGGTCACCACCGAATCGATCCAGTTTCTCGAATCCGGCGTCATCCTGCGGGTCACGCCGTCCATCGACGAGCGCGGGCGCATCCTGATGAAGATCCACCCCGAGGTGAGCACCGCGTCGGTGAACAACAACATCCCGTCCAAGAACAGCACCCAGGTGAACACCACCCTGATCGCCGAGGACGGGCAGGCCATCTTCATCGGCGGGCTGATCCGCAACAGCAGCAACTACAAGCGCAGCGGCGTTCCGGTGCTCGGCGAAATCCCGGTGATCGGCGCGGCGTTTTCCCACTGGGACGACGGCGGCGTCAGCACCGAAACGGTCGTGGTGATCACCCCGCGCATCATCCGCGACGACCCCCCCGACGCGCTGGCCACCCGCACGTTGCGCCTCGACGACAGCGAACCGCCGCTCCTGCGCAGCGCCGCCAGCCTCGAAGCCTCCCTCGAGCAACTGCGCCCGCGAGATTAAGGGATCACGTTGAAGCACAGCGCTTGCGGCTGCGCTTCAACCCACCGGGCCTGCCTCAGGCCGTCGCGCCAGCGGGGTGGCTGGCGGCAACTTCCTCGTGTTCCCACTCGGCAACGGTTGCCGACAGCAGACGGGCCTTTTCGTGGGCATCCGGGGCGTGGTGATGTTCGGCCTCGAAATGTTCCAGGGCCTCGTGGCAGGCTTCGGCCTTGGTGGCAGCGTGGGTGTGCGGCATGGTGAAACTCTCTTTCTGGTCATCTGAAGACAAGGCGCAGGCCAGGGCGGAGCCCGGAAAACCGGCGAATCCGCGCGTATGGGCAAGGCCGTTATGTTGCAATGCAACATAACCATTTTAACGAAGTGGAATGCCCCGGGGCAAGCGCCCGGAAGCCAGGACACGCGCAAAAATTCCGCAGTGCAGCCAAAAAGGAATCGCTGCAGACCCGCAGCAACCACGGCCCGAGGCTGAAAAGGCCCGCTCTACACCAGGCCCGGCTCAGGGCGGGATGTCGCCCGGACGATCCACGTCCTGCAGCACGCCGGGATCGGCAGTGTAGATCCGGCGCAGCAGGCCCCGATTGCCGCCGATGACGGCCCGCGCGCCTTCGTCGCCGGTGAGCGCCAGCAGTTCGGGCCGCCAGCGGGCCGCAAAGCCCACCGGGTGGCCACGCTGGCCATCGACGAAAGCTGCGGCCAGGGCGGCGCCCTCGGCCAGGGCATCCGCCACGCGGCGGAGGGTGACGGGCTGGATGAAGGGCATGTCGGCCAGCGTCACCAGCCACCCGGTTGCGTCCGGGCTGGCGGCGACGCCGGCGGCGAGGGTGTGGCCCATGCCGCCGCAGGATTCAGGGCTGAACACGATCTCCAGCCCTTCCGCGGCCAGCAGGCCGGCGAGCACGCCCTGCTCGGGCCGCAGCACGGCAATGCTGCGCGGGCAGACGCCCCGCAGCGTACGCGCCGAAACCACCGCCATCGGAGTGCCGCAGGCCAGCGGGTGGAGCAGCTTGTCGCTGCCGAAGCGCGTCCCCTGCCCGGCCGCCAGCAGCAGGCCAACGACGCCGGCCACCGGGCTAGCCGATTCCGCAGCCGGAGCCGGCCGGCATCGCGCTTTCCGGCCGGGCGAGCGTCACGCCGTTTTTTACGGCGGTCATCTCGGCCAGGATGGATACCGCGATTTCAGGCGGCGTGCGGCTGCCGATGTACACGCCGATGGGGCCGTGAAGACGTTCGACCTCGGCGCTCGAGAGGTCGAAGTATTTGAGCAGGCGCTCCTTGCGGGCCGCGTTGTTCACCCGCGAGCCCAGCGCCCCCACGTAAAAGGCCGGCGACTTGAGCGCTTCGAGCAGGGCCATGTCGTCGAGTTTGGGGTCGTGGGTGAGGGCGACGATGGCGGTGTGGGGGTCGGGCAGCATGTCGAGAACCACGTCGTCGGGCATGCCGGCAAGCAGCGGTGCGCCGGGCACGTCCCATTCGGTCGAATATTCCTCGCGCGGATCGCACACAGAAACCGCGTAATCCAGCGCCTGGGCCATGGGCGCCAGGTAACGGGCGATCTGCCCGGCACCAATGATCAAGAGGCGCCAGTGGGGGCCGTGAAGGGTTGCGAGGCGCTGGCCATCCCATTGCAGGGTTTCGCCGCGGCAGGCATCGACGATGCGCACCGCGCCGCCGGCCAGATCCACCTCGCGGCGCACCAGCTGGCCGGCCTCGATGCGGGCCGCCAGATCCGCCAGCCGGGCCGCCTCGGGGGCCGGCTCGACGACCAGCTCCAGGGTGCCGCCACAGGGCAGGCCAAAGCGGGCCGCCTCGTCGCGGGTCACGCCATAACGGAGCACGAAGGGCTGGCTGCCGCCGATGTGACCACCCCGCATGCGGGCGATCAGATCGTCCTCGACGCAGCCGCCGGACACCGAGCCCTGCACCCGGCCGTCGTCCCGCAGGGCCATCCAGGCCCCCGCCGGACGGGGCGCCGAGCCCCAGGTGCGGGCCACGGTCACCAGCGCCGCCCGCCGCCCCTCGCCCATCCAGCGGCGCAGGGCGGCGAGAACCTGCAGATCCTGGCTGTCCATGTCAGGACGCCTTCAGGCTTTGTATCTGCATGCTCAGGCCTTCAGCTCGTCGGTACGGAAAGGCATCCGCGTGAGCCACTTGCCGGTGGCCGCGGCAATCGCGTTGGCCACGGCCGGCGCCACGGGCGGCACGCCGGGCTCGCCGATGCCGGTCGGCTTTTCGGCCGAGGCGACGATGTGCACGTCCACCCTGGGCATCTCGTTGATGCGGATCGGCGCGTACTCGCCGAAGTTGCCCTGCTCGACCACGCCGTCCTTCAGCGTGATTTCGCCGTGCAACGCCGCCGACAGCGCAAAGCCCACCGAGCCTTCGATCTGCGAACGGATGTTGTCCGGGTTGATGGCCATGCCGCAATCCACCGCGGCCACGATGCGGTCGACCTTGACGCTGCCATCCGCCGCCACCGTGACCTCCGCCACCTGGGCGACGAAGGAATGGAAGGATTCATGCACCGCCACGCCCCGGCCGCGACGCTCGCCGGCCTTGCCCTTGGGCAGCGGCGTGCCCCAGCCGGCCTTGTCGGCGGCCAGGCGCAGCACGGCGGCGTGGCGCGGGTGGCTGGCGAGCAGCTTGAGGCGCAGGGCCACCGGGTCTTGCCCGCCTTCCACAGCAAGCCGGTCGAGGAAGGTTTCGGTGGAATAGGCGGTGTGGGTCGAGCCCACCGAACGCCACCACAGCACCGGCACATCGATGCCGGCGGGGGTGTGCAGTTCGACCTGCAGATTGGGAATGGCGTAGGGCAGCGTGGCGGCGCCTTCCACCGACAGGCCATCGACGCCGTCCTTGATCATGAAGCCTTCGAAGGGCGAACCCTTGGCGATGGACTGGCCCACCAGGCGATGACGCCAGGCGCGGATGCTGCCGTCGGCGTCCAGCGTGGCTTCGAGGCGGTGGTGGAACATCGGCCGGTAGTAGCCGGCCTTCATGTCGTCCTCACGCATCCACACCAGCTTGACCGGGGCCTTGGCGTGCGCGCCCTCGCCCAGCGCCTTGACGATGGAGGCGGCTTCGCGGATGTAATCCACCTTGGTGCTGGCACGCCGGCCGAAGCTGCCGCCAGCGTAGAGCATGTGGATGTTCACCTTCTCCGGCGGGAGATTGAACATGGCCGCCAGGGCGCCCTGGTCGACGGTCTGGAACTGCTCGCCATTCCACACGTCGAGGCCGTCGGCGGTGCGCTGGATGACGCAGTTCATCGGCTCCATGGCGGCGTGGGCCAGGTAGGGAAAGTCGTAGCTGGCACTGACTACCTTGCCGGCGCCGGCCAGGGCCGCGTTCGCATCGCCATCCTTGCGGGCGACCAGGCCGGGGGTTTGGCCGAGGGCCTGGTAACTGGCCCGCATTTCGTCGGTGCCGAGCTTGAAGGCCGCGCTGTCGTCCCATTCCACGGTCAGCGCGTCGCGGCCCTTTTTGGCTGTCCAGGTGTCCTTGGCCAGCACGGCCACGGCGCCGGGAATGGCGACCACGTCGATGACGCCCTTGATGGCCTTGGCCTTGCTGGCGTCGAACGACTTGACCTTGCCGCCAAAGCGCGGCGAGTGGGCCACCACCGCCACCAGCATGCCCGGCAGGTGCACGTCCTGGGTGAATTGGGCGCTGCCGTTGGTCTTGGCGAAGCTGTCCTTGCGGTTGGCGTGCTTGCCGATGAGGCGGAAATCCTTCGGATCCTTGAGCGTCACGCTGGCCGGCACGGCTTCGGCAGCAGCGGCTTCGGCCAGCTCGCCAAAAGTGGCCCTGCGCTTGCTGGCGGCGTGGCTGACGACGCCTTCACGCACCGTGATTTCGGCGGCCGGCACGTTCCAGCGCTTGGCGGCAGCGGATACCAGCATGGCGCGGGCGGTGGCGCCGGTCTGGCGCAGCTGGTCCCACGAATTGGCCATGGCGGTGCTGCCGCCGGTGCCCTGCATGGGGCCGAAGGCCAGGTTGTTGAAGCGCTTGGCGTCGGCCGGCGCGCCTTCCACCTTCACTTGCGGCCAGGCGGCGTCGAGCTCTTCGGCCACGATGGTGGCCAGGCCCGTGTAGGTGCCCTGCCCCATTTCGAGGTGTTTGGAGAGCACCGTCACGGTGTTGTCGGCACCGATGCGCAGGAAGGGCGTCGGCTCGAAGGGAGCGACGGCAGCCTGGGCCGCGGCGGCACCGGCCTTGGCGGCGAAGGCCGGCAGCGACAAACCGAGGGTGAGGCCGGCGGCGCCCTGCAGGAAGCCACGGCGGGAGAGGTTCTGGATGGGGTTGTTCATGGTCGACTCCTTACGCCAGGGCCTTGGCGGCTTCGTGGATGGCCGCGCGGATGCGCACATAGGTGGCGCAGCGGCACAGGTTGCCGGCCATGGCGGCGTCGATGTCGGCGTCGGTGGGGTGCTTCTTGGTGTTCAGCAGGCTGACCGCGCTCATGATCTGGCCCGACTGGCAGTAGCCGCACTGCACCACGTCGAGCTTGCGCCACGCCTCCTGCACGGCCCGGCCCACGCGGGAGCTGTCGGCGACTTCGATGGTGGTGATCTTCTTGCCGGCCACGTCGGCGACCGGCGTGATACAGGAACGGGTCGGCTGGCCATTCACATGAACGGTACAGGCGCCGCACAGGCCGGTGCCACAGCCGTACTTGGTGCCGGTAAGCAGCAGCGTATCGCGCAGGGCCCACAGCAGCGGGGTGTCGGGTTCGACGTCGACGCGCCGCGGCGTGCCGTTCACGGTGAGCTGGATCATGGTCAATCTCCGTTGGGGTGTTGCCTGTTGTTCCGGGGAGCCGGGGCAAGGTATGGGGCGATGCGCTCCGCACCGTCTGGTGCTGTCATGAAGCCAAATGTAGTCCATGGCTCGCTTTCAGGCATTGCAGAATCCTGTGAGATTATTGCCTGATTCTCCGAAACATTGCCCTGCCCGCGCTGACGGCAGCGAGAAGGCGCTAATCTCGGCGCTGCCGGCAAGAGGAAAAAACCATGACCGAATCAGGCCCTTCCACCCACACCCCGTCCTTGAGGCTGGATGCCGCCCGCGTTGCGCTGGCCGATCTCATTGAACGATATTGCCCCAGCGACGGCCCCAACCCGACGCCTGTCCCGGGCCTCAGCCTGTTCCGGGCATCCAGCACGAGTACGCCGATCTGCACCATTTACCGTTCGCTGCTGGCCATTGCCGCCCAGGGCACCAAACGCCTCAACCTGGCCGACGAGACCTTCCAGTACGACAGCCGGCATTACCTGATCACGTCGGTGGACCTGCCGGTGATGGGGCACATCACCGAAGCCTCGCCGGAGCGCCCCTATCTGTGCGCCGTGTTCGACATGGATGCCCGCAAGATCGGCGAGCTGGCCGGCACCCTGCAGTTGCCGCCGCCCCCGCCGGGAAGCGGCAGCCTCGGGCTGGGGGTCAGCCCGCTGACCGACACGGTGATGGACGCCGTACTGCGCATCGTCCGCCTGCTCGATACGCCGGAAGACATTCCGGTGCTGGCGCCGCTGTACGAGCAGGAGCTGCTGTATCGCCTGCTGACCGGCGCCCAGGGCCTGCGCCTGCGCAGCATCGCCGCCGCCGACAGCCAGGGCCACCGCACTGCGCGGGCCATCGAGTGGATCAAGGACAACTTCGACCAGCCCCTGTCCATCGACGCGCTGGCGGATGCGGCCAACATGAGCAAATCGTCGCTGCACCACCACTTCAAGGCCCTTACCGCCATGAGCCCGCTGCAGTACCAGAAGCAGCTGCGCCTGCAGGAGGCGCGCAAGATGATGCTGACCGAAGCCCTCGACGCCGCCACCGTGGCGCGCCGGGTCGGCTACGAGAGCCCGTCCCAGTTCAGCCGTGAATACCGGCGCCTGTTCGGCGCGCCGCCCCTGCGGGATATTGCGCGAATGCGCTGAACCTTGGTGGATGACCGAGCGCGTGCTGGCGGGCTTCAGCCCGGCTTCGCGCCCTCGGCCTCGCCAAAGGCTCCGTCGTCATAGGCCGTGCAATACGCGGCCCAATCCTTCTCCACCTGCCCGGCACACTCCCGCGCGGCCCCCAGCAGGGCCGTGCGCCACGCACCCTGGCCAAAGGCGATCAACTCGTCGGCAATCGCCGAGCCATCGCGCCCGCCGCTGCGCAACTGGGCGGAGGCAAGGATACGGCCCATCTCCGCGATAACCCCGCGCACGGCGTCGAAGCCGGAGCGCCCCTCGTCCAGGCTGATCCGGTCGCTGGTGGGCTGCAGATCCCGCAGCACGTAGGCGCGCTTTCCGACGCGGATCGGCTGGAGGAAGGCCGCGGAAACCGCCTGCATCCGCCGCTCCACTTCCACCACCCGTTCAGCCTGGGTTTTCCAGGCCGGCTGGGGCGTTTTGAGATACGGCGTGAGGGACGAGGGCAAGGTCTCCTTCAGGTCGAGCAGGTAATTGCCGTCCGGCGAATCCTTGCCGCGCACCAGGATCACGTAGCGATCGACGCCCAGGCTGCCGGTGCCGGCAATGCGCCGGGCCACGTCGAGGACTTCGTAAAAACGCGGATCGTCCCGGGATTCAGCCAGATCGCCGATGAGTTGCGTCACCGCTGCGCGCGCCTCGTCGCTGGCCGGCAGGGCCTTGCCGTTATCCACGCGCAGGCGGCGGCGCTTGCCCTTGAGCTCGGTCCGGCTGTCGAGAAAGGCCGGGCGCAGGCGCCCCTTTAGGCTGTCCAGCAGATCCCCGATCAGGCCGCGGGCGGTTTCCCGCTCGACCCAGCCGGCCTTGCCGGAAACCAGCGTCTGGCAATAGCCGTCGAGAAAGGCGTCGCAGAGTTCGCCGGCCTCTTTTTTCTTCACGTCCATCGACCCGGCGCCCACCAGCACGCTGGCCAGAAAACGCAGCAGATCCCAGCTGGCCGGGGCCAGCGCGGATTCGTCGAAGTCGTTGATGTCGAAATAGACCAGCCGGTTGTCGCCCTTGTAGCTGCCGAAATTCTGCAGGTGCAGATCGCCGCAGCACCACACGGCCGGCGCCTCGGCCAGCACCGGCGCGTCTGGCAGGCGGCGGTAGAACAGGTGGCAGGTGCCGCGCAGAAAGACGAAGGGGCTGGTGCGCATGTTGGCGTACTTGAGCGCCAGACGCTCCGGGTCGCGGCCTGCATTGAAGGTCTGGATTGCGTGAATCACGTCAGGCATGGCGGGGGGCTTTCGGGCAGAGGGAGTCACCCATGGTAGTCCACCCGCGAGAACGCACGAGGCCCCGTCGCAACGGGGCCTCGCCGGTCAAAGCGGAAACGCTCAGGGCGTTTCGATGTACTGCTGCGTGCTGCGGCTGGCGCTGGCCGGCCGGCTCAACGGCGAGTTGCTGCGGACGTACTGCAGGAAGGAATCCGCATAGTCGAGGAAGGTGTCTTCCCGCTGGGCGGCGGGGATGGTCTTCAGGGTGTCGTACTTGTCGCCGCCTTCCGCGGTGAAGTTGTTGGTGATGAGCCGGTAGCTGGCAGCGGGATCAAGAGGCTTCCAGTTGCCGCTGGCGTCACGCACCTCGGGGCTGCCGATGCGGCTGCCGCGGGCCTGGTTCATGTCGACGGTAAAGCGCATGCCGCCGGTGTAGGGGTAAGCGCCGGTGCCGGTGCCGTTGATCACGGAATCGACGCCGTCTTCCAGCGCGGCCTTCATTTGCGCCCCCGTCAGCACGAGCCGGTAAAGGGTGTTCTTGAAGGGCAGCAGTTCGAAGACCTTGCCGACGGTGATGTTGCCGGCGCCGATATCCACCCGCACGCCTCCGGCGTTCTGCAGGCTGATGTCGGCCCCGCCAAAGCGCTTGCCCTGTTCCAGGAAAGCGTCGGCCACCATTTGCTGGATGTCGCCGCCCTGGGCGATCACGGTGGCGTCGAGGTTGCAGACGTCGCCCAGCCGGGAGCGGGTGGTGTCGCGCTTGGTGCCGGGCACGCGGCGCAGGCACAGGTTGTCGTTGGTGACACCGGCGATCTGCAGGCCGAGGGCATCCTTGGCGGCCTTGTAGGGGGCGAGCACGGCGGCCGCGGCGGCCGACGGGGTGGTGATGCGGAACACGCCGGACGCATTGAGCTGGCTGCGGAAGGCCGCCGCGTCGGCATCCGATGCCGTCGTCGCGCCGAGCTTGTAGGTGTCGCCCAGCAGCACTTGCGGGTTGCCGCTGCAGCGGGTGATGTTGCCTGCGCCGTCAAACTTCACCTGCAAGGCGCCGACCGCGTAGGAATACTGCCAGGCCTGGGCGATGCACACCGGCTTGCCGTCCTTGTCGGTGGCAGCCGTCGGGTAGGCGCCCGACGGGGTGAGGCCGAAGCCGGTCATGCTGTCCGGCCCGAGCAGGGTGTGCGAATCGCCACCGACGATCACGTCGACGCCGGAAAGCCGGGGCGCGATGGCCTTGTCGGCCGCGTAACCGAGGTGGGACATCAGCACGATCTTGTTCACGCCCTTGCCCCGCAGCGCGTCGATGGCCGCCTGGGCGCCGGTCGCTTCGTCGAGAAATTCGGTGGAGGCGTCCGGGCGGGAGGCGAACCGGGTCTTGTCCTTGACGGTGAGGCCGACGATGCCGATCTGCTGGCCGTCATTCTCGACGATGGAATAGGCGGCGATGCGGCCGGCCAGCGCGGTGCCGGCTGCGGGCTTGACGTTGGCGGAGAGCACCGGGGTGCGGCAGGCGCCGGCATGCAGGAAGTCGATGAACTTGACCAGGCCCGCATCGGCGCTGTCGAACTCGTGGTTGCCGAGGGTAAAGGCGTCGAAGCAGACCGTGTTCATCATGTCCGCGTCGGCCTTGCCTTCGCTCTGGGTGAAATACAGGTCACCGGTCACGGCGTCGCCGGCGTGCAGCTTGAGCACGTTTTTCTGGCCGGCAGCGAGCGCCTCGATGGCGGCGGTGACGCGGGCAAAGCCGCCCAGTTCCACCGTCACCGCCTTGCTGGCGCCGGCTGCGTCCTTGAGCGTGAGGGTCGTCGTCTCGGCGTCGAGGCGCGAGTGGTGGTCGTTGATGTGCAGGATCGTCAGATCCAGCGGAGCCGGGCTGGAACCCGTACCGCCGCAGGCAGCGAGCGTAAGCGCACACAGGGAAACGGCCAGGGCCGGCATGGACAGCGGAGTTCGGAGGGTTTTCATCGGGGTCATCAAAGGTTTCGGATACCCACGAGGCTAGGTGCCTCCGGTTAAGCCCGTGTGAAACCCCGACGCCCGACGCAAAAATCAGATCAACACATTCACCGCCTGCAGCACGATCCGGCACAGGGCCGCGACGCCCAGCGCCACGGCCACCGACAGGCCCAGCGAAAACAGCGCGTCGCGCCGGCCGATGGTCTTGAGCATCACCGCGAAGGTGGACACGCAAGGCACGTAGAAGGTGAGGAAAACCAGGAAGGTGGCGATCTGCACCCAGTCGAGGAGCGGCGCGATGTCCTGGGTGCCAAGGGCCTGATACACCATCAACAGCGACAGCTCCTTGCGCAGGACGCCGAACAGGATGGGCACCCCGAGCACCACCGGCAGGCCCAGCCACCAGTGGGTCACCGGCAGCAGCAGCGTGTTGATGATGTCGTCGGCCCCAAAGTGGGCCAGCAGCGCCAGCACCACGCTGCCCAGCACCAGCAGCGGCGTGACGATGGTCAGGATGTCGCTGGTGCGCTCCCAGGTGATGGCCAGCAGGCGCCGCCACTGGGGCATGGCGTAAGGCGGAATGGCCTGGATCATGCCGGGGCTGGCCTGCACATAGCGGCGCGTGAGCAGCTTGCCGGCCACCGCGATGATCAGCATGGTGAGCAGGAAGATACCCAGCACGCCGCCCCAGCCCAGGTATTTGCCGCCAATGGCCAGCACGATGGCCGAGCGCGCCGAGCACGGCACGAAGGTGATCAGCAGCGAGGCGACGATGCGCTCCCGCCCGCTCGAGCTGGCCGCCACCGCCGACAGCGCCGGCACGTTGCAGCCGAGCCCCAGCAAAAAGGGCACCGCCACGCCGCCGTGCAGGCCGATGCGGTGAAAGCCCCGGTCAACCACAAAGGCAACCCGGTGCATGATGCCCGACTCTTCAAGGCTCACCAGCAACAGCACCAGCGGCAGCATGTAGGGCACGACGATGCCCACCAGGCCCACCAGGCCGTCGGCCACCGCACGCCCCACCACCCCGGCGGTGGTGTCCGGCTCCCACTGCCCGACCCACGCCGCCAGGGGCGCCGAGGTGAGCGCATCGAGGCTGGTGCTGACCTCGAAAACCATGAACAACACCAGCGCGAACACGGCCAGGGTGCCCACCAGGCCCCAGCGCGGATGCAGGAAGAGGCGGTCGAGGGCGCGCTTCCAGCCGGCTTTCTCGGCGGCGTGGCCGAGGCGGGTCACCCGCTCGTGGAGCGCCGCGGCGCGGTAATGCCGATCGGCGAAGATTTCTTCGGCCAGCGGGCGCGGCAACTGGCGGGCCGCCTCGGCGCGGGCAGCCTCGACGGCCGGCACCAGTGCCGGAAAACGCCGCACCATTTCGGCAGCGAACCAGGTTTCGCCGCGCGCAATCTGGGTCAGCAGCAGCGAGCGGGGCACCCGGAAGGCGGCCTCCACGTCGGGCTGGTCGAGAATGGCATTGAGGGGAGCAAGGGCCTTGCGCAGGTGCGGGCCGGGCGACTGGGACAGCGGGCAACGCCCAGCGCGGAGCAGTTCGAGCGCGGTTTCGAAAAGGCTGCCGATGCCCTTGCCCATGTGGGCAACCGTGGGCACGACCGGCACGCCAAGGGCTTCCGAGAGCGCCGCGACGTTGATGTAGATGCCCTTTTCGCGGGCCTCGTCCAGACGGTTGAGGGCAATCACGAGGGGCCTGCCGAGCTGGCAGAGCTCCTGGGCAAAAGCCAGATTGGGTTCGAGGGCGGTGGCATCGACAACCTGGATCAGCAGGTCCGGGGCCTTGAAGCCCGCGGCACCATCGAGGAGTGCGCTCAGCACCAGGCGGTCGGCGTCCTCGAGATCGTGAAAGGTTTTGAGCGGCGGCAGATCGACCAGCGTGGCCTGCTCGAGACCGATATTCACCTGGCAGGTACTGAAGGACAGGTCGCTGCCGGCAAGGGCGCCGGCCTCGACCGAGGTGCTCGATGCGGCCTGGAAAATCGTGCTTTTGCCGGTTCGCGGCAGGCCCACCAGGGCGATCTGCGGGCGCCGGGCCCCACGCAGCAGGGTGCGCGGCAGCGGCACCCGGGCAACAACCGGAGCGGACGCTCCCATCACATCACCTGCCCGTCAAATCGCATCATCGAAAGCCGCCTGATCCTGAGCCAATGCCCTCGATTATATGCGAGAATAAGAACCATTCGCAAAAACAAGCGGGACTCACGAGTCAGGCCGGCACGAATGCTCCCGTCAGACCCGCAGGCCGGCGCGGGTCATCAGCAGCAGGGCCTGGGCGCGACTGGTAACACCGAGCGCGCGCAAGATCGCCGAAACATGCACCTTGACGGTACCTTCAGACAAGCCAAGAAACTCGGCGATATCCCGGTTCGACTTGCCCTGTGCCACCAGTTCGAGCACCCGGCCTTGCGCCGCGGTGAGCTGGAAGCGCTCGGCGAAAGCCTGGCTGGCCCGCCGGTTACGGTTGCCGCCGTCGACACCGGTACTGGTGCCGGTGGAGGCTTCGGGGGTGAACACACCCCCGGCAAGAACCGTTCGCACGGCCTCGATGAGCGTGTTGCTCGGGCTGGCCTTGGAAACAAAACCCGACGCACCGGCCTTCATCGCCCGGTGCACCGATTCCCGGTCGTCGAGCGCCGAAACCACCAGCGCCGGAACATCCGGAAAGCGCTTGGCAATCACGCCAAGCAGCGAAAAGCCGTTGATTTCCGGCAGCATCAGGTCGACCACCAGCAGATCGCAATCCGGGTCGGCCTCCAGCAGCGCCAGCGCGTCGGTGGCATTGCTCGCCTGCTGGCAATGCACACCCTCACCCACCTGGGCAAGGGTAAGCGCCAGGGCTTCCCTCACCAGCACATGGTCCTCGATAATCAGAATACGTGTCTGCATCATGGCCAGCAATTTAATGCGGGTAAAACCGGTTTCGGTAGGTGGCCGCAGTTTAGCCTACCCAGCCCCGCCCAAAACGTACAAAATCGCGGTTTGAGAGCCGATATGGCAAAACCATGCCGACGCCCCGAAGAATCCACCGCCCCGCAACGCCTGCCCGCGCCACGTCCCTCCTGCTGATGCTCCTGCCATTGATGGCGCAGACCCACGCTGCCGCCGACGAGGCAGAGCATCTGGGCGACCTGCCTGTCGTGCTGTCGGCTACCCGCCTGTCCCAGGCGCCGGCCGACGCACCCGGCGCGGTCACGGTCATCGACCGGGCGATGATCCGCGCCTCCGGGGCCCGCGACATCCATGAGCTGTTTCGCCTGGTGCCCGGCTTCCAGCTCGGCATGCACACCGGCAACCAGCCCCTCGTCACCTACCACGGGCTCTCCGACGACGCGCCCCGGCGCATGCTGCTGCAGGTGGACGGCCGCTCGGTGTATTCGCCCTACCTGATCTCCGGCGTCGAGTGGAACCAGATCGGCGTCGATATCGACGACATCGAGCGCATCGAGGTCTTCCGCGGCTCCAACTCGGCCGCCTACGGCAGCAATGCCTTTCTCGGTGTCGCCAACATCATCACCCGCTCCACCTCCGAAACCCTCGGCACCGCCGTTCGTTACCGCGCCGGCGACGGCGGGGTCAACGATGTGGCGGTTCGGGTCGGCAGACAGCTTGGCGACGTGGCCCTGCGCCTGCGCGCCTCGCGCAACTACGACCACGGCTTTGCCGAGCTGAACGACTGGCGCAAGTCCGAACTGGCCACGCTCAACGCCGACTGGCGCATGGGCAGCGACAACTCCCTGGATTTCCAGGCCGGCTGGACCAACACCGACAGCGGCACCGGCAAGGAGGACAACCCCACCGACCCCGAACGCACCAGCCGGATTTCCACCAGCTTCGGCCTGCTGCGCTGGCGCCACGCCCCCGCGCCGGGCGAAGAGCTGACCCTCACCTACTACCACCAGGAAGAAAACGGCCGCGACGTCTTCGACCTCGCCGTGCCGATTCCGCCCAGCACCTCGGGGCTGCCGGTCACGCTGAACATTCCCTTCCACTTCAACTACAACTTCAAGGCCCTGCGCGACGACATCGAGCTTCAGCGGATCACCAGCCTGGCCCCTTCGCTCAGGGCGGTGATCGGCGCCGGCGTGCGGGTCGACCGCATCACCGCGCCCATCCGCTTCAACTCGGGCGAGAGCGTTCGCAACGCGGTGAACCACGCCTTCGGCACCCTCGAATGGCGGGCCTCGCCGCGCTGGCTGTTCAATGCCGGCGCCATGATCGAGGACAATTCCCTCACCGGCAGCTCGCTGGCACCGCGGGCATCGGCCAACTACAGCGTCTCCGACACCCAGACCTGGCGCCTCTCGGTCAACCGCTCCAACCGCAACCCCACCGCCTTCGAGCAAAAATCCAGCATGATTTTCTCGAACTCGGCAGCGGTCTCCACGCCCCGCGGAGCCATCCCGGCCGGCACCGCCATCTCGCAAACCTTCCGCCCCTCGCCGGGCCTGCAAGCCGAGCGGGTCACCACCTACGAGCTGGGCTACCTCGCCCACCTGCATCCGCTGAACGCAACCCTGGACGCGCGCCTGTTTCTCGAACGCGCCCGCGACCTGATCGAAATGAACCTCGAGCGCTCCAGCGCGGGCCTCATCCCGCGCAACAACACCCGTTATTTCGACAACACCGGCAAGGCCGACATCCGCGGGCTGGAAGTGGCCGCCACCTGGCGTCCGGGCCTCAACACCTGGCTCACCCTGCAGCACACCGAGCTGCGCATCGACGGCCCGTCGATCAACGCCGCCGACGCCGCACGCCGCCCCAGCGAATGGGTCGAATACACCGCACCGCGCCACAGCTCGACGATCTTCGGCGCCTGGGAATTCCACCCCCGGTGGCAGCTCAGCGTTGCCAAACACTGGATCGGCTCGATGAGCTGGTACCAGGATGCCGAGCACCGCACCAGCATGTACCGCCAGCTCGACGTGCGTCTCGCCCACCGCCTGCCGCCCTCCTTCGGCCGCGGCGAGATCGCCATCAGCGCACGCAACATCGACGGCCCCGACCAGAGCTATGCCCCCGGCACCTCGTGGTGGGGCAGCCGGATCTTCGGCTCCCTGAGCCTCGAACTCTGAGCCCTGATGTTTCTGCTGCGGCTTGTCCTCTTCAGTGTCCTGTTCGCCATCGCCGGCGGACTGGCGCTGCCTGCCCGGGCGGCGGGGGTCATCCTCGTCCTGTCGGAAGAAAGCAGCGCCTTCAGCGAAGCCGCCGAAGCCCTCACCGCCGAGCTTCGCAGCGCCGGCCACCGCCCCCAGACCCTCACCGTCCCGCTGCGCGCCGACGATGCCGCCGCCCTCTCCGGCACCCCGCTGATCGTCACCCTCGGCACCCGCGCCGCACAAGCCGTGTCCGGCCTCGCCCCGCGCACCCTCGTGCTGCACACCCTCCTGCCCCGCAGCGCCTTTGAAAAGCTGCCAGGCAAGGGCGACGACAGCCGCCGCACGTCGGCGGTCTTCATCGACCAGCCCGCCGCGCGGCAGATCGAACTGCTGCGCATCGCCCTGCCGGAATGGTCACGGGTCGCGCTGGTGGTTGGCCGTGAAAGCAGCGAACTGGGCGCCCGCCTGCAGGCCAGCGCCCGCGACAAACGGCTGCGCCCGATGCTCGAAACCGCCAGTGGCGAGAGCGACCTCTACCCGGCCCTGCAACGCATGCTTGTCGAACCGGCGGTGCTCCTGGCCGTCCCCGACGCCAGCCTGTTCAACAACCGCACCATCTCCAACATCCTGCTCACGGCCTATCACCACCGCTCGCCGGTGATCGGCTTTTCGCCCGCCTACGTCAAGGCCGGCGCGCTGCTGGCCCTTTACAGCACCCCCGCCCAGATCGGCCAGCAGGCCGGCGAAGTGGCCCGCCAGGGGCTCGCCAGCGGCAGCCTGCCGCCCCCCGCCGCGCCACGTCACTTCCGCATCGGCACCAACCCCTACGTGGCGCGCTCGCTGGGCATCGGCCTCGAAGACGCCAGCGTGCTGCAGGAGCGCCTCGAACGCGCCGAGGGCACCCCGTGATCGGCATCAACAGCCTCGACATCCGCGCCCGGGCGATCCTCATCGCCGTGCTGCCGACGATGGTCATGGCGTCGGTGCTGATTGCCTACTTCACCAGCTCCCGGCTCTCCGACCTCGAGGAAGTCCACATCCAGCGCGGCAAGGCCCTTGCCCGCCAGCTGGCCGCCGCCAGCGAATACGGCGTGTTTTCGGGCAACCTGGAAAGCCTGCGCAAACTCAGCAACGCGATCGTCATCGAAAAGGACGTGGTTCGCGTGGTGGTCATCAGCCCTCAACAAGAAATTCTTGCCGAGAGCGCCTCCCCCGAACGCGCGGCGAGCGACACCACCCAGCCGCTGCGCTTTCGCGAGCCGGTCACCGGGCCGGGCGTCAACATCGAAGACCCCTTCCTCGAGAACACCGACATCGGCCCGCCGCCCGCCGCCGGACAGCGCGGTGAAGTGCTCGTCGAAATGACCCGCGACTCCCTGCGCTCCGAAGAACGCCGCGTGCTCAGAAACGCCTTCCTGATGGTCGTCGCCGTGCTGATCGCCAGCATCGCCCTGGCCCTGCGCTTCAGCCGCGGCATTTCCGGCCCGATCCTGCGCATCGCAAGCACCGTCAGCCGCTTCGGCCAGGGCGAACTCACCGCCCGCGTCCCGGTGGAAGGGGGCAAAAGCCTGCGCAACCTGGCCGAAGGGGTCAACGACATGGCCGACAAACTGGGAGCCTCGCGGGAGGACCTGGAGCGCCAGATCAAGGCCGCCACCTGCGAACTCCTCGAAAAAAAGGACGAAGCCGAACGGGGCAACCGGGCCAAGACCCGCTTTCTCGCCGCCGCCAGCCACGACCTGCGCCAGCCCATGCACGCCCTCGGCCTGTTCGTCGCCGAGCTGGGCCAGAAGCCCCACGCCCCCGATACCCGCCGCCTGGTCGAACAGATCGCCGTCTCCGCCGAAACCATGGAGAACCTGCTCGACAGCCTGCTCGACATCTCGCGCCTCGACGTCGGGGTGCTCGACCGCCAGATCAAGCCCTTTCCGCTGCAACCGCTGCTCGAACGCATCGACGTGGACTATCGCCGCGAAGCCGACATGCGCGGCCAGCGCCTGCGCCTGCGGGCCACCAGCCTGTGGGTCGAAAGCGACCCGCTGCTGCTCGAACGCATCCTCCACAACCTCATCAGCAACGCGCTCCGCTACAGCCCCGGCGGCACCGTGCTGCTGGCCTGCCGCAAACGCGGCAGGCGGGTTCGCATCGAAGTGCGCGACAACGGCCCCGGCATTGCGCCCGAGGCCCAGGAGGCGATCTTCCAGGAGTTCGTCCAGCTCGATAACCCCGAGCGCAACCGGGCCAAGGGCCTGGGCCTTGGCCTTGCCATCGTGCGCCGGCTCACCGACCTGCTGAACCACCCGCTGTGGCTGCAATCACACCCCGGCAGGGGTTCCCTCTTCGCCGTAGAACTGCCCGCCGCCGCGCCGGGCCTGCTCGCCGAAGGCAAGCAGCCGGCGCCCGGCCACGCCCTCAACGGACTGCACGTGGTCCTGGTGGACGACGACGAACTGGCCGTTGCCAGCACCGTCGGGCTGCTCGAATCCTGGGGCTGCGAAGTCACCGCGGCCGACAGCGAGGCCGGCATCCTCAAAGCGCTGCAGCACGCCGCGACACCACCGGACATCATCCTCAGCGATTACCAGATCGCCGCCGCCGACGGGCTCGAGATCATCCGGCAACTGCGCGCCCATTTCGGCCTGCCGATCCCGGCCATCATCCTCAGCGGCGACACCTCGTCGGCCACCGCCAGCGCCGCCCAGCAGGCCGACATTCCCCTGCTGCACAAGCCCGTTCGCCCGGCCAGGCTGCGCGCCCTGCTGCAGCGCAAAACCCAAGGCTGATGCAGGCCGGGCATGCTTCAGTTAAGATCATCGGGTTAGACCACAACCAGACAAGGGGGCGAGCAATGAGCACTGAAAACAACGCGCAGGATCCTATGGAATTCATGCGCAACATGTGGAGCAAAATGGGCTTCAGTCTCCCCGGCATGGTCACGCCCACTCTCGACGTGGACGAACTCGACAAGCGTATTGCCGACATGAAGGCCGTCGAAAACTGGCTCAAGATGAACCTCAACACCCTGCAGATGGCCACCCAGGGCCTTGAAATGCAGCGTGCCACCATTGCCGCCATGCAGGCCATGAGCAAGGTGGCCGCCGAAAGCGGCAGCACCGAACCCGGCCATGCCAGCGCCTTCACCAATGGCATGTGGCCCTGGAACATGATGCAAGGCGCCGCCGCCGACGCGGCCAAGGCGGCCGCGGCTCCCGCGCCGGCAACCCCGGCCAAGGGCCGAGCCAAGGACAGCAAGTAACACACCCCGGCCCCGGCGCCCGCCGGGGTTTCAGGCGGCGCTGCCGAGCAGCGTCAGCCAGGCCGTCAGCGTGACGGCCGCCGCCACCGTCGTGGCAGAAATCAGCCAGGCCACCCCCGGCCCGTCGCCGCCCATGCGCATGGCCAGAATGTAGGCCGACGAAGCCGTCGGCAAGGCCGCAAAAATGACCGCCGTCGCAAAGGCGATTCCCGTCAGCCCGAATACACTCGCCAGCCCCCAGGCCAGCGCCGGCAAGGCCAGCAGCTTGACCGCGCACAGATAGGCCGCGCCCAGTCGCCCGCCCTCCTCGCTGCGCCCAACCCGCAGCGCAGCGCCCACGGCCAGCAGGCCGAGCGTGACCGCCGCATCGGCCAGCCGCTGCAAAAAGGGCACGACCGGCGCCGGCAACTGGGCCCCCGACAGGTTGAAGGCCATGCCGGCCAGAGTTGCGATGATCAGCGGATTGCGGGCCAGTTCCCGCCCCAGCCGACCCTGCCCGTGATGGGCCAGCAGCGTCACCGCCGCCATGTTGGCGAAGGGCACCATCGCACCGCACAGTGCGCCCATGCTTGCCACCCCGGCCGCCCCCGCAAACTTGCCGGCCACCGCAATGCCGATATAGGTGTTGAAGCGGTAGGCGCACTGCACCCGCGAGGCAAAGGTCATGGCCCCCGGCCCCAGCAGCGGCCGCCCGAGAAGCCCCAGTACCAGCCCGCCGGCCATGGTCAGCAGGCCCACCACGAAGAGCGGCCCCATCACGGCCAGGTCGATGGAAGCCCGCGCCAGGGCATGAAACAGCAGTGCCGGAAACAACACAAAGTAGACCAGCCGCTCGACTCCGGGCCAGAAACCGTCGCCCAGCCCGGCAAAGCGCCGCAAGGCCACGCCAAGGGCGATCAACGCAAAATCAGGCAGCAGGAGCAGGAAACTCTGCACGGCGGATCAGGAACGGACGGAGGGGAAAAGCGTCATCCGGCAAGTCTGACAGAAGCGGCCAGTGGGCAGGATCAGGGCTCTCCACAACCCGCGCCTGCGCGACAGGGCCTACAGGACCTGCACCGCACGCCCGATGTAACGGATCGGCCCGGTAGGCCGGCCGGTGGGCGAACCGCTACGCGGCTCGAGGGTCAGCTCGAAAAGCTGGTTGGGCTGGAGCGCCGGCAGCTGGCCCGCCGGCACCTTCAGGCTCTGGCCCGGCTTGACCAGGCCGAGGGATACCGGAGCGCTCCAGTTGTCGGCCTTGGTCCAGAACTGCAGGGCCTTGTCGGCCGGCACATCCACCGCGCCCAACGGAATCAGCTCGATCTGGCGTGACGCACCGGCCTGCACCACCCAGCCCGGTGCCTTGTCGTCGGGGGCCACCAGCACCACCATGAAGCGGGTGACCGGCGGCGGCTCGACCAGGCGCGTAAGGAGCAGCGCCGCCAGCAGGGCCGCGGTGGCAAAGCCACCCGCGGTCAGGCCGCGCCACAGGGCCAGATTGTTCCAGTCGCGCCACCAGGGCTTAGGCTGGCCGACCCGGCGCGGCGCAGTATCAAGGGCATCGAGGCTGCGCTCGACACGTCGCCACAACTGCGGCGACGGCGTCACCGGTTCGGCGAGCCCGGCCAGTGGCAGCAGGCGATCTTCCCACGCCTGAACGGCAGCCCGCAGCTCGGCGTCGGTGCCGAGCCGGGCCTCCACGCCGCGCCGGCTGGAGGCAGACAAGGTGCCCAGCACGTACTCGCCGGCCAGTTCGTGGATGTCGGGCGAAATTCCGGGCGGCGGTTTGCTGCTCATGCCATGCACTCCCGCAGGGCGGCCAGGCTGCGCTTGATCCAGGCCTTGACGGTGCCCAGCGGAGCATCGAGCCGCCGGGCGATTTCGCCATGGGAAAAACCATCCACATAGGCGTGAAGAATGCAGTTGCGGCGCACCGGCTCCAATTGTTCGAGGCATGGCCCGATGCGCCCGGCGCTGTCCTGCCAGGCGAAAGCGTCGGCCATGTCGTGCCAGGCTTCGAGGGACGCCCGGGCATCGAGCGCGGCGGCGGTTTCGTCGTCCACCGCCACTTCCCGGTGGCCGTCACGCACCGCATTGAGGGCGAGGTTGCGGGCCACGCTGTAGATCCAGCCACGGGCCGAGCCCAGTGTGCGCTCGAAGCTGGCCGCACGGGTCCAGATGTTCACACAGGCGTCGTGCACGATGTCCTCGGCCAGCGCCCTGTCGCGCACGATGCGCTCCACCACCCCCAGGAGGCGCGCGCCCTCCTGCGCATACAACCGCTGCATGGCCGCGCGGTCGCCGGCCGCGCAGGCGGCCAGGGTTGCCTCGTAATCGAATTCGGAGAAGGAGCGGGAGGACAGGGACACGGTCGGGGGACGGGCTCAGGAGGGCGGGCAGCATTGATCTTACCCGAGGCCCGCCCTCCGGCGAGCGCCCGCCGCGTTCAAGAAAACGCCGGGCCGCCCCAGGTCTTCCTGTCTCCCACGGGAGGCGGGCGGGGCGTAGCCCGGCCCCGGGGCACTCAGAGCGCTTTCCAGAAAATGTAGTCCGCCTGATAGCCCACCGTCTCGCGCTTGCCCTTGTCGGCGACGCTGCAAACGGCAGCCGGCGCAACCCCGCCCTTCAGGGCCACGCGCTGGATGTAAGTCACGCCGGTCAGCGCGCCGTTACCCATCGCCGGGTTGGCCTTGACCAGCTGGTAGGGCAGGTTGCCGGCACCGGACGGCACCACGGCCAGCTGGGTGGCGGTCAGCTTCGAGCCGTCCAGGGCTTGCCAGGTGGCGGGCGGGCCGTAGTAGCTGCCCACCGGCGTGCCGGCGCGATCCTTCAGCACCGCCTTCGGGCCCACGAAGACCCATTCGGCCTGGCCGGGCATGCCGGCCTTGTCACGGCATTCGTAGGTGATTTCGCCGCTGCCCACGGTTTCCCAGGCTACCTTATGCCCGGCCGGAACCTTGATCGTGTCGGGCAGTTGATCCTGGCTGAAGCCGGACGTCAGCGTGCCCATCGAAGAGCAGGCGCCCAGCAGCACGGTGGTGGCGACGAGGCCAAGGCGGGAGACGAGACGGGTGGGGGTCGTTTTCATGGTGATTCTCCGTAGGGATGAGGGGGAAATAAACGCAGCTTTTTGCGCTGCTACTTCCACTACCCGCCAGACCCCGCTTTGGATGCACGCCGCTGAAAATATTTTTTTGCCCGCAGCCCGCGGCGACGCCATCCCGCCGTCCACGAAAAAGCGCCGGACAACCGGCGCTCTCAAAAAACCCGTTCCGCCAGGGCCGGTTTATTCGTACTTGCGCACGTCGTCGATAACCTTTCCGTCGTTGGCGAGGCTGCCCGGGGCGCAAAAACTGACCTCGCCACGCAGCTTGGTGAGATCGCGGATCGACGCGGCAACGCCCTCGGCCAGCCCTTCGACCGGTTGGGCCAATTCGCAGTGCAGGGTCATGCGGTCGTTGTGGTCCGGGTTGTCCACCACCAGCCGGCCGCGGCCAAGCTCCGGGTGACGCTTGAGCACCGCCACCACCTGACCGGGATGCACGAACATGCCCTTGACCTTGGTGGTCTGGTCGGCCCGCCCCAGCCAGCCCTTGATGCGGGTGTTGCTGCGGCCGCAGGGCGAAGCGCCGGGCAGAACCGCCGACAGATCGCCGGTGCCAAAGCGGATCAGCGGGTAATCGGGGTTGAAGCTGGTCACCACCACCTCGCCCACCTCGCCGGGCGCCACCGGCTCGCCGGTGCCTGGGCGCACGATTTCCAGCAGGATGTCCTCATCCAGCACCAGCCCTTCGCGGGCCGGGGTTTCGAAGGCAATCAGGCCGATGTCGGCGGTGGCGTAAGCCTGGTAGGCCTGGATGCCGCGGGCCGCCAAAGCCTCCCGCTGGCTGGGCGGAAAGGCCTCGCCCGACACAAAGGCCTTCGTGAGGCTGTCGATCTTCACCCCCAGCTCGTCGGCCTTGTCGAGAATGATGCGCAGGAAGGACGGCGTGCCGGCGTAGGCATCGGGCCGCAGGTCGAGCATCGCCGCCACCTGCTGCTCGGTCTGCCCCACCCCGGCCGGAAACACCGTGCAGCCGAGGGCGTGGGCGGCCGTCTCGGTCATCGAACCGGCCGGCGTGAAGTGATACGAAAACGTGTTGTGAACCAGGTCCCCCGCCCGAAAGCCCGCCGCGTAGAACGCCCGCGCCAGCCGCCAGTAATCCTTGCGCGTGCCTTCCGGCTCATAGATCGGGCCGGGCGAGGCGAACACGCGGGCGCAGCCCGTGCCCCATTTCACCGCAGCAAATCCGCCAAAGGGCCGGGCGCCCTTCTGAAGCTCGAGCAGTTCGGACTTGCGCACCACCGGCAGGCCGGCCAGCGCTTCGCGGGTGGTGATGGTGGCCGGGTCCACGTCCTTCAGCAGCGCGGCGAAGGCCGGGGCATTGGCCTTGGCGTGGGCGATCTGCGCCGGCAGGCGGGCCAGCAGGTCACTTTCCCGGTCCAGGGGGTCGCGGGTTTCACGGGCGTCGTAGTAGTTCATGATTTCTCCGCGAGCGGAAAGTTGTTCTTTTGGGGAGTCGAAGCGGGTTCGACCTTGTTTTTCAGCGTTACTGAACGGCGTTCCGTTGTTCCACGTTACGTTGGCGGGGTCGCGCCCCCGCGGGCGCCCTACTTTCTTGCTTCGCCAAGAAAGTAGGCAAAGAAGGCGACCCGGCTTCACCGGTCGGCCTGCGGCCGACTCCCCTGCGCTGCTCACAACGTGCGGCCGGCGCAGAACTCGCCCTTCGGGCTCAGACAGCTGCGCCGGACTTCCCCG
>NZ_JAOAUU010000117.1 GCF_030157465.1 Zoogloea sp.
CGGCATCGCCGGAAGGAGGGAACCCCCGAAGGGGGCGCGGCAGCGGGGTACGTTTCTTTGCCTTCTTTCTTGTCGTACAACAAGAAAGAAGGTCGCCCGCCGGGGCGAGACCCGGCCGATGTAAGGTCATACACCGGAAAGCCGTCCCGCAAGGGCTAACCGGTTCGCGGTCGAATGGAATGAACCACCAAGGTTCGCGCAACGTGTGGAAAGCGTTTCCCCCGACAGGTGAGACTCTCCCAGCCCGGCGGGCCTGCCAGGAAGAGTCATTTCACACTTAACGCGAAATTAGCCTTGAATATCGACTACCTGTTCCCTCCAGGCGTGTCGAAAGGCTGGCCCAGAGCCCCCCGTTTTCAGCTGCGGCGGCAGATTGTGCGGGTGACTTCAGTCGCCCGCGGACTTTGATCAAGGGCTTGGCTGTGATTCAACGCGTGGATGGGCGACTGAAGTTGCCCCCACAGAAAATCATCCGTGGATACCGACTGCACGTTCAGTTCCGGGCTTCAGTTTTCCCCTGCCTGTGGCCCCAGCACGCGGATGATTTCTTCAAGGGTGGTGTCGCCGGCCAGAACTTTTTCGGCGGCGTGCTGGCCGATGCCGCGCAGGCCTTTTTCGCGCACCTTGCGGCGGATTTCGAGGATGCTGGCGCCGCTGCCGATGCAGTCGCGCAAGTCGTCGTCCAGCACCAGCACTTCGTAGAGCGCAACCCGGCCCTTGTAGCCGGTGCCGTGACAGGCGGTGCAGCCCTTGCCCCGAAAGCCGCGCTTGATGCCCGCAAAAACGCCGCCGAGCCGGGCCCGCAGTGCGGGATCGGTGTCGATGGCCTCGCTGCATTCGGGGCAGACGTGGCGAACCAGGCGCTGGGCGATGATGCCTTCGAGGGCGCTGGCCACCACGTAGGGCTTGAGGCCGAGGTCGAACAGGCGGGCAACGGTGGCCACCGCCGAGTTGGTGTGCAGCGTGGAAAAGACCAGGTGGCCGGTGAGGGCGGCGTGGAAGGCCACTTCGGCGGTTTCAAAGTCGCGGATCTCGCCGAGCAGGATCACGTCCGGATCCTGGCGCAGCAGGGCGCGCAGGATGGACGGGAAGGTCAGGCCGATCTTTTCGCGCACCAGCACCTGCCCGGCCATGTCCAGGTAGTACTCGACCGGGTCTTCGATCGTGACGTAGTTTTTTTCGGGCGTGGCGTCGTGCTGGAGCAGCGAATACAGCGTGGTGGTCTTGCCGCTGCCGGTGGGCCCGGTGGCGAGGATGATGCCCTGCGGCCGGGCCACCATGTCGGTGACGCGGGGCAGGTCGATGGGCGAGAAGCCGAGATTGGTGAGGCTGTGCACCGACGAGTTGCGGTCGAGGATGCGCATCACCACTTTTTCGCCGTTGATGGTGGGCAGCGTGGAGATGCGCAGGTCCACCATGCGCATGGGCGTTTTTACGGTGATGCGGCCGTCCTGGGGGTGACGCCGTTCGGAGATGTCCAGCTCGGACATGATCTTGAGCCGCGACACCAGCGACTGGTGCAACTGGTGCGGGATGTTGATCTTGTCGATCAGCACGCCGTCGATGCGGTAGCGCACCACCACGCTCTTGGTGCGCGGCTGGATGTGGATGTCGGAGGCGCCAAGGCGGATCGCCTCGATGATGATGGCGTTGGCGAGGCGGATGGCCGGCGGCGCTTCGGTGTCGCGCAGCAGGTCTTCGAGGCGGGTGTCGTCCACGTCCTCGATGACGATCTCGATGCCTTCGTAGGGGTCGGAGGATGCAACCAGGGTTTCCAGTTCCTTGAAATCCACGTCGCTGCCGCCGTAGATTTCGTCGATTTTCTTGCGGATGGCGGCGATGTCGGCGGTGACGATCTGCAGGTCGAGCCCGGCCGTGAAGCGCACTTCGTCGATCAGGCCTTCGTCGAGCGGGTCGGCCATGGCCAGCATCAGGCGCTTGCCTTCCAGCTTGAGGGGCACCACCAGCTGGCGGGAGCAGAAGCTGCGGGGAATGATCTCGGCGAGGGCCGGGTCGACGCTGAATTCCGGCAGCTGAACCTCGTCGATGAGCAGATCCTGCTTGAAGAGGGCGCGGATCTTGCGCTCGTCGACCCAGTCCTTTTCGAGCAGCAGCGCGATCAGCGGTTCGGTGCGGCGCTCCTGCTGGTAGGTGAGTTCCTGCAACTGGGCGGCCGAGAGCAGGTTCTTCTTGTGCAGCATGATGCCGAGCCGGCTGCGGTGGGTGGCCGCCAGCTTGGAGAGCGCCGAGATTTCCTTGCTCTTCTTGTCGTTTTCGGTTTTGAGGGCGCGGTTGCGGGCGATCAGGTCGAACTGTTCCAGCGCCAGGGCCACGGTCACGCGCAGGTCGTCGTCGTTCCAGGGCTTGAGGATGAACTTGTACACCGCGCCATCGTTGATCGCGCCCATCACCGCGTCGGTGTTGGCATGGCCGGTGAGCATGATGCGGATGGTGTCCGGCGAGCGCAGCTTTACCTCGTGGAGAAACTGGGCGCCGTTCATGCCCGGCATCATGAAGTCGCTGATGACCAGGTGCACCTGCCCTTCGGCGAGGCGGTCCAGCCCTTCCTGGCCGCTGCCGGCGGTGACGATCTCGTAGTTCTCCTGGCGGAACACGCGCCCCAGTGCGCGCACGATTCCCAGCTCGTCATCCACCAGCAGCAGACGATATTTCGGCGGTGTCAGGTGGCTGGCCGGCGCCTGGTGGGCGTCGGTCTTGCCGGTGAAGAGACTCTTGTAGTCGGTCATGGCGTGCCCGGAAAGAACAGACTTACCGTGGTGCCCTTGCCGGGCGTGCTGTCGAGCACGATGCGCCCCCGGTGGGCGAGCACGATGTTGCGGGCGGTCGACAGGCCAAGACCGGTGCCGGCGCCGATCGCACGGGTTGTGTAGAAGGGCTCGAAGGCACGCTCCTGCTGGGCCGGGCTCATGCCGACGCCGGTGTCGGTGATGCGGATCGTGATGCCGTCGGGTGCCGCTTCGCTGCGGATCGAGACCTCGCCGGGGCGGCCCGAATCCTGCACGGCCTGCATGCCGTTCTTGATCAGGCTGAGGAACACCAGGTTGAGGTGCCCCGGATTGCAGGCCAGCAGCGGCAGCGGATGCAGCGCGGTTTTGAGCGTGACGCCCGGCGGCAGCGGGCTGCTGGCCACGCTGACAGCGTGTTCGAGGCAGGCGTTGAGGTTGGCCCGCTCGGTGGGCGGGCGGTCTACGTTGGAGAAGCTTTTGAGGTCGGCCACGATGCGGCCGATGCGCGCGAGGCCGTTGGCGCAGTCGGCCAGCAGCTCGGCGCCGTCTTCGATGACGAAGTCGAGGTCAAGGCTTTGCCAGGCCGCTTCGCCTTCGGCCAGCCGTGCGTGCAGCGCGGCAAACTTGTCGAGGTAGAGCTTGAAGCTGCCCAGGTTGCTGCTCACGAAGCCCAGTGGGTTGTTGATTTCATGGGCCATGCCGGCCGCCAGTTGGCCCACCGAGGCGAGCTTTTCGGCCTGGTAGAGCATCTGCTGGCGCGCTTCGAGGGTTGCCACCTGCGCGGCCACGCGGGCTTCGAGTTCTTCGGACAGCTTGCGGTAACGGGCTTCCGAGGCGAGCAGGCGCGAGTGTTCGAGCTTGAGGGTTTCGAAATCCTGGGTCACGGCTTCCAGGTGCAGGGCCGAGGCCATGCGGTAGCGGGCTTCGGCGCGCAGCAGTGCGGTGAACATGCGGGCTGCGCTGCGCAGCTGGGGCGGGCGGGCCGCTGCGCTGGCCAGGAAGCCGGCGGGTTCCAGTTCGAGGATCAGGGCTTCGCGGGTGGCGTCGGGGGCCGGCATGCCCCACAGGGCGCGGCCGTCCCGGTCGAGAATGGCCAGGTCGGCGCCCAGCAGTTCGGCCAGCGGCGGGCCGATGCGGGCCAGCATGGCCGCGTCGAAGAGTTCGCCCAGACGCCATTCGCGGTCAAAGTCGGAGGTGCTCATTGGGGTTCCAGAGTGCGCCCCAGCACGCCGGCCACGAAGGCGTCCTCGGTAAGACGGTGGTCGGTGGCCAGCCCGAGCCCGTCCACATGGCGCCGGTAGAGCGCGCGCAGCAGGGCTTCGAAGGTAGCCTCGACGCCATTGCCGGACAGCGCGGTGGCAAAGCGCACCGGCCAGGGTGCGGCATCCCAGCGTTCGCGGATTTCGGCTTCGGGCACCGCGTTGGGCAGGTCGCGTTTGTTGAACTGGACGACCAGCGGGATGTGCTCGAAATCCAGCCCGACCCGGTGGCAGTTGTCGGCCATGCTCTGGAAGGCTTCGCCGTTGTTGGTTTCCTGGGTGCGATCGGAGTCGGCGACGAACACCAGCCCGTCCGCCCGCGACAGCACCGCCTTGCGCGTGCCGTCGTGGGCCACCTGGCCGGGCACGGTGAACAGGCGCAGCTTGGTCAAAAGGCCCGAGGGCGCCCGAAAACCCAGCGGCAGCAGGTCGAAGAACAGGGTGCGGTCGTCCTTGGTCTCCATGATCATCACTTCGCCCTTGAGCTCGGGCGACAGGATGTCGTGGAGGCGCAGCAGGTTGGTGGTCTTGCCGCTTTGGGCCGGGCCGTAATAAACCAGCTTGAAGGTCAGACTGGTGTTGTCTTGCTCGGGCATGGTCGGGTCTTTGGGGTGCGGATGGGGGTGGGGCGAATTATTTCGTCCCCGCTATTAACGGCACCGGCCGGACAGCCCGCAGGTGTCTCGATCTGATTTTAGGCCCCATGGCGCGGGGTGGGGGATCGAACTTCCACAACATTGCGGCGTCTATTCTTGATGTATGGTGCACTGCAGCAATAATTGCTGCATCAAGAATTCAAGGAGAGTTGCGATGCTGGGAACCCGCTGGTGGAAACGAACTGTTGCGATGGGGGACAACGCGTCGGCGCCCGCTCTGAGCCTGGCCTTGCAGGGGGGCGGGGCGCACGGCGCCTACACGTGGGGCGTGCTGGACCGCCTGCTGGAAGACGGCTGGCGGCTCGACGGAATCAGCGGCACCAGCGCCGGGGCGATGAACGCGGTCGCGCTGGCCCAGGGCTGGACCCACGGCGGCGCGGAGGGCGCGCGGGAGAGCCTGGCCACCTTCTGGGACGCCGTGGCCGACAGCACGCCCTTCGAGCTCAACCTGCTGCAGAGCCTCAACACCGCCGGCGACGGCGCCATGCCGGGGCCGATGAACATGATGATGAGCCTGACCCGCTTGTTCTCGCCCTACGAGTTCAATCCCTTCGAGCTCAATCCGCTGCGCGACGTGGTGCGTGCCCAGTTTGATTTCGAGCGCATCCGGCGGGATTGCCGGCTCAAGTTGTTCATTGCCGCAACCCACGTCACGTCGGGCAAGGTGCGGCTGTTTCGCACCTTTGAGCTGTCCGAGGATGCGCTGCTCGCCTCGGCCTGTCTGCCCACCCTCCACCACGCTGTCGAGATCGACGGCGAGGCCTACTGGGACGGCGGCTTTACGGCCAACCCGGCGATTTACCCGCTGATGTACGAATGCAGCACCCCGGACATCCTGCTGGTGCTGCTCAATCCGCTGAGCATCGCGGAGGTGCCGCGGACGGCCGAGGAGATTGCCGCGCGCAGCATGGAGCTGGGTTTCTCGACGACCTTCCTGCGCGAGATGCGCATGATCGCCCATGCCCGTGCCTACATCGGGGAGGGCTCCGGCTGGATGCCGATGGGGCGCTTCGAGCGAAAACTCACCGGGCTGCGCTTTCATCTTGTTGATGCGAAGGAGCTGGTCACGGCGGGCAAGGGCAGCAAGCTCAACGCGACCCGCGCCTTTTTGCACGAGCTGCGCGACCTTGGCCGGGCCCGCGGCGAGACTTGGGTGCGCGAGCACCGGTCCAGCGTGGGCAAGCGCTCGACGGTGGATCTGTCCGCGCTGTTTGCCTGAGCCGGCCGTGGAATCCACGGCGAGCGGCTGTCGATCTTTTTTACATATACGTCATTAATTTTTCGTTAAGCTGACGGATTTTTTTGCAACTTGTTGTAAGCATGCTAAAAGAATATTCGGGCGTGATTATTGCTTTGCGTGCCCGCAGTGTTCATTGACAACAATTCCAAAATTTCCGTGATGAAAACCTTTCCACTCCGCAATTCCATTCTGGCAACGCTCGCGGGTGCTGCTTTCACCCTCAGCGGCGGCGCCCACGCCGGCACCTGGACGCAGCTTGATCTCGGCACCCTGGGCGGAGCATCCAGCTGGGCCTATGGCATCAGCAGCGCCGGACAGGTCAGCGGCGAAAGCCTCGTGGCCGGCAATTCGGCTTACCAGGGCTTCGTGTACGGCAACGGCGTGATGCAGGGTCTTGGCACCCTTGGCGGCACGCACAGCGCGGCAAGCGGCGTGAATGCCGCGGGGCAGGCGGTTGGCGGCAGCTTTACGGCCGGCAATGCCGCCATCCACGGCTTCCTTTACAGCAACGGTGCGATGCAGGATCTGGGCACGCTGGGCGGCAGTTACAGCTGGGCGTCCCACCTCAACGGGGCCGGGCAGGTTGCCGGCTACAGCACCACCCCGGGCAACGTCGCCTTCCATGCCTTTGTTTATGGCAACGGCGTGATGCAGGATCTGGGCACCCTCGGTGGCCGCTCGAGCCAGGTTGCGGGCATCAACGAGTCGGGGCAGGTTGCCGGCACGTCCGATGTGCCGGGCGATCTTTACCGCGCCTTCCTGTACAAAAACGGCGTGATGCAGGATCTGGGCACGCTGGGCGGCGCGACCAGCCAGGCGGTCGGCATCAATGCGGCGGGGCAGGTTGTCGGCCAGAGCGCGATGCCGGGCGACATCGAGTTTCATGCCTTTTTGTACGACGGCAGCGCGATGCAGGATCTGGGCACCCTTGGCGGGGCCGGCAGCTGGGCGTCCGGCATCAATGACGCGGGGCAGGTGGCGGGCTACAGCCAGACTGACGCCGATATCTACCACGCCTATTTTTACAGCGGCGGCGTGATGACGGACATCGGCACGCTGGGCGGCTCGCGCAGCTGGGCGTCGGGCATCAACGGGCGCGGGCAGGTGATTGGTCGCAGCGATGTGGCCGGTGACGTGGCCGAGCACTGGTTCCTCTTCGATGGCGGGGTGATGGAGGACGTGAATGCGCTTCTGCCCGGCTACGATTCGATCGAGGATCTGTTCCTCAACGATGCCGGCCAGCTTGCCGGAACGGGCCGCATCGGGAATCTTTATCGGGCGTTTCTGCTGACGCCCGATGCGGCATCCGGAACGGGCGCCGCCGCGGCCGTGCCCGAACCCGCCAGCCTTGCGCTGCTGGGCCTGTCGATGACGGCGCTGGTGCGCAGCCGGCGCGAACGCCGTGGGGCCACGCGCAGCCCGGCTTGAGGCGGGCGGGTGTCTTTCTGGACAAGGCCGGGTGACCGGCCTTTTTTCATGGCTGCCCGGCGCCGAGCAGCCCGGCCGGAAGGTCGTCGAGCGTGGCGCAGCCGCACAGCGCCATGGCAATTTCCAGTTCATCCCGCAGCAGCCGCAGCACGTGGGCGACGCCCAGGGCGCCCGCATTGGCGAGCCCGAAAACATAGGGCTTGCCGACCAGTACCGCGTTGGCGCCGAGGGCCATGGCCTTGAGGATGTCGGTGCCGCGGCGGATTCCGCCATCCACCAGCAGCGGCAGCGTGCCAGCCAGGGCGTCGGCGATGCGCGGCAGCGCTTCGGCGGTGGGCGGGGCGCTGTCGAGGGTGCGTCCGCCGTGGTTGGAGACGATCACTCCGCCGGCCTGCAGGCGTGCGGCCTGGCGGGCGTCGTCGGGGTGGAGGATGCCCTTGAGGATGACCGGCAGGCGGGTGTTGGCCTGCAGCCAGGCGACATCGTCCCAGCCCGGTGCGTCACGCAGCAGATCGTCGAAGAGCGCGCTTTGGCCAGGCTGGAGCGCGGCTGCGGGGCGTGGCGGCAAGCCGGCCAGGTTGACCGCCGAGATGCCCGCCGGCAGGCGAAAGTTTGCCCGTCGTTCGCGGTCGCGGGCGCCGTGGCAGGGGGCGTCGACGGTGAGCACGAGGGCTTCGTAGCCGGCGTCTTCGGCGCGGCGGACGAGTTCGCGATTGAAGCCGCGGTCGTGCTGAAGATAGAGCTGGAACCACAGCGGGCCGCGGTCGGGGTCGTCGCGCACGGCTTCGGCAATGCTTTCGAGGGGCTGGCTGGCCTGGGTGCTGAGCACGAAGCCGGCTTGCTGGGCGGCCGCGGCCACGGCGCTGGCAAGTTCGCCGTCCGGGTGGGCCATGCGCTGGAAGGCGACCGGGGCGAGCAGGATGGGGTGGGCGAGGCTGCGGCCGAGCAGGCTCACCCGGGTGTGTCCGCCGGCCAGCGGACGCAGCACGCGCGGATGAAGGCGCATGGCATTCCAGGCGCTGCGGTTGGCGGCGAGGGCGATCTCGTCGGCCGCGCCGCCGGCAAAGTAGGCCCAGGCATTGGTGTCGAGCACCGTGCGGGCGTGGGCTTCGTGGTCGTCGAGGGTGACGACGCCAGGGGGCAGGGCGGTCATGAGTGCGGCTTTCCTTGCAGGTTGGGCTTTCAGGTGTCGGCCCACATGCGCAGCAGGTTGTGATACGTGCCGGTGAGGCTGACGGCTTCGTCGGTTTCACCGTGGCGCTCGCGCAGGCGCATCAGGGTCATGTCGAGTTCGAAGAGCAGGCGGCGCTGCTCGTCGCTCCTGACCATGCTTTCGATCCAGAAGAAGCAGGCGAGGCGGCAGCCGCGGGTGACCGGGGTGACCTGGTGGATGCTGGTGCCGGGGTAGAGCACGGCGTGCCCGGCGGGCAGCTTGACGCCGCGGCTGCCGTAGGTGTCCTGCACCTGGAGTTCGCCGCCTTCGTATTCGTCGGGGTCGGACAGGAACACGGTGCACGACACGTCGGTGCGAACGCGTTCGCCGTCGGCGGTGAAGCGGATGGCGTTATCCACGTGGGCGCCGTAGAAGGGGGTGTCGCCGCCGTAGCGGTTGATCCGCGGGGTGAATATCTTTTTGGGCAGCGCGGCGGTGAGAAAGAGCGGACTCCGCTCGACGCCGGCCAGCACCAGGCTGCGGATCGCCCGCGCGGCGGGGGCGTCGTGGGGCAGTTGCTGGTTGTTCTTGACGGTGGCGGCCTGGGGGCCGGCGCTCTCTCGCCCGTCGGCCCACGGCGCGCCTTCGAGCAGTTGGCGGGCCTGGCGGACTTCGTCGGCGCTGAGGAGGTCGGGGATTTGCAGGAGCATGGTGTCGAAGGGGGAAAAGCGCGCGGGGCACGGCTGGGTTGGCCGTGCCCCGAGCGGTTGATCAGAACTTCACGCTGGCGGTGAGATAGACCGTCCGTCCGACACCCGGTACGTAATGCCCGTTGGCGTAGAGCGAGTCGGCGTAGAACTTGTTGGTGAGGTTGGTGAGGTTGGCCTTGAGGGTCAACTTGTCGGTGATCGCCTCGTACTCGGCCAGGGCGTCGAAGGTGATGTAGCCGTCGGAGTACAGGCCGGCCGGGTTGCGGTTGGGGGTCATCCGGGTGCGGGCGTTGGCCCCGGCGCCAAGCCGCAGTTTTTCGGTGACCTGGTAGCTGCTCCACAGCGAGCCCTGGTGCTTGGGAATCAGCGACGGACGGGAGCCCCGGCCTTCGGCACCTTCTGCGCCCTTGTCGATTTCGGCGTCCCAGATCCAGGTGTAGGAGCCATAGACCTCCCAGCGCGGGGTGATCTTGCCGACGAGATCGGTTTCGAAGCCGGTGGCGTGGCGCTTGCCGGACAGCACGGCGATGTTGAGCAGCGGGTCGGTGTTGCGCTCGTTGAGCTTGACCCCGCGGAAGAGGGCGAAGCGGCTGCTCATGCGGCGGTCGGCGGAGTCGATCTTGGCGCCGAGTTCCAGGTTCATGCTCTTCTCGGGCGGCGTGTTAACGTTTTGCGCGCTGTACGAGTAGGTGTCGCCGGAGGTGTTGAACGAGGTGCCGTAAGAGAGGTGGAAGGAGTGACGGTCGCTCGGCTGGTAGAGCACGCCGAAACGCTGGCTCGCCTTGTAGATGGACTGCTGGTAGTTGGTGACGGCGCTGGTGGCCAGGTTGAAGGTGTCGTACTGCGCCGACATGCCGTCGTAGCGCAGGCCGGCAAGCACCTTCCAGTGCTCGGTCAGCTGGACCAGATCCTGCGCATAGACGCCGGCGGAGATGCTCTCGAATTCGCTGCTCTTGACGATGATGCGGGCTGTTTCGTCCACCCGGCCTCCGCCGCCGGCGCCGATGGTGGTGGTGGGCTTGGTGATGTCGATGCCGCCCTGGGCCGCGTTGCGGGCCTGGCGGACGATCTTCTTTTCCCAGGCGAAATCGGCGCCGGTCAGCACTTGATGTTTGAGCCCCAGCGCTTCGAACTTGGTGGACAGGTCGCTCTGGGCGAACAGGTTCTCCATGCTCTGGATCTTGTTCTGGGTGTTGCGGTTGAGCACGGTGGCGCTGCTGAAGTTCTCGCGGGTGGCGGCAATGCCGCCGGGCTGGAGTGCCGCGCCGGCAATGCGCACGGTGCTGGCGCGCTGGTCGCGGTTGAAGTCGCCCTTGCGGATTTTGGTGACCAGTTCGGTGTCGCTCGAGAAACGGTGGGTGTGGGCAAAGCTGGCGTAGCCGGCCGAGCCGTGGTTGTAGTCGCTGGAGAGGCCGTAATAGCTGGACGGGTCCACCGGAATGGTGGTCAGTGCCGCATTGGTGGCGCTTTTGCGCACGTAGGGCAGGCCATAGTTGATGCCGTTGTCGTTGTTCAGATAGAAGAAGCCCACCTCGAACTCGTCCCGGGTGCCGATGCCCCAGCGGTAGTCGGCGGCAAAGCCGTATTTGTCGAGGCTGGTGCCGGCGCCGTTGTTGTCGGCGACGGTGCGCATGGCGTTGATGCGCAGGGCCGAGTCGTCGCCGGTCTTCACGTTAACGTCGGCCACCACGCGGCGGTACTGGTAGCTGCCCAGGGTGACGTCCACCTGGTTCTGGTCGATGAGGCGGGCCTGTTTGCTGACCTGGTTGACCGCGCCGCCGGTGGAGCCGCGGCCGAAGAGCATCGAGGCGGAACCGCGCAGCACTTCGATGCGGTCCATGTTGAAGGTGTCGCGGTCGTAGAAGGCCGGGTCGCGCATGCCGTCGATGAACAGATCGCCCGTGGTGTTGACGGGGAAACCGCGCAGACGCAGGTCTTCCTCGCCGCCTTCGGCCGCCAGGAAGGTGATGCCCGAGGTCATCTTGAGGGCTTCCTTCACCGTGTCGATCTTGCGGTCGTCCAGCAGTTTTTCGGTGACCACGGTGACCGACTGGGGAATGTCGCGGAGTTGCTGCTTGCCCTTGCCGATGCGCGTGGTGGTGGTGCGCAGGCTGTCCTTGCCCTGGGGTTCGGCTTCGGCGGCGGCTTTTACAACCACCGGCTTGAGCGTTTTGGTGTCGTCGTCGGCATCGCTGGCGGGGGACTGGGCCCAGCCGCTCATCGAGGCGGCAAACATCAGCGCGCCGAGGGGCAGCATGGCGCGCTCGGTGGACATAACGGGTTTTGCTGCCTGGGGGCGGGGGGCCGACGGCTGTCGGCGACGGTTTTTCTTGTGTGCCAAAGGAGGCCTCCGGAGATGATTTCGCCCCGAAGCGGGGCGGTTTGGGGTCATGACCTGAGGCTGGCTTGCTGATTGGCTGTCGCGTTCTGCGGCTGGCTTGCCCGAAAGATCTGGATACAATTGTAATG
>NZ_JAOAUU010000118.1 GCF_030157465.1 Zoogloea sp.
CCGGTTATCGCCGTGAAAGGGCGGTGTCCTAGGCCTCTAGACGATGGGGACCCGATACAACTTAGTTTGGTGGAGGTAAGCGGGATCGAACCGCTGACCTCTTGCATGCCATGCAAGCGCTCTCCCAGCTGAGCTATACCCCCGTCCAACGAAGACCGCATTATAGACATCACTTTGGGCCTTGTAAACCCCTAATGAAAAATTTCCACGATTCTGTTGGCCGCAGACTTCCGGCACAACTTGTACTTGTAGCAACAACGCTAGCGCAGGCCGACGAAAGCGTGAATTAACACACCTTCCCTGCAGGAGGGCGCCACCACTCGTTCCGGCACCCTCGAAGATGCCACAGAGGAAGCACCTGTCGGAAAAATTTACACAGACCTCAAAACCCCTGCCATTTTTTTACATGTTTTACAAAACAATCATACAGTTATACAAACCGGCCCGGAACTTGCCCTATAAGCGCAGAAGGTATGTTTTCTAGACACTCTTCAACAAGTTCAGCACTTCATGTAAGGGCCTCACGATGATTAAAAAGAAACTTGCAGTTGCCATCTCCGCAGCGCTGGCGCTTGGCGCTACCGGCATGGCTCAGGCAGCCGTCTACACGTCGACCGCCAACAATTTTACGGGCAATTTCGCTATTTCCGGGTTCGGTGACACTGATCCGAGGTCTTTCCAGATTTCGCTCACCAACGTGAATGGCGCACTTGACCTCTATGTTCCCAAGAGCGGCGACGCCACTGGCCAGCGCATCGGCACCGTCAGCGTAGATTACTCACCGCTGCATCCGGGCGCAGAGTTGAACTCTTCGGTTTCCAACTGGACTTCGCTCGGCAACGTGGTGTTCAACACTGCAGGCATCACCGGAGACAACTTCAAGTACAACTTCTCCTCCGGTAACTTCACCGCCGACGGCGTCGCCCAGTCCGGCGGTTCGTTCAGCGGCTCCGCCAGCGCCCTCAACCTCATTCTCGGCAACATGTTCGGCCCCCTGAGTGGCGCCATTGGCACCGGTTCGGTTTCGGTAACCCACACCTTGTCCGCCAACACCTGGACCATCAACGTTAATGAAACCCCGGTTGGCGGCACCGGTTTCAGCGGCCTGTTCCGCACCCTCGACTCCACGGCCTTTGGCGGCAACAACGATGGCGCGCTCACCGGATCGTTTAGCGTGAATGGGGCCGTTGCGATCACTACTGCCGACGGCACCCCGCCCCCCGGCGGCACGGTCAGTGTGCCGGTTCTGCCCGACGCACCGGCCCCCGGCACGCCGACTGGCACCTTCACGTTCAATAACATTGCGGTTGGTAACGTTGTGAACGCACAAGGTCAGATTGTCGGCATCGAGGCTCCGATCTGGGTTGACCCGGTTATCGCCGTGGGCTACCGCTATGAACTGGGCGCCGCTTCCACTACGAAGCTTGCCACTGTCACGGCTCCTGGCCTCGCCACTGTCAATGACACCGACGGCTACGAAGTCTGGCTGTTCGATGGCACCAACTGGTACCTCGGCGGCACCATCCAGGCTGGCGGCACCTTCAGCTTCCCCACCGGCGGCGTGACCAAGTTCGAGATCCGCGGCATCAGCCCGGACCTTGGCTTGGTTCCTACCAACGATCTGGCTTTCCCGATTGGCCTGACGGTTACGGGTCAAGGCACGCTGGACCTGTCGATGACCGCCCTGACCGTCGACACCGGCAACGTGGTGCCTGCACCCGAAACCCTGTCCCTGACCGGCCTGGGTCTCGCAGCCCTCGCCGCCATGGCGCGTCGCAAGAAGGCCTGATTCCTTCAGCAGCAATAAAAGCGGCCGCATTTGCGGCCGCTTTTATTTTGTGGTGGCGATCAGTTGTTGAACAACCTGTTCAACGTAAGCTGATCTGGAAATCCGGTCGCCAGCAGCTTGGAGCGGACCTGGAAGTCTCTAAGCGCATCCTTCAGCGCGGGTGAAAAAGCGCCGTCTTTCGGGCCCGCATATAACTTGTCTTCGGCGAGTTTACGCTGCATCGCCTCGATCACTGCCTTGTAAAGTGCAACCCCACCCTTATCTGTCTGGATCATCACCAGTTCAGATTTCGCCTGAAGTCTGCCGGGCTGTAAAACACCCAGCATGCTGTTGACCGCAACGATGAAGGGCTGCTTGGGATTCTTTTCGCAATACTGCCCCAGCGCAGCGAGCAAAAGTTCGGTTGTCTGCCAGGGCGTGATGTCATAGGTATCCTTGGCGTACTGATTGGTCGCACTGACATAACCTTCGACCCAGCCGCCAAATAAGAAGTAATCGGTATTCTTCTTCTTGGCCGCCTCGGAGAACGCCGAACATTGACGTCCGCCACCACCGTCGATAGCGAAGTCACCCTTGGCGTCTAGAGCAAGCGCCTGAGTGGCGCAACAACCCGCCAGCAAAAACGCCCCAAAAAACCTGAATCGACCTGCAGAACATATGATGGTCTTCAATTCAGCAACCTTCCCTTCTGGATGGATTCATAAGCAGCGCCTAGTGTACCCCAGCAGAAATGGCTACATCCGACTCGGCTCCCCGAATCGTGGAATATGAAACGACAAGCCGTATGTCAGCGCAGTATCTTGCCGGGATTCATACCACCACGCGGATCAATCGCCTGCTTGATCGCCCGCATGAGCGTCATTTCGACAGCTGATTTGTAGTCGGGCAGGATATTCCGCTTCAATTGCCCAACACCGTGCTCAGCGGAGATCGAGCCGCACAGCTCCACCACCAGTTCATACACGACACGATTCACGTCGTCGCTGCGACCGATGAAGCCGACATTCTCGCCAACCTGCGGTCGGGACAGGTTGTAGTGCAGGTTGCCGTCGCCCAGATGGCCGAAGCAGACGATGCGCACGCCGGGATAAGCCGACTCCAGGCGCGCGCCGGCCTGCTGGATGAATACCGGGATTGCGCTGACCGGCACCGAGATATCGTGTTTGATGCTGACGCCTTCGCGCTTCTGGGCTTCGGAGATGTTCTCCCGCAGGCTCCAAAGCGCATCGGCCTGACTGCTTGTCGCAGCAATGACGCCGTCGAGCACCGCGCCACCCTCAATTGCAGCTTCCAGTTCGGTTTCGAGCAACTCCGCAAGCCCCGACCCGACCCGGGTGTCGGTCAGTTCCACAAGCACGTACCACGGATGAGGCTGCGCCAGCGGGTCGCGGGCGCCGGCAATGTGCAGCAGCACCAAGTCCAGTGAAGGCCTGCTGATCAACTCGAACGCAGTAACCCTGTCTCCGGCAGCACCGCGAAGACGCCCCAGCAAAGCCACCGCAGCAGCAGGTTCGGCGACAGCCAGCCAGGCCGTTACCGCACTGCGGGGGCGCGCAAAAAGCTTGAGCGTTGCAGCGGTGACAACACCGAGCGTCCCTTCTGCTCCGATAAAAAGTTGCTTGAGGTCGTAACCGGTGTTGTCCTTGCGCAGCGCTCGCAGGCCATTCCAGATCCGTCCATCCGGCAGGACGACCTCCAGCCCGAGCACCAGCTCGCGCGTGTTGCCGTAGCGCAGCACCTGGACACCACCGGCGTTGGTGGAGATGAAGCCACCCACCTCGCAGGAGCCCTCGCTCGCCAGCGAAAGGGGAAACAGTCGATCGACCTCTTCCGCGGCAGCCTGAACGACAGCCAGCGGCACACCGGCTTCGACGGTGATGGCGTTGTTGAGGGCATCCACCTGGCGAATCCGGCGCAAACGGGAGAGGTTGAGCACAATCGCAGGCCCGCCTTCTGCCAGCGGGGTTGCCGCGCCGCACAAGCCGGTGTTGCCGCCCTGCGGCACCACCGCACAGCCCGCCGCTGCACAGGCACACAGCACGGAAGAAACCTGTTCCGTATCCGCCGGCAGCACGACAGCCAGCGCCTTGCCGGTGTATCGCCCGCGCCAGTCGGTCAGAAAGGGCGCCTTGTCGGCCTCTGCACTCAAACAGTGGGGAGTGCCGACGATTTCCTGCAGGGTTTCGATTAGGGCATTCATGGGCAGAGCCTCCCGTCGAATGAAAGGTTCAACGTCCGAGAGCGCGCCTGATGGCAGGAAGGGCAAGCGCGACGGCCGCCTCGCCTTCGGCGATCGCCTCGGCGCCGCGGTGATAATCCATCAGCCCGAGCTGGGCGAGGCGCGGTGAGATCAATACGTCGGCCGGCTCCCCGGCGAGCCGGCTTCTGGCAATTCGCACCGACATGATGGAAATGCTGCTCTGCATCACGGTGAGCATTGATGGGAGGCTTTCGGGGTCGCTGCCCGATACGCTGGCAGCCCCCTGGCCGTTGCGCCCGAAGCGGGCCAGCAACTTGCGCGGCCAGCCAAGCTCAGTCACCTCCGCCTCCTGCTCCGGCCGGCTTCGCCAGGCCGCACCCACCACGTCGGAATTGAGATCGACCGCGATGACGATATCGGCCCCCATGGCCCGGGCCAGCGACACGGGAACGGGATTGACCAGCCCGCCATCGACCAGCAGGCGACCGTCCTGCCAGGCCGGGGTCATCAGGCCGGGCAGTGCAATGGAAGCCCTTACGGCGGTGGAGACACTCCCCTCACGCAGCCAGACTTCATGACCATTTTGCAAATCGGTGGCGACGCAGCCAAAAAGATGGGTCAGCGCGGTGAAATCACGATCGACAAAATTGCGCTCGAAAAAGGCGATCAGCTTGTCGCCCTTGATGAGCCCGCCACGCAGGCCCATGTCCATCAGTCCGACCACATCCTGCCAGCCAAGGGTTTCGACCCAGGAGCCCAGCTTGTCGAGATCGCCGGCGGCAGCCACGGCACCGACAAAAGCGCCGATCGAGCAACCGCTGATGATTTGCGGCTCAATCCCTTCCCGCGCCAGGGCACGCAACACTCCGATGTGCGCCCAGCCGCGGGCTGAGCCGCTGCCAAGCGCAATGCCGATGCGAGGGGAGCGTTTCATGGGGGGGCTGTTTTCCCTGTGGGTCGGACGTCATTGACCCACAGGGGCGACGGGGTTTAGATGGGTTCGGCGAAGAGGTCGTGCACGTCGCAATCGGTGATGCGCACACGGGCAAACTCGCCGGGTTCGAGATCTTCGCCAGCCGGGATGATCACAAGGCCGTCGATATCCGGGGCGTCGCCAGGCGAGCGGGCCAGAGCGCCCTCCTCGTCGACCTCGTCCACCAGCACCGTCATTTCGCGGCCGATGAAACGCTCGAGCCGTTCGGTGGAGATGTCCTCCTGAAACTCCATGAGCTGAATGCGGCGTTCTTCACGGATTTCTTCCGGCACCGGATCGGGCAATTCGTTGGCGGCAGCACCTTCCACCGGCGAATAGGCGAAGGCACCGACGCGGTCGAGTTTGGCCTCTTCGAGGAACTGCAACAGTTCTTCGAAATCCGCGTCGGTTTCGCCGGGGAAGCCCGTGATGAAGGTCGAGCGGATCGTGAGATCGGGGCAGATTTCGCGCCAGCGGCGGATGCGCTCGAGGTTGTTCTCGGTACTTGCCGGGCGCTTCATCGCCTTGAGGATGCGCGGGCTGGCGTGCTGGAAGGGCACGTCGAGGTAAGGCAGGATCTTGCCTTCGGCCATCAGCGGAATGATGTCGTCGACGCTGGGGTAAGGGTAGACGTAATGCAGCCGCACCCAGACGCCCAGATCGCCCAAGGCGTTGCACAGGTCGTAGAGTTTGGTGCGCACGGGCTTGCCACCCCAGAAACCGGTGCGGTACTTGACGTCGACGCCGTAGGCGCTGGTGTCTTGCGAAACGACCAGAAGCTCCTTCACGCCGGCATTGACGAGGTTCTCGGCCTCGCGCATCACGTCGCCAATCGGCCGGCTGACGAGATCGCCGCGCATCGACGGAATGATGCAGAAGGTGCAGCGATGATTGCAGCCTTCGGAAATCTTCAGGTAGGCGTAGTGATTGGGCGTCAGCTTGACGCCCTGCGGCGGCAACAGGTCAATGAAGGGATCGTGCGGCTTGGGCAGGTGCTTGTGCACCTCGTGCATGACCTGCTCGGTGGCATGGGGGCCGGTGACGGCAAGCACCTGGGGATGGGCCGCCATCACCACGTCGGCCTTCGCACCGAGACAGCCGGTAACAATGACCTTGCCGTTCTCGTTGAGGGCTTCACCGATGGCATCGAGGGATTCTTCAACCGCTGCATCAATGAAGCCGCAGGTGTTGATGACCACGAGGTCGGAACCTTCGTAGGATGGAGAAATCTCGTAGCCCTCAGTCCGCAGGCGGGTGAGGATGTGCTCGGAGTCCACAAGCGCCTTGGGGCACCCGAGGGATACGAAGCCGACTTTCGGAGCGGCTGCTTGCTTGGTCTGGGTCATGCGTCGGGAAAAACGGAAGGAGTAAAAGTGCAAGGGCCGCGACGATCGCGCGGCCCCGTTTGGCTATTTCTTGGGCGTACCCGCCGGCTCGGCGCCGGGCGCCTCCGGATCGATCTTGTCCGGGGTGAAGCCCGCGACAAAATTCGGAAACTGGAAGCCGGAGAAGATGTTGCGCGTCTGGCTATCGAGCTGCTCCTGCATCTGCGCGTACATCTTCTTGCTCTGCTCCATGTAGGCACCCATCATGCTTTGCATTGCGGGCCCCTGAAAGTTCAGAAACTGGGCCCAGAGATCCTGGCTCACCGTGGCCTTTTCGCCATACACGGAGCGCACCTGCTCCTGGAGCTTGGCCTGCATGTCGGTAAAACCCTTGATGTTGTTCTCAAGGTATTTGCCCATCATTCCCTGCATGGCGTTGCCATAGAAGCGGATCATCTGGGAAAGCAGGTCGGAGGTGAACATCGGAGCACCACCGGCCTCCTCTTCGAGGATGATTTGCAGCAGGATGTTACGGGTCAGGTCGTCACCGGTCTTGGCGTCGACCACCTGAAAAACACCATGTTCAAGAACGAGTTCCTTCACGTCGGCGAGCGTGATGTAGGAGCTGGTCTGTGTATCGTAAAGACGGCGATTCGGGTACTTTTTTATCAGGCGAAGTTGATCAGCCATTCGTGTTATCTCCTCGGTGGCGATGGAATCGCCTGCGGAGATTATACTGCGGTGCGCAAAAAAAAACCCCGCCATGCGGCGGGGTTCGCGTGAAGCTTGTTGCAGCAGATTACTGGTAGTACAGGCCGCCGTTCACGTTCAGGGTGGCGCCAGTAACATAGCCAGCCAGCTCGGACGACAGGTAAACAACCGCGGCGCCGATCTCTTCCGGCTTGCCCAGACGCTTGACCGGCACGGTGTCAATAATGGCGTTACGAACTTCTTCCTTGATCGCCATGACCATGTCGGTGCCGATGTAGCCCGGGGCAATGGCGTTACACGTCACGCCCTTGGTGGCCAGCTCGGCCGCCAGAGCCTTGGTGAAACCAATCACGCCAGCCTTGGCGGCGGAGTAGTTGGTCTGGCCAGCCTGACCCTTGACGCCATTCACCGAGGAGATGTTGATGATGCGGCCAAAACCACGTTCCGCCATCTTCGGGGAAATGGTGTGGGTCACGTTGAACAGGCTGGAGAGGTTGGTCGCAATGACCGCATCCCACTGACCCTTTTCCATCTTCGGGAAGAACTTGTCACGGGTGATGCCGGCGTTATTCACCAGGATGTCGATCGGGCCGACTTCGCTGACGATTGCCTCAACGGCCGCCTTGCACTGCTCGTAGTCAGAGACGTCGAATCCGTACAACGGGATATCGAGGCCTTCAGCCTTGCGGGCTTCAACCCAGGCTTCCTTGGCGGGATCACCAGGATAGAAGTTACCCACCACGCGGACACCCGCGGCAGCGAGGGATTTGCAGATCGCAGTGCCAAGACCACCAACTGCGCCGGTTACAAGAGCGATGCGCTGAGACATTACACTTTCCTTATGTTGCGGTGCGAAAGTTCGATTAGAACATATGCTGGCCGCCGTTGATAGAAATGTTGGCGCCGGTCACGAAAGCCGCCTCGTCGGACGAGAGATAAGCGATAAGACCAGCGATTTCTTCCGGTTTGCCCAAACGGCTCATCGGAATATGGGGCAGGATTTTGCTGTCGAGCACTTCCTGAGGAATTGCGAGCACCATCTTGGTGCCGATATAGCCCGGAGAAATGGTATTCACGGTCACGCCGGACTTGGCCACTTCCAGAGCCAGGGACTTGGTAAAGCCGTGCATGCCCGCCTTGGCCGCGGCGTAATTGGTTTGACCAAATGCACCCTTGATACCGTTAAGCGACGACACGTTGATGACGCGCCCCCACTTGCGCTCGACCATGCCATCCATGACCTGCTTGGTCATGTTGAATACGCTGTCGAGGTTGGTATGGATAACGGCATCCCAATCAGCCTTGGTCATGCGCTTGAAGGTCATGTCACGGGTGATGCCGGCGTTGTTCACCAACACATCCACCGGACCGATGTCGGCCGTGACGGCATCTACGCAAGCCTTGCATGAATCGAAATCCGCCACGTCGCAGGGATAGGCCTTGAAGCCGTAACCCATGTTGTTCATGGTCTGAAGCCATTCGGCAGCGCCCGTATTGCCCGGCGAATGGGTTGTAACCACTTTGTAGCCAAGCGCCGCCAGCTTGATGCAGATCGACTCACCCAGACCACCCATACCACCGGTAACCAATGCTACTCGTGCCATTTTCTTCCCTCCTTCTAGTGAATTATGCGGGGGTTACGCGAACTCCGGCAGCGCCCCCATTACGCTCACTGCCGACTAATCACTTCCGGAACTCCGGCCCCGGATATCTTCCCGGGTGCCGGCCGAATTGTTCAGGCTTTTTCCTTGACGTAACGGCCAGGCGCAGCTTCGAGCACCTTGTATTTCGCATTACCCAGCTTGTTACGCGCAGCAACCATGCTGCCACTGCGCGGCTTGAGCCATTCGATCCAGTGCAGCCACCAGCTGCCCTTCTCTTCGGTTGCCGTTTCCAGCCATTCTTCCGGAACCGACGCAGTGGAGTCGCTGACCCAGTAGCTACGGCGATTCTTCGAGGCCGGATTGATTGCCCCGGCAATATGACCGCTGGCGCCCAGCACGAAGGTCGATTCGCCGCCAAGAATCTGGCGCACCAGATAGGCACTGGTCCAGGGAACAATATGGTCTTCGCGGGTGGCCAGCAGGTAGGAAGGCATGTCGACCTTGCCCATATCCACCTTTACGCCCAGCATTTCGAGCTTTCCCGGCACGCGCAGGTTGTTTTCGAGGTACATGTTGCGCAGGTACCAGGCGAGGAAGGGGCCGGCCAGGTTGGTGCTGTCGGAGTTCCAGTACAGCAGGTCGAAGGCCTCGGGCGTCTTGCCCTTCAGGTAGTTGCCGACCACGTATTGCCAGATCAGGTCGTTGGCCCGCAGGCTGGAGAAAACCTGGGACAGCTCGCGCCCCATCAGCAAACCACCCTTGCCGATGGCTGCCTCGCGAGCCGCAACAGCGGCCTCATCCACCAGACAGCCGATCTCGCCGGCATCGCTGAAATCGAGCAGGGTCGTCATCAGCGTAAGACTTTCGGCCGGATCTTCGCCCTTGCCACGCAGCACGGCCAGCGCCGACGACAACATCGTGCCGCCGACACAGAAGCCGAGTACGTTCGGCTTGTCGACCTTGGTCACGTCACGCACAACCTGCAGCGCGGTGATCGGACCTTGCTCGAGGTAATCATCCCAACCAAGGTGCGACTGCTCGGCCTTGGCGTTCTTCCAGGAGACGAGGAAGACGGTGAAACCTTGCTCGACGATGAATCGCACCAGCGAATTGGCCGGCTGGAGATCCATGATGTAGAACTTGTTGATACAGGGAGGAACGATCAGCAGCGGGGTCTTGTAGACCTTTTCCGTCATCGGAGCGTACTGGATGAGCTGGATCAGCTCGTTCTCGAAGATGACGGAACCCGGTGTCGTGGCCAGGTTACGGCCAATCTCGAAGGCCGACTCGTCGGTCATCGAGATGCGTCCCTTTTCCATGTCGCCCATGAGGTTCTTGATGCCCTGGGTGATGCTTTCACCCTTGGTATCGAGGGCTGCCTGGATGAACTCGGGGTTGGTCGCCGCAAAATTCGACGGAGACAACGCGTCGATGTACTGACGGGTCATGTACTGCATGCGCGCCTTGGCTCGACCATCGGCAACCGGCACGGCATCGGCAATCTTGTTCAGGTAATCCGAGTTGAGCAGATAAGCCTGACGGATGTAGTCGAACACGGGGCTCGACGACCATTCGGGCGCATTGAAACGACGGTCGCCCGGCTGGGGCTTGACCATCGGCTCAGCGGGTTCGCCCGGCCTGGCCTGCGCCATGGATGCCCACAGACGGGCATGGGCTTCGGCGAGTTCCCGCTGGAGCTTTGCCAGCTCCTGGGCTTCGGGCAGCGGCAGCTGTGGAGCCTGGGCAGGTGCAACCTGCGGAATGGCCACACCCTGTTTGCCGAGGAAATCGAAAAAACCTTCAGCCAGCGACTGGCCGAACTTGAACATGCCTTGCAGCGCTTCAGCAGATTGCTCCGGTGTTACAGACATCCAGCTCTCCTTTGTGTTTTCGTCCGGGTCTGCGGGAAACGAAGAGCAGCTGCTGCATGTGCAACTGACCATATCCCGCCCCGGCCCGCCCTACGCCGAGTAGAATTTGCGTATGTATATTATTGCTATTGCCTGGCTTTACGTCGCACTGCTGGCCACCGTGACGGAAACCACCGTTATTGGCGGGATACTGACTTTCCTGTTCTATGGTGTTGCGCCGCTCTCCCTGTTTTTGTGGCTGTTTGGTACACCGGCCCGACGACGCCGGTCAGCTCATCGCCCTCTCGGCGAGAGGATGGGCAAAGACGATGGAAGCGATGCCGGCGGCGATCAATAATACCTGCTGGGCGGTGGCCCGCAACTCCGTTCGCTTGTGCAAACCTGGAATGAGATCGGCCACCGCGACGTAAATCATACTCGCGGCAGCAAGCGCAAGAAACACCGGCACCAGCGACTGCATGTGGGATAGCGCGAAATAAGCGAGGATGCCGCCGACAAGTGTCGCAAGACTGGATAGCAGATTGAAGACCAGCGCTTTTGTCTTGCTGTAACCCGAGTGGATCAGGATCAGGAAATCCCCCACTTCCTGGGGAATTTCATGGGCGATGATCGCCAGCGCGGTCACGATGCCCAGCGGCGTACTTTCGACAAAGGCTGCGGCAATAAGCACACCATCGACAAAGTTGTGAAAGGTGTCGCCGACGAGGATCAAAAGGCCGCTGCGACCATGATCGTGTCCGTTGTGCTCGTGGCCGTGACAGCCTTCGTCGTGACAGTGGCGCCAGAGCACCAGCTTTTCCAGCACGAAAAACAACATGATGCCGGCCAGCACATTCATCGCGGCCCGCTCGGGGCTTTCGGCGGCTTCGATGGCGTGGGGCAGGACTTCCAGGAATGCCGCGCCCAGCAGTGCGCCGATGGCGTAGCTGATCAGCACCGGCACCCAGTTGGGGCGCGCCGCAAAGGCAAACAGGGAAGCCACAACGACACTGAGCAGCCCGCCGGCAAAACTCATCACTACAATCCAGGCGAGGGGCGTCATGGTCATACAGGAAGATATCGGCCGGGCAGTATACCGCCAGTAACGCTCGTAACCTTCACGGCTTAGGGCCTGTTCTCAATTATCGAACCAGCAGTATGCCGAATGGAAGTCTCGTTA
>NZ_JAOAUU010000119.1 GCF_030157465.1 Zoogloea sp.
CGGCCTGGTTCAGGCGGCCCGCTTCGTCACGAAACAGGCGGCCAAGCGGGGTTTCCGGCACCAGCCCGAGGCCCACTTCGTTGGCAACGAAGATCACCCGGCCCGGCAGGCGCGGGATCAGCCCGAGCAGCGCGGCGCGCTCGCGGGCAAAGGCCGGCAGCAACTCGGCGCCCGCGCCGGGCGGCAGGGTTTCGGCGCCGTCGAGGAGGTTGGCCAGCCACAGGGTGAGGCAATCGACCACCACGCAGCGCTCCGGCGCGGCCGTCGCTTCGAGCGCCGCGGCCAGCGCGCGCGGCGCTTCGAGCACCGTCCAGCCGGCCGGGCGGTCGGCCTGGTGGCGCGCAATTCGGGCGCTCATTTCTTCGTCCAGCGCTTCGGCCGTCACGATGACATGCACCGCCATTCCGCTGGCGGAAGCCTGCTGTTCGGCCAGGCGGCTCTTGCCCGAACGGGCGCCGCCGAGGATCAGTTCGCGGGTCATGGGGCAGCCAGGCGCAAGGCGGGAGAGGTGAGAACGCCACGCCCGACAGCCGCCGCCCCCTCAACGCTCAAGGCGACCCCGCGCCCGTCGCGCATCGTCGGCGCCCGTGTTCCAGACCCACTCCGCTCAGTCGTCACGCCTGCTCCCTCGCCAAAGAATTCAATTTTTCAATGCTATCATTGAGGGCTGTTTGCAAGCGGCCTTGCCGCCGGCGACAGACGTGTTCCAGGTGCTCCCCAGGCCTTTCGGCCCGGGAGTTAAACGGGAAACAGGTGCGCGAGCTTCCATCGAAGCCGCAATACCTGTGCTGCCCCCGCAACGGTAAGCAGGTGCACGATGCGTCACACCGCCACTGGGTCTTCGGGCCTGGGAAGGCGACGCATCGCAAGAGGTCCGCCCTTTCGGCCCGCCTTGACCTGCAAGCCCGGATACCGGCCTCGATCACATCAAGCGGAAGTGCCACGGGGTGGTGGCGACGAGCGCGACCGGTTTGTCCGGCGCATCTCTCGGTGCTCCTCCCTGCGTGCTTCCAGACATGATTCGCCCGGTCTGGCGGGGACGCCAGCGGGTCAGGGAGAACACATAAAAATGACCATCCGCCGTTCTGCTGCCGCCATCGCGGTGGCTGCCGCCCTGTCCGCGCCGGCCCTTGCCGCCGACGTGCAGCCCGAGGTCGTCGTCACCGCCAGCCGTTTCGACGACACCGGATCCAAAGCCCCCGTCAGCCTCACCCGCATCAGCCGCGACGACATCGCCCGGAGCGGCGGCGCCAGTCTGCCCGACGTGCTCGGCATGGCCGCAGGCCTCGATGTGCGCCCGATGTCCGGCGCGCTGGGCATCGACACGATTGTCGACCTGCGCGGCTTCGGCGAGGCGGCGGGCAGCAACACCCTGATTCTCCTCGACGGCCAGCGCCTCAACCCGGTGGACATGAGCGGCATCGACTGGTCGGCGATCCCCCTCCAGAACGTGTCGCGGGTGGAAGTGATGCGCGGCGCCGGCGGCGTGCTGTTCGGCGACCGCAGCGTGGGCGGCGTGATCAACATCATCACCGACAAATCCGGCGCCCCTCGCGCCAGCGCCGGCCTCACCCTCGGCAGCTACGGCTACCACCGGGTCGATGTGTCCGCCTCCGGCTCGGGCGACGCCACCTATTTCAACATCTTCGCCAACTACGCCGACGTGAACGGCTGGCGCCAGAACACCCGTGGCGACCAGCGCGCCCTGTCCGGACGGGTCGGGCATGTGCTCGGCGAGGAGCGGGAAGTCTTCATCGATGTGGCCGCCTACGGCGACTCCAACGGCCTGCCCGGCTCGATCAAGCGCGCCGACTACGACGCCGATGCCACCCGCGCCCGCAGCCTTACCGACCACCAGAAGCGCGAGGGCTACCGGGTTCGCCCCGGCGTGCGTTACGCCCTCACCGACACCCTGACGCTGGAAGGCGAGATCACCTACAACAGCGCCCGCCAGAACGCCGTCTATGGCGGCACGCCCTACATCGCCAACCGCGACACCACCGCCTTCACCCCGCGCCTGCAATGGCGCCACGGCCTGGGCGGGCTGGCCAGCACCACCGTCGGCGGGCTGGATGTCTTCCACGGCGCGGTGGACAACGTGGCGCTGACGCAGACCGGCTCCCAGTTGTCCCGCGCTTTCTACCTGCAGAACACCACCTCCCTGCGCAACGACCTGCACCTCACCGTCGGCGCCCGCCGGCAGATCGTCCGCCAGCACGCCGAAGACCGCGCCAACGGCATCAACGGCGAAGCCACCCACGCCCGCAACGCCTTCGAGGCCGGCCTCGCCTGGGATCTGGACCGCAGCACCCGGCTGTTCACGCGCTGGGGCCAGGTGTTCCGCTTCTCCACCACCGACGAACTCTTCGGTTACGACCCGCTCACCTACGCGCCGGTGTTTACCGGCGGCAACGTGCGGCCCCAGCACGGCACCAACATTGAAGTCGGCGCCCGCTACAAGACGGCCGACCTGATGCTGCAGGGCGCCCTCTACCGCCTCAGCCTCACCGACGAGATCGGCTACAACCCGATCACCTATGCCAACGAGAACTTCGACCGCACCCGCCGCGAAGGCGTCGAGCTGGAGGCCCGCTGGCGCGCGGTGCGCAACCTGGAGCTGAACGCCGGCCTCACCGCCCAGAACGCCAGGTTCGTGGACGGCCCGAACAGCGGCAAGGACATCACGCTGGTGCCCCACCTCAGGTACCGGGTCGGTGCGGTGTTCGATGCCGCCACCGCCGGCCGCTACGGCGCCACCTGGACCCACACGGGCAAGCGTCGCTTCGGCGGCGACTTCGACAACACCAAGGAGATGCTCGACGGTTACGGCATCCTCGATCTCCACGCCGACTGGAAGCTGCGCGACGTGACGCTGCAACTGCGCCTCGCCAACGCCACCAACCAGAAGTACGCGCCCTACGCCCTGTTTTCGTCCTTCGCCGGCGACTACTACTTCTACCCGGCCGAGGGCCGCAGCCTGTTCGGCACCGTGCGCTACGACTTCCGCTGATGCGGCGCAGCGCTTTTTAGCCGTTTCAAGACCCACAACAGAACTTTCGGCCGACGCAACCACCGCCGGCCGATCGACGTGACCAAGGTGCTCCAGGGCTGACGCGCCCGGGGTTAAACGGGAAACAGGTGCGCGGCCTTCGCTCGAAGCCGCAATGCCTGTGCTGCCCCCGCAACGGTAAGCAGGATAACGACGCGTCACTACGCCACTGGGCCCTCCGGCCTGGGAAGGCGACGCGCCACGGTGGAGCCGGTTTGATCGGCCCCGCCGCCACTGCAAGCCCGGATACCGGCCTTGATCACATCAAGCGGAAGTGCCACGGGGTGGTGGCGACGAGCGCGGTCATGGGTTTTCCCGGGCCTTTCTCTCCAAGTCACCTCCCCTGCGCTTCCAGACGCAATCCACCCGCCGGCGGGGACGCCAGCGGGCCAGGGAGAAACCATCAGATGATCATCCGCCCCACCCTCGCCGCCATTGCGGTCGCCACTGCATTGCCGTCCGTCACGCAGGCTGCCGAGCACGAACAGCCCACCGTCGTCGTCACCGCCACCCGCCAGGAAACCCGCATCAACGAACAACTGAGCGATGTCACGGTGCTGGAGCGTACCGATCTGGACAACGCCGGCCAAAGCACCGTTGCCGAGATCCTCTCCCGCCAGCCCGGCCTGGAATACGCCTCAAACGGCGGCCCCGGCGCCAGTTCCAGCGTTTACATGCGCGGCGGCGCCAATGCCAAGCACACCGTGGTGCTCATCGACGGCATGCGGGTCGGGTCGGCCTCCCTCGGCCAGTTCTCCTGGTCGCGCCTGCCGGCCAGCCAGATCGAACGCATCGAGATCCTGCGTGGCCCGGCGTCGGCCCTGTATGGCAGCGACGCCATCGGTGGCGTGATCCAGATCTTCACCCGCCGCGGAGAAGGCCCGACCCGCGCCAACGTGGAAGCCGGCATGGGCACTTTCGGCACCCGCTCCGTGAGTGCCGGTGTTGCCGGCGGCACGGCTGATTTCAACTACAGCGTGCAGGCCACCCACAGCAAGACCGACGGCTTCAGCAGCCGGATCGGCCCCACCTACAACCCGGACCGGGACGGCTTCGAGAACAACAGCGCCAGCGCCAACTTCGCCTACCAGCTGGCCAAGGGACACGAAATCGGCCTCAACCTGTTCCAGAGCGAAGGCTCCAACCGCTACGACGGCACCGGCCGGAAGAACAACTATCGCAACGATCTGAGCGTTCTCAACTACGGCCTCTACCTGAAAAACGCGTTCAGCGAGAGCTGGACCAGCACCCTGCGCGCCGGGCAAAGCACCGACAAATCCTTCGACATCAAGAACGCCGTCGCCAGCAGCCGCTTTCGCACGATCCAGGAGCAGTTTGCCTGGCAGAACGACATCACGACCCGGGTTGGCCGCTTCCTGCTCGCCGCCGAGCGCCTCCGGCAGCAGATCGACTCGTCGTCCACCTACACCCAGAACGACAGGACCATCGACTCGTTCATCTTCGGCTGGAACGCCTCGCTCGACGCCCACCGCCTCCAAACCACGCTGCGCCGGGACAACAACTCCCAGTTTGGCGACCGGAACACCGGTTCGCTGGCCTATGGCTACCAGATCAGCCGCGCCTGGCGCGCCAGCGCGTCCTACGGCACGGCCTTCAAGGCCCCGTCCTTCAACGATCTGTACTACCCCCTCGATGGCTTTGGCTACGAAGGCAATCCAAACCTGAAGCCGGAATCCTCAAAGAACCGGGAAGCCGGCCTGCATTACGAGAGTGGCAACCATGAAGCCAGCCTGGTGTGGTTCTCCAACAAGATCACCGACCTGATCTCGTGGTCCGGCCGCACCTCGCCGGTAAACATCGGCAACGCCAGCCTGAGCGGCGCGACCCTGGCCTACAGCGGCCACCTCGCCGGTTTCAACCTGGCGGCCAACGCCACCCATCAGGATCCGAAGGACGAAAGCACCGGCAACCGCCTGGCTCGCCGGGCGGCCAACTTCGGCACCGTGAGCGTCGGCCAGAAGCTCGGCAAGTGGGAATGGCGGACCGAGCTGTACGCCTCGGGCGGACGTTTCGACACGGATGCCAACACCACCCGGCTGGGCGGCTACAGCCTGCTGAACCTGTACGGCAGCTACAGCCCGGATCGTGACTGGTCGGTCTTCGCCCGCGCCAACAACGTGCTCGACAAGGACTACGTCACCGCCGCGGGTTACGAGACGGCCGGCGCCAACGTCTTCTTCGGCGTACGCTACGCGCCGAAGTAAGATTCACCCGAAACCCTGGGGCCGGCCCCAGGGCGGGGCCTAACCCGGCCCTGGGGGCGCTCGGCAGCCCTCCGCAACCACTGAACCCATGCAGAAAATCCACCTCCGCCTGACGCAGGCGTACTGACGATGGCCTCCACGCAGCCCGCCATCCCCCTAACGCCACACCGACGCAGCCACCGCCGCGCGCGGCTGGTGCTGGCCGGCCTCGTGCTGGCGGCGCTGGCAGCCTTTGCGTGGTCGCTGTCGGCCGGGGCACTGCCGGTTTCCGGCTCCGACCTGATCAACGCGATCACCGGCGGCGCGGGCGGCATGGAAACCGACATCGTGCGCACCCTGCGCCTGCCCCGCGCCACCGCCGCCTTTGCCTGCGGCGGGCTGCTGGCCCTGGCCGGCGCGCTGATGCAGGTGCTGCTGCGCAACCCGCTGGCCGACCCGTATGTGCTGGGGATTTCCGGCGGCGCCGCGGTGGGCGCGCTGGGCGCGATCCTGGCCGGCGCAGCGTCGGGCTGGATCGACGCCGGCGCCTTCATCGGCGCGCTGGGCGCCACGCTGCTGGTCTTCGGCCTCGCCCACGGCGACGGCTCATGGACGCAAACCCGCCTGCTGCTCACCGGCGTGATCGTGGCCGCCGGCTGTGGCGCGGCCGTCGCGCTGATGCTCAGCCTCGCGCCCGAAGGCCGCGTGAAGGGCATGCTGTTCTGGCTGATGGGCGACGCCAGCAGCGTCAGCCAGCCGTGGCCGGCACTCGTGCTGCTGCTCATCGGCCTGGTGATTGCCCTGCCCTTCGCGCGGGAACTCAACCTGCTGGCCCGTGGCGAAATCACCGCCCGGGCGCTGGGCGTGCGCGTCGGGCGCCTGCGGGCGCTGGTCTATGGCCTCGGCGCGCTGCTCACCGCGGTGGCCGTCACCACCGTCGGCTCGGTGGGTTTTGTCGGGCTGATCGTGCCGCACCTGGTGCGCCTCGCCATCGGCAACGACCAGCGCCTGCTGCTGCCCGCCGCCACCCTGGCTGGCGGCGTGCTGCTGTGCGCCGCCGACACCGCCGCGCGCACCGTCGTCGCGCCCATCCAGCTGCCGGTGGGGGTGCTCACCGCGCTGATCGGCGTGCCGGTGTTCCTCTTTTTGCTGGCGAGGCATCCGCGATGAAAATGGACGTCCGGCCCCCCATCCTCGGTGCCGACCGGCTGTCGGTCGAGATTGGCCGCCACAGCGTATGCCGCGAACTCGATTTCACGCTGCAGCCGGGTGACACGCTGGTCATCCTCGGCCGCAACGGCGCCGGCAAAAGCACCCTGCTCCACACCCTGGCCGGCCTGCGCGAACCCCTCAGGGGTGCGGTGCTGCTGTCGGGCCAGCCCTACGGTGCCTGGCCGCGCGGTCACGAAGCCTGCCTGCGCGGCCTGCTGGCCCAGAGCCAGCCCGACTTTTTCAGCGCCACCGTGCTCGAAACCGCCCTCGTCGGCCGCCACCCCTACCTGGGCCGCTGGGACTGGGAAAGCCCCGAAGACGAAGCCATCGCCCTGGATGCCCTCGCCCAGATGGGTCTCGAAGGCTTTGCCGAACGCCAGGTGCCGACGCTCTCCGGGGGCGAACGCCAGCGCCTCGCCATCGCCGCGCTGCTCGTGCAGCAGCCGCGCCTGTATCTGCTCGACGAACCCCTCTCCCACCTCGACCTGCACCACGAAATCGCCGTGCTCGAGCACTTCCGCGGGCTTGCCGCCAGCGGCAGCGGTGTGGCGATGGTGCTGCACGACATCAACCTCGCCGCCCGCTACGCCAGCCACGTGCTGCTGCTCGATGGCGAAGGCGGCCACGTTTTCGGCCCGGCCCGCACGGTGCTCACCGTCGAGCGCCTGTCCGCCGCCTTCGGCCACCCGCTGCGCGCCGTGATGGACGGCGAAACAAGCCTGTTCGTGCCGGTCTGAAGTCCGACCCACACAAAAACATCAAGCGAGAGAAACCATGAGCGACGCACACCCCAACCCGCCCGCCTCCGAAGCCGAACGCAACGCCCGCCACAAGGCGCGCATGGAGCGCAAAAAAGCGGTCGTCGACGCCGCCATCGCCGCCGCCACCGACAAGCGCGGCCTGCTGCTGGTGAACACCGGCAACGGCAAGGGCAAGTCCAGCGCCGCCTTCGGAGTGCTCGCCCGCGCCATCGGCCACGGCCTCAAGGTTGGCGTCGTGCAGTTTGTGAAGGGCCGCTCGGACACCGGCGAAGAAGCCTTCTTCCGCCGCCAGCCCGAAGTGAGCTGGCACGTCATGGGTGACGGCTTTACCTGGGACACCCAGGACCGCAGCGCCGACACCGCCAGCGCCAAGGCTGGCTGGGAGCAGGCCCGACGCTTTCTCGACGACCCGGAAATCGGCCTCGTCGTGCTCGACGAACTCAACATCGCGCTCAAGTACGGCTACCTCGACGTGGCCGACGTCATCACCGACATCGAAAGCCGCCCCGAGATGCAGCACGTCATCGTCACCGGCCGCGGCGCCCCCGACGCCCTGATCGAAGCCGCCGACACCGTCACCGACATGGGCGTGGTCAAACACGCCTTCAAGGCCGGCATCGCAGCCCAGGCCGGCGTGGAGTTCTAACCCCGGCGGCCCCTGCGCCACTCCCGTGTTCTACCCAGGCGTGGCGGCGCGGTAAGCTTGGCGCCTTGCCCTTACCCTTTCGCACCCGCCACCGCCATGCATCGCATCGTCTCCATCGAAGCCGGCGCACTCAAAGCCCAGCTCCGCCGCCCGGCATTTGCCCACACGTGGGTCGAGCACGAGGCCACCGCCCAGCACCAGCTTGCCGAGCGCCTCGCCGACGCCACCATCGCCATCGTCAACAAGCGCCGGCTCAGCGCCGACATCATCGCCGGCCTGCCCGCGCTGCAGATGGTCGCCATCGCCGCCACCGGCTACAACAACGTCGATCTCGACGCCTGCCGGGCGCGCGGCATCGTCGTCTCCAACGTGCGCGGCTACGCCCGCGAAACGGTGCCCGAGCACGTTTTTGCGCTGCTGCTGGCGCTGGCCCGGCAGATCGGCCCCTTCCACCGTTCGGTGGCCGCCGGTCGCTGGCAGAAGAGCGAACAGTTCTGCTATTTCGACTACCCGATCCGCGACCTCGCCGGCCAAACTCTCGGCCTCCTAGGCAGCGGCACCCTCGGCCAGGGCGTGGCGCGCATCGCCGCCGCCTTCGGCATGCAGGTCGTTCTTGGCGAACACAAGGGCGCGACCACCTGCCGCGACGGCTACCTGCCCTTCGAGCGCCTGATCCGCGAAGCCGACGTGATCAGCCTGCACTGCCCGCTCACCGACGCCACCCGCCACCTGATCGGCGCGCCCGAACTCGCGGCGATGAAGCCTACGGCCATCCTGATCAACACCGCCCGCGGCGGCCTGGTGGATGAAGCCGCCCTCGCCGAAGCCCTGCGCGCCCGCCAGATCGGCGGCGCCGGCTTCGACGTGCTCACCGAAGAACCCCCCGTCGCCAACCCGCTGCTGGCGCCGGATTTGCTCGACGCCGGCAACTTCATCCTGACGCCCCACGTCGCGTGGTCCAGCCGCGAAGCGATGCAAACGCTGGCCGATCAGTTGATCGACAACATCGAGGCGTTTGTAGCCGGGGCGGCGGTAAACCGGGTGGCGTGAAAATCTGGGCCGACGCAGGTTTGCGCTAAGATTCGCCGGCGTTCGCCCGGAACGCCGCTATGCCCGCAGGAGCCACCATGGATTTCGCCACCCAACGCACGTATTACAACCGCTGCCACTTCCAGGAATCCCTCGCGCCGGACGACGCGCGCAACCTGGATATCGATGGCATCGGCCCGCAAAAAGTGCGTGGAAGCAACTGGGTCGAAACCCTCGCCCGCAAGATCGAATTCTCCGACCCGCCGGTTTTCCTGCTGTTCACCGGCCTGCCCGGTTCGGGCAAATCCACCGAATTGCGGCGCCTCATCGCCCGCCTGAGCAAGCCTCCGCGGGGAGACTTCCTTCCGGTGCTCATCGACGGTGAAACCAGCCTCGACCTCACCAATCCGGTCGACATCCCCGACGTGATCGCCGCGATCCTCTTCGCGGTTGAAGAAGCCGTACTCAAGGCCGAAGGCCGCGACCCGGAACAGGCGATGATGGAGGGCTACTTCACCCGCCTGTGGAACTGGCTGACCCAAACCGACCTGGAACTCGGCAAGGGCGAATTCACCGTTCCCGGCGGCCCAAAGCTGGTTGCCGAAATGCGCACCCGCCCGAGCCTGCGCGGCAAGGTGCGTTCCATCATCGCCAGCCACCTCTCCCTCTTTCTAAAGCAAGCCCGCGAAGAACTGGAACTACTCGAAGCGCGTGCCCGTCAATGCGGCCACTCGCGCCTCGTCGTGATCTTCGACTCCCTCGAAAAGCTGCGCGGCACCAGCGAAAACTGGGAGCAGGTGCTGGCCAGCGCCGAGCGCATCTTTGCCGGCGGCGCGCCCCACCTGCACCTGCCGGTGCACGTGCTCTACACCATCCCGACCGCGCTGGTCAGCCGCCGTTTCGAGCATGTGAGCTTTCTGCCGATGATCAAGCTCGCCAACCGGGACGGCACGCCCTTCCCGCCGGGGTTCGACGCCGCGCGGGAACTCGTGCGCCGCCGGGTGCCCGACAACGCCATCGCCGAAATCCTCGGCCCCGACAGCGAGGCGCGCATTGCCGAACTGATCCACTGGTCCGGCGGCTACCCGCGCGAAATCGTGCGTCTGCTCCAACTCGCGCTGGCCCACGACGACCTGCCGCTTTCCCAACCCGATTTCGAACGCATCTTCAACGAACTGAAAGACGCCTACCGCAAGATCGTGCCGGCCGACGCCTTCGACTGGCTGGCCCAGGTGGCCACCGAGCAGTACTACACCGTGCTCAACAACGATCACCGCCAGATCGCCGACCAGATGCTGCTCAACAACGCCGTGTTGCGCTACGTGAATGGCAACGACTGGTTCGACCTCCACCCCGCGGTGGCCGAAATTCCCGGCGTCAAGAAAGCCCGCGCCGCCCTCGCCCAAGCCGCAACACCCAGCGCCCCCTGATGCCCGATGCCCGCGCTGCGCTCAAGCACCTGATCAGCGCCCTCGCGCTGGGCGACGGCTTTCAGTTCCACATTGTCGTCAGCCAATCGCCGCGCCAGATCCGCCAGCTGCTCGCCACGCTGGCCGACGCGGTGCCCGCCCGACGCGGCGGCAGCCTGCGCAGCGAACACCTCGCCCCCTACGACCTCCCGCCCCGCGACGCTCCCCTCGACGGCGCCGCCCTCGCCGCCCTCGTCACCACGCACCTGGACGCCTTTCCCGCGCCCGCCGCCGACGAACGCCTCGTCTTCGCCCTCGACGCCACCTTCACCAGTGAAGCCGACATCCCCGCCTGGCGCCTGCTCTTTCGGCGCATGAACGAGCAGCGCAACGCCCTCGCCCGGCGCCTGGATGCGGCCTTGCTGCTGTGCCTGTCGCCCCGGCTCGAAGCGGCATTCGCCCAGGAAGCGCCGGACTTCTGGTCGCTGCGCGGCGTGTCGATCACCCTGGAAGCCGACACCACCGCTGCCGACGCCAGCCCGGCCCTGCAAGCGCTCACCGCCGAACGGGCTGCCGCCGGAATCGAAGCCAGCGACGAGGCCGGAGAACGGGAACTCGCCCGCGAAGTCGACCGCGCCCGCCAGCGCGCCCTCGCCCACCCCGACGACCTCGGCACCCAGCGCGCCTTGCTGATTCTGCTTGGCCGGCTGGGCAACCACCTCGCCGTCCGCGGGCACAGTGACGAAGCGTTGAAAGCCTATCGCGAAGCCCTCGCCATCGCCGAGCGCCTCGCCCACGCCGAGCCCGAGCGCACTGATTACCAGCGCGATCTCTCCGTCGTCTACATGAAACTCGGCGACCTCATGGCCGCCCTCGGGCGGGGCGAGGCCGCCCGCGACTTCTTCGAGAAAGATCTGGCCATCTCCGAGCGCCTCGCCCGCACCGAGCCCGAGCGCGCCGATTACCAGCGCGACCTCTCCGTCTCCTACGAAAAGCTCGGTGACCTCATGGCCACCCTCGGGCAGGGCGAGACCGCCCGCGACTTCTTCCAGAAATCCCTCGCTATCTCCGAGCGCCTCGCCCGCGCCGAGCCCGAGCGCGCCGATTACCAGCGCGACCTCTCCGTCTCCTACGACAA
>NZ_JAOAUU010000120.1 GCF_030157465.1 Zoogloea sp.
ACCGCCCGCCGCTTCGGCCGCGCGCTGATCATGCCCAACCTGCGTCCGCCGGTGACCACGGTCGAGCAGGCCGCCGCCTACCGGGCACGCATTCTGGCCGCGGTGCCGGCGGGCCTAAAGTTCGATCCGCTCATGACGTTGTATCTCACCGACACCCTCAAGCCCGAGGAAATCGACAAGGCCGCCGACAGCGGTTTCGTCATCGCCGCCAAGCTCTACCCGGCCGGCGCAACCACCAACTCGGATGCCGGTGTCACCGACATCACCCGCATCTATCCCGTTCTCGAACGGATGGCCGAGCGGGGCATCGTTCTCTGTGTTCATGGCGAGGTGACTCATGCTGACGTTGATATCTTTGATCGCGAGCGCGTCTTTATCGATAGCGTGCTGGCGCCGGTTGCAGCGCGATTCCCGTCGCTGCGCATTGTCTTCGAACACATCACGACGGCCGAAGCGGCGCAGTTCGTGAGCGAATCCGGCCCCAACGTGGGGGCAACGATCACCGCCCACCATCTGCTTTTCAACCGCAACGCCATTTTCACCGGCGGCATCCGTCCGCATTACTACTGCCTGCCGGTGCTCAAGCGCGAAACCCACCGCGAAGCGCTGGTGCGGGTGGCCACGTCCGGCAACCCCAGGTTTTTCCTGGGTACCGATTCGGCGCCCCACGCCAAGAGCACCAAGGAAGCCGCCTGCGGCTGTGCCGGCTGCTACACCTCGCACGCGGGCATCGAGCTGTACGCCGAAGCCTTCGAGCAGGCCGGCGCCCTCGACAAGCTCGAGGCCTTCGCCAGCTTCAACGGCCCGGATTTTTACCGCCGCCCCCGCAACGCCGACACCATCACCCTGATCAAGGAAAACTGGGATGTGCCTGCCGGTTTCGACTACCTTCCGGGCGATCCGCTGGTGCCGCTGCGTGGCGGTGAAACCATCGGCTGGAAACTCGCCTGATCACTTCCTACTGCACGATGCATTCCATCCTTAGAAGTCTGCTGGTCCTCGTTGCCGTGCCCCTGCTCGCCGCCTGCGAGTACGAAGGCACGGCCTTTCTCATTGATGGCAAGGATCAGTCCATCACCCTCGTGCGCGAGCAGCGCTGGTTCTGGAGCGACGAGGTCGAGCAGGCCGTCGTCGTTTCGCGGATGCCCACCTGCATGCGCCGGCACAGCATCAAGTCCGGCGTGACGGGCAGCGTGAAAATGGAGGTCTACGAGGCTGGCGACGCCCTGTGGGCCCTCAAGCAGGGCAAGAACTGGTACCTCGCCAGCACCGAAAAATGCGAGTTCCAGGTCTGGAAAGACGCGCCGGATGATCCGCCGGGCAAGCTTGTCGGCACCTTCGTGCGCAAGGCGGGCAAGTTCCAGTTCGCCCCGGCCGAGGCCGCCGCCACGCCGATCACGCCGCCCGGCGAGTAAGCGCCGGTCTCGCCCCCTTGCAGGTCGGGTTGCAGTCCGACCACACCATGCCTCCCGCACCTGCCGCTTTCGCCGCCGCCCCGCTGTTTGAGCCGATTGCCGGCTTGCTGTCCGGTTTTCCCGACGGGCTTCCCACGGCCGACCAGCTGACTGCGCTGATTGGCCAGACGGCGCCGGCGGCATGTTCCGGCAGCGGCCGGCCGATACGCTTCATCCTGCCCCCGGCAGACCTGCCGGCCTACGAGCAGCACATCGATGCCACCGGCGAGGTGCCGACCCGCGCGGACGACTGGCACGACTTCTTCAATGCGCTGGCCTGGTGCGTCTGGCCGCACACCAAATCCGCCTGCAATGGCCTGCATCTGCGCGAGCAGGCGGCCCGCGCCGCTGCCGGCCTGCCGGGCCGTGGCCCGCTGCGCGATGCCCTGACCCAGTTCGACGAGTGCGGCATTGTCGTCGTCTCCACCGACCCTGACATTCCGGCCCTGCTGGCCGCCCATGAGTGGGAGGAAGCCTTCTGGAATCGTCGCGCGCAACTGCTCGCGTCAACCCGTTTCCTGATCTTCGGCCACGGCAGCTGGGATCAGCTCCGCCAGCCTTTTTTCGGCCTGTGCGCCAAGGCGATCTACCGGCAGGTGGACGCCGCCTGGCTGACTCTGCCGGCACCAGCCCGCCAGCGTGAAACCGACGCCTGGCTCGCCGCGCGTTTCACGGATCCGCTCTGCGCCTTCGCAAACGCCGATCTGTCGCCCCTGCCGCTGCTGGGCATTCCCGGCGTGACGCCCGACAGCGAAGTGCCCGACTATTACCGCGACACCCGGCAGTTCCGGCCCAGGCGGCTGAATCCGAAGAAAATCGCCGCGCCCGGGCCGGCCACGTAACAAGCGGCCCCCGGTCTCTCATCCACGGCCACGCTCTTGCCCGTCCGTTCAGCCCCGGGCGTGCCTTGATTCGCACCGGGTAAGCCGTCTGGCTGTAACCCGCCGCCGATTTGAAGGAAAATGGCAGGCTTGCCGGATGCCGCCGGGGTTTGCCCCAGCCATGCCGGCCCCGAATTTTTCGCTCAGGAATCGACCATGCTGCAAAAACTCTCCGCCTTCCCCGGCGTTCCGGGCCCGGTTGTCGTCATCGTCATGGATGGCTACGGCATTCCCAAAACGGATGCGGGCAGCGCCATCGCCGCCGCCCGCAAGCCGACCCTCGACCGGCTGTTTGCCGAGCATTCCCACATCACCCTGCGTGCCCACGGCACCGCGGTGGGCATGCCCTCCGACGACGACAT
>NZ_JAOAUU010000121.1 GCF_030157465.1 Zoogloea sp.
CGCATGTCTGAGCCCGCAGGGCGAGTTTGCGAAGACCCCGCACGGCATCGCCGGAGGGAGGGAACCCCCGAAGGGGGCGCGGCAGCGGGGTACGTTTTCTTGCCTTCTTCTTTGTCGTACAACAAAGAAGAAGGTCGCCCGCCGGGGCGAGACCCGGCCGATGTAAGGTCATACACCGGAAAGCCGTCCAGTAAAGGCTCAACCCAGGAAGGTCTCAGGTTCGCGCCAGCAGGCCTGACCTTTCGCGGGGAAAACGCTTTCCACACTTAACGCGAACATAGCTTTTTCTGGCGGTGCGTTGCGCCTTTGTGGGAGCGACTTCAGTCGCCCTTGCCGCTCACAGATAGCGCAGCCGCCGGCTGCGCTCCAGGCGCTGCACGTATTTCGGATAGTCCAGCCCGGTGCGGGTGCGCAGGGCCTTGGCGGTGTTGCCGATCTCGCGCCAGCGGGGGTTGAAGGACGGGTTCCTGAAGGCCAGCACGATATCGTTGCCGTCGGACAGCATGATGCTGAGCACCCGGTCGTCGAACACTTCCGAGATCATCGCCAGGTGTTCGGTGCGATCGTCCTTTTCGCCGGCCAGGTTGGCGACCATGACGCCGCGGCCCGCCAGGGCGTCGTACACGCTCTGGTAAAAGGCGGTCGAACTCACCGAGCCCGACAGGCCGTGGCGGTCGAAGGCGTCCATCATGATCACATCGGGCTTCTCGTCCCATTCGCCGCTCTTGATCACCCAGTCGGCGCCATCGCCCTCGATCACGCTGAAGCGGGCGTCATCCCGCGGCACTTCGAATTCGTCGCGAAAGGCGATCACGCGGGGGTCGATCTCCACCACCGTGATGCGCGCCGAGCCCACGTGGCGATAGCAGAACTTGGCCAGCGACCCGCCGCCGAGGCCCAGCATCAGGATGTGCTGCGGGCGTTGCAAAAAGAGCTGGAAGCTCATCATCGCCTGGGTGTAGTCCAGCTCCAGCGCGAAGGGATCCTTGAGGCTCATGGTGCTCTGGATCAGCGACAGCGAGAAATGCAGCGTGCGCGTCGTGCCGTCGTCGATGACAAAGGGCTTGTCGTAGGCGCCCGACAGCACCTGGCGCAGCACCCACTGGGTGTCGCAATCCTCCGGCTCGAGGAGGCGGATGGTGTCGGTTTCGGTAAAGAAGGGGCTCGGCAGAACGAGGATGGAGGGGACTTCGGATCGGGACACGGGAATCGGTAGGCAGACGACAGGCCTCCATTGTACGGCGAGGCCGGGCAGGCTCCGCACCCGGCAGGCCATGCAGGTTGCCGGCACCTGCCGGCTAAAGTTTCCGTGGCACCTGCCGTTTCTGCTCGCACATCACACCCTGCCGCAGCCCACCTCTAACCCGCCTCAACCGAAACTGCCTGGTGAGCGGGTTGAAACCGCAAGAAGTCACTTTCAGGAAACGACCATGACAATCTCCCAACGCCTGATGCTCCTCGTCGGGGCTGCCATCACAAGCCTGCTGGCACTCACCGGCATCAATTACCAGCAGATGAACCGGGTTTACGATGCCACCAACTTCGCAAACATCAATGTCGTGCCAAGCATCGAGCTCCTCAACACGGTCGCCATAGAGTTTGGTCGGGCACGGGTCAGCGTACACCGGCACGTCCTTTCCACCGATCCGGCGGAAAAGGCCGATGCCGAAAAAGCGCTCGCGCAATCCCGGGTCATCATGAACAAGGCCTTCAAGGATTACGAAGAGTTCATCTCGGACCAGGAAGACAAGCGCCTGCTCGAGACCGAGATCAATTATCTGACCGACTACAAAAAATCGGTCGACAGCCTGCTTGAGCAGTCACGCGCCAACCGCACCGACGAGACGCGCACAGCCCTTACGCAACTTGGGCCACTTGCGGCAGGTTTTGTGGACCAGCTGAACGCGCACATGTCCTACAACAAGACCATGGGCAAAAAATCGGCCGACGAAGGCGTCTTGGCCAAGGGCCGTGCAACCTCGATCGCTCTTGCCGTACTCGGCATCGGCAGCGCTGTCATCGCCGTGCTGAGCTTCGCCATCATTCGCGGCATCACCTCGCGTATCGCCGAGGCCAATGCGGTGGCCACCCGCATCGCCTCCGGCGACCTGAGCCGGAACGCAGGCCAAAGCGCCAGTCACGACGAAATCGGCCAACTGCTCGGCTCCCTCGAAGCAATGCGGGCCGACCTTGCCAGCACCATCAGCGGCATCATCGCCAGCTCCGACAGCGTTGCCTACTCGGCCTCCCAGCTCTCCAGCACCGCCCAGCAGGTTTCGGTGAGCACCGCACAGCAATCCAGTTCAACCGCCTCTGCCGCCGCTGCTGTAGAGGAGTTGACGGTGAGCATCGACCACGTCGGCTCCAGCGCCGAGGACGCCAGCCACCGGGCCATCGAGGCCGGCCAACAGGCCATTGTCAGCGGCAAGGGCGTCGAGGCCGCCACCGACAAGATCGGCAAGGTGGCCGAGCAGGTCGAGAACACCGCCGGCCAGATCCAGACTCTCTCCGAGCAGGTCCAGCAGATCGACAAGATCACCGTGGTGATCCGCGAAGTGGCCGACCAGACCAACCTGCTGGCCCTCAACGCCGCCATCGAGGCAGCCCGCGCCGGCGAGCAGGGCCGCGGCTTCGCGGTGGTGGCCGACGAAGTGCGCAAGCTGGCCGAACGCACTACCAGCTCGGTGCGCGAGATCAGCAACGTCATCAACGTGATCCAGCAGGGCGCGGCCGGCGCCGTGACGAGCATGCAGTCCAGCCGCAACCTGGTGAGCGAAGTGGTTGAGGCGGCGAGCAAGGCCAGCGATTCGATGGGCGACATCCGCCACTCGGCCGGCACCGTGCAGGGCGCCATCGAGAGCATCAGCGACGCGCTCAGGGAGCAGCGCGGCGCCTCCACCGAACTGGCCCGCAACGTCGAGGCGATTGCCCAGATGTCGGAAGAAAACTCCGCCGCCGTCAGCTCGGTGGCCGACACCGCGCACCGCCTGGTGAGCGTATCCGACGAGCTCAAGGCCAGCGTTTCGCGCTTCCGCGTGTAATCGCGAAGCGCAGGGTGCGGGGGCTGCGCCCGCGCCCTGCGACACTATGACGCACCGTTTTGGTGCAAAACATTGCCTCACGTCATACCCGCGGCGATTCCCGTGTTTTAAGGTGCGCGCTCTTGCAAAACCGAGAGCACCACCATGAATCGCCCTACCCCGCTGCGCTACGCCCTGCTGCCCCTCGCCATCGCCTGCGCCTTTCCGGCCGCCGCCGAAGGCAGCACCACCCTGGGTCAGGTCGTTGTGACCGCCCCGGCCATGGAAGCCCCGCTCACCGTCACCACCGACCCGCGCGCGCCGCGCCAGCCGGTGCCCGCCCACGACGGCGCCGACTACCTGAAGAACATCACCGGTTTTTCGGTGATCAGGAAGGGCGGCACCGACGGCGATCCGGTGTTCCGCGGCATGGCCGCCTCGCGCCTGGGCATCCTGCTCGACGGCGAGATGATCCTCGGCGGCTGCGGCATGCGCATGGACCCGCCCACCGCCTACGTCTTCCCCGAAGCCTTCGACCGGATCACGGTGCTGAAGGGCCCGCAGACCGTCAAGTACGGCCCCGGCAACAGCGCCGGCGTGGTGCTCTTCGAGCGCGCACCCAAGGTGCGCACCGGCTTCTCGAGCTACCTGGACGCCAGCGCGCTCGTCGGCAACTTCGGCCGCAACGACCAGGTGCTGGAAGCCGGCGTCGGCAACGAGAAGTACTACGCCGAGATCACCGGCACCCACGCCCACGCCCAGGACTACCGCGACGGCTCGGGCCGCAAGGTGCACTCGGCCTACGACCGCTGGAGCACCAGCGGCGCCATCGGCCTGACCCCCGACAAGGACACCCGCCTCGAGCTCACGTTTGCCAAGAGCGACGGCCAGGCCGCCTACGCCGACCGCACGATGGACGGCGTCAAGTTCGACCGGAGCAACGTGGGCCTCAAGTTCGAGAAATCCCGCATCAGCCCGCTCATCGCCAAGCTGGAAGCGCAGGTCTACTACAACTACGTGGACCACGTGATGGACAACTACAGCCTGCGCCCTCAGCCGCCCACGAAGATGGTCAACAACCCCGACCGCGAGACCCGTGGCGGCCGCGTCGCCGCCACGCTCGATCTTTCGCCGCGCACCCGCCTCGAAACCGGCGTCGACTTCCAGACCAACGAACACACCCTGCGCAGCGCCAGCGGTGCCGCGGTCGCCAGCTATGACAGCAAGGCCCGGACGGCCGACATGCGCTTCTTCACCTGGGGCGTGTTCGGCGAGCTCAGCCACGAACTCGACGCCGCCAACCGCCTGATCGGCGGCCTGCGGGTCGACTTCACCAAGGCCCAGGACCAGCGCAGCGGCCGCACAACGTCTGGCGTCACCGACAACGACACCCTGAAGGCCGGCTTCCTGCGCTGGGAGAACGCCTTCGCGCCCACCACCACGCTCTACGCCGGCCTCGGCCACACCGAGCGCGCGCCCGATTACTGGGAGCGCGCCAAGTCGCCGGACACCTCAAGCCCGCTGGGCAGCACCTTCCTCATCAAACCCGAGAAGACCACCCAGCTCGACGCCGGGACGATCTACGCCGCCGGCCCGGTGCGCGCCTCGGCCTCGCTGTTCTACGCCAAACACAAGGATTTCATCCAGATCCACCAGCTCACCGCGACCACCGCCGAAGCCCTCAACGTCGACGCCACCACCTACGGCGCCGAAGCCGACCTGAGCTACGCCCTGGGCCGCTTCTGGAAGACCTACGGCACCCTGGCCTGGACCCACGGCGAGAACGACAGCACCAACAAACCGCTGTCGCAGATCGCCCCGCTGGAGGGCCGCCTCGGCGCCGGCTACGACGACAAGGTGTGGAGCGCCGGTGCCCTGCTGCGCCTCGTCCAGGGCCAGAAGCGCTTCGACAAGAACTACGGCAACATCGTCGGGCAGGATATCGGCGCATCCAGCGGCTTCGGCATCGTGTCGCTCAACGCCGCCTACAAGCCCGGCAAAGGCAGCCTGATCAGCGTCGGCGTGGATAACCTCTTCGACAAGACCTACGCCGAATTCATCAGCCGCGGCGGCGCCACCATCGGCGGCTTCACGCAAACCACCCGCGTGAACGAGCCGGGCCGCACCGTGTGGCTCAAGGCGAACATCGCGTTCAAGTAAACGTAACAGACCGCCCCGGGTGCGCAAGCGCCCGGGCAGCGTGCGGATTACGACGCCACCGGCCCCGCGCCCTTCAGCGGCAACCACAGCCGGAAAGTCGTGCCGCGGCCCGGCTCGCTGGTCACGTCGATGTGGCCGCCGTGCTTGCTGACGATGTCGTAGGAGATCGACAGCCCCAGCCCGGTGCCCTTGCCGGCCGGCTTGGTGGTGTAGAAGGGGTCGAAGATGCGCTTTTTAACCTCGGGCGACATGCCGCGACCGGTGTCCGCCACCTCGATCCAGGCCCAGCCTGCATCGTGGCCACTGCGCACGGTGATGATGCCCCGCTCGTCGATGGCGTGGGCGGCATTGACCAGCAGGTTCATCACCACCTGGTTGATCTGGGCCGGCAGGCACGGCACCCGCGGCAGTTCGGCGTCGTATTCGCGCACCACCTCGGCCTTGTACTTGATCTCGTTGCGCACCACGTTGAGGGTGCATTCGATGCCGGCGTTGAGGTCGGCCTCCTGCCACTCGGCCTGATCGAGCCGCGAAAAATCCTTGAGATCGGCAACGATCTTGCTCACCCGCTCCAGGCCGTCGCGGGATTCCCGGATCAGGTCGGAAATATCCGTCTTGAGGTAGTCGAAATCCGCCGCCACGAAATCGGCTTCGGTCGCCTTGCCTGCCCGGCAGGCGTCCAGCAAGGCCACCATCGTCTTGCTGTAATCCTTCAGCGCGCCCATGTTTGAACTCACGAAGCCCACCGGGTTGTTGATTTCGTGGGCCACGCCGGCCGCCAGCACACCAATCGAGGCCATCTTTTCGGACTGCAGCAACTGGCCGTGAGCCTCTTCCAGCTCGCCGATCTTTTCAGCCAGCTCCAGCCAGCGGCGGCGCAATATTTCCAGCAGCGCCCAGCCCAGCCCGAGCACCAGCACAAAGGCCGCCGCGTGGGCCAGGACGGTCTGCCGCACTCCGGCGCGGGTGGCCGCCTCGATGGGTGCGAGGCGCTGAGAAACACTGAGGCCACCCCGGATGTCGCCCACCTTGTAACCCTGCCTGGCGTGGCAGCTCATGCAGCTTTCCTGCACCTTCAGCGGCGCCATGTAGCGCAGCAGCTCGCCCTGCGGGCTGCTTTCGGTGCCCACCGTTTCGGTGGCGCCACGTTCAAAGGCTTCCAGCGAGCGGCTCTCCCACGCGTCCGCCAGATTGGCCGGACGGATCGGCTTGAGGCTGGTGAGGCGAAACACCACGCCCCCGTCCGACACCGCCATGCCGGCGATAAGACGAGTCATGTAGGCCGGGTTGACCATGGTCATGGCCACCCCGTCGCTGGTTTTCAAGTCCCGCCGGGGGTGATCCAGGTAAGGGTTGGGCTGGGTCTCCGGGGTGACCGGCACATAGACGCCGCCATGACTGGCGTTCCAGTTGCGGGTCAGCATCACCATGCGAAACATGTTGCGGGCGCCCTCGACGGCCACCAGCGTGGATTGCTCGCGGATCTTGTCGACCTGCAGCGTGAGGGACAAACCCACCGCTGCAGCCCACAGCACCAGCGGCAAAAGCCACCACACCCGCTCGCGGATGACCAGCGGTGTCGAACGGGCGTTGGCAGGCGTTTTCAGTGGATGGTCAGTCATGTCAGGCAAACGGGACGAACGGGGCAAACAAAACGTACCGGCGACACCGTGCCGCCCTGGCTGCGGTTAACGGCGTCGCCCGCCGCATCCTGAACGCCGGATGATGGAGCCCGTGCTCAGGCCACGCCGGGCGCCGACATGGCGGCCCGCAGGGCGCTGCGCCGCACATCGCGGAGATAGCCCGTGCTGCCCTCGGCCGGGTTGCGGACCAGCCGGGCCAGGCATTTCAGGTCGAGCACGCTCAGCATGCGCTCGGTCGGGCCCGAGCCGACCAGCGCCGGAGTCCAGTTGCTGGCTGCGCTGCCCGGCCCGCTGGCCTGCTCGTCGAGGGCCTTGAGCCGGTCGGTCGGCGCATCGTCGATGGCACGCAGACCCTGCACCGTGAAGCCCACATGGCTGTCGTCCGCAAGCTCGATAACGAGAATGCAGGCGGTTGGCGAACGCGGCCCTTCCGGCACGCCGATGAGCGCGGCGAGGCTGAATGTCGGGATGGCCCGCCCGCGGCTCATCACCAGCCCGGTGGCCCGCGCTTCGGTGGCAAAAATGGCCGTCTCGGGCACCCACGGCAGAATTTCGGCAATCTGCCCGATCGGCGTGGCCACCTCGAAACCCACGTCATAGGTGAGCACCCGGCAGCGCTCGGCATGGGCCGTTTCGATGCCGGGCAGGAGCGACGACGTGCTGAACGCATCACCGTCCACCGGGGTGTTCATCCGCGCCAGCCCTTCCAGCGCAGAAGCTCCCAGCAAGGCCTGCGGGTCGAGGACGAGGTAATAGCCGATGCCGCCCCGGCCAGACTGCTGCACCTCGCGCGGCATGGCATCGAGGGCCAGCACGCCGGCAAAAAACTCTTCGCGGGGTAGCGTATTGGCAGGGATGGGCACCGCCGCGCGGCTGTCGGCGCGCACCACGTCGATGATCTCCTCGACGATGAAGGCCACCAGCCCGCGGGCGTAGCGCACCAGGAAAGCCTGGGTCGCCCCTTCGTCGGGCAGGCTGCCCAGCCCGCACAGCGCGAGCAGATCCACCGCCGGCACCTTGGCGCCGGCAAATTCGATAACGCCGAGGCAATAGGCCGAGGTGAGCGGCGAGGCCAGGATTTCGGGATGCAAAACTGTGGTGTGCACCGCATCGGACGCCAGGGCCAGGGGCACCGGGCCGCTGCGCACGAGCATCAGGCAGGAGTCGGCTGCCACCGCGGCATTCCCGCCGTTGGCCTCGTGGGCGGCCAACACGCTCCGGCGGGCCGGCTCGGGGTCGGCCACCGTTGGCACGTCGGGCAGGCTGACCAGGCCGTCGGGAGACAGCACGCTGACCAGCGTGGCGTCGTCATTGCGTCTGAAGCTGGCGCCCAGCACCGGGGCTTCGGCATTGCGCGCGCCAATCTCGTTCCAGGCTCCGGGCGGACAGGCCAGAACACCGACCACCCCGCTGGCCAAAAGGCCCAGCAGGCGACCTTCATGGACCATGATGACGACGCTGCGGGGCACCTCCCCCGCGATCTCCAGCCCGAGGGCGCGGCGCAGATCCAGCACCGGCACCAACACCCCGCGCAGGTCGATGCCGCCGATCACGCTTGGCGCCGCGCAGGGCAGCGCGACCAGGCCTGTGCAGGGCAGCACCTCGCGCAGCGCATCCAGCGGCAGCGCCAGTTGCATGGAAGCCAGAAAGAAAACGCCGCACAGGTGCGGCTCGCCGGCCGTGCTCATCAGCGGCTCACGGTGCGCGCGAGTTCTTCGATCAGGTCGGAAACCTGGGCCGCCATGTCGCGCTGGGCCTCGGCCGCCGCGGCAATTTCGGCGGCGCTGCCGACGGTGCTCTCGACGCTGGACATGATGCCCTCGAAACTGCCCGCGGCCGACTTGCTCACTTCGGCCCCCTGGCGCACGTGCAGCGCCGATTCGTCGATGAGCTTGCCGATCTCCTGGGCCGCGGCCGAACTGCGCTCGGCGAGCTTGCGCACCTCGGCCGCCACCACCGAAAACCCCACCCCCTGCTGACCGGCCCGTGCCGCCTCGATGGCCGCGTTGAAGGCCAGCAGGTTGGTCTGGCTGGCGATCTCGCCGATCACCCGGACGATCTCAGAAACCCGCGTCGAACTCTCCTCGATGCGGTCGATGGCGGCGATGGATTTTTGCACCGCCTCGTGCCCCGTGTGGGCCGCCCGCGACGATTCATGGGCCATCTGGGAGGCCAGCCCCGAGTTGTCGGCAATCGCCTTGATGCTCGCCATCAGGCTGCGCACCCGCTCCGTCATCTCCACCGTCTTGGCGGAAATGCGCTTTTCGAGCATGACTTCCTTGGTCACGTCGTAGGCATACTTGACCACCTTGGCGACCTTGCCGTTGAGGTCGAAGATCGGGTTGTAGCTGGCCTGGATCCACACGTCGCGGTTGAATTTGCCGACCCGGTGAAAGCGCCCGCTGATGAATTCCCCTTCGCCCAGGCGCAACCAGAAATCCTGGTATTCGGGGCTCTGGGTGTAATCGGCCGAACAGAAGATGCTGTGATGCTCGCCCTGAACCTCCCGCAGCGTGTAGCCCATCGCCACCAGAAAATTGCGATTGGCACTGAGCACCTTGCCGTCCAGGTCGAACTCGATCACCGCCTGCCCGCGATCCATCGCGGCCACCTTGGCTTCGAACTCGGCGTTCTGCAGCCTGGCCGCCGTCACATCGGAGGCAAACTTGACGATGGCCGCAGGCTTGCCGTCAGCGTCGAGGATCGGGTTGTAGCTGGCATGAATCCACACCTCGCGCCCATCCTTGCCGACACGTTTGAATTCGCCCGTATTGAATTCGCCGCGGGTCAGGCGTTCCCAGAACAACTGGTATTCGGTGGAACCGGCATGGGCCGGCTCAACGAACATCCGGTGATGCTGCCCCTTGATTTCCTCCAGCCGGTAACCCATCAGGGCCAGAAAATTGGGGTTCGCGGCGACCACCCGCCCGGTAAGGTCGAACTCGACGATGGCCTGGCTGCGACTGATCGCCGCCACGTAGCCCGCCAGCTCATGGTCTTTGACCTCAAAGGGCAAATCCCCGACGCCCAGCGCCCCACCCACCGCGGGTATCCCGTTACCGCCCATGATTCACTCCCCTGACTGTTCGTAAAGACTGCAATAAAAGGCACGTGCTGCGGCCCCAGGGAAGTAACGGCCCGGAAGGGTGTTCTCTTGAATGCCGTCACTCAGTGGCCGGACACCCGGAACAAGACCCGGCAAAAATAGAAAACAACTATTAACTAAAGAACATCAATCAACTGGAAGGATAAAGGCCTGTCGTCGATACTCCTTTCAACGGGCGCCTTTCACTCAAGCGAGGTCGCCGCGGGAGCCCGCCCCACGCAACAGGAGAAACATCATGCACGCCCACACCGGCCACGACGCCACCGCCCGCAGCCTGGCCGCCCCGGCACCCGGCCTGCTGGCCAGCGCCGGGCGCCACGGTTTGTTCCTGCTCGGCGGCCTCGCCTTTGCAACCGGCGCGGTGGGGCTGATCGTGCCGGTGTTGCCCACCACGGTTTTCTGGATCATTGCCGCGTGGGCCTGGAGCAAGAGTTGCCCGCGCCTTCAGCAGCGCCTCTACGCGCTGCCCGGCGCCGGGCCCCACGTGCGCGCCTGGATGGAAGCCGGCACGATCAGCCGGCGCGGCAAGCACTTCGCCCTTGGCGGGCTGTGCGTGGGGCTCGCCGGCTGCGTCGCCCTCCTCCACGCCTCGCCGCTCATCCTCGCGCTGGCCGGCCTGCCGCAGGTAGCGGCCGGCCTGTACATCGCCAGCCGGCCGGAATAGCCCGCTGAATTCCCGCGGATCTCCCGCCTATTTGCCGCGGGCGTCCAGCCACACGTCCAGGCCCTGGGCGTTGAGTTCCACATCCAGCGCCAGCAGCGCGCGCCATTCGGTTTCGGGCAGCGTCCAGCCCTGGCGCTGCGCTTCCTCGCCCACCAGCGCCCACACGTCGCGCTCGATCAGCGCCGTGCGCACATCGCCCGCCGCGGCATGGCGTTCGGCAATGGCCACGTGGGCGTCGATGAGGCGGTGCAGATCGGCGGCCAGACGCGGCACATCGGTCACCTGGGCGTAGTGCGTGAGATACATGGCCGCCGGCTGTTCGGCTTCCATGCGGGCGATGGACGCGTGCATCGCATCGGGCTCGAACTGCACCGGCGTGGTGGTCGGGAAAATGCTCGGCCGGCCATCCACGTCGAGCTGACGGTAGGACAGGCCAAAGGTGTCGCCGGTAAAGAAGCTGCGGCTGACGGTGTCGAAATAACAGACGTGATGACGGGCATGGCCCGGCGTGTCGAAAACACGGATCACCCGCCCTGCCAGCGACAGCTCAAGCCCTTCGGTGGCCTCGATCACGCGATCCGCCGGCACCGGGATCAGTTCGCCGTAAAGCGCCTTGGCCCGCTCCGGGCCATACACGGCCGACACGCCGGCAAACAGCTTGGACGGCTCGACCATGTGGCGGGCGCCGCGGGGATGCACCACCAGCTTCGCATTCGGAAAAGCCTGCATGAAGGCCCCGGCCCCGCCCGCGTGATCCAGGTGAATGTGGGTCAGCAGCACGTAATCCACCGCCTCGGGCGCCAGCCCGGTTTCCTTCAAGGCCTGCTCCACGTGGTGCAGCGCCGCGTTGTTGCCGGTATCCACCAGCGCCGCCCGGCCGCCGTGTTCGATCAGGTGGATCGCCGCCACACCCGGCCCCGTGTAAGCCGAATCAACGGCATAAATTCCGTGCCCGAAAGCCCTCACCCCCTGCATCGCCATCCCCTTGAAAAAAAGCATGATTCTATCCACTCGCAGCCCCCGGAAGGCGGTTGCGAAAAATCAATATTGCGCTGCGCAAAAAAGCGCCTAATGTCAAGACAAAGACACATCACAACAACGACACAACAAAAGGAGGAAACATCATGCTGACGATACAAGACTGCATCGAACTGTCCGAGCTGAACGAAGACGAAATCCTCGCCATTGCCGAACACGAGCACATCCCTGAAATGGCTGCGGTCGAGATGGGCAATTATCTGTGCCACACCCCGAGCGGCGAAAAACGCATCCGCAAGATGATCATCGAAGATATCCAGCACGCCCGCGAACGCGGTGACACCCCGCATGCGGCCATGCTCAAGACCATCCTCAAGCACTACATCGCCGAGCACCACCTGGCCACGCCCCACGGCAAGGCCTGAATACAGCGCGGTCGCCAAGCGCAAAACGGGTTGGCATAATCGGCCAACCCGTTTTTCATTGAGACCCTGATGGCGATTCTCCGCTGCAACAAATGCTTCCATGTGGCCGAAGTGGCCGGCGAACTCGTCGGCAAGACCGTCGCCTGCCCCGCCTGCGGCACCGAGGTGCCCGCCTACGACACGGTTCTCTTCGTGAACAAGGTGCTTCAGCAATACTTCGCCCAGCGGGACGAACTCCAGCAGCTACGCGCCGCCCGGCCCGACGCCGCGGTAGCGCCGGCCCCCGCCGCGCCGCGCGCCGACATCGACCTCCACAACACCGACCAGTTTGCCAGCGCCGCCCAGCACGCGGCCATCGCCGACTGGTTCCAGCGCCGCCAGATCCAGGTGCGCCCGCGGCCCGACGCGGTGAACACCACCGGTTTCTTCGACGAGATCGCGGTGGAAATCGGCGACAACTACCCGCTCTTCGGTGAAGTGGTGGACAAGATCCGCTGGGGCCAGCAAAAAGACGTGCCCAACTTCAGCCTCAAGCTCGCCGACCGCAGCCAGAAAGACGGCCAGGCCATCAACGCCTTCTGCAAGCAGCTCTACGACCACACCTTCCTGGCCAAGTATTTCTACCAGAAGCAGGAAAAAATCGGCCGCGGCACCCTCCAGTCGGCACCGGCGATCCGCAGCTTCTTTGCCGGCGAATGGCTTGAATGGTATGCCCTGATGAAGCTGCTCGGTCTCTTCCACGAAAAGGGCCGCGAGGTGTCGTGCACCCGCAGCCTGGAGGTGATATTTCCCAACGAAGACCTGCACGAACTCGACGTGTTCTTCCTCGTCGATGGCAGCACGCCGGTGTGTGTCGAATGCAAGACCGGCGAATTCCGCCCCGAGATCGACAAATACCTGCGCCTGAGAAAGCGCCTCGGCATCGACCGCAGCCAGTTCATCCTGTGCGCAAGCAACCTCACCGACGAACAGGCGGCCGGATTGTCGGGCATGTATGAGCTGACTTTCGTCAGCCCGACCGGCCTCGCCCCCCATCTGGCCAAGCTGTTCTGACCGCAGGCTCCGGGCAGGGTAAAATCCTGCCCCTATGAGCCGCGCCCGCGAAACCCTATTCCACGTCTTCGGCTACACGCAGTTCCGCGGCCCGCAAGAAGACATCGTCGAACACGTAGCCGCCGGCGGCGACGCCCTGGTGCTGATGCCCACCGGCGGCGGCAAATCGCTGTGCTACCAGATCCCTGCGCTGCTGCGCCCCGGCGTGGCGATCGTCGTGTCGCCCCTCATCGCGCTGATGCAGGATCAGGTCAGTGCGCTCAAGGAAGTCGGCGCCGCGGCAGATTTTCTGAACTCCAGCCTCAGCTTCGATCGCGCGATGGAAATCGAGCGCTCGATGATCGCCGGCGCGCTCGACATGCTCTACGTGGCCCCCGAGCGCCTCGTCACACCGCGCTTCCTCGACCTGCTGGATCACCTCCACGAAGCCGGCCAGCTGGCGCTTTTTGCCATCGACGAAGCCCACTGCGTATCGCAATGGGGGCATGATTTCCGCCCCGAATACCTGCAGCTGTCGATCCTGCAGCAGCGCTACCCGCAGATTCCGCGCATCGCGCTGACAGCCACCGCCGACGCCCAGACCCGCCGCGAGATCGCCGAGCGCCTGTGCCTGGTGGACGCCCGCGAGTTCGTCTCCAGTTTCGACCGGCCCAACATCCGCTACACCATCGTCCCCAAGGACAATCCCCGCAGCCAGCTCCTCGCCTTCCTGCGCGATCACACCGGCGAGGCCGGCATCATCTACTGCAGCTCGCGCAAGAAAGTGGACGAAACCGCCGCTGCGCTGGCCGAAAAGGGCATCTCGGCGCTGGCCTACCACGCCGGCATGGGCGCCGAAGAGCGCTCGATCAACCAGGACCGCTTCCTGCGCGAAGACGGCATCGTGATGGTCGCCACCATCGCCTTCGGCATGGGCATCGACAAGCCCGACGTGCGCTTCGTCGCCCACCTGGATCTGCCCCGCTCCATCGAAGGCTATTACCAGGAAACCGGCCGCGCCGGCCGCGACGGCCTCCCCGCCGAAGCCTGGATGGCCTACAGCGTGGCCGACCTGGTGCAGCAGCGCCGCTTCATCGACCAGGGCGAAGCCAGCGACGAAGTCAAACGCGTCGCCACCGCCAAGCTCGACGCACTGCTCGGCCTGTGCGAAACCACCGGCTGCCGGCGCCAGCGCCTGCTCGGCTACTTCGACGAAGACTCCGAACCCTGCGGCAACTGCGACACCTGCCTGCACCCGCCCGAGGTTCGCGACGCCACCGACTCGGCGCGCAAGGCACTGTCCTGCGTGTTCCGCACCGGCAGCCGCTTCGGCGCCGCCCACGTGGTGGACGTGCTCATCGGCAAGGCCACCGACAACGTCAAGAAGTGGCAGCACGACCAGGTGAGCACCTTCGGCATCGGCACCGAACTCGACGACAAGGGCTGGCGCACCCTGATCCGCCAGCTCGTCGCCTACGGCGCGCTGGCCGTGGACCACGAACGCTACGGCGCCCTGACCCTCACCGAATCCGCCCGCCCCATCCTGCGCGGCGAAGCCGGCTTCACGATGCGCGTGGACACCACCCCGGCCAAAAAGGGCCGCAACATCGGCACCGGCCGCAAGACCGACAACTGGCCCGAAGCCACCGGCGAAGAAGCCGCCCTGCTCAACCGCCTGCGCGCCTGGCGCTTCACCACTGCCAAAGCGCGCAACGTGCCGGCCTATGTCATCTTCCACGACGCCACCCTGCGCGACATCGCCCGCCAGCAACCCGACAGCATCGAGGGGCTGGGCACCATATCCGGCGTGGGCGACCGCAAGCTTGAAGCCTACGGCGAAGAAATCCTGGCTTTGCTGGCCGACCCCGGCTAAGGCTGCGGCCCGATCGCAAAGCGCGCCTCCCAGCCTGACTCACTGAACCACAACACCTATCCCACGCATGTCAGATCGCAGACTCCAGGTATTCCACGCCGTTGCGAAGCACGGCTCATTCACGCGTGCGGCGGAACACCTTCACATGACCCAGCCCGCGGTCACGTTTCAGATCAAGCAGCTGGAAGATCACCTGAACGTCCGCCTGCTCGATCGCGGCCACGGCAAGATCACCCTGACAAGCGCCGGCGAGCTGGTGCTGGCCTACGCCGAACAAATCCTCGACCTGTCGGACGAACTGAACGCACGCGTGTCCGAACTGGCTGGCGAACTCGCCGGGCAACTCAATATCGGCTGTATCCCGACCATCGCAGGCTACTGGCTGCCGCCGATCCTGGAACGCTTCAAGCGCCGCTACCCGCGCGTGCTGCCGCGGGTCGTCATGGGCAACTCCCGGATCATCGAAGAAGGCATCATCGCCAGGGAAGTGGACATCGGCTTTATCGAAGTCCCCACCGAACACCCCGGAATCGAACCCCGCATCGCCACGCAGGAAGAGCTGGTGGTGATCTGCAGCCCGAACCACCCTCTTGCCGGACACACCCGCCTGACCGCCCGGGAACTCGTCGACCACCCCTTCATCGATCGCGACCCCGGCAGCGGCATGCGCCAGGCCGCACGCGACTTCTTTGCCGCAGCGGGTATCGCCGAGAGCGAAATCAACCTGTGTGCGGAGCTTGGCAGCCTCACCGCGGTCAAGCAGTTCGTCGCCGCCGGCCTCGGCTTCGCGATCACCTCGAAGCGCGCGAGTCGCATCGACGTGCAGGAAGGACGAATGGCGGTCGTTCCGCTCGAACCACGCACCTTCACCACGCTCCAGATGATCCTGCCGCGGGACAAGTTCCGCTCCCGCCTGATCACGACCTTCGCCGACTTCGTGTGCGACGAGATCGCGCGCATCGCCAAGGAAGAGGAAGGCGTGAAGTAAAGCCATTGGCATACGCCCGGAAGCGGAATTTCGGGCCCAGCAATTCACCTCACCATTCAAGCGGCTGATTTATAAATACATTTTTCAAATAGGTAAGCCTTTGTAAGAGTTGCTGCAATGCAGCAAAATGCATTGACACCACCTCTGACGGCGTTAAGATGAACCTTATGCTGCAGCGCACAAGGCGGATTTTTCTTCTGCCAGTGCCCTGCGATTTGCAACCTATCGAGGAGAAACATCATGGACGTCGTGAAATATCTGCGAGAGGTCGCCAGGAAATGCCACCTTTCAGACACCGCGGACGATGAACTCGCCCGCCTCCGCACCGAAAACGAATTTCTGCGCGCCACGCTCGACAGCGCCGACCAGGCCATGGCAGCAGCGCCCATCTGGCACACCCAGCACCGGGTGCTCAGCGAGATCCTGATTGGCGGGCGCAGGAAGCTCGCCGAACTCGACACGGCCCGCGCCGAGGCCGCTGCACCCCACGCCCAGCCGGCCGAGAAGGCCCTGAGCCGCCACTGAGCGGCCACCGAGCGCCGGGGCGTTTTCGACTCCCCAAACAAAACGGGCGCCCCTTGGAGCGCCCGTTTTTCATGCACAGCTGGTGCTGGAAATCACTTCACCGCCAGCAGCTCCACTTCGAACACCAGCGTGGCGTTCGGGGGGATGACGCCGCCGGCGCCGCGGGCACCGTAGCCAAGGCTGGCGGGGATGGTCAGCTTGCGCTTGCCGCCCACCTTCATGCCCTGAACGCCTTCGTCCCAGCCGGCGATCACCTGGCGGGCGCCGAGGCCGAACACGAACGGATCATTACGATCCTTGCTGGAATCGAACTTCTTGCCGTCGGTGAGCCAGCCGGTGTAATGCACCTGGACCTGCTGCCCGGCCGTCGCTTCGGCGCCGGTGCCAACTTCCAATTCTTCGATGACGAGGCCGCTCGCCGTGGTGGTTTGGGTCATGGAATGCTCCTGATTAAAGACCGGCGGATTCTATTTCAATTCCCCTTCCGGCGCCCGGCGAAAGCACTCCGAAACTTGGCCACCTTGGGCCCGACGACCATCCGGCAGTAGGGCTGGGCGCCGTTTCGGGCGAAGTAGTTGGCGTGGTAGGCCTCGGCCGGCCAGAAGGTCGTGGCAGGCTCGACCTCGGTGACGATGGGCTCGTCGAAGGCGCCCTCGTTGGCCAGCGCGGTGATCTTCGCGCGGGCCGCGGTGTCCTGCTCCGGGGTGGTGGTGAAAATGGCCGAGCGGTACTGGGTACCTACGTCGTTGCCCTGGCGGTTGAGGGTGCAGGGGTCGTGGGTGGCGAAGAAGATCTCGAGCAGATCGTCAAAGCCCACCTGCACCGGGTCGAACTCGATGCGGACGGCCTCGGCGTGGCCGGTGTCGCCGTCGCAGATGCGCTCGTAGGTGGGCGCGTCCAGATGGCCGCCGATGTAGCCGGACTGCACCGCGCGCACGCCCTTCACCTCCAGAAAAACCGCCTCGGTGCACCAGAAGCAGCCGCCGGCAAAAATCGCGGTTTCGGTTTTTTGGTCTGTCATGTCATCTCTCTTGAGTCGGGGGGGTATCCGGCAGACCGCCTTGCGGCGGAAAGATTTCAAGATAAAGCAGATCACTGGCGAAGGCGAGACAGGGCAGCACGACAATCAGGAGCGGCGGAATGTGGATGGTGGCGATTACCGCCACCCCGAGCACCAGCGCCCAGGCCAGCATGGCCGCCGGATTGGTGAATACCGCCCGCACGCTGGCGGTGACCGCGCCCACCAGCAAGGCCCGGCGATCGAACAGCAGCGGCACCGCAAAGGCCGTGACGTTGAAGACGATGAAGGCCAGCACGGCGCCCATCACGCTGGTCCAGAGATGAAAACGCAGCACCTGGCCGATTTCGGGCGTGGTACCGCCGATCATGAAACTGAACACCGTGGCCGCGTCGGTGAGCCAGATCAGAAAGAGCAGGCAGCACACCCCGGACAGCACCCACAGCCCCCGCGGTGCCTGCCCGAAGCCACGCAGCACATCCGTAAAACCCGGCTGACGCCCCGCAGCAAAGGCGCGCCGCAGCGCAAAAAAGCCCGCCAGCACCGCCGGCCCCACCAGCAGGAAGCCACCGGCCAAAGGCAGCATCAGCGGCGCCAGACCAAAATGCAGCAGCAGGCCGAAGATCGCCACGCCGATGAGGGCAAACACCGCCGCAAAACCGGCCGCCGGCACAAGACAGCCACGAAAGGCGCGCCAGCCGCCCACTATCGCGGCAGGAACGGCGGCAAAAGGAATGCGGCGGGGATTGAGCATTTCGGCCACGGCAGGACTCCGGATGAAGAGCCTTCCATATGGCGGATGACGCCGGGCGGCGTCCATGACCTGCATCAAGCCCGGCGCCGCAGCTATCTGAAAGACAACGAGAACAGCATGTCCAGCGCGTTCTCGCTGCCGGCACGGCCGATCACGGCGATGCGGCGCGTGAGCTGGTAGGTGAGCTTCACGATGCTGGAGGTGCCGGCAATGCTCTGCTCGAAGGACAGCATGGCCCGCGACGAGAGGCGCTTGCCGATGGTGATGACCTGGCCCGGCACGCTGCCGCCGGTGCCCGCCGAGGCGCGGGAGGCCGTGCCGGTGACGCTGCCGGTGGCGACGCTGCTGGTTTGCACCCGGCTCCGGCTGTCGATGCCCGTTCCAAACGAAATCTCGTCGAAACCGAGCGCCTTGGCGAGGCTGGCCGACATGCCGCCACCACTGCCGCCGAGCAGGGCCTGGGCGGCGGGCAGCAGCAGCGCCATTTCGCCGCCGGAGCCCTGATCGGGCGGGCGCCCGAGCACGATCCAGCCGAGCTTTTCGGGGTCGGGCACGTTGGGTTCGGACACCAGCCGCACAACCGGCCGGCGCGCCGTGCCGCTGATGCCGACGCCCGCTTCCACCGACAGGCCCTTGCGCAGGGCGACCACGTTGAGGCCGGGATTGGCGAGCGGACCACTGAAGGTGACGATGCCGCGCTCGATGCTCAGCATCTGCCCGTAGCCCTCGAAAACCCCGCCCACGGTGGTGATGGTGCCGGTCGCCGCCAGCGGACGGCCGTCGCCGGAATTGAGGCGCAGGTTGCCGGCGAGCCGGGTGTCGAGGCCGAGGGCCTTGACGTAGAGCGCATCGCCAAGGCCGATGGCCAGATCGACCGACATCTTGAACGGGCTGGCCTGGGGCCTGCCTTTGCCGGCCGGATCGAGCACCACCACGTCGTCGCCCAGGCTGGGCGCCGGCGTGCGCGACAGCTCGACAAAACCGGCATCGGCAGCCAGGCGGCCCTTGAGGTGGGCGGAGTTCCAGCCGGTGATCACCTCGCCTTCGCCGCTCAGGACCAGCCATTGGTCCTCCCGCTGCAAAAGCGGCAGGCGCTCGGCGGTGAAGTCGAAGTGCCCTGCCCCGCTGGCCAGGTTCACTTCGCCCCGCGCCTTGAGGGTGCCCGGCGTGCGGGTGAGCCGGGCCATGTCGATGCGCCCTTCGTTGGGCCGCACCCGGTTGGGCGAGACAAAGCTGAATTCTTCAAGATTCAGGCGATCGCGGTTGAAATCGGCCTGCAGGGTGCCGCCGGACAGGTGCAGGCCCTGGTCCGCCATCACGAAGGAAAGTTGCTCGCCGCGGATTCGCCCGGCGGCTTCGGGCCGGGCCGGGGTGCCGGCCAGCGTGAATTCGCCCTTCAGGCTGCCGTCGGTCTTGAGGTTCTGGTCGGCCAGCGGGCCGGCCCAGGCGATGGACGGAATGTCGAGGCGCGCCGCGCCCAGCAGCGGCGCACCGGGCACCAGGCGCACGCTGCCGTCGGCGGCACGTTCGGCCAGCGCGGTGCCGGCGCCGGAGGCGCTGCCGAGCCGGCTGCCGTGGGCGCTGAAGCCGAAAGCCAGGCGGTTGGCGACGGCGTTGAGGGTGAGCTGCAAATCGTCGAGACCAAGCCGCACCGGCGAGTCGCCCTGCAGTTCGAGATCGCCTTTTTCGCGGTAGATGCGCACCAGGCCATTCACCTGCTCGGCAATGTCCACGTCCCACTCGCCGCCGATCTGCAGGGAATCGCCGCGGGATTTGACCGCCCGGGTGGACGGATCGAGGATCACCCCGACCTGGACGCCGCCCATGCTGCCGCGGGCCACGAGATGACGCGCCTGCCAGCGGGTTTCGTCGAGGCGGTAACGCCCGCCGGAGCCCCCGCGCAGTTCGGCCGTGCCAAGACGCATCAGGTCGCGCGACAGCAGCAGCGGTGCCGGCGCAAGCAGCACCGCCGGGTAATCGCCGCGCACTTCGAGGCTGTCGAGCCGGCCTTCCCAGCGCGGGCCGTCGCCCAGCTGGCCGGTCAGGCTGAGCACGCCCGACTGGGCGCCTCGGCCAATCACTTCGAGCCGGGCGGTATTGGCGGCGCGGCTGCCATCGAAGACGAAGCTGGCGCGGTGCACCAGCGCCTCCTTCTCGGCAATCCGGCCCAGTCCGGTAAGGCCCAGCGTGAGCGCGATGGCGCCGCTGCGCCCTTCGGCCAGGCGACCGCGGCCGTTGACGGTGTCGACGCGCAGGGCGCCAAAACCGAGTTTTTCGCCAAGCAGTTCAAACTCGCCGGCTGGGTGGTCGACACTGCCGCGCAGCACGCCGTCGAGCTTGAGCCGCCCGCCCAGGCCGTGGCCCAGCGCAGCGAGGCTCGGGGCATCGAGGTGCACGGCCAGCGCATCGCCGGGCTTGCCGTAGCGCCCTTTGGCCGACAGGCGGTTGCCGGCAATCTCCAGCGCCAGATCGGCATGGGCGAGGCGCGAGCCGTCGAGGCTCAGCTCGCCCTTGCCGGCCAGCGGCTTGCCCTCGAAGGTGCTGGAGGCGAGTTCAAAATCGAGCTGGCCGGCCAGTTGCGGCAGGCGTTGGCCCTTCAGGCTGAAGCGGGTGTTGAGTTCGGCCGCCGGCGCGCTCGAAACGAAGGCGCGGGGATCGAAATTTTTCAGCTGGCCACGGGCTTCGAAAGCCCCCGGCCCGGCCAGCCGCAGGGTGCCGGCGGCGTCGAGCCGGGCGGCCCTGGCGCTGGCCACAAGCCGGTCGATGGTCACGAGGCCGGCGCGGTGACGGGCATCGACGCGCAGCGCGAGTTGCGGGTCGCGCAGATCGGCGCTCACGGTTTGCGAGTCGGCGTCGGCCCTGGCCTCGATGCTGCCGGCAATCCGCGTGGCCACGGCCCGCGTGTCGAGCCGGCGCGCATCGAGCCCGGTGATGCGCAGTTCGGCATCCACGGCACCGAAACCGTTTTTCTCGTCGCCCCTGGGCGCCTGCCAGCGGGCGGAACCCTCGCCGCGGCCCTTGCCGGGCAGGCGCAGGTCGAGCCCGGAAAACGCCAGCTCGCCACCGGCCCAGCGCACGCTGGCGGCCAGGGATTCGAGGGGCAGCGCGCCGCTGTCGTAGCTGCCGGGCTGGTGATTGACGATGCGCACCGGGCCGCTGACGATCCAGTCGGCGGCCGCGGGCTTGCCGGCACCGGGGGCCACGGAGGGTTCGAGCGTGGCGTCGATGTCGAGCGCGGCCCTCGGGGCGGCGGCGCTGAAGCGGCTCGGATCGAGGCCGACGAGCTTGAGCACGGCCGACTTCAGCGGCAGCGGCGCAAAGGGCGTTGCCACTATGGCGGCCGTGCCGTCCATCCCGGCGCCGCTCGCCGTGGCGTCGAGCGTGAGGTTTTCGAGGTCGCCGCTGGCGCTGGCCTGCACCGCCCACGCCTGGTCCGCCTGGCGGGTGGCGAGGCGGGCAGTGGCCTTGAGCGGAAAAGGCCGGCGCCCGTCGAGTTCGAGGTCGGCGCCAAGCTGGCCGAAGGGCGCGGTGAGGCTGAGGCCGGTGAGCCTGTGTTGACGGCCGTCCGAGGCCAGCGCACCGGCAAGGGCGGTGAATTCGAGATCGGGCGGCGCGGGCTGGCCGTCGACCAGTTTGCCGATCGACAAACGGTCGATCTGGAAGCGGCCGATGTGCAGCGCCCTGGGCGATTCGAGGCTGGCCGGAAGCGTCGCGGCCTCGTCACTGGGGCTGCTGGCGACCGAAACCTCGGCGGCCGACAGCGTGCTCATGTCGAGCCCGCCGCGCGCCAGCGCAGCCGGACGCCAGTCGATGACGAGCTGGCGGACATCCACCTGCAGCGTGGGCGTGCGCACATGCAGCGCGCCCACCTTGAGCTGGCCGAACAGATAGCCCTCGGGCGCCTCGACGCTCACCACGCCGCCGCTGAGCCGGGCCGCCAGGTCGACCACTGCCTGCAGGCCGGATTGCGTGCCGCCGAGCCAACCGGTCACCAGCACAACAACCAGCACCAGCCCGAGCGCCGCGGCCAGCAGCCCGCGCATGACGCGCGCCAGCCGGCCCTCGCGGCGGCGCGGAGCCGCTGCGGGAGCCTCGGGGCCCGGGTCGTGGGGTGCGGGCGCCTCGTTCATCCCTTAGCCGAACAGGCTGGCCAGACCGGCACCGGGATCGTCGGCGCGCATGAAGGCTTCGCCAACGAGGAAGGCATTGACCTTGTTCTCGCGCATCACGGCCACGTCGCCGGGCGTGAGGATGCCCGATTCGGTTACCACGATGCGATCCGGCGGAATGCGCGGCAGCAGGTCGAGGGTATTTTGCAGACTGACTTCGAAGGTGCGCAGGTTGCGGTTGTTGATGCCGAGAAGCGGCGTGCGCAGCTGCAGCGCCAGATCAAGCTCGGCGCCGTCGTGCACTTCGACCAGCACGCCCAGGCCGAGGCTTTCGGCGATGCTTTCCATCTCCTGCATTTCGGCCAGGCTCAGGGCCGAGACAATCAGCAGGATCGCGTCGGCGCCCATCGCGCGGGCTTCGAACACCTGATAAGGATCGACCAGGAAATCCTTGCGCAGGGCCGGCAGGCTGCAGGCGGCGCGGGCGGCCTGGAGGTATTCCGGCGCGCCCTGGAAGAACTGCTTGTCGGTGAGCACCGACAGGCAGGCGGCGCCGGCCTTTTCGTAACTGGCGGCAATGTCGGCCGGACGGAAGTCGGCACGGATCACGCCCTTCGAGGGGCTGGCCTTCTTGATCTCGGAAATCACCGCGGGCTGGCCGGCCGCAATTTTCGCGCGGATCGCGGCGACGAAACCTCGCGCCGGAGCTTCTGCCGCGGCGCGTTCGCGCACGGCGGAATCGGAAACCAGCGCACGGGCGGCGGCCACTTCCTCACGCTTCACGGCGAGGATTTTATTGAGGATGTCGGACATGCGATCTCTCATTTAGGGGCGACCGAAGTCGCCCTACAGAAGGGGTCAGGCGAACTTTCTGGTGCAGGCGATGAAGGCTTCCATCTTGGCGCGCGCGGCGCCCGAAGCCAGCACTTCACGCGCCCTGGCGATGCCGGCGCCGATGGAATCGACCACGTTGGCGGTGTAGAGCGCCGTGCCGGCGTTGAGGGTGACGATCTCGCGGGGGGCACCCGGATGGTTGTCGAGCACGCCGAGCAGCACGCTCTTCGACTCTTCGGCATCGGCCACCTTGAGGTTGCGGCTGGACATCATGGTCATGCCGAAATCCTCGGGGTGGATTTCATACTCGAGAATCTTGCCGTCCTTGAGTTCGCCGACCATCGTGGCGGCGCCCAGCGACACTTCGTCCATGCTGTCGTGGCCGTACACCACCATCACGTGCTTGGCGCCGAGGCGCTCCATCACGCGCACGCAAATGCCCACGAGATCGGGGTGGAACACGCCGAGCAGGGTGTTGGGCGCGCCGGCCGGATTGGTGAGCGGGCCAAGGATGTTGAACAGCGTGCGCACGCCCATTTCGCGGCGCACCGGGGCCACGTTCTTCATGGCGCTGTGGTGGTTGGGCGCAAACATGAAACCGATGCCGGTTTCGGCGATGCACTCGGCCACCTGCTCCGGCTTGAGATTGAGATTGACGCCCAGCGCTTCGAGCACATCGGCGCTGCCCGACTTGCTGGAAACGCTGCGCCCGCCGTGCTTGGCCACGCGGGCGCCGGCCGCGGCGGCCACGAAGATCGTCGCGGTGGAAATGTTGAAGGTGTGGGAGCCGTCGCCGCCGGTGCCGACCACATCGAGGAAGTGGTCGTTGGGCGGCGGCACCACCACCTTGGTGGACAGCTCGCGCATCACGGTGGCGGCGGCGGCGATCTCGCCGATGGTTTCCTTCTTGACGCGCAGGCCGGTGAGGATGGCGGCGGTCATCACCGGCGAGATGTCGCCGGCCATGATCTGGCGCATCAGCGAGAGCATTTCGTCGTAGAAGATCTCGCGGTGGTCAATGGTGCGCTGCAGGGCTTCCTGGGCAGTAAAGGTCATGAGCGGGCTCCGGTCAGGCGTTCTTGGATTGTTCGAGGAAGTTGCGCAGCAGGTCGTGGCCGCGCTCGGTCAGGATGGATTCCGGATGAAACTGGACGCCTTCCACCGCGAGGGTCTTATGGCGCACGCCCATGATTTCGCCGTCATCGGTCCAGGCCGTCACTTCAAGACAGTCGGGCAGGCTTTCGCGCTCGATGGCCAGCGAGTGGTAGCGCGTGCAGGTGAGCGGGTTGGGCAGCCCCTTGAAGACCCCGCTGTCGAGGTGATGCACCGGCGACACCTTGCCGTGCATCAGCTTCTTGGCGTGCACGATCCTGCCGCCGAAGGCCGCGCCGATGCTCTGGTGGCCAAGGCACACGCCTAGCAGCGGAATCTTGCCGGCGAAGGCCTGGATGGCCGCCACCGAAATGCCGGCCTCGGCGGGTGAACACGGCCCCGGCGAAACGACGATCTGGTCGGGCTTGAGATTGGCGATCTGTTCGACGGTGATTTCGTCGTTGCGGAACACCTTCACTTCAGCGCCAAGCTCGCCAAAATACTGGACGAGGTTGTAAGTGAAGCTGTCGTAGTTGTCGATCATCAGCAGCATGGCTGGAAATCCTTTCCGGAAATGCGGCCGGCCTCGCGGGTCAGGCCCGGGGCGGCGGACGCAATTGCATAATTTGTATTGAACTCGGCCGGGCGCCGCAAGGCACGCAAAGGCCGGCAAAACTTTGTAACCATGGTTACCGACAGGCGGCCGCCGGCTGTGGAATCATTCGCCCGCTTTCCATATAACAACGAGGACACATCATGAAAACCGCCCGCATCCTGCTTGCCGCCGCTGCCCTGACTGCCGCCGCCGCTCCGGCCCTGGCCGGCGACTGGAAATTTCTGCCCGTCACCGAAAAGGGCTACGCCCCGGCCTTCGTGGCCTCCGTTACCGGCGGCGTGATGGACCCACAACACGTCAAGAGCGGCGACGCCTGGGGCCTCGAACTGGCCATGAACTGCGGCCTTCTGCAGACGCCCACCGGCGTGATCCGCACCAAGCTGTCGGTCACCAAGTTCGACAAGGGCGGCCTTGACCTGACCACCGTCGAACTCAACCCCCGCTGGACCACGCCGATCGCCAAGGATCTGACCCTCGGCGTCGGCCCCGGCATCGGCTGGGTGAAGGCCGACGGCGGCAGCCGCAACGTGGACATGTTCGCCTGGCAGGTTGGCGCCGATCTCGACTACCGGATCGGCCAGCTCAACCTGGGCCTCGGCGCCCGCTGGCAGGACACGGTGAACAAGACCGTCGCCACCGGCCAGGCCGGTGCGGACAACTGGCTGGTCCAGGCCAAGGTCGGCGTCGCGTTTTAACGCGCGCGCGTTCGGCAAGCCCGTGCAAGGCCGCCTCCGGGCGGCCTTTTTCATGGCTGTCACAGCCGCGTGTCGAGTCCGGCTTCGGCGATCTCGGCGGCGCGCAGCATCGCGCGGGCCTTGCTCTGGGTTTCCTGCCATTCGGATTGCGGGTCGGAATCGGCAACGATGCCGGCGCCGGCCTGGACGTGAATCTTGCCGTCCTTGACCACCGCGGTGCGGATCGCGATGGCGAGATCCATGTCGCCATGAAAGCCGATGTAGCCCACCGAACCGGCATAGATGCCGCGCTTGGTGGGTTCGAGTTCGTCGATGATTTCCATCGCCCGCAGCTTGGGCGCGCCGGACACGGTGCCGGCCGGGAAGGTGGCGCGCAGCACGGCCAGCGCGTTGAGATCGTCCTTCAGCTTGCCTTCGACGTTGGAGACGATGTGCATCACGTGGGAATAGCGCTCGACGGTGAAGCGCTCGGTCACGCGCACGCTGCCGGTCTTGGCAACACGGCCGCAGTCGTTGCGGCCCAGATCAAGCAGCTGGGTGTGCTCGGCGCGCTCCTTTTCGTCGGCCAGCAGTTCCTGCTCCAGCGCGAGATCTTCTTCGTGGGTGGCGCCGCGCTTGCGGGTGCCGGCGATGGGCCGCACGGTCACGTCGCCGTCTTCGAGGCGAACCAGGATTTCTGGCGAGGCGCCGACCACCTGGAACTCTTCGAAATTGAAATAAAACATGTACGGCGAGGGGTTCAGGCTGCGGATCGAGCGGTACAGCGCCAGCGGGCTGGCGCCGAAGGGCTTGCTCATGCGCTGGCTGAGCACCACCTGCATGATGTCGCCCTCGACGATGTAATCCTTGGCCTTTTGCACGGCGGCCTTGAAGGCTTCCTCGCCAAAGCTGGACACGGCCTCGGCGGGCGCGGCGCGCTGGTCGGCGGGCACCGGCACCGGCTCGCGCAGGCGGACGAGGAGTTCCTTGAGCCGCTTGACGGCGCGCTTGTAGGCGTTGGGGACTTCCGGCTCGGCATAGACGACCAGCGTGAGCTTGCCGGAGAGGTTGTCGACGATGGCGATTTCTTCGGACAGCAGCAGCAGGATGTCCGGCGTGCCGAGTTCGTCCGGCTTTTCGGTCTTGGCCAGGCGCGGCTCGATGTAGCGCACCGTGTCGTAGCCGAAGCAACCCACCAGGCCGCCGGCAAAGCGCGGCAGGTGGGCGCGCGGCGGCACCTTGATGCGGTCCATGAACTCGGCGACGTAGCTGAGCGGATCTCCGTAATCGCGACGTTCGACGAGGCGGTCGTTGGTCAGCAGCAACACCGAGCGGCCGCGCACCTCGATGCGCGTCGGGGCGGCCAGGCCGATGATCGAATAGCGCCCGAAACGCTCGCCGCCCTGCACGGATTCGAGCAGGTAGGTGTTGGGCACATTGGCCAGTTTCAGGTAAACAGAAAGAGGGGTGTCGAGATCCGCAAAGGTTTCGACGGTAACCGGAATGCGGTTATAGCCCTGGTCGGCCAGGGCGTTGAATTCGGCTTCTGTCATGGAGACTCCGGAAGGACATGATGCTTTTTCGCGAGGGTATCACGGGGCGGGCCCGTGACTGTTCGGGGCGGCTCAGGCGAGCAGCCATGACCGGCCGCCGCATCCGCCAGAGCGGGGGATACGAACGGCAGGGAACTCCTCGAGGGCAATCATGTACTTGCGGGTCACGACGGGATGGATGTCCGGTATTGGCGCTGGATGTGCGGGAGCGCATCCAGGAGGCTGGATATTAGCCCGTCGCATTCGATGCTGTCCACCGCCACGCCTTCGCTGTAGCCGTAGGTGACGAGCAGCACCGGCATGCCGGCGGCGCGGGCGGCGTCGGCGTCGTTGGCCGAGTCGCCGATCATCAGCGCGTCCCCCGCATCCGCCCCCAGCAGGCGGCAGGCGTGGAGCAGCGGCGCCGGATGGGGCTTCTTTTCGGCCAGGGTGTCGCCGCTCACCGTCGCGCTGAAAAAGCCCGCGAGGCCCATGCGTTCGAGCAGCGGCCCGGTGAAGGCGGCCGGCTTGTTGGTCACGCAGGCCATCGGGATGCCCTGCTCGCGCAGCGCTTCCAGGGCCGGCAGCACGCCGTCGTAGATCAGCGTGGAGGCGCCGTTTACCTCGGCGTAATGGCGACGGAAGGCATCGACCGCGGCCTCCACCTCGGCCTCTCCCGCCGAGCCGCTCTCGACGAGGCAGCGCCGCACCAGGTTGAGCATGCCCTTGCCGACGAACGTACGGATCACGTCGATGGCGTGCGGCGGCCGGCCGAGTTCGACCATCATGCGGTGGCAGGCCTCGGAGAGATCGGGAATGGAATCGAGCAGGGTGCCGTCAAGATCGAACAGCACGGCGCGCACCGGCCGGATCGTTTTTGAATGGGCTTGCTGGACCATGACTTTCCTTCAGACTTGAGGCTTCGACACATCGGGGAGGCGTGGAGGATACGGGAGATCAGGCGGCCGGCGCCAGCCCCGCCCGACGCCGCCACAGGGCGCGCAGCAGGCCGGCCATCAGCAGCGCCACCGGCACCACGACAAGCAGGTTGACCGTGGCCCAGCCGAGCCTGTCCACCAGAGGCCCGGCGCCCAGGGTCGCGAGGGTGACGGAGAGAAACACGATGCTGTCGTTGAAGGCCTGCACCGCGGGCTTCTCTTCGTCGCGGCAGGTTTGGGTGAGCAGCGTCGTGGCGCCCACGTAGAGAAAATTCCAGCCGACGCCCACCAGCACCAGCGCGCCGCTGAAATGGGCGATCGCGTCGCCCGCCAGCGCAACACCGATGCCGGCCAGCACCAGCGCCCCGCCCAGCGACATCACCTGCAGCACCCCAAAACGGCCGATCAGTAGGCCGGTGACGAAGGACGGCGCGAACATCGCCACGAGATGCCACTGGATGACCGTCACGGTGGAATCGAAATCGTGGCGGACGCACAGCATGGCCAGCGGTGTGGCGGTCATCAGCAGGCCCATGGCCGCGTAGCCCACCGCGGCACCGGCCACCGCCAGCCGGAAATCGCCCTGGCGCGCGATCTGGCCAAGGGGCCGCGGCGCCCGCCCCGCCTCCGGCCTGGGCGGCACGGGCAGGCGCAGGAACAGGCCCAGCCCGGCCGCCAGCAGCGCCACGCCGACCAGCACCGCGAAGCTGGCCAGAAAGGGCGTGCCGGCAAGCTCGCGGGTCGTGCGGACGATGAAGGGCCCGAGGAAGGCGGCCAGCACGCCGCCGGCGAGAGTCAGCGAAATCGCCTGGCTGCGCTGCTCCGCCGGCACCGCCTCGGCCGCGGCAAAACGGTAGAACTGGCTGACCGCGCCCAGCACCCCGACGCACAGGCCCGACAGCACGAACACCGCGAAGCTGCCACGCAGCAGCCCCGCCACCGCAAGCGCCAGCCCGGCCGCGCCGACCAGCGCAGCGCCGACGAACACCGGCCGCCGCCCCCGGCGGGCCATGAGCCGGGCCAGCGGATGGAGCGCCAGCATCGTCGCCAGATACTGGACGGCCAGCGGCAGCGTGGCCCAGCCGGGCGCGGCAAGCAGCCCGACGCTCACCAGCGCCGAGGCGGACAACATCAGGCTGACGACAGTCATCGCCAGCGCCTGGCTCAGTGCCAGCAGGACAACATTGCGGTTCATGGCTGCACGCCCGGAAAGTTTTGACACGCTTATCGTCGCCCGCTACCGTCTTGGCGTAAATGACAGACAACCCACTTTTCATGCCATGACACGACGGATCGTGCTTCTCGTCTATCCCGGCTTCCAGGTGCTCGACGCCGCCGGGCCGCTGGCCGCCTTCGAAGCCGCCAACGCCTTCGTGCCCAACGCCTACCTGCTGGAGCTGATCGCCCGGGACGGCGGCCTGGTTGCCAGTTCGGGCGGCACGCGCCTCGCCGCGACGGCCTTCAGCAACAGGGCCGGGGATGACACGCTGATCGTCACGGGCGGCGACGGCGTCTTCGCGGCCGCCGAATGCGCCACCACCGTCGGCTTCGTGAGCAACAGCGGCGCGGCGCTAAGGAGGATCGCCAGCGTCTGCTCGGGCGCCTACCTGCTGGCCACCGCGGGCCTGCTGCACGGCCGGCGCGCCACCACCCACTGGCGGCGCTCGCAGGATTTCGCACGCCGTTTTCCGGACGTGCAGGTGGACGCCGACCGGATTTTCACGCGGGATGGAAAGGTGTGGACCTCGGCCGGCATCAGCGCCGGCATCGACCTGGCGCTGGCCCTGATCGCCGACGATCTGGGCGAGACCGTGGCGCGGCAGGTCGCCCGCCAGCTGGTGGTGTATTACCGGCGCCCGGGCGGGCAGTCCCAGTTTTCAGAGATGGCCGAACTGCAGCCGGCCGGCGGGCGTTTTGCCGCGCTGCTCGACCACGTGCGCAGCCACCTGCGGGACAGGCTGGACGTGGATGAGCTGGCCGGGCTGGCGCGCATGAGCCCGCGCAATTTTTCGCGCTGCTTTGCCGCCGAAGTGGGCGTCACGCCGGCGCGGGCAGTGGAACGCCTGCGCGTGGAGGCGGCGCTCGCGGCGCTGGAAAGCGGCGCCCGCTCGGTTCAGGAGGCGGCCCGGGAGTTCGGCTTTGCCGACCCGGAACGCATGCGCCGGGCCTTCATGCGTACGCTCGGTGTGCCGCCTTCAAGCCGGCGCCGGGCGCCGGGCTGAAACGCGCTCAGACACCGGCCAGCGCGCTGCGCAGGCTGGCCATCACGCTGTTGTAGCGCTGGGGGTCGGAATCCTTTCCGGCCCCGAACACGGCCGAACCGGCCACGAAGGTGTCGGCCCCGGCGCGGGCAATCTCGGCGATGTTGTCCACCTTCACGCCGCCATCCACCTCCAGCAGGATCCGGCGCCCGGTCTTCTGTGCGTAGGCGTCGATCTTGGCGCGGGCCTCGCGCAGCTTGTCGAGGGTGCCCGGAATGAAGGACTGGCCGCCGTAGCCGGGGTTGACGCTCATCAGCAGCACCACGTCGAGCTTGTCCATCACGTGATCCATCCAGGTGAGGGGCGTGGCCGGGTTGAAGACCAGGCCGGCCTGGCAGCCGCTGTCGCGGATCAGGCCGAGGGTGCGATCGACGTGCTCGGAGCCTTCGGGGTGAAAGGTGATGATGTTGGCGCCGGCCTTGGCAAAGTCCGGCACGATGCGATCGACCGGCTTGACCATCAGGTGCACGTCGATGGGCGCGGTGGTGCAGGGGCGGATCGCCTCGCAGACCAGCGGGCCGATGGTGAGGTTGGGCACGTAATGGTTGTCCATCACGTCAAAATGGATCCAGTCGGCGCCGGAGGCGATCACGTGGGCGACTTCCTCGCCAAGCTTCGCAAAATCGGCGGACAGCAGGCTGGGGGCGATGCGGTAGGTCATGGGGCAATCCTGGACAAAAGCCTGACGGAAAAACGCGGCAAGTCGGGCAGTCTACCCGCCCGAAACCGTCTTCGCCAACGCCGCGCAGCGGTTGCAGCGGGGCGGCGATTCCGCTTCAATAAGCGTCCCCAACCGAATCCGCCACAAAAAATGACCACCCACCCCGAACGGGACAGCATCGAGATCAAGACGGCTTGCCGATTCATCCCCGAACAATCCGACGTGGAAGCCGAGCGCTATGTGTTCGCCTACCACATCACCATCCGCAACACCGGCCGCGTCAGCGCCCAGCTGATGAGCCGCCACTGGATCATCACCGACGCCGAGGGCGCCGTGCAGGAAGTGAAGGGCGCCGGCGTGGTGGGCCAGCAGCCGGTGCTGCAACCGGGCGAGCAGTTCGAATACACCAGCGGCTGCACCATCGCCAGCCCGGTGGGCACGATGAAGGGCAGCTACCAGATGGTGACCGAAGACGGCACCCACTTCGACGCGCCGATTGCCGAATTCACGCTGGCCATGCCCCGCACGCTGCATTAAGAGCTTGTCCGTGAATAAGAGGCCGAGGCCTGGGAGGTGAATCGCCGCCAATGCTAGGCGCGCTTTTGCAGCTTGGGTGGTGCCCAAGCCAGAAAGCGCAACAACGCAGTGGCGGTGATTCGGCCCCGGGCCGACGCCGGCCTATTCACGGACATGCTCTAAAACGGCCGGCGCAGGCCGCCGCCGATGCGGGCCAGCTGCCGGTCGTGCCAGCGGCCCAGCGCCCACTGGGCACAAACCGCGCCGACGAGCGCCATCGCCATGTCGCTCTGGGTATCCCAGGGGTCGCCCTGAGTGCCGAGAAAAGCCTCGGCGCCCTGCCCCAGCGCCACCGCGGCGCCCCATTCAACAAGTTCATAAACAGCCGAAATCGCCAGGCAGATGCAGCTGACGATGAACAACAGCCAGCCTCGCCCGCGCACCACCGCGCGGCGCAGCAGGATTTCCCGCGCCGCAAGGGCCGGCACAAAGCCCTGCATGAAGTGGCCGATCCGGTCGTAGGGGTTGCGCTCAAACCCCATGACATCCTGCAGCCAGAAGCCGAAAGGCACCCGCGCGTAGGTCCATGCCCCGCCCACGATCAGCACCAGCGCGTGCGCCGCAATGAGCACCTGCAGCAGCCTGGTCAGGGGAAACCGCCGGTGGCTGGCCACCAGCAGCGGGGCAAGGATGATCACCGGCGCCACTTCCATCCACCAGGTCGCCCGGTCGAAGGGCGCCACCCCGGAGGCCACCAGGGCCACGCCGACAAGGCCGAGAAGCAGCACGGGAAGCCGGTCGGCAAAATTTTGCATGGACATCGAAAACCCTGAAAAAGAAACAGAAAGTCACATCGCCCCTGTGCGAAAGACACAAGTATCAAAGGCGAATGCCGTAAACAGGTTGTAACAAGCCCCAGGTTGCCTGTCGACTCAGCCAGGCACGCCCCCCCCCGGAGCACCAATCAGCCCCAGTCGAGAGCGAGCAAGCTTATGTGGATCAACAAAAAAAAATTCGAGCAACTCGAAGCGGACCTCCATGCTGCCACCGAACGTGAAACCACGCTCCAGGCCGAAATCTCGGCGCTGCAGGCCGAAATCAGCATGCTGCACCAAGGCAATTTCGAGCGCCAACACCGCACCGAAAGAAATCTGGCCATCGTCGAGCGCATGAGCGCCTTTGGCGGATCCCTCACCAACGCCCAGGGCAGCCTGGCCGAAATGGCCGGCATCCTGCGCAACGAAAAGGACAAGGCCATCGAGGCCGCCCACGTGTCGCTGGCCAGTGGCCAGGCCACCACCGAGATCGCCGAAAACCTGCGCCGCCTCGCCACCGAATCCCAGGATTCGGCCCACGAGGTGGAAACCCTCGCCCAGCGGGCCGACGAGATCAGCGCCATCGTCAAGCTGATTCACGACGTGGCCGACCAGACCAACCTGCTGGCCCTCAACGCCGCCATCGAAGCCGCCCGTGCCGGCGAGGCCGGCCGCGGTTTTGCCGTGGTCGCCGACGAGGTGCGCAAGCTCGCCGAACGCACCTCCACCGCCACCCGCGACATCTCCACCCTGGTCACCCGCATCCGCGAAGATTCGACCCGCGCCCGCAACAGCATGGAAACCCTGGCCCACTCGGCCGGGCAGTTCAGCGACCGGGGGCAACTGGCCACCGAGGACATGAAGCGCCTGATGGACCTCTCCGGCAACATGGAAGGCGTCATCGCCGGCAGCGCCATGAAGAGCTTTGTCGAAGTGGCCAAGATCGACCATATCGTCTTCAAGTTCCGCATCTACCTGGCGCTGTTCGACCTCATCGACCTCAAGTCCGGCGACCTGGCCACCCACACCAGCTGCCGGCTCGGCAAGTGGTACTACGAGGGCGAAGGCCACGACTGTTTCAGCAAACTCTCCGGCTACCGGGAAATCGAACCACCCCACGTCGAAGTGCACAAAGCCGCGGCCCTGGCCCTCGATGCCTACGCCAACGACGACACCAACGCCCTTCTCACCCATCTGGACAGCATGGAGCGCGCGTCGATGCGGGTGCTCGACAACCTCCAGAAGATGGGCGAAGCCGCCACCGCAGATCCTTCCATCCTGTGCCAGCCCGGCGAAGACCATCGCCACTGACCGCCCTCCGTGGCGGCTCCGGGGCAGAAAACATCCCCCACGGAACCGCCACGCAAGACCCCGGTGACAGGTCTCCGGCACGCGCGCCGGGCTCACCCTGACGCCGGGGCTGCAAGCTGAACACACAGCCACGCATTGACGCCCCCGCCGGCGCCGCCCAGAATCGGGCGCCATGCCCAGCCTCGACACCCTTCTCGCCTTTCTCGGCATTTCCGTCCTGATCACCCTCGCGCCCGGCCCCGACAACCTGATGGTGATCGGCCAGAGCCTCGCGCGCGGACGTCGCGCCGGGCTGGCCTTCGGCCTGGGCTGCGCCAGCGGCTGCCTCACCCACATCGCCTGGGCCACCCTCGGCATTGCCGCGCTGGTGCGCGCCTCGCCCGGGCTCTTTTTCGCCTTCAAGCTGGCCGGCGCGGCCTGGCTGCTATGGCTCGGCATCCAGGCCCTGAGAGGCGGCGGCACGCTCACCCCGGCCGCCGGCACGCCGCCCCGGCCGTGGCCGCGCGACCTTGCCCGCGGCTTTGTCGCCAACGCGCTGAACCCCAAGGTCGGCCTGTTCTTTCTCGCCTTCCTGCCCCAGTTCACCGATCCGGCCCAGGGCAGCCTGACGCTGCAGATGCTCGTCCTCGGCCTGGTCTTCATTGCCCAGACGGTGGTGATCTTCAGCACCATGGCCTTCGCCGCCGGCAGCATCGGCCACCTGCTGGCCCGCAGCCCCCACCTTGGCCCCTGGCTGGACCGCCTGTGCGGCGTGCTGTTCATCGGGCTGGCCGCAAGGCTGGTGAGCGGTGAGACCTAAGGGTCGAGGGCGCCCGCCCCCCACCCATCGCCGAACCTGAATCCCCCCTCCCCTCACCCATACCCCTCATCGACCATGCGACGCTCTCCCTCCGGCGCCCAGCCGCTTCCCGCCTCCGGCGAACGCCACGACTGGCAGACCATCAAGAAGCTGCTGCCCTACCTGTGGGCCTACAAGTGGCGCGTGCTGTTCGCCCTTGGCTGCCTGCTCTCGGCCAAGTTTGCCAACGTCGCCGTGCCGCTGGTCTTCAAGCAGGTGGTCGATGGCCTCGACATTTCCCGCGAGCAGGCCTTCATCGTGGTGCCCGCCGCGCTGCTGGTGGCCTACGGCGCGCTGCGTTTTTCCACCTCGCTGTTCACCGAACTGCGCGAGCTGATCTTTGCGCGGGTCACCCAGGAATCCGTGCGCGAGATTTCGCTCCAGGTATTCGGCCACCTGCACGCCCTGTCGCTGCGCTTTCACCTTGAACGCCAGACCGGCGGCCTCACCCGCGACATCGAACGCGGCACCCGCTCCATCGGTTCCCTGATCAGCTACACGCTGTATTCGATCCTGCCGACCTTCATCGAAATCGGCATGGTGCTCGGCATCCTGCTGGTGAAATACGAACCCAGCTTCGCGATCATCACCGTCGTCACGCTGAGCCTCTACATCACCTTCACCTTCAAGGTCACCAACTGGCGCACCGCGCTGCGCCGCCAGGCCAACGAACTCGATTCCGCCGCCAACGCCCGCGCCATCGACAGCCTGATCAACTTTGAAACGGTTAAATACTTCAACAACGAAGCCTTCGAGGCCCGCCGCTACGACACCGAGCTGGCCAAATGGACGGCCGCCCAGATCAAGAACCAGAAGTCGCTGTCGCTGCTCAACATCGGCCAGGCCGCCATCATCGCGGTGGGCGTCACCGCCATGATGTGGCGCGCCGCGCTGGGCGTGGCCAACGGCAGCATGACCCTCGGCGATCTGGTGCTGGTCAATGCCTTCCTGATCCAGCTCTACATTCCGCTCAACTTCCTCGGCGTGCTGTACCGCGAAATCCGCCAGGCGCTCACCGACATCGAACGCATGTTCGGCCTGATGGCCACCCACCGCGAAGTGGCCGACGCACCCGGCGCCCGCGCGCTTGCCCGCGGCCCGGCCGACGTGCGTTTCGATCACGTGGGCTTTGCCTACGAGCCGACCCGCAAAATCCTCCACGACGTGGACTTTGCGATTCCGGCCGGCAAGACCGTGGCCGTGGTCGGGCACTCCGGCTCCGGCAAATCCACGCTGGCCCGGCTGCTGTTCCGCTTCTACGACGTGCAAGGCGGCGCCGTGTGCATCAACGGCCAGGACATCCGCCAGCTCACCCAGGACAGCCTGCGCGCCGCCATCGGCATCGTTCCGCAGGACACCGTGCTCTTCAACGACACCCTGTTCTACAACATCCAGTACGGCCGCCCCGAAGCCAGCCGCGAAGAAGTCGAAGCCGCCGCCCGCGCCGCCCAGCTCGAAGACTTCGTCGCCCGCCTGCCCGAAGGCTGGCAGACCCGCGTCGGCGAGCGTGGCCTCAAGCTCTCCGGCGGCGAAAAGCAGCGCGTCGCCATCGCCCGCACCCTGCTCAAGAACCCCGACATCCTGATCTTCGACGAAGCCACCTCGGCCCTCGACTCCAAGACCGAAAAAGCCATCCAGGCCCAGCTCGACGCCGCCGCCCGCGGCCGCACCACCCTCGTCATCGCCCACCGGCTTTCAACCGTAATGAACGCCGACGAGATCATCGTGCTCGACCAGGGCCGCATCATCGAACGCGGCAGCCACGCCGAACTCCTCGCCCAGGGCACGGCCTACGCGCAAATGTGGAAACTCCAGCTCGAAGAGCGCGAAACCGAAGACGAGGCCGCGTGATATTGCAACGGGCATGGGGCTCATGCAGATGAGCCCTGCCGCTAAGGGACTGCAGCCCACGACAAAAATGAACGCGACAAGACCTTGAACAGGCCATCAGCGGTCGTTAGATCCGTCAGAAATCTTTACGACATTTTTACGGCACACCCACGAGAATCGACAGCGTTTTTATACCGGCGAGCATAGGCTGCAGCTATTCCGCCTCAAGAAACGCGACATGAAATCCACGGTCAGGAACAATCAGCCATCGGCCATCAAGTGTTTTGGTCTGACGGCCCTCGCTTGCATCGGCACCACGGTCGTCGCAACACCCTTGGCTGGACACCTCGACCTGGCAAACATCGTGATGCTTTTCCTGCTGACCGTTCTGGTCATTGCGGTCAAGCTTGGCAGGCGTGCTGCAGTGCTGGCCTCGATTCTGAGTGTGCTGCTGTTTGACGTTTTCTTTGTTGCACCGCGCTTCTCGCTGGCAGTCAGCAACATTCAGTACCTCGTGACCTTTGCCGTGATGCTGGTCACCGGCTTGACCACCGCGCACTTCACTTCAGCGCTCCGGCAAAAGGCGAAAGAAGCCGAGCAGCGTGAGCAGCGCACCGAGGGCTTGTACCAGTTGGCCCGCCAACTGGCGGGAACGCTGACGCAGAAACAGGTTGTCGAAATAACCGAAGCCTTCATCGGAGAACTGCTCGACGCCCAGTCCTGCATTCTTGTGCCGGATGAGACCCGACAAGTATTGCTGAGTGCCAGCGCCGCCAACTCGCTACCCATTGAAAGCCACTTGGCGAAAGTTGCACTGGAGAGCGGACAACGGGTCCGCAGCGATGAAGTCGGCAGCATGGGCTATGCCCCGCTTTATCTGCCGCTCGGCGCCTCGATGCGCATTCGCGGGGTTTTGGCCGTGCGCTTTGCCGACAACCCCGAAGAGCCTTCACCCGAAACAACAGCACTGCTCGAAGCCGTGGCCTCGCTGGCGGGCGTTGCACTGGAGCGGCTGCATTACGTCGAGGTTGCCCAAGCCACCGAGGTCAAGATGCTGACCGAGCGCTTGCGCAGCTCCATCCTGTCGGCGCTGTCCCATGACTTGCGTACGCCACTGACGGCGATGGTCGGGCTGGCCGACTCGCTTTTCCTTATCAAGCCGCCCCTCGTTCCAACGGCTCTGGAAACAGCGCAGGCCCTGCACGAACAGTCGGCACGGCTGGCGGGCATGGTCGGCAACCTTCTGGATATGGCCCGGCTCAATGCCGGCGAAGTGACGCTGCGCCGCGAGTGGCAGCCACTGGAAGAAGTGATTGGTGCGGGCATCAAGCTGCTCGGCAATGCCCTGGCTGAGCACCCGGTCAAAGTCGAATTGCCTGCCGATTTGCCGCTGCTGGAGTTTGACGCAGTGTTGGTCGAGCGCGTGCTTTGCAACCTGCTGGAGAACGCCGCCAAATATGCGCCAGCCCACACGCCGATTGAGCTGACGGCCCGACGTGCCGGAAATATCGTCGAGGTCATGGTCAAGGATCGCGGCCCCGGATTCCCGGAGCATCGCCGTGACGAACTCTTCAATATGTTCGTCCGTGGCCAGACCGAATCGGGCAAACCGGGGGCCGGACTGGGGCTGGCCATCTGCAAGGCCATCGTGGAGGCCCATGGCGGCAGCATTCGTGCCGAGAACCGACCCGAAGGCGGTGCCTGCGTCACTTTCACGCTTCCCGTCGGCAATCCGCCAATCGTCGAGGAGGAACCGGCATGACTACGCCCGCCAAAGTTCTGATCATCGAGGATGAAAAGCAAATTCGACGTTTTGTCCGGGCCGCCCTGGAAGAGGACGGCTGCCAGATCGCCGAGGCGGAAACCATGGCACAAGGGCTGATCGAGGCGGGTTCGCGCAAACCGGATTTGCTGATCCTCGACCTCGGGCTGCCGGATGGAAACGGCATCGACCTGATCCGTGACCTGCGCGGCTGGTCAGATGTCCCGGTGCTCATCCTGTCTGCCCGCTCCCAGGAAAACGACAAGATCGATGCGCTGGACGCCGGCGCGGACGACTATCTGACCAAGCCATTCAGCGTCGGTGAATTGCGGGCAAGGGTTCGTGCGCTCCTGCGGCGGCGCAGCCGCAGTGGCGAAACGGCTTCTCCCGTCATTGAATTCGGCACCACGGTCGTCGACCTGTCGCGCCGCATGGTGAGCCGTGCCGGCGAGCCGGTCCACCTCACGCCCATCGAATATCGCTTGCTGTCGTGCTTGCTGGCACAGCCCGGCAAGGTGCTCACACAACGCAATCTGCTCCGGGAAATCTGGGGGCCGTCGTATATCGAGAGCAGCCATTACTTGCGGGTCTATGTCGGTCATTTGCGCCAGAAGCTCGAAGACGACCCGACTCAACCCAAACACTTTCTGACAGAAACCGGCGTCGGCTATCGCTTTCAGCCGTAGAGAAAAATCATGCAACAAGAACCCGACAAAAAGCGTCTCGCGACGCTGACCCTGGCCGCGCTCGGCATTGTCTATGGCGACATCGGAACCAGTCCGCTGTATTCCATCAAGGAGGTTTTTGGCGGAGCGCACCACCCCGTGCCGATCACCCCGGAAAACGTGCTGGGCATCCTGTCGCTCTTCTTCTGGTCGCTCATCATCGTGGTGACGCTGAAGTACGTTTCCTTCATCCTGCGTGCCGACAACAAGGGCGAAGGCGGCATCATCGCCCTGATGACCCTGGCCCTGCACAAGGGAACACCCGGCACCTGGCAGCAGAAGCTGCTGGTCACACTCGGTCTGTTCGGGGCCGCGCTCTTTTACGGCGACGGTGTCATCACCCCGGCGATTTCCGTCTTGTCAGCCGTCGAGGGACTGGAAATCATCACCCCGGCTTTCAAGCCTTACATCCTGCCGATCACACTGTTCGTGCTGGTCGTATTGTTCATGTTTCAGCGCCGCGGAACCGCCAGCGTCGGTGCGCTGTTCGGCCCGGTCATGGTGGTGTGGTTCGCCGTTCTGGCCTTGCTCGGGGCACGTTCCATCATCGACAACCCCGACGTGCTGGCCGCGATCAATCCGCTGCATGCCTTTCAATTCCTCACCGGCAATTCGCTGCTCGGCTTCTTTGCCCTGGGGGCGGTGGTTCTGTGCATCACCGGCGCCGAAGCACTGTATGCCGACATGGGACATTTCGGCGCCAAGCCGATTCAATACGCCTGGCTGGGCTATGTCATGCCGGCCTTGCTGATCAACTATTTCGGGCAGGGTGCGCTGCTGCTGGCCAATCCGGGCGCGGTGGAAAACCCGTTCTAGCTGCTGGCGCCAGAATGGGCGCTGTACCCCCTGGTGATTCTGTCCACGCTCGCCACCATCATCGCCTCACAAGCCGTCATTTCCGGCGCCTTCTCCATCACTCAGCAGGCCATTCAGCTGGGCTACACGCCGCGACTGGAAATCGAGCACACCTCGGACAGGGAAATCGGTCAAATTTACCTGCCTGGCATCAATTGGCTGCTGCTGGTGGCAATCATTGCCCTGGTCATTGAATTCGGTTCATCGTCAAAGCTGGCAGCGGCCTACGGCATTGCGGTGACGGGCACGATGCTGATTACCAACTTTCTGGCAATTGCCGTGGCCATCCGCCTCTGGGACTGGAGCCCGGCGCGGGCGATTCTCGGTGCCCTGCCCTTCATCTGCATCGACCTCGGCTTCTTCCTGGCGAACTCCGTGAAAATCCCGGATGGTGGCTGGTTTCCACTGGTATTCGGTCTGGCCATCTTCATTCTGCTGACGACCTGGAAGCGCGGACGTGAGCTTCTCGGAGAACGCCTGGCAACAGATGCAATGGAATTGAAGCCATTCATCGAGAACATTACCGAGAGCGGTGTCGAGCGGGTTTCGGGGACCGCGGTGTTTCTAACCCCGAATCTCAAATTAGTGCCTCATGCGATGCTGCACAGCCTCAAGCATTACAAGGCATTGCACGAACAGGTCATCGTCCTCAGCGTCGAAGTATTTGATGTGCCTTTTGTGCCTGATATTGACCGGGTCGAAGTACACCGTTTAAACGGGAACTTCAGTCAGGTCATCGTCCAATATGGCTTCAAGGATGAACCGGATATTCCGGCAGCGCTGGCACAGTGTGCAGAGGCCGGCCTGGACATTGACATGATGGACACCTCATTCTTCCTCGGCCGGGAAACATTGATACCGAAACTGGGCTCCGAGATGGCTTACTGGCGCGAGCTGCTTTTTGTGGTGATGTTCCGGAATGCAGGGAGCGCGACCGCGTTCTTCAAGATTCCATCCAACCGGGTCGTGGAGCTGGGTTCGCAGGTGGTGCTGTAGCGGCGACGACGCACCCGCCACGCTGACGCCGGCCGTCTCTCGCCTCCCCAGGCAATCACACCCCGCAACAGACCCGTCTAAACCTTCGTCTAATATCCCGCTACAGCGTTTCCTTATAACTTTCGGCCATACGGTTTTGTCGATGAGCATCGGCCCGCCGTGTGATCCGGGCGACACAGATCGCCCTGCCGAAAGGGGGCGGCAGGATTTCCGCATCCCGCCACAAAGGAGACATAAATGGCTGTACTCAATCGGATGGACTGGTACGACCTTGCCAGAACCACAAACTGGACGCCCGGGTATGTAACGGAAGACGAGCTGTTTCCACCCCCGCTCGCGGGCGCCTT
>NZ_JAOAUU010000122.1 GCF_030157465.1 Zoogloea sp.
GATTCAAAATCCGCCGCCGCAAGGTGTGGGGGTTCGAGTCCCCCTCCCGGCACCAATAAAATCAATGGGTTAGAGAATTGTAGCAAAAAACGGGCTGTTTTTTCCGTTTATGGCGCAAATTGTGACCCACTTGATTGCCTGGCCCTCAGTGGCTGATCAGGCGATGCTTCCCCAGTCGGAAGCGTCGAAAAAACAAGTTCCCGGATTTTTCATGGCACTCGACCCCAAAGCCCAGGCTATGCTCGACATGGTCTATCGCGTCGGTGCGCCGCGCTTCCACGAGCTGGATGTGCATCAGGCCCGTCGCTCCTTCGAAAAGCTCCAGTTCGCACTACGCCCTGACTTGCCTGCCGTGGCCTCGGTGACCGACGTGCCGATTCCGGGTGTGCATGCGCGGGATGGCGTGATCATGGCGCGCCTGTATCGCCCGCTGGATGCGGCGCCGGACGCAATTCTCCCGGTGACTTTTTATTTCCATGGTGGCGGGTGGTGCGTTGGCGACATCCCGAGCTACGACGCCTTGTGTCGTGAGCTGGCCAACCTCGGTGGGTGCGCGGTGTTGTCGGTGGATTACCGGCTGGCGCCCGAGCATCCGTTTCCGGGAGCGGTGGAGGACGCGCAGCAGGCCGTTGCCTGGACCCTCGCCAATGCCGCGCTGCTCGGCATTGACCCGGCCCGTTTTGCACTGGCCGGTGATAGCGCAGGCGGCACGCTGAGTGCCGTTACGGCCCTGCAGATGCGCAACGACGGTGCTCCGCAGGCGGCGCTCCAGCTCCTGATCTATCCCTGCACCGACATTCTCAGCCAGCGTCCGTCGCGCCGTACCTACGCCAACGGCTACTTTCTGGATACCGAGAGCCTGGCCTGGTTCTTCGAGAAATACCTGCCCAATCAAGCTGACTGGAGCGACTGGCGTGCGTCACCGCTACTCGCCGCTCGCTTCGACGGGTTGCCTCCGGCGACCTTCATCGTTGCAGGTTGCGACCCGCTGACCGACGACTGCAAGGCCTATGCCGAAACCCTCGGCAGCGCTGGCGTGCCGGTGACCGTGCATGAGTTCGACGGCATGGTGCATGGCTTCATCACGCTTGGAAAAATGTTTCCGCAGGCGGTGACGGCGGTCGAGAAGGCTGGATCGGCGTTACGCGCTGCGTTGGCGGTGCGCTAAAGGGGAGAGCGGGCAGTTCCGGAGAAGGCTCCGGAAGCCCTAGATGCAGACGAAGCTGACGACCTGAGGGCTGTTGGAGCAACTGCGCCCCAGCGAGAACTGGCCGCGTCCGCGCAGCACAACTTCCTCCCGCGATAGCTGAAACTCTCTTTCACCTTCGATCTGCACGAAGGTGCCGTTGCTGCTGCGGTCGATCAATACGAACTTGTCTCCGCGCAGTTCGATTTCGGCATGGCGGCGGGACGACTGGGTGTCGCCCACCACCATGTCGGCGGCGGGGTCGCGGCCGATGCGTGCACTGGGCTTGTTGGAGTTGAGCACCAGCGAAATCGAGTCCAGGTAAAGACGTAATTCCGGCTCGGTTTCGAGAAGGAAATGGTCGCTCTGGACGATTGTCAGCTCTCCGATGGCCTCGCACATCAGTTCGCACAGCTCGACTGGCCGGGACAGCCCGCGGATCACCCGCGGGGGCAGCGCATGGAGCACCGAGCGCCATTCAGGCCCGAGGCGGCGGGCGGTCTCAGCCGAAGTGATGGCCTTGCCCGGCGAGGCCAGTTCGGCCAGTCTCGCTGCGAAATTGACGGTTTCACCGAAGACGTCGGTGCCGCTTACGACAACCGGGCCGAAATGAAAGCCCATCCTCACCGCGAGCCGCTGCTGTTCGGGCGCAGACGGGAGGTCTTTCAGCGTCTGGTGGATGGTCAGCGTAGCGTCCGCAGCGCTGTCGGGATCGTTGAAAACGGCCATGAGCCCGTCGCCAGTGTGCTTGACGACCCGGCCGCGCTTGGTTTCGACCACGATGCGCATGGCGCGGATGCTGCGGTCGACCAGCTCAAAGGCCGAGGAGTCACCCACGAGCTGATACAGCTGAGTGCTGCCGACGAGATCGGCAAACAGGACAGCGCATTCTTTTGCGGGATGGGAGGGTTCCGACATCTGGATTAGGGCGGCTTCGGAGGCATAATTCTAGCGGACTACGTGATATTTTCCGCAGTGCTGAAGGTAACAAATTTTGCGGCTTTCAGTCTCACCGCCTGTCGGGTGCCGTACTTCGATGGGCGGCGGGGTGCAATTCTTTGGATTTTCCTTGATTTAAACAACGTCAGGAGCGCCCGCTCAGTGGGATAATGCTGCATTAGGCCACATTTTGGTCGGTTGGTCCCTGAGTGGCGTCTTTACGTCTGTCTGGAAGGAGTTTCATGAAACGAGTTGATGATTTCCGTCTGCGCTTTGGCAAGCAGGAGCTGGTGCCCATTGTGATCGGTGGTATGGGGGTGGATATCTCCACTGCAGATCTGGCGCTGGAGGCTGCACGCCTGGGCGGGGTCGGTCACATCTCGGATGCAATGGTGAAAACGGTGACTGATCGTCGTTTCAACACCAAGTACGTCAAGGAAAAACTCAAGCAGTACAAGTTCAACGTTGCCAATACCGACAAGTCGGTGGTGAAGTTCGATCTCGGCCAGCTGGCCGAGGCGACGAAGCTCCATGTGGGCAAGACCATGGAAGCGAAGCGCGGCTCCGGCATGATCTTCGTGAACTGCATGGAAAAGCTGACTATGAATGCCCCGAAGGAAACCCTTCGCGTGCGGCTGGCCAGCGCCCTTGATGCGGGTATCGACGGCATTACCCTGGCTGCCGGCCTTCACCTTGGTTCGTTTGCACTGATCGAGGATCATCCGCGCTTCCGGGATGCCAAGCTTGGCATCATCGTGTCGTCCCTGCGTGCACTTCAGCTATTCCTGCGCAAGAGCGCGCGCACCAACCGCCTGCCGGATTACGTGGTTGTGGAAGGTCCGCTGGCAGGTGGGCACCTGGGTTTTGGAATGGACTGGGCGAAGTACGACCTGGCAACCATCGTTGCCGAGATCCGTGCCTGGCTGCTTGCAGAGAAGCTCGAGATTCCGCTTATCGCCGCAGGTGGCATCTTCACTGGTAGTGACGCCACCGCGTTTCTTGAGCATGGCGCAGCGGCGGTTCAGGTTGCAACGCGCTTTACCGTGACGGAAGAGTGTGGCCTGCCGGCCGATGTACAACAGCATTATTTCAAGGCCAGCGAAGACGAGATCGTCGTTAACCAGATTTCGCCAACCGGCTACCCGATGCGCATGCTGACTGGCAGTCCGGCAATCGGCTCGGGCATTCGCCCGAACTGTGAAGCCTACGGATACCTGCTCGACAGCAACGGAAGCTGTTCCTACATTCAGGCGTACAACCAGGAAGTGGCGCTGCATCCCGGCGCAAAGAAAGTCTTCGTCATGGAGAAGACCTGCATGTGCACGCACATGCGTAATTTCGATCTCTGGACCTGCGGCCACTACACGTACCGGCTGAAGGACACGTCCCGCAAGGGTGAGGACGGGAATTACGCAATCCTGTCAGCCGAGCACGTTTTCCACGACTACCAGTACAGCACCGACAACAAGATCGCGTTGCCTGACTGACATCAGATAGGCATGCAAAAATAAAGCCCGGCTCTGCGCCGGGCTTTTCTTTCAGAAGAACCGCGAAGCAGCTTCTCCAGGTATGTGCATGCCGGTACTTTTGGCGCGTTTTAGCAGTTCCCAGTAATAGCGATACGATGCTCTGTCATGCAGTTTGCCGGCGTGCTGGATGGGTCCCCAGCCCTTGTCCTGGGCTGCAACCAGAATGCTTGCCGCTTCCTCGACCTCGGTGAAGTCCGGGCGCATGGCTTCAACGATGGGCAAGACCTGGTTAGGGTGGATGCTCCACATGCGCAAGTAGCCGAATTCCTTGCGGGCTCGTTCAGCGTCATTGCGGATGAAGGCGATGTCCTTCAGTTCGGTTGTGACGTTGTGTGATGGAACCACTCCGTTGGCCAGTGCGGCCGCAGAGATATCGCATTTCGCGCGCGTCACCAGTGGATGTTCGAACTGCCCGGGGCTACGCATGGCTGAGCCGGGAATGGCGCCGTGGTGGCCGCTTACAAAGTCCATCAAGCCAAAGTCGAGGGATTCCACCCTGTCCAGGGTTGCGATGTCCCACGCGTCGCGTAGCGCCCCGTGAGTTTCGATCAGCACGTGGACCGGGATTTCCCGTTCGATGCCGTAGCGTTCTTCCGCGCTGCGGATGCCTTCGATCTGCAGGGCCGCATCGGCAACGCTGCGGGGTTTGGGGAGTGTCAGGAAGGCGAGGCGTTCGCCGGCCTGACTGACGAGGATGTCCACATCCCGTTCCCAGTGTGGGTGGGTGATGTCGTGGATGCGCGCGCCTACCCGTCCGAAGCGGTTGTCGCCGGACATGATCAGGCTGGCGGCCATTGCTGCATGTTCAGCTTCGGCGCCCGCATGGGCCCCGTCTTCGCAGTCGAAAGTGATGTCGAAAACCGGTCCGAGTTCATGCTGGAGCGCGAGCGCCTTGCGCATCAGCTTTTCGCTGCCAGCGTAATGATCGACGGCGGGAAGGATCGGGAAGGGCTTTTCGCCCTGAAACAGCACGTTATCGGGGTGCAGCATGACGAGGCTCATTCTTTCGTTGTCGTGGCCTGTGGAGATTAGCAAAAAACGACATGAATAAAAAACGCGGGAGCATTTCTGCCCCCGCGTTTTACGGTGCGACGAATCAGTCGAGCAATCAGCTCAGCAGATCCTTCACGCCATCACGTTCTTCGAGCAGTTCGTTGAGCGTGTGGGTCATGCGCTCACGGGAGAATTCGTCGATTTCCAGGCCCTGGACGATCTTGTACTCGCCATTCTCGGTCGTGACCGGGAAGCCATAGATGATGCCTTCGGGGATGCCGTAGGAGCCATCGGACGGGATGCCCATGGTGACCCATTCGCCATTGGAGCCGAGCGCCCAGTCACGGATGTGGTCGATGGCGGCATTGGCGGCGGAGGCGGCAGACGACAGGCCGCGGGCTTCGATGATGGCTGCGCCGCGCTTGCCGACGGTGGGCAGAAACACGTCGCGGTTCCAGGCTTCGTCGTTGATCAGGTTCTTGACGTTGTCGCCGTTGGACGTGACCTTGCGGTAGTCGGCATACATCGTGGGGGAGTGGTTGCCCCACACAACCAGGTTCTTCAGGCTCGAAACGTCACGGCCGGACTTGGAGGCCAGTTGCGACAGCGCGCGGTTGTGGTCCAGGCGCAGCATGCCGGTGAAGTTCTTGGCTTGAACGCGACCGAACTTGACCGCGATTTCTTTGGCAATGTAGGCATTGGTGTTGCAGGGGTTGCCCACAACCAGAACCTTGACGTTGGGATCGGCGTACTGGCCGATTGCAGCGCCTTGGACGGTGAAGATCTTGGCGTTTTCGGTCAGGAGATCCTTGCGCTCCATGCCGGGGCCGCGCGGGCGGGCACCGACCAGCAGACAAACCTGGGCGTCCTTGAAGGCCACGTTGGGGTCGTCAGTGGCGACCATGCCTGCCAGCAGCGGGAAGGCGCAGTCTTCCAGTTCCATCATGACGCCCTTCACAGCCTTCTGGGCTTGGGGCAGGTCGAGGAGCTGAAGGATAACGGGCTGATCCTTGCCCAGCATTTCGCCACTGGCGATGCGGAACAGGAGGCTGTAACCGATTTGGCCGGCGGCGCCGGTAACTGCGACACGAACGGGGGCTTTTGCCATTATTGAGACTCCCTCTCTAAAGAAGCGTTATAAAAACACTAATGTTAATGCTTCACGTCGCCTGCGGGTTGTTGCGATATGGGTTCGCGTTGAGGTTGGCATGCGACTAGTTAACATGTGAATCGTAGGATTATTTTTTGGCGCTGTCAATTCCATGTCTTATATCTTATATAAGATATAAGATTGATTATGGACTGCCTGAAAAAAGTGTGTTCAAATACGCCGATGCGACAAGACTCGCCTACTTTCAGTCCTCTTTATCGTCAGATCAAGCATCTGATGCTCAGCGCCTTGGAGTCCGGCGAGTGGCGTCCGGGGCAGGCGATTCCCAGCGAGCAGGAACTCGCGCTTCGCTTCAATGTCAGCCAAGGAACGGTCCGCAAGGCCATCGACGAGATGGCGGCAGAAAATCTCCTCGTTCGTAAGCAGGGCAAGGGAACCTACGTGGCGTCACACAATGACCCCCGAGCCTTGTTCCGTTTTTTGCGACTTGTTCCCGTTGATGGCGATCTGGCCCATCCACAAAGCGTTCCCCTCGATTGCTGGAAGGCCAAAGCCGGTAATGAAGCTGCGCGGATGCTCGGAATCGAGTTGGGTGCGCCAGTCACGATCTTGCGGAGGCTGCTGCGTTTTTCAGGCAAGCCGGTTGTTGTTGATGAAATATACCTTCCGGGCGAGATATTTCAGGGTCTGACCATGGAAGTGTTGCAGGGTGCTCAGGGGTCCCTGTACAGCTTGTTTGAGGGTCGTTTCGGTGTGAGGATGATCCGCGCCGAAGAGCGGATTCGTGCTGTGGCGGCTGACCGGATGACAAGTGAGACCCTCGGTGTGGTCGAGGGTACTCCGCTGCTGTCGGTTGAGCGGGTGACATATACCTACGGGGACCGGCCTGTCGAGTGGCGCCGCGGGCTCTATTCGACCGCCGAGCATTATTATCTCAACGAATTAAATTGAACGAATTGAATTGATGGGAAAGGCCCGGCCTGTCAGTAGTTGGTAAGGGTATATACTTACAATTTTGTTTGTGTGGGAAATGTGCGGCTTTTTGTCGCTATTGTTTGAGGGAAAATCTATGACAGAGGTGATTTTGAAGAAACAGCGTCCGAAGCATCTGGCGCTGAACCAGATTCGGCTCCCGCTCCCGGGATTCGTCTCGATCCTGCATCGGGTTAGCGGTGCCGGACTGTTTCTGATGCTGCCCGTGCTGCTGGCGCTCTTTGGTAGCAGCGTCGGCTCGCCCGAATCGTATGCCTCATACAAGTCCGTGATCGGGAATCCGTTCTTCAAGCTCGTTCTGCTGGGCTTGCTGTGGGCATACCTACACCACTTCTGTGCAGGCATCCGCTTTCTTCTGCTTGATATGCACAAGGGTATCGATCTTCCCTCTGCCCGTCGCAGCGCCGGAATCGTTCTGGTTGTCAGCCTTGTTCTTACCGTCGCGCTGGGAGTCAAACTATGGTAAAGCCCATTATTGTCGGTGCCCATTACGGCTTCCGTGACTGGCTTCTGCAACGCGTCACTGCTGTTGTCATGGCCATTTACACCGTTGTTTTCGCCATCTGCGCACTGTTGATGCCCGACTCTTCCTATGAGAGTTGGCGTGCGGTCTTCAGCGGCGGTTTCATGAAGTTTGCGACATTCCTGTTTTTCATGTCGCTGTTCTTTCATGCCTGGATCGGCGTGCGCGACATTTTCATGGACTACATCAAACCGACTGGCATCCGTCTTGCGCTGCACTCGGTTGTCGCCCTTCTGCTCATCGGCTATGCCGGCTGGGCTGCTCAGATTCTCTGGAGGCTGTAAGTGAAAGTCGCAAAGCGTACCTTTGATGCGGTAATCGTCGGCGCCGGCGGCGCTGGCCTGCGGGCAGCTCTGCAGCTCTCCGAAGCTGGCATGAAGACAGCTGTCCTGACCAAGGTTTTTCCGACTCGCTCGCACACCGTGGCGGCCCAGGGCGGCGTTGCTGCCTCGCTCGGCAATTCGACGGAAGACAATTGGCACTGGCACATGTACGACACCGTCAAGGGGTCGGACTGGCTGGGTGACCAGGACGCTATCGAGTTCATGGTCAAGAAGGCCAACGAAGTCGTCGTTGAACTCGAGCATTACGGCATGCCGTTTGACCGTACCGACAACGGCAAGATTTATCAGCGTCCTTTCGGCGGTCATTCGCAGAATTACGGTCAGACCCCCGTTTCCCGCTCCTGTGCAGCGGCCGACCGTACCGGTCATGCGATGCTGCACGCGCTGTATCAGCGCAACGTGCGCGCCAATACCCAGTTCTTCGTGGAATGGATGGCGATGGACCTGATCCGCAATGCGGACGGTGACGTGCTCGGCGTGACGGCGATGGAAATGGAAACCGGCGAGGTGTCGATTTTCCATGCCAAGGCCACCATTTTCGCAACCGGTGGCGCCGGTCGCATCTATTACAGCTCCACCAATGCCTTCATCAACACCGGCGATGGTGTCGGTATGGCGGCTCGCGCCGGCATTCCGCTGGAAGACATGGAGTTCTGGCAATTCCACCCGACCGGCGTGGCCGGTGCCGGCGTGTTGATTACGGAAGGTGTACGTGGCGAGGGTGGCATTCTGCGCAATGCCTCCGGCGAGCGTTTCATGGAGCGTTATGCGCCCAACCTGAAGGATCTGGCGTCCCGGGATGTGGTTTCCCGTGCGATGACCACCGAAATCAATGAAGGTCGCGGTTGTGGCAGCGCCAAGGATCACGTGTTGCTTGACATCACGCACCTGTCGCCCGAAACCATCAACAAGCGTCTGCCTGGCATTCGAGAGATTTCCATCCAGTTCGCTGGCGTTGACCCGATCAAGGCCCTGATTCCTGTCGTGCCTACCTGCCACTATCAAATGGGTGGTATCCCGACTAACTACAAGGGTCAGGTTGTCGTACCCAAGGACGGCAATTCGAACGTGCCGATCGTCGGTTTCTACGCTGCGGGTGAATGTGCCTGTGCGTCGGTGCACGGTGCAAACCGTCTTGGCACCAACTCGCTGCTCGATCTGCTGGTGTTCGGCAAGGCCGCCGGCGAAACCGTGGTGTCAGACTTCCAGTCCGGTCAGCTCAAGCTTCAGCCGCTTCCCGAAGATGCAGCCGATGTTTCGCTGGCGCGAATTGCACGGCTGGAAACCCAGACCGGTGGCGAGGATGTGCACGAAGTTCGTCTCGAGATGCAGCGCGTGATGCAAAAGCATGCCGGCGTCTTCCGCTTCGCAGATGTCATGAAGGAAGGCGTCACGAAGATCATGGAAGTTGCCGAGCGTGCCAAGCGGACTCAGATCAAGGACAAGTCCAAGGTCTGGAACACCGCCCGCACCGAGGCACTCGAGCTCGACAATCTGATCGAAGTGGCCAAGGCTACGATGGTGTCTGCCGAAGCGCGCAAGGAGTCCCGTGGCGCCCACGTTCGTGACGATGCGATCGACTGTGCCGAGACCCCGAATGGCCGTGACGATGTGAATTGGCTCAAACACACGCTGTGGTACAGCCAGGGCAATCGCCTCGACTACAAACCGGTGAATCTGCAGCCGATGTCTGCCGATGTCGAGCCGATCGCGCTGGCCAAGCGTACCTACTGAGCGTCCCGGAGAATAGAACATGAGCAGCAAGCGAACCGTACAGTTCAAGATTTACCGCTACGATCCGGACAAGGACGACAAGCCCTATATGCAGGATATTTCTGTCGAACTCGAAGAGTCCGACAAGAAGCTGCTGGATGCGCTGGTTCGGCTCAAGGCCAAAGACGATACGCTGTCTTTCCGTCGTTCCTGCCGTGAAGGTGTCTGTGGTTCCGATGCCATGAACATCAACGGCAAGAATGGTCTGGCCTGCCTGACCTCCATGGATGAGATCGCTCAACCTGTCGTCCTGCGTCCTCTGCCCGGTCTGCCGGTCATTCGCGACGTCATCGTCGACATGACCCAGTTTTTCAAGCAGTACCATTCGATCAAGCCGTATCTGGTCAACAATGATCCGGCGCCCGAGCGTGAGCGCCTGCAGTCTCCGGAGGACCGCGAAGAACTCAACGGCCTTTACGAGTGCATCCTGTGCGCGTGCTGCTCGACGAGCTGCCCGTCGTTCTGGTGGAATCCTGACAAGTTTGTCGGGCCGGCTGGTTTGCTGGCTGCCTATCGCTTCCTGGCAGATACGCGCGACCAGGCAACCAGTGAGCGTCTGGACAATCTTGAAGATCCGTATCGTCTGTTCCGTTGCCACTCCATCATGAACTGCGTGGATGTCTGCCCGAAGAATCTCAATCCCACCAAGGCGATCGGGAAGATCAAAGACATGATGGTTCGTCGCGCGGTATGACGCTCAACAGGGGGCGTGTGCGCTGGCAGTGCCGTCGGGCTCTTCTCGAGCTCGATCTGGTGTTCGCGCGCTTCCTCGAAAGGCACTTTGATCATCTGACCGATGATCAGCTGGCCGATCTCGATGACCTGCTGATTGTCGAAGATCATGACCTGTGGGCCATGATCAACGGCAGCCAGCCGGTTACGAATGATCGCTGGAAGGAAATGGTGGATTTGCTGCGGGCCGGTTAAGGCAGCGGATTCAGCGCTTGGGAGCTGTGGAGTTTCAACAGGGAAAAGGGACCAAAATATGACGACGCAACGTACTGCTACACTGACCGTAGATGGCAAGCCCGTAGAGTTTCCGATCATGTCGGGAACGCATGGCAATGATGTGATCGATATCCGTACTCTCGGCGGAAAGACCGGATACTTCACGTATGACTCCGGTTTCCTGTCCACGGCGAGCTGTCAGTCCAGCGTCACCTACATTGACGGTGACAAGGGCGAATTGCTCTATCGCGGCTATCCGATCGAGCAGCTGGCCGAAAATTGTAATTTTCTGGAAGTCACCTACCTGCTGAAGAACGGCCAGCTGCCGAACGCCACGCAGAAGACCGACTTTGAAAACACCATCAAGAATCACACGATGGTGCATGAGCAGCTCTCCAAGTTCTTCTCCGGCTTCCGTCGCGATGCTCACCCGATGGCAGTGATGACGGGTGTGGTTGGCGCGCTGTCCGCCTTCTACCACGATGCGATGGACTTCTCGGATGCCGAGCACCGCAACGTCAGTTTCAACCGGCTTGTGGCCAAGCTGCCGACGATCGTGGCAATGGCTTACAAGTACAACACCGGCATGCCGTTCATGTATCCGGACAACGAGCTGGATTACACCGCGAACTTCATGCGCATGATGTTCGGCAATCCGTGCGAAAAGTACGTGCCGAATCCGGTTCTGGTTCGCGCGCTGGACATCATCTTCACGCTGCACGCCGACCATGAGCAGAACGCCTCCACCTCGACGGTGCGTCTGGCGGGTTCTTCCGGTGCCAACCCCTTTGCGTGTATCGCTGCAGGCATCGCCTGCCTGTGGGGCCCGGCGCACGGTGGCGCGAACGAAGCCTGTCTGAAAATGCTGGAAGAAATCGGCGACGTTTCCCGCGTTGGCGAGTA
>NZ_JAOAUU010000123.1 GCF_030157465.1 Zoogloea sp.
GGCAGTGGATGAGCGGCGGCATGATGATGATCGGCGACATGTTCAACGAAGGCCTCAAGTGGCGCGTTGGTGCGCTGCTCAATGAGCTTTCGCAACACCGCGAGCCGCAACCGGCGATGGCGCCCCAGGGTAACAACTGGGGCTTTGTGCAGTCGGGCAACTGGTGGCCGGCAGAACTCGGTTCGCCGTCGAGTTCCGGCAGCCAGAACGATATGGCCTACGCCTGGTTCCCCAATTCCAGCAAGTTGCTGGTCAAGCTGTCGGGCAATGTTTTCGCCTTCGATACCGGCAACCTGTCGATCTACGGCGTGCAGCAGCAACAGGGTGACGGCATCGGCTCCATCGTGCTGAACACCTCGAACGGCCCGATGGGCCTGCTGGGCCTCAACCGGACCTGAGCTTTCAGGGCGCCGCCGCCGGGCGGCGCCAGCTGAGACAGCGATTGTTGGCCGGCATGGCCCGGTCGTCCACCAACGCAAAGCCGACGGCGCGGGCGAGGGCGTCGACGGCTTCAAAGTCGCGGATGCCGCGCTTCGGGTTGTCGGCGCGCAAGGCAAGGTCGAATTCGGCGTTGCTGGCGCTGGTAAATTTGCCGCCGTAGTTGAACGGGCCGTAGATCACCAGACGGGCGTCCGGCGCGAGGACGCCCGGCAGCGCGGCAAAAAACGCCTCGACTTCCGCCCAGCCCATGATGTGCAGGGTGTTGGCGGTAAAGATCGCGTCGAATTGCGTGCCCGGCCAGCGGGCCGTGACATCCAGCTGCAGCGGCGGTGGCGTGTTGGGCAGAGCCGCTTCGGCCAGCCATTGGCTGATGCCGGCGAGCCAGGGCGCGCGGTCGCTGGTTTGCCAGACGAGCCGGGGCAGGGCGGCGGCAAAATGCACCGCATGCTGGCCCGTGCCTGAACCCACTTCGAGCACCCGGCGGCGATCGGAAAAGTGCTCCATCAGCACGTTCAGAATGGCATCGCGATTGCGCTCGCAGGCGCCGGACCAGGGTTTTTCAGGCAGGATTCGCATCGTTTGTAAGGGGCTGGAAGTTGGGCAGAATCATGGCCCGTGCGCTTTTGGCACGGTTCGTCGGCAATGATAACAAAATGCGAATTGTTCGCATTTACATTTCTCTTCGGACTGGTTAGACTACGCCTCGACGTATTCATCCTTGCCCCTCGCGATCCTATCCCGGAGCCCAGTCCATGAAGTTCAAGTCCACACTGCTTGCTGCTGCCCTCGCGAGCCTGGCTGTTTCTGCCCAGGCCGAAGAAAAAGTGATCAATCTCTATTCGGCCCGTCACTACCAGACCGACGAAGCCCTCTACACGGATTTCACGAAGCAGACCGGCATCCGCATCAACCGGATCGAAGGCAAGGAGGACGAACTCCTCGAGCGTATCCGCAACGAAGGCGCTAACAGCCCGGCCGATATCCTGCTCACCGTGGATGCGGCGCGTCTGGCCAAGGCCCACGAACTCGGGCTGTTCGCGCCGGTAAGCTCCCAGGTGCTGGAGTCGCGGATTCCGGCCCACTTGCGCAGTGACGACTGGTTCTCTTTTTCGACCCGCGGGCGCGTCATCATCTACAACAAGATCGGCGTTAAGGCGGACGACGTGCGCACCTACGACGATCTGGCCAAGCCGGCGCTGAAGGGCAAGCTGTGTTCCCGTTCGGGTTCCCACCCCTACAACCTGTCGCTGGGCGCTTCGGTGATTGCCCACCAGGGCGAAGCGAAGGCGGAGGAGTGGGCGCGTGGCATGGTTGCCAACTTTGCCCGTGCGCCCAAGGGCGGCGACACCGACCAGATCAAGTCCGTGGCTGTTGGCGAATGCCAGGTGGCGCTGGCCAACACCTATTACGTGGCGCGGATGATGCGTTCCACCAAGCCCGAAGACCAGAAGCTGATGGAAAAGGTCGGCGTGGTGTGGCCCAACCAGGCGACCACCGGCACCCACATCAACGTGTCCGGCGCCGGTGTCTTGAAGCACGCGCCGCACAAGGAAGCCGCGGTCAAGTTTCTTGAATACCTGGCCTCCGACGATGCCCAGCGCTACTTTGCCGATGGCAACAACGAATGGCCGGTGGTGAGCTCGGTAAAGGTTTCCAACCCCGCCCTCGAAGCCCTCGGCAAGTTCAAGGCTGACACCCTGCCGGTGAAAAAGCTGGAAATGTTCCAGGTAAAAGCCCAGATGATCTTCGATCGGGCCGGCTACAAGTAAATCCATCCAGCCCCGAGATGTGACAACGCCCCGTGCAATGCGGGGCGTTTTTTATTGCTCTGTCACCTTGCGCCGGTTGCAGGGTAAGCCCTCGGCCAACCCATCTTCCCGTAGCCGCTTGGCTCGCTAAACATGGTGTCTCGTACGCATAGAAGTATCGCCCCTGCGAGGGGCGGCTAGTCCTCTCGGACGATGTTCCGCTTGCGGCTTCAACAAAGAATGGTCACGGATGAAACAAGGGGGCACACCCCGCCGGTATCGGCAGTTCATCTTCAAAACAACCATTCCGCTCAAGAAGCCATTCGCACCCGGAAGGAGACTCCCAAATGAAAAAAACCCAGCCCTGGGTTCCTGTAATCACGACCCTGGCCCTGTCGCTCGCGGCTGCCAACGTCTACGCCAAGGTGACCGAGGCCGAAGCCGCCAGACTCGGCAAGGAACTGACCTGTGTTGGCGCCGAAGCCGGCGCCAACAAGGATGGCAGCATTCCGGCCTTTTCCGGCAAATGGCTGGGCACCCCTCCCGGCGTCAAATACACCCCCCACGTGGGCCAGCACCCGGTGGACCCGTTTGCCGCCGACAAGCCCCTGTTCGTGATCACCCAGGCTAACGCCGGCCAGTATGCAGCGCGCCTGAGCGACGGCCAGAAGGCGCTCCTCGCCCGCTTCCCCAATTCCTACAAGATCCCGGTCTACCAGGGCCGCCGTGAATTCCGTTACCCCGACAAGATCTGCGATCTCGCCAAGAAGAACGCCCGCGAAGCCGATCTCATCGACAACGGCTTCGGCTTCACCGGGGTGATGGGCGCCATTCCCTTCCCGATCCCCAAGCACCCCATGGAGGTGCTGGCCAACCATAACTTCCCGTACCGGGCCTTCATGGAGGACAACCGTGGCCGGGACATCGCCGATGTGAACTCCAAGGGGGTCATCACCTGGGGGCGTCAGTTCAACCGGAACATGAACGTCGTAACCATGCCCGAGAACCTGGGCAAGCCCATGGAGGGCACCATGGCCTACGCCATGACCGGCACCCTGCTGCCCGAGCGCGACAAGGGCACCATGACCACCTCCATCGAGCCGGTGAACTTTGCCAAGGGCAAGCGCCTGGCCTGGAACTACGACCCCGGCACCCGTCGCGTTCGCCAGCTGCCGCAGTATGGCTACGACACCCCGCTGGCCGGCTCCGGCGGCAAGCTCACCATCGACCAGGACCGCCTGATGAACGGCGCGCCGGACCGCTACGAGTGGTCGCTGCACGGCAAGCGCGAGATGTACATCCCCGCCAACACCTACAAGGTGCACGAGAAGGGGCTCAAGTACGACGACATTCTCAAGCCAGGCCACCCCAATCCCGAACTGCAGCGCTATGAGCTGCGCCGCGTGTGGGTGCTTGAAGGCAAGCTCAAGGACGGCTACCGCCACCCCTTCGGCAAGCGCGTCATGTTCATCGATGAAGACACCTGGCACGCCGTGGCCGGCGACTACTACGACACCCGCGGCCAGCTCTGGCAGCACGCCGTCATCAACTACTACTACGCCTTCGACATGAACGCCTGGCACGCCGGCACCAGCTTCTACCACGACCTCAATTCGGGCAGCTACGTGGCCTACAACCTCTTCCAGGAGCGTGACATCGGCCCGATCCTAAACAAGGGCGACATGAACGCCGACCAGTTCACCCCGGCCGCGCTGCGCTCCGCCGGCAACTGACCCAGCGCACATCAGGGAGACAAGCAGAATGAAAAAACACACCGCGCTTCGCCCTCTGGCGCTGGCCCTGCTGGGCGCCGGCATCGCCGCCCCGGCCTTCGCCGGCGAGGCCATCGAGCTGGATAACGGATACAAGCTGGACTGGCGGGTCAATTCCACCTACACCCTGTCCACCCGCCTCGAGAACCAGGACCCTAAAATTTCCGCCTACTCGGGCGGCAATGACGGCAACAACAACTTCGACAAGGGCAGCCTGACCGCCAACCGCCTGAGCCTGCTGCTCGACACCAGCATCACCAACGGCGTGAATGGCCTGGTCTTGTCCGCCTCCACCTTTTACGACGACGTTTATCACCAGACCAACGACAACCCGGGCCCGGTGAACAAGCCGGGCGCCGCCGACGAATTCACCCGCGACGCCCGCCGCTTCCACGGGGGCTACACCCGCCTGCTGGATGCCTACGTCTTCAACACCTTCGATCTGGGCGACGGCCGCCGCGCCAACGTGCGCCTGGGCCGCCACGTGGTGTCGTGGGGTGAAGGCCTGTTCTTCCCCAGCATCTCCCTGGCCCAGGGCCCGGCGGACGGCACCAAGACCGGCATCGTCGGCACCGAAACCAAGGATCAATTGCTGCCGGAAGACCAGGTTTCGACCCAGATCGAAATGTCGCCCAAGTGGTCGCTGCTCGGCCACCTGCAATTCGGCTTTCACACCACCATCGCACCGGCGCCGGGCTCCTTCCTGAGCAGCGCCGATTCCACCGGGCCGGGCGGCACCTGTCTGCAGCCCTACCGGGCCGTGGGCGGGCGCTCGGTGTGCTCCTACGGCTCGAGGGGCAACGACATCGATCCGGGCAACACCCCCCAGTGGGGCGTGGGCACCCGCTACCGGGTGACGGATGAGACGGAACTCGGCCTGTACTACCTCAACTACCACGACCGCTCGCCGCTGCCGACGATCAACGCCTTCAATGCCACCTCCGGTGCGCTGGGGGGCGGTTCGTACAACGTCCGCTACTTCGACAACATCAAGCTGATCGGCGCCACCTTCAGCACCTCGGTGGGCGCCGCCTCCATCGCCGGCGAAGTGTCGTACAAGCAGGGCGCCCCGGTGCTGGTGAAAACCCTGGTCAACCCCCGCGCCCCCGCGCTGGCCAGCAGCTACCTGCCCACGCCGACCCGCGGCGACATCCTCCAGGCCAACCTCAACACCATCTGGAACCTGGAACGCACCGCGCTGGCCGACCAGACCACCCTGACCGCCGAAGTCGCCTACGTGACCATCGGCAGCATCGATGCCGCCAACGCCCCCGGCGCCGCCAGCACCACCATCTTCCCGAAGAGCAAGGAACTCTTCTTCGGCTCCAACTACGGCCTGGCCGCCTCCGGCACCCTGGCCCTCGGCTACCCGGGCATCGTCGAAGGCTGGGATCTCAGCGTCCCCATCAGCCTCTCCCGCCAGCTCAAGGGCCGCACCATCACCGGCGGCGTCGGCGGGGAAGGGGACATGCGCGCCAGCATCGGCGCAAACTTCACCTACAAGCGCAACCTCCAGGTCGGCGTGACCTACATGGGCTACTTCGGCAATGCGGAAGTGGTGAACCAGCGCGAATTCCGGGCACTGACGGACCGGGATCAAGTGTCGCTGGTGATGAAGTATTCGTTCTGAGATTGACAGGCGGGCGGGCGGCTGGAGGGCTGCCTGCCGGTGCCATTGCCCGGTCAGAGTCGAAAGCCTGGGACTGGGATTGAAGGTGTCAGGTGCGAAGCAAATACGCCCGGTTTTCCGGGCGTGTTTGCGTTGATGGGGGGATGGTTCTTTGGGGGAGTGTGGTGTGTTGGGTTGTCGGGTGTGACAAGTGGTTCGTAGGACTATAATTCTTGCGAAATTAAATGGGACATTCAACATGCAGGCACAATCTGCTTTACCAGCGCCGCCGACACAACGGGTCATCTACATCAATTTTCTAGGCACTGCTCGAAAAATACTGGTCACCCTCAGCATTTTGGTATTGATCGCAACAAATATTGCCACCTTGATGAGCGACACGTTCCATGGTCTGGCCTTCGATACACTGAGTCGGATGCTTTATTCCATTTTCACTGACAAGGCATCAGATCTACTTCGCGGCAGTCCAATAGTTGTTCGCAAAACCGATTTTGTGCGGCTAACTACCGTCATTGAGGCAAAGGAATCTCAACTTTCTAGACAAGTCAGCCATCTGGAGCAAGATAGAAATAAGCTCAAGGGAGAAAACAATGCGTTGTCCGAGAACAACCGGAAGTTGAAGGCAGACTATGACGACCTAAATTTCAAGCACAAGAAGCTCACTACAGACAATGATGCCCTGAGAACCAAGAATGTCGAATTAGCAAAATATAATGACACGCTGAAGACGAATAATTCCGAACTCGTTCAGGTACAAGCCCGACGAGATGCTGCTGCCAAAAAGCTATCCAGTAGCGTAGCACCCAGGGTAATCCACACTGCCACACGTGCAGCCTCCAGCCTCCCTGCAAAGGTCGCCCCCCTAGCCGGTGCCGCAGTGGCTGTCGGAATGACTCTGTGGGACATAAAGGACATGTGCGACACACTGCACGACATCAATGAAATGAATCTAGCATTTGGGCACCCTGCTGCTGACACGCGGAGGGTTTGTGGGATTAAGGTGCCATCTTTTTGAAAAATGGCATAGCTGCAACTGAGTACATCCGGCCAGAAGGAGAAATTCGATGATTCCAGAAACTTGCCATCTGAACGACCGCTGAACTTCGCAACTTGCCGGACGGGGGTAATTCCGCCTCATCGGCTGTTGTGGTGTGGTTTGCCGCGATCAATCCCTATCTAACTAAGTCACCTTCAAAATCAGCAGCGGTTTCTCTTTTTCCCGTTCCAAACTCGCAATGTATTCCCCACCATCGATTTTGCAGGTACGCAGATAATCGATGAGATAAGGCTTGCTGGCTGCAGCATCGGTGGCGTCACGAAGCACTCGAACCGTGGCAAGGCCGTCGCATGTTGGTGCGTTGAAAGATACCGGGGTTAGGGGGTCAAAGAGATTCTGGTATTCCGAGGCAATACTCTCCGATATTGCTAGTGCATGGCGCAACTCGTTCGTCCGCATGCGGCAGTCAATACGAACGTTGTTGCAGAGCATGAGAACTTGCGCCAGTTGCCAAAAAAGCTCCCGGTTGATCCGTCCCTTTGCAGAGATCATGAAGGCAACCTCACCCTCGAAGTAAGCCGCCTGCTCGGCGAGTCCGCTGGTAACTTCTGCATACTCGGGACGCGGGTCGGAAAGTGCGTCGGCCTGCCGAGCCCGCTGTACCAAGCTTTTGGTCCGCGACATGTGCATCCGAAGGGCCGCCTTTTGCTGGCTTTCGAAGCCCGCAGTGACGGTGTCCATGAGCTGATCAATCTTTCCGTCGAGCGAATTGAAACGCTTATGCATATACAAAAAGCCGGCGACGCTGACGCCGACACCGACCAGAGAGACACCCAGTGTGGCGACCTGAAGCAACTGGAGCGTCTCCATCATGGCCTTCAGCTGGCCCACCTGAACGGCGGTGTAAAGACCCGAACCGACGTTGATTGCATCCGTCCCCAGCGATAGGGGGGTCGGGATTCCTGAGCCCACCATGGAGAGCAGGGACTGGGCGACGCCGCTCTCCTGCATATGGCCCACGATCTTGCCAGTGCCAGCGTCCTTGAGGATGGTTCCATAGCGGATTACATCGCCGGCTTGGACAGCCGCCCAAAATCTCGCAGGGTAGTCGAATTGAGTCGGACTCAACATGAGGGCTTTTCCTCGATCAACTGGCGGGCCAGTCGCGTTGCCTGAGCACAATAGGTTTCAGCAATTCCGGTGTCGCCAAGCATCAGTGACTTGATGCTGGCGTGGATCGCACCGCGGTTTTTCGGCTTGAATCCAATATCGCCAACGCAATCACATTCGGAGTCAGACCAATCTTTCTTGAAGACGAAGTTTAATTGTCCCGGCAACATCCATTTCCCAGCGTGAGCGGCAAGCTTTTCTTCCTCCTGCCTCAGGCTGGAGAACAAGGGCACCCGTACTTCACGGATGAATGCCCCCTGAAGGACCTCGCTCGCCGACTTGGTGATCAGTTGCCTGAAGAAGCTGACTTCATCCAGTTCTGAATCGATTCGCTGGATAAATGCATCGTGCAGGTCGGAAACTCTCTGGGTGACTTGAGCATGGAATCCGTCACGCCAATCGAGAACCTCGCGCCGGAAGGCCAGATAGTCGAGTTTTCCGGGGTCGACGAGAGAATCGATCCTCTCGCCATCCCGGTTGGCAGGACTTTCCGTGGTCGGTTGCTCTACTTTCGGTTGCCAGCCGGGCATGAATGAGCGGATGTCGCGGTTCAGAAATGCGATTGTCTTTTGCCACAGTCCTTCGGATGCGTGAGGGGCAACAGTTGCTGCGCCGGTTTCTTTGATTGTCATGTAGATGGCTGGTTTGACTTTCAGTTCTATTGACGATCTATTTGGTTAGTACGGTAAGAGGTCGGGAGCACAATGAAGCGCATTTCTATTTTACTTATTATTTTTGAATTTAGGGTTGATGCTGCGTAGGTTGTTAGTTGCCCGCAGAGTTCACCGAGCCAATACAAGTCGTCGTGCCCCCCAGAACAAAAAAAAGCGGCCAACCCAAGTCAGCCGCCTCAATCCCCATCAGTCAATCAGAGAAACCCCCGGTGCTTTCGCGATGCACCGGATCTTCCCTTTCCCCATCAAGAATGCACCAACCCCCGCCCCCGTGCCTTCTCCGTGCTTCCCACCCCCAGCCACACCGCCAGCGCCGGTAGCAAAAATATCGCCCCCAGCACGTTCACCAGGAACATGAAGGCCAGCAGGATGCCCATGTCGGCCTGGAACTTTAGGGCCGAGAAGACCCAGGTGCCGACGCCGATGGACATGGTAACGGCGGTGAATACGGCGGCGGTGCCGCGTTGGCGCATGGCTTCGTAGAAGGCTTCGCGGAGCGGCAGGCCGGCGTGGGTCATTTCGTGCTGGAGGCGTTCGTAGATGTAGATGCCGTAGTCGACGCCCACGCCCACGCCAAGGGCGATCACCGGCCGGGTGGCAACCTTGAGGCCGATGCCGAGCAGGGCCATCAGGGCATTGCACATGATGGTGACGATCACCAGGGGCACGATGACGCACAGCACGGCCCGCCAGGATCGGAAGGTGATCCAGCACAGCAGGGTGATGGCGCCGAAGATGGAGGCGAGCATCTGGATTTCGGCATGTTCGACGGCTTCGTTGGTGGCGGCGGCGAGTGGAGTGATCGTCCTTCCCCTCCTCAACAGCTTTCCGCTCCCGCGACATTCTTCCTTTTTTACAGTCCTGGGCATGCTCCCGGCGAGGAGCACCCCGGGCTTTCCCGTTCAAACGGCCAGATCCGCCATCCGGCAATCATTGGGCTTTTGTCGCACGGCGCCGCTTTTTGTGTGTTAATGCATTGTTATAATTAACAAATACTGGTCGACTCGATGACCGATCGGAAAGAGAAACCCCGGATCCCTGCCGGGGTTTCTGCTTTATGGATGGCGGCCATGCCCGGGAAGGGCACAAACGCCCGAGAATGAGCTCAATGATGAATCGGGTCGTCGACCCTGTTTGAAAGGATGTGCCTTCATGCGCCAAACCCCACTCGACGCCACCGCGCTCTGGGCGGATCTTCAGGCTGTCCGCGAGCATGCGCCGCTGGTGCACAGCATCACCAACCTTGTGGTGATGAACTTCAATGCCAACGCCTTGCTGGCCGTGGGCGCCTCGCCGGTGATGGCCCATGCCGAGGAGGAGGTGTGCGACATGGTCGGCATCGCCCAGGCGCTGGTGCTCAACATCGGAACGCTGGAGCCGGCGTGGATTCGCGCCATGGCGCTGGCGCTGCAGGCGGCCCGCGAGAAGGGCATTCCGGTGGTGCTGGACCCGGTGGGCGCGGGGGCCACGCCTTATCGCAACGCGGCCTTGTGCGGCCTGCTTGAGACCGGCGCGCCGACGGTGGTGCGCGGCAATGCCTCCGAGATCATGAGCGTTGCGGGCCTGGCGGCCGTAACCCGGGGTGTCGATAGCGCCGCCTCGACCCACGAGGCCGCCGACGCCGCGCAGGCACTCGCCCGCAAGCTGGGGGCCGTGGTGTGCGTGAGCGGTGCGGATGATCTGGTGGTCGATGCGTCCGGCCGACGCGCCACGCTGTCAAACGGCCACCCGTGGATGACGCGGGTTACCGGCGTGGGGTGTTCGGCCAGTGCGCTGGTCGGGGCGTTCGCCGCGGTTCAGCCCGACGCCTGGCGGGCTACGCTGGCGGCGATGGCCTGTCTGGGCGTGGTCGGTGAAATGGCGGTCGAACGCACCCAGGCGCAAGGCGGCGGCGTTGGACGCCTGCAGATCGAACTGCTCGATGGCCTGCACCTGCTCGACCGGGATTCCTTTGTCACGCGCCTGCGGATGGTGGTGCATGGGCATGAATGACCGCGATGCCGGAAAGCTGCCCCTGGAAGCCCTGCGCCTGCACCTGGTAACCGACAGCGCCCTGTGCGGCGCGCGCGGCATTCTGGCAGTGGTCGACGCCGCGGTGCGGGGCGGCGTCAGCTGCGTTCAGCTGCGCGAAAAATCCCTCGATACGCGCGCCTTCGTCGAACGTGCGCGGGCGCTCAAGGCCTGGCTTGGGCCGCTCGGGGTGCCGCTGCTCATCAATGATCGGGTTGACGTGGCGCTGGCCTGCGGTGCCGACGGCGTGCATGTCGGCCAGAACGACATGGCGCCCGAGGACGTGCGTCGCCTGATGCCGGGCGGCCTGATCGGCCTGTCGGTGGAATCGCTGGCACAGCTGGCTGCCGCCGAGCGTGCGCCGGTGGATTACTACGGGATCAGCCCGGTTTTTGCGACCCGCAGCAAGCACGACGCGGCTCCGGCGCTGGGTCTGGAGGGGTTGCGGGCCATCCGGGCAGGCACCCGGCGTCCGCTGGTCGCCATCGGCGGCATCGATGCCGGCAATGCGGCGCAGGTCATGGCCGCCGGCGCCGACGGCCTGGCCGTGGTCAGCGCACTTTGCAGCAGCGCCGATCCGGAGGCCGCCGCGCGGGATCTGCGTGCCCGCATGTTGCCAGGTGGCCGTGTTTATGGTTGAGCTTTTACTGGGTGGCTTTCCCGTGTGTTGCGTCACATTGGCCGGGTCTCGCCCCGGCGGGCGACCTTCTTTCTTGTTGTACGACAAGAAAGAA
>NZ_JAOAUU010000124.1 GCF_030157465.1 Zoogloea sp.
GTGGCCATGCTCACCTCCAAGGGCGCCAGCGGCATCACCGGTGCCGGCTTCATCACCCTGGCCTCGACCCTGGCGGTGGTGCCGAGCATTCCCATCGCCGGCATGGCGCTGATCCTGGGCATCGACCGCTTCATGAGCGAAGCCCGCGCGCTGACCAACATCATCGGCAACGCGGTGGCCACGGTAGTGATCTCCCGCTCCGAAAACGAGCTGGACATGGACAGGATGGAGCAGGCCCTGGCCGGCGAGCTGCACGACGATCACGCCGTGATCGCCCCCAGGCCGGCTGCCGCGACCAGCTGAAAACCCTCCACCCGAGCGGCACACGGCCGGCCTGATCTGCATCAGGCCGGCTTTTTTCATGCCCATGCCGGCCCGATCCCGCATAAAAAACACCCCAACCCGGGTGCCTTAACCCTTCGCGGGTTGGCCGTTTCGGCCGATGCGTTCACAATGGCAAGGATTTAACACTTTGTAGCAGCCCCTGAACCCCTACAGCGATCCGGCATGATGCGTACCACCAAGGCTGCAGTCATCGCATGGCTGAGCCGCCTGCCCCTGTTCATCGCCTTCATCGGCCTGTACGTCGCGCTCGACGTAGCGAGCTTCATCCACCCGCTGCACGGTCTCAACATCACGCCCTGGAACCCGGCGCCGGCCCTCGGGCTGGTCCTGCTGATCCAGATCGGACGGCAGGCCTGGTTGCCGCTGGCCGTGGCGATCATGCTGGCCGAGATCTCCACCCGCGGCCCGCTGGGCACGCCCTGGAGCAGCGTGGTGCCGGCCCTTGTGCTCACCACGGGTTACGCGCTGCTCGGCGCCATGCTGGCCCGTCGCCTGCCGCGCGACGCCCTGCTCGACGACCGGCGCAGCCTCGTCGTCTGGCTGCTCCACGTAGCCGTCGGCACCCTGCTGATCAGCCTCGCCTACCTGTGTTCACTGCTCATCGTCGGCCTGCTGCCGCAAGCCGGCTGGTGGACGGGGCTGGTGCGCTTCTGGGTTGGCGACGGTGTCGGCATCACGGTGATGATGCCGCTCCTGTTGTGGCTTTCCAGCGAACGCGGGCGCGCGCGGCTGTGGCGCTCGGTCGCCAAACGGGAAAGCGCCGCCTACCTGCTGCTCGGCGTGGCCACCCTGTGGCTGGCCTTCGGCACCGGCGGCCACGGCGGCTTCAAGCTCTTCTACCTGCTCTTCCTGCCCATCGTGTGGGCCGCCGCCCGCCAGGGCATGGCCGGCGCCATCGTCTGCGCCGCCGTGCTGCAGGTCGGGGTCATCGTTGCCATGCGCTCGCTGGACTACAACGCGGTCACCGTTGCCGAACTGCAGATCCTGGCCATGGCGATGGCCGTGGTCGGCTTCTTCGTCGGCGCAACGGTCAGCGAGCAGCGCCGCACCGCCGAGGATCTGCGCCACAGCCTGCGACTGGCCGCCGCCGGTGAAATGGCCGGCGCCCTCGCCAATGAGCTCTACCAGCCACTCACCGCCCTCAACGCCTACGCCGGCGCCTGCGAGCAACTTCTCGCACGGGGCGAATCCGGCGAACCGCTGCAGGCCGCGCTGCGCTGCGTACAGCGCGAATCCGGCCGGGCAAGCGACGTGCTACGGCGTCTCCAGGACTATTTCCGCACCGGCGAGCCGCAACTCGAAGCGGTGTTCCTCGACGATCTCGTCGAAACCGTCGTCGTTTCCTGTCTGCCCCGCGCCGAGCAGGCCGGCGTGCGCCTGCGGGTGGCTCCGATGCCCCACGCCCAGTTGCACATCGACCGCCTGCAAATGGAAGTGGTGCTGCGCAGCCTGATCAACAACGCCTTCGATTCGGTCATCGCCAGCCCCCACCAGCCACGACGGATCTGGCTCGCCGCCTGGAAGGAAGGCGAAGAACGGGTGTGCCTGCGCATCGAGGATTCGGGCTCCGGCCTGACCGCCGAAGAGGCCAGCAGCCTCTTCGACCCCCGCGTCGCCCCCAAGGCCAAGGGGCGCGGCCTCGGGCTCGAGATCAGTCGCGCCATCGTCGCCACCCACGGCGGCAGGCTGTGGGGCGAAGCCGCCGAGCACGGCCTCTTCAAGATCGAATTTCCGATCAGCGACCTGGACACCCCGCCGCAACCGTCCGTCCAGCCGGTCTTCGTCGAAGCCGAAAACTGAGGCTCCGTCACCGAATCCTTGCGTCGGTTGCAGGTGAACAGAAGCCCGCGCCCGGCGTTGTAGCGCCGGCGGCGCGGTTGCATACTGATCGGGTGTCAGTCCGCGGAGAACATCGCCATGCTTCAACGCCCCCGGGGCCGCGACGAGCAGCCCGTCGAAGAAGAGTTGCCTTTCGAAGGGCTGGTGCGCTACGAAAGGCACGTGCCCATCCACCAGGTTTCGTACTACCTGTGCGGCGAACTGCAGGATCCCCAGTACTACACCGAGCTTTTCTACACCCTGCGCACCGCCGCCGAAACCGACCTGATCTACATCCACATCAATTCGCCGGGCGGCGATTTCAACACCGGGCTGCAGATCATCAACAACATGCTGGCCTCCGAGGCCCATGTGATCACCGTGCTCGAAGCGCGGGCCTACTCGATGGCCGCCTTCATCTTCCTGTCCGGCGACGAGCTGATCGTCCACGACAACTGCCAGCTGATGTTCCACACCTATTCGAGCAGCTTTGCCGGCAAGGGCAGCGAGCAGATGGCCGAAGTGCACGCCCTGGGCAGCTGGTTCGAAAAAGTCACCACGCGCATCTGCACGCCGTTCCTCAGCCTCAGCGACATCGCCCACATCCTGCAAGGCAGCGATTTGTGGATGGACTCTGACGAAATCCGGCGCCGGCTGGGGCGTATCAAGCCGGCCGGCAGAACCCCGCGCAAGGCGGCGGCGAAGGCCACCACGCCCCGGAAGAAATCGACCCCGGCAAAAGCCGGCCCTGACTGACCCGCCGCCGGGGCTGACACGCTCCCCCGCCTCACGCCCTGCCGCCCGACGCCGGCGGACGTTCATCACGCCTGCGACACCCCTCCGCCCGGCGCTTCCTGCGTCCTCTCAAAAACGACAAAATCGCTTAATTTTGTCGAAAATACTTACAGTGACAAATTCACGATTTTTTATGTCGTTGATTTTTATTGACTTTACTTTTGTTAACCGTTAATTATGTCACATGGCACGATTTGTGCTATTCGACTGTCAGGATAACTTGTATCGACAAAATCGACTTTCACCATGACCAAAACGCTCATCGCCGCCGCTATCGCCCTGTCCGCCATGGCTTCCGCCCAGGCCGCACCGACAACCATCAACTTCGAATCAGTGGCTGCCGGCGCCAAGGCCAACGGCTTCTCGGTTCCTGGCCAGGCCGGCGTGACCTTCACGGACACCTCCGGCAGCAACCTGACCGTTGGTAACTACGGCAGTCAGGGTATCGGCCAGAGTCTCGTGATCGGCAACGACGACGCCAGCGCGCTGCGCATCGGTTTTGCCACGCAAATGAACAGCCTGTCCCTGGCCTTCGGCAACGACGACAGGGGTTACACAGGTCAGGACATCTTTGCCCACCTGCAACTCTTCTCGGCCAGCACGATGATCGCCGACGTGCTGATGGCGTCCAACAACGACGACATCATGAACCAGACGATCAGCTACACCGGCCAGCTGTTTGACAGCGCGGTGTTCACCTATACGAACGCCAACCGCGGCGCACTGAACCTCGTCGAGATCGTCGACAACATCACTTTCGACCGGACCAACGCCGTTCCCGAACCCGCCTCGATGGCTCTGCTGGGCCTGGGCTTCGCCGGCCTCGCCTGCCTGCGCCGCCGCAAGGCCTGAGCGGCCGCACCGGCTTCGGGGGAAAATCCCCGGCAACGGCCCGCCCGCAAGGCGGGCCGTTTTCCATTCCGCCCAGCCTTTGCAAGGAAGAGCGGGAAGGGCTCAGCGCGTCTTCAGCGCCGTCGCCACGTCCCGCGCCAGCGCGTCCACCAGCCGACCGTGGGCGGCGGCGAGGGCTTCCCAGGTGGGCTCGGTGAGGGCTTCGGTGGCGGCAAAACGGTGGCTGGCGACATCCCGGCCGGCCTTGCGGAGGCTCCACACGGCTTCCAGCGTGACGCGCTCGAAGCCCTCGGCGTCGAAGCGTTGCACGTCGATGGGCAGGCTCAGGTCGGGGTCGGCGATGCTGGCCTGGGGCCAGGCGACTGCGCGGGCGTAGGGCGTGCGGCGGGCCAGTTCGCCAGCCACGCGGCGGGCGATCTCGGTCTTGAGCGGCGCGGCCCAACGGTGGCCGTCGGCCACGTCGGCGCGGGCACCATCAAGCAGGCGCACGATATGCAGGCGGTCGATGGCGGCCGGCACGCTCACCGGGCCCACCACCAGACTGGCGCCGGCAATGCCGGCCGGGCCGGCCTCGGGCGCCGCGCCCAGAGGCGCGAGCGGACCCAGGGTGTAATGCCGCACCGGCGGCGTGGTGCCGCAGGCGGTGAGAACCAGGGCGAGGATGACGGCCGGGACGGCGGCGTACAGAACGGGGCGCATGGGCGGCATCACGGCTTGGTGCGGGCGGGCGAGCCGCATTGGGCCGAGAGCCAGCGGGCGTCGGTGTCCGCCTGCATGTCGCCCTGCGCCGAGCGCATCTTGACGCGCGTGGTGAAGTGTTCCGGGCCGTCGAGGGTGGTTTCGAAATCCGCGGTGCCCTGGGGTTGGGTGCAGTTGAGGCGTCCGTGCACGGTGTTGCCGGTTTTGGTGACGCTGACGAGGGTGCAGCCGCCGTCGGTCCGGCCGGAATAGATGTTGTCCTGTTTGGCCTGTTCGGGGGTGATGCAGCTGCGCATCGAGCCGTCCTTACCCATTTGCACGCCCCGCGATGCCATCTGCTGCTGAAGCATGCGCTGGGTTTCGGGCGGCAGGTTCTTGAGCTGCTTTTGCATTTCGGCCATTTGCGCCGACATGTCGGGCATGCCGGCGACGCTCATCCGCGTCGAGCGGAATTCCCACAGTCCGGGCCGGACGTCGGCGGCCTGCCCGACGGCGCTGGCGCACAGCAGCAGGAGGCCGGCGCCAAGGGTTCGTGCGGTGTTCATGATCGGTGTCCTTTCGATGGGAATTCGGGGCGGGTCATGGTTTTTCCTCGGGCTTGCCGCGCAGCAGCGCTTCGGGGTGACGGTCGAGGGTGTCGGCCAGGTGGCGCAGGGCCTGGGCGGCGCGGCCCAGCTCCTGCAGGCTGGCGCGCATGTCCTGCTGCAGCGGGGCATCGCTGGCGAGCAGCTTGCGAGCGTCGGCGATGGCGCTGCGGGCTTCGACAACGGTGTCACGCACATCGCCGCTGGCCAGACCGTCGAGGCGTTTGACCAGGCGGTCGGCTTCGTCGATGGTGCGGCCGAGGCTGGCGATGGCCTTCCTGGTGTCCTGGCCGATCTCGTCGAGGGGCAGCTTGTCGAGCTTGGCGAGGATGCGCATCAGCGTGGTCTGCAGCTCGTCGAGGCTGCCGCGCTGAGTCGGGAAGAGTGGCGGGGAGTGGTTCCAGTCGATCTTCAGCGGCTTGGCGGCGGGGAAGAAATCGAGGGTGACGTAGATCTGCCCGGTGACGAGGCTGCCGCTGCGCAGCTGGGCGCGCAGGCCGTTGGCGATGAGCTGGTCGATGAAGGCGCGGAAATCGCCCGCGTGGGCATCCTTGCCGAAAAAGGTGGTCTTGCCCGGTTGCGAGTGGGTCTGCAGGCGGCCGGGGAAGATGGCGACCTCGACCATCAGCCCGAGATCGGTGGCACGGGGGCTGAAATCCGGCCTGATGGCGGTGACTTCGCCCACCGGAATGCCGCGAAAATCCACCGGCGCCCCCACCGACAGGCCGCGCACCGATTCCGAAAAACGCAGCACGTAGCTGAGCACCTGGCTGTGGGGCTGCTTGAGCGCCTCGCTGCGGTTGGGGAAGAGGCGGAAGGCCTGGTTGCGCTTGGCGGGTTCGCTGCTGGCGCCGTCTGGCGTCAGGAAGGCGATGCCGCCGGCAACGATGGAGGCGAGGGATTCGGTATTGACCTGCACCCCTTCGGGGCCGAGCTTCACATCCACGCCGCCGGCGTTCCAGAAGCGGCTGTCGGCGCTCACGAAGCGGTCGTAGGGCGCCTTGACGAAAATCTGCACCTCGACGCGCTTGCCTTCTTCGTCGAGCCGGAAACCCGTGACCTGGCCGGCCTCGATGCGCCGGAAGTAGATCGGGGTGCCGGCGCTGATCGAACCGAGGGTGTCGGCCTGCAGCACGAAAACCTGGCCCGGCGCATCGAAGGTGACGGCCGGCGCCGTATCGAGAGCCACGAAATTGCGCCGGGCGTCTTCCGACTTGCCCACGTCGAGGCCCACATAGGCGCCCGACAGCAGGGTGCCGAGGCCCGACACCGAGCTGCCCGACACCTTGGCGCTGACCACCCAGAAGCGGGTGTCATCCACCAGCAGGCGGCTTGCCTGACGGGCCAGCCTGGCGGTGGCCACCACGTGGGAGCCGTCCTCGGCCAGGGCCACCGCGGCGATCTGGCCGACGTCCACATCCTTGTACTTGATGCGGGTCTTGCCGGGTTCGAGGCCTTCGCCGGTCTTGAACTGGATGGTGATCGTCGGGCCTTGTTCGTAATACGTGCGGGCGGCCAGGAAGACGCCGATCAGCGCCGCCACCAGCGGAATGATCCACACCAGCGGAATGCGGAAGCGCCGCGGCTTTTCGACGGTAGCGGCGGGCAGGGTGGGCGGGGTGAGCTCAGGCATGGTCGGAATCCGGATCAGGCAGGGAGGGTGCGGAATCCGCGGCGGGATCCCAGATCAGGCGGGGGTCGAAGCTCATGGCGGCAAACATGGTCAGCACCACGACCGCGCCAAAGGCCACGGCCGCCGGCCCGGCCTGGATGGTGGCGAGCCCCTGGAACTTCACCAGCGCCACGAGGATGGTGATCACGTAGATGTCGAGCATGGACCAGCGGCCGACGAATTCCACCATGCGGTACAGCCGCGTGCGCTGGATCAGCCGGTGGCGCGAGCGGCGCTGGGCCGCGGCGGCAAGATAGACGAGGGCGAATATCTTGAGCAGCGGCACCATCACGCTGGCAAAGAACACCACCGCGGCCAGCGGCCACGAGCCCGACTGCCACAGAAAGATCACGCCGCTCATGATGGTGTCCTCCTGGCTGCCGAGCAGCGAGGCGGTGCTCATCATCGGCAGCAGGTTGGCCGGAATGTAGAGGATGGCCGCGGCAATCACCAGCGCCCAGGTGGTGGCGAGGCTGGCCGGCTTGCGCATGTGCAGCGGCGCCCGGCAGCGCGGGCAGCGCAAGAAACCGCCGCCGGCCGGCGCCTGCGAGAGCTGCCCGCAGATGTGGCAGTTGAGCAATCCGGCCTGGCGGGCCTGCCGGGCGACAAAGGGCCGCTCGCGGCTCACGGGCGATTCTCGATGACGGGCGTCTGCCACAGCAGGCGACTGTCGAAGGCCCGCCCGGCGAGGGTCAGCACGACGATCAGCGCCGCCATGGCCCAGAAGGCCGCACCAAGGATGACGTCGGCCAGATGCGAAAGCTTGACCAGCGACACCAGCATGCCGAGCAGGAAAACCTCCACCATGCCCCACGGCTTGACCGAGCGGACCAGCCGGAAAAACGGCGCCAGCCGCGGGGAAACCCGCCCGAGGCGCAGCGGCACCAGCACGACGAGAATCATCGCCAGCTCGAGCAGCGGAAAAACCAGGGTCGTGACGCCGACCAGCGCCGCCACCGGCTGCATGCCGTCGCGCCACAGGATCAGCAGGGCGCCGGCGAGCGTCACCTCCACCCGCTGGCCCTGCATCTCGAGGCCGACCAGCGGATAGATATTGGCAATCAGGTAAAGAATCGCGGCGGCAAGGCTCAGGGCCAGCGAACGATCCACGCTGTCCGGCGGGTTACGCGCCAGAAAGGCGCCGCAACGGGCGCAACGGGCGGTTTCGCCGGGGGCGAGCACCGGCTCGGTCTGCAGCAGGTCGCACTCGTGGCAGGCGATCAGCCCGGCGGGCAGGCTCGGGTGCGCATCGGGAGCGAGCATGAAAATGGGCACGGCCTCGAAAAATGACGGCCAATTGTGCGGTGCAGGGCGGCCCGACGCAAGGACTCGCCGGCTTACTCCCCGCCGGAAACCGGCCCCGGCAGCGCCGGCCCGGTCAGGCCGGGTCCGGGCGGTGGCCCCGAGGCATCGACCGGGGCCGAAACGCGGCCGGCCGGCGGCGCCTCGACCGGGCCGGGCGGCTGCAGGCCCGCCGCCGGCGTCGGCAGTTCGTTCTCGGCCGACGGGTCCAGGGTCAGCACGACAGGCGCGTTATCGGACAGTCGGCGCAGCAGCACGCCGTCGGGCTGCACGCGTTCGACGCGGAGGTCTTCGTTGAAAAGCTCGCCCTCGGGCACCAGGCTCGGGCCGCTGCCCAGTGCCGCCAGGATCGCCACGCCCGGCGCCCCGCCGCTGCCGGCAATAATCCCTTGCAGGCTCGGCAGCGCCCCCGGCTGAAGCACGCTGGACAAGGCCGGCCGCTCGTCATACGCGACAAATTCCGCCACCGGCGGCGACGCCACCCGGGGGGCCTCCTCCTCATCGACGATCCATATCCCGACCGCCAGCAGCGCACCGGCCACCACTCCGGCACGCAGCACGCGCCTGTAATCGAAACGACTCATGACCTGCTTGCAACCGGGGCATTGAAGATGCCCGCACCGTATCACCGGCCGAGGCCCGCGCCGGGGCGAATTCACGCGAGTTAACCCATTTAACCAAAGTTAGCCCGAACGGCTGCCCACATCGTGGTTCAGTTCACGGTGTGCCGCGGACGCTGCGCCGATACGCTCCGGCGTCCGTCTCCGCGGCCTTTCTCCGTCCCTACCGAGCACGCATCATGTCCCGTCCAGCCGCCTTTTCCGCCAGCCTCGCCCTCGCCGCGGTCCTTGCCCTTCCGGGCAGCCTGCGCGCCGACGAACACGCCCATCATCACCATCACGCGGCGCCCGCCGCCTCGACAGTCAGCCGCAGCGAAGCCCCCTACGCACTGCCCAAGGTGATGCTGCGCGACCAGGACGGCGCGGCCGTGGCGCTTGCCCAGCGCCTCGACGACGGCCGGCCGGTGCTGCTCAACTTCATCTACACCAGCTGCACGGCCATCTGCCCGCCCATGACGCGGATTTTTGCCGAAGTGCAGAACAGGCTCGGCGCCGAGCGGCGGCGACTGCACATGGTGTCGGTGTCCATCGACCCCGAACACGACACGCCCCGGCAGCTCAAGGACTACGCCCGCCAGTTTGGCGCCGACGACAACTGGATCTTCCTGACCGGCAGCAGCGCAGCCAGCGCCAGTGTGCAAAAGGCCTTCAACGCCTATCGCCCGGACAAGATGGGGCACACGCCGCTCACCTTCCTGCGCCGCGCACCGGGCCAGCCGTGGGTGCGCCTGGATGGCCTGGCCCAGGCCGACCGCATCCTGGCCGAACTCGGCCCGATGCTCGCCGTGCAAAAGCCTTGAAACCGCGCCTTTCTGCCCTCGCCGGCCTCATCACGGCGCTTCTTGCCGCGCCGGCCCTGGCCGGCGACACCCTGCTGGGCGAAGGCCGGCGCCTCTACCGGGACGGCCTGCGCGCCGACGGCACGCCGCTGGAAGGCTGGCGCCCCGGCGGCGGCGCACTGCGCGGGCGCGATCTGGCCTGCGTGCAGTGCCACCGGCCAAGCGGCATGGGCACCGTGGAGGGCGTGAGCATCGTGCCGCCAATCACCGGCGCCACGCTGTTCGCGCCTGGCCGCCAGCCCACTGGCCGCCAGCCCCGGCGGGCCGCCGGCATGACGCTGGAGGACCACGCCTTTCGCATCCGCCCGGCCTACGACACCCCCCGCCTCGCCCGCGCCCTGCGCGACGGCACCGGCGCCGGCGGCGCACCCTTCGATGCGCTGATGCCCCGCTACACCCTGAGCGACCGGGAAGTGGACGCCCTGACCGCCTATCTGCGCAGCCTCGCTGCCACGCCGGCCCCCGGCGTGGACGACACCACCCTGCACCTGGCCACCGTGCTCGCCCCCGACACCGAGCCGCGCCAGCAGCGCGCCATGCTCGACGTGCTGCGCCACTGCGTGGCCGAACTCGGCCCCCGCCCCGGCAAGGGGCGGCGCAGCTGGCAACTGCACACCTGGCAGCTCGAAGGCCCGCCCGCCAGCTGGCCGGCCCAGCTCGACGCGCACATGCGCCGCCAGCCGGCCTTCGCCCTGGTTGCCGGGATCGCCCGCGACTGGGCGCCGATGCATGAATTCTGCGAGGCCGAAGGCCTGCCCTGCCTGTTTCCCAACACCGACGCGGCCGGCCCGGCGCCCTCCAGCTCGATCTACCTGTGGCCCGGCGTGGCCCTCGAAGGCCGGGTGATGGCGCGCCATCTGGAAGGCCGGCCCCGCCTGCCGCGCCGGCTGGTGCAGGTTTTTGCGGCCGACGACATCGGCCGCCACGGCGCCGCCGCGCTGGCCGCGGCCCTGCCGGACAGCGCTCAGATTCACATCGACCCCGCCAGCCCGCTGCCGCCCCTGGCCGAGGGCGACGTGCTGGCCCTGTGGCTGCCGCCGGCCGCCCTGCGCAGCTTCATCGCGCGCCAGCCAGCCCTGCCGGTCGATGCGGAAATCCTTGTTTCCGGCACCCTGGCCGAGCTGGACCGGGCGCCGGACGCCACGGCGCTCAGCGCCCTTTCAAGCAGCAATCTGCGGGTTATTTATCCCTTCGATGAAGCCGCCCCCCGGCTGGCGCGCCTGGTCTTCAACCTGGGCGGCTGGATGAGCAGCCACGGCCTGAGCCTCGCCCGCGATACGGAACGCGTCCAGGGCAACACCTGGTCGGCCTGCGCCGTCACCGCCCGGGCGCTGTACACGCTGCCCTCGCCCCCCACGCGGGAGGCGCTGCTGGAACGGGTCGAGGATGCCTACGCCGGCGCGGTGAGCACGTCCTTTCCGCGCTTCACCCTGGGCCCGGGCCAGCGCTACGGCTCGAAGGGCGCCTACGTGATGAAAGTCGGCGCCAACGGCCGGCTGGAGGCCGACGGCGACTGGATCGTGCCCTGACACCTGCGCTTCGGGCGGGACGGCAGGAACAGCGCCGCCCTGCCCGCCAAGCGCTTAAACCACCACGAAGCGACGCATCATTTCGTGGTCCTCGTGGGACAGGATGTGGCAGT
>NZ_JAOAUU010000125.1 GCF_030157465.1 Zoogloea sp.
TCTGTCAGCGACCACTGCACGGAATCGGAGGGCTACCGCGAGAGCGGTTTAGTCCTAGGCCAACAAGCAGCCCCCCAACCAATCCCACCGCTTCCCCCACTTACCGGCAAAACCTCACCCCGTCGAAATCTTCAATCCCCCCGGCCCCCCCTCCCCGTCGCAGCCCTATCCCCAATCCAACCCCTCACATATCCATGCAGCAAGCCCGGATGCAAACTCCCGGCCGCCAGAACGCCTGCCACCACGTTCCCACCAATATGGTTTGCACGATTTCTTGGTTCCCCCCGCCGCCGCTCGCCAATAAAGTGGCGCGAATATCGGATCAGGAGCCTGAAATGAGCCTTGCCAACCCCACCATCGCGCCCCTCGCCCGCGCCTTTCTCGATCGGCTTCCGCCGGGGCCGGTGCCGGGCAAGCAGTTGCATCGCACGGACAGCGGCGGCGTGCTGGGCGACTGGTTTGGTTTCGCGTTGTCGACGGCGTTTCAGCCGATTGTCGACTCGAACAACAGGCAGATTGTCGGCCGCGAGGCCTTTCTGCGCAGCGCCAGCGCGGATGAGCAGGGCGGCTCGCCGTGGACGCTGTTTTCCGGCATGCCCGATGACGGTCACCTGATCGCCCTCGACCGGCTGGCGCGCACGCTGCACCTGCTCAACGCCCTCGTCGCCGGCCACACGCTGCCGCTCTTTCTCAACGTGCACGGCCGTCTGCTGGCCGCCGTTGGCGACGACCACGGCCGGGCGTTCCGGCGGGTGGTCGACGCCCTCGGGGTCTCGCCGGCGAGCATCGTCATCGAGACCCCGGTGGAGGCCAGCGCCCAGCCCGACCTGCTGACCTTCGTGCTGCGCAACTACCGCGCCAACGGCTTTCGGGTGGCAGTCAATCTGGATTCGCTGGCCCAGTGGCAGGCCATCTCCAACCATGCCTGGCCCGATTTCGTGAAGATCGACAGCCGCAAGCTGGGCAGCGGCAGCACGGCCCGGGAGGCGCTCGAATGGCTCACCGCACTGCGCGGCGACGCCACGCCCATCCTCACCCACGTGGAAGATGCGGCGCCGGATTACCGCCGCCTCGCCGCCGGGAATCCCTTTTGGCTGCAGGGCTACGCCTACGGGCGCCCCGAGGCCGCAGAGGTAGCCCGACCCACACCGTTGGCCACGGCGGATTGAGCCGCGCCTGAAACGGAATAGCTTTGCACCGATGGTGAGGTGCATTGTTGGGGCTTTGTGGGGCGACTTCAGTCGCCCTCAGCCGGCAAAATCAGGGTAGATCCCGGTTTTGCCTCCGCGGGCGACTGAAGTCGCCCCTACTTAAGCTCTGCATGGCTCCTGCAGAGCCTGCAAAAAAGCCGCTTCACGCGGCTTTTTTTACTCCACTGGCCCATCCTTCAAGCTGGTAGCCCGGCGGCGTCAAACACGCCTTCGAACAGTATCGAACTCAGGTAGCGCTCGCCGGAGTCGGGCAGGATGACCACGATGGTTTTGCCGGCGTTTTCGGGACGCTTGGCCAGGCGCACGGCCACCGCCGTCGCCGCTCCGCATGAAATGCCCACCAGGATGCCCTCCTCGCGCGCCAGGCGGCGGGCGAATTCCACGGCTTCTTCGTTGCTCACCTGCTCCACCGCATCCACCAGGCTCAGGTCGAGCACGGCGGGCACGAAGCCGGCGCCGATGCCCTGGATCTTGTGCGGGCCGGGCTTGAGCGGCTCGCCGGCGCGGGTCTGGGTGAGGACGGGGCTGGCCGCCGGCTCCACTGCCACCGACTGGATCGACTTGCCTCGCCCTTGCTTGAAATAGCGCGACACGCCGGTGATGGTGCCCCCGGTGCCCACGCCCGAAACCAGGATATCCACGTTGCCGTCGGTGTCGTCCCAGATTTCGGGGCCGGTGGTGGTTTCGTGAATGGCCGGATTGGCCGGGTTCTTGAACTGCTGCAGCAGCACGTATTTGTCGGGGTCGGACGCGGCGATTTCCTCGGCCTTGGCGATTGCGCCGGGCATGCCCTTGGCGCCTTCGGTGAGCACCAGCCTGGCGCCGTAAGCCAGCAGCAGCTTGCGCCGCTCGATGCTCATCGTTTCGGGCATGGTCAGGGTCAGCGGAATGCCCCGCGCGGCGGCCACAAAGGCCAGGGCGATGCCGGTGTTGCCGCTGGTGGGTTCGATGAGTTCCTTGCCCGGCCCGAGCAGGCCACGTTTTTCGGCGTCCCACACCAGCGCCGCGCCAATGCGGCACTTGACCGAATAGGCCGGGTTGCGCCCTTCGATCTTGGCCAGCACCGTGGCGCCGGCGCCGTCGGTGACGCGGTTGAGCTTGATCAGCGGCGTGCGGCCGATGGACAAGGCGTTGTCTTCATACCAGTGGGACATGGAAATCTCCTTCAGGGATTCGAATGAAGCAAGAGCTCTGGTGTGCAGCGGGAAGCACGCTCCCGGCGTGGGCCGATGGGCCGAAAATCCCGCAGCCATGAATGCGGATTCAGGGGGGAAGATCCACTCGCCGTGGACGTCCGGGCCTTTGCGGAAATCAAATAAAACGCCAGGCCAAAGGTTTGGCACTGGCGATTGAAAACCGTTCCGGCCGATGACCGGAACGGGATGGGTGCTTACTTGACGATGATCTGGTCGAACACACCGCCGTCGGAGAAGTGGGTCTTCTGGGCTTTGGTCCAGCCGCCCGCCACGTCGTCGATGGTGAAGAGTTTCACCGGCGCAAACTGCTTGGTGTACTTGGCGGCCACCTTGGTATCGGTCGGGCGGTAGTAGTTCTTGCCGGCGATGTCCTGGCCTTCCGGCGAGTACAGGTACTTCAGGTATTCCTCGGCGACCTTGCGGGTGCCGCGCTTGTCGACCACCTTGTCGACCACCGAGACGGGCGGCTCGGCAAGGATGGACACGGACGGGGTGACGATGTCGAACTTCTCAGGGCCAAGCTCCTTGACGGCCAGGTAGGCTTCGTTTTCCCAGGCGATCAGCACGTCGCCAATGCCGCGCTCGGCAAAGGTGGTGGTGGAGCCGCGGGCGCCCGAATCAAGCACCTTCACGTTGCCGAAGATCTTCTTGACGAATTCCTTGGCGGTGGCTTCGTTGCCGCCCGGCTGCTTGAGGGAATAACCCCACGCGGCCAGGTAGTTCCAGCGGGCGCCGCCGGAGGTCTTGGGGTTCGGGGTGATCACCTCGATGCCCGGCTTGACCAGATCGTTCCAGTCCTTGATGCCCTTCGGGTTGCCCTTGCGCACCAGGAACACGATGGTCGAGGTGTAGGGCGAGGCGTTGTGCGGCAGACGCTTTTGCCAGTCGGCCGGAATCAGCTTGCCGTTTTCATGGAGGGCATCCACGTCGGCGGCCAGCGCCAAGGTCACCACGTCGGCTTCGAGCCCGTCGATGACCGAGCGGGCCTGCTTGCCGGAGCCGCCGTGGGATTGCTTGATGGTGACGACTTCGTTGTTCTTGGCCTTCCAGTGCTTGGCGAAGGCGGCGTTGTAGTCTTGGTAGAGTTCCCGGGTCGGATCGTAGGAGACGTTGAGCAGCGTCACGTCTGCCTGGGCGACGCTGGACAAGCCGAGCAGCAGGGCCAAGGACAACAGGGAACGACGGGGGAGACTGGATTTCATATGACTTCCTATTGACTGACATTGAATGAAACCGAGTCTAGAGATAAAGAAACGGGGATCAAACGAAGCAAAATTCTTTTGCTTATTCCATTTGGCGTGATTTCTTATTCAGCGCCGGCGAGATATACAAATTGATTGGCCAAGTCACCGTTACCTGTGGAATCTTGGTGTCGGCATTGTTGTTTTTTGTAGATACTGTTATCCCGGTCAAGCCCCGTGGAGCACGGGTAGGTCGGGTTAGCCCGCAGGGCGTAACCCGACACCAACATGAACATCGATGGGCACGTCCGATGTCGGGTTACGCTGCGCTAACCCGACCTACCCAAGCTGAAGTCGTCCCTTGCAAGGGTCAGACTGCAGCGTATTTCCTGTAGGGGCGACTTCAGTCGCCCATCCGCGCGTTGGCTCACAGGCAGGCCGTTGATCGGAGTCCGCGGGCGACTGAAGTCGCCCCTACATCGCCCCCGGCTTCGTCGGGTTGATGGATTTCCACAGACAACGATGACAGCGCCAATCGGTTTTCCCGTTCGGCCGGGGCGCCCGACCTGCAGCGCTTATCCCCACACGCCGCTGCGGCGGTCTTCCACGCGCCTGGCCTTGTGGGTGGCGCGGGGCAAGGTGTCGGCGGGCAGGATCTTCACCACCGCGCTGACGCCGATGGCGGCCTTCAGGTGGTGGGCGAAGCGCCCGGCCAGTTCGCTGTCGCTGGCCACGCAGGTGGCCGCGCGCTCGATCTCGACGGTGAGGCGGTCGAGGTGGTTCTCGCGCTCGACGATCAGCCGGTATTCGCCGGAGAGGTCGTGGTCGCGGCGGGCGATGGCCTCCACGTCGCTGGGGAAGAGATTCACGCCCTTGATGATCAGCATGTCGTCGAGCCGCCCGTGCACGCCCTGGAGGCGAATGGAGGTGCGTCCGCAGCCGCAGGGTTCGGAGGTGAAGGAGACGATGTCGCCGGTGCGAAAGCGCACCATCGGGCGGGCAGATTTTTTGAGCGTGGTCAGCACCATCTCGCCGCGGGCGCCCTCCTCCACCGGCTCGTTGGTTTCCGGGTGCAGCACTTCGACGAGGATGTGGTCCTCGGCCCAGTGCAGCCCGTCCTTCTCCTCGCACATGCCGGCGCAGGAACCGAAGATGTCCGACAGGCCGTAGTAGTCATACACCGAGGCACCCCACAGGGCTTCGATGCGCTGGCGGGTTTCGGGGATCGATCCGCCGGGCTCGCCGGCCACGAAGATACGCCGGATGGCCAGATCCTTCTTGAGATCGATGCCCTCCTTCACCGCCGTTTCGCCCAGATACCAGGCGTAGGACGGGGTGGTCCAGATGGCGGTCACCTGAAACTGCTTCGCAATCGCCAGCAGGCGCTCCGAGGGCACGGTGCCCGCATGGATCGACAACGCGCCGAGCTTTTGCGCCCCCAGCACACACGGCCCGCCAACAAACAGCGAAAAGTTCAGCGAGTGGGCGTAGCGGTCTTCCGGGCGCAGGCCCGACGACCAGAACTGGCGCGCCTCGTAGTCGATCCAGTCGTCGAAATCCTGCGCGGTGAAGGGCGATGCGGTGGGCACACCGGTGGAGCCGCTGGAGGCGGAGATGTAAACGATGTCCCGCTCGGGCACCGCCACCAGATCGCCAAAGGGCGGCACGGCGAGCTGGCGCTCGCGCAGGGTCTGCTTGTTGATGAAGGGAAAGCGCCGGATGTCGTCGAGGCTGCGCACCGCGTCCGGATGCACCCCGGCCGCGTCGAAGCTGGCCCGGTAATACGGCGAGTTGTTGTAGGCGTGGTGCAGGTGCTTTTGCAGCAGCTGCAGCTTGAGGGCGTCCCAGTCCGCACGGGGCTGGGTTTCGAGGGCCTCGTCCCAGTAGGGGCGGTGTTGGGTACTCATCAGAATGTTCCTTCGATAAATCCGCGGAGCTACCCCTGTAGGTCGGACTTCAGTCCGACTCGACTGGCTGAGTGTGCGCTGTCGGACTGAAGTCCGACCCACAGGGGGCGCCGCCTTATTGCAGATAGGCCGGGCGGGCGTAGCCGGCGAAGTGCTTGTCCAGCGCAGCGCGGTATTCCGGGGTGCGGAAGGCGGCGGCGATGTCCTTGGCCCACGGCTTGTCCTTGTCGTCGGCCTTCACCGCGACCACGTTCAGGTAGTGGTCAGGGGTCTTTTCCAGCACGACGGCTTCGGTCAGCTTGAGGCCGGAGGAAATCGCGAAGTTGCCGTTGATCAGCGCAAACTCGGCGTCATCCAGGGTGCGCGGCAGCTGGGCCGCTTCGATGGGCGTGAGGACCAGCTTGTGCGGGTTCTCGGCCACGTCCTTCTCGGTAACCTTAAGCGGGTCGAGCCCGGCCTTGACCTTGATGAGCTTGTTGGCCTCCAGGAAGACCAGCGCACGGGCCAGGTTGCTGGGGTCGTTGGGCAGCGTGATGCGGTCGCCGTCCTTCACGTCGGCCAGGCTCTTGCGCTTCTTGGAATACAGCCCCAGCGGCGCGATGGGCGCCTTGGTGATGTCCACCAGGTTCAAGCCCTTGTCGGCGGAAAACTTCTTCAGATAGATGATGTGCTGAAACAGGTTGGCGTCCAGCGAGCCCTGGGCCAGGGCCAGGTTGGGCTGCACGTAGTCGTTGAACTCCACGAGCTTGACGGTGTAGCCCTTCTTTTCGAGCACCGGCTTGATGCCGAGCTTGAGCTGGTCGAAGTTGGAGCCGGCGGTGGCGCCAATGGTCAGGGTTTTCTTTTCCTGGGCGTGGGCATTGCCGAGGCCCAGGCCAACAGCCAGGCCAAGGACGGCAACGCTGCGCAGGATCTGGCTGGCGAAGTGACGACGGGTGATGTTCATGCTGTGTTCTCCTGGAATCATGGGTTCGGGTTTGTTGTAGATGGGCTCAGCGTTTGTCCACCCGGCGGGCGGCCCACTGGCCGAAAAACTGGACGCTCTGCACAAGGATGATCAGCAGCACGATGGTGATGACCATCACGTCGGTCTGGAAGCGGTAGTAGCCATAGCGGATGGCCAGATCGCCGATGCCGCCGCCACCCACCACACCGGCTACCGCCGAGTACGACAGAAAGCTCACCGCCAGCACCGTGACGGCCAGCACCAGCCCCGAGCGCGCCTCCACCAACAGCACGTGGCGGATGATCTGCAGCGGCGAGGCGCCCATCGCTTCGGCGGCCTCGATGACGCCGCGGGGCAGATCGCGCAGGGTCTGCTCGATGAGGCGGGCGAAGTAGAAGATCGCCGCGATCGACAGCGGCACGCTGGCCGCCAGCGGCCCGATGGAGGTGCCGGCAATCACCCGCGTAAAGGGCGAGATCGCCACCAGCAAAATGATGAAAGGAAAGCTGCGCACCACGTTGATCACGCCGTTGGCGATCAGGTTGAAGGCGCGAAAGCGCTCCAGCGATTGCCCGCGGCTGGTGAGAAAAACCAGCAGGCCGAGCGCACCGCCAATAAGGATGGCCGCCGACAGGCAGATCGCCAGCATAAGCAGGGTTTCGCCGGTGGCCTTGAGGATTTCCGGCGCGAGTTCGATGAGCGTCTCAAGCATGAGCGGCCTCCAGCGCGAAGTGGTGAGGTGTGGCCGCCGCGTCCGGCCGGGTAGCCGGCGACGGGCTGGCGGCCGGGCCGACAGCGCCGAAATCCGACAGCCAGCTGGCCAGTTGCGAGCCTTCCGGAATGCGTCCGTCGGCAATGTCGAGCTGCTCGACGATGCGCCCGCCTTCCATCACCGACACCCGGTGGCACAGGCGGCGGATCACTTCCATCTCGTGGCTGACCAGCAGGATGGTCACGCCGAACCGGCGGTTGGCATCGGCCAGCACGCCCAGCAGATCGAGCGTGGTGCGCGGGTCGAGGGCCGAAGTCGGCTCGTCGGCCAGCAGCACGTGGGGCTCGGGCGCCAGGGCGCGGGCGATGGCGACACGCTGCTTCTGGCCGCCAGACAAGCGACCGGGATAAACATCGGCCTTTTCGGCCAGCCCGACAAAATCGAGGCACACCTGCACCCGCTCGCGGATGCGTGCCGGGTCGGCGCCGGCGATGCGCATCGGCAGCGCCACGTTGTCGGCAACGGTCAGGTTATGCAGCAGGTTGAAGTGCTGAAAGATCATCCCGATGCGATGCCGGGCCTGGCGCAGGCCGGCAGCAGACAAACGGGTGAGCGTGTTGCCATGAACGATCACTTCGCCGGCATCGGGTCGTTCGAGCAGATTGACGAGGCGCAGCAACGTGGATTTGCCGGCCCCCGAGAACCCGATGATTCCGTGGATCTCGCCCTGCGGCACAATCAGGCTGGTGGGCTGCACACCCACCGTGCGGCCACCGGGGTCGGCAAAGCGGCGGGACACCGCACGCAACTCGATGGCAAGTGTTGATGAAGGTGTCTTGGGCATGGGTGCGATGCAGCAATTTCAATGGGATGACCCACTTTAGCGCCGGCCATCGCACCCCCAAACCAATTAATCACGCAGTGCTTTGCAGCGGCTGCGTGGATAGCTTTTTACCTTCCGTGGCGGCAATTGCAGCCTGACAGCCGGCCCGGGGCGCTCACGACGCGCGCCTCACCCGGGCGCCGCTCAGGTCGTCGAGGCGCTCGCGCACTTCGGTCGCCGAATGGCGGGCGAACACCACCGGAATGCCCATCTCTTCGGCCTGCTTGCGCACATTGCGCATCAGCATGTGATTGGCCCGGTCGCACATGAACACCACCAGCCCGGTGCGGCGCGACAGCTGGCGCCGGTTCTCCGAGGCCTTGCGCCCGGTCCAGTGGTCGATACCCTTGATGCCGAACTGGTCGGCGACCCTCAGGATTTCACTGCGGATTCCTTCTATCCGGTCCGCCCCCACGATCACAGCCTGCATGTCGAACCCTTTCATCAAAGCGCGCCCAGGGCACGAATGGACCGAGTGTGTCGTGGCGACGCTGCGCACCAAACCAACTTATTCGAATATGCATTGCACACGCCAAGTGCATTTCACGGCTTTTCCAAAAAACACCTAAGCTATTGAATTATTTAACAATAAAAACCACAAACCGAAGTTTTTAATGCTTCCCGGACAACACCGTTGCGCCACGGGCTGTTGATTTCCAGTCACCCCGGAGCACCCCGAAAAAGAAAAGTTGTTAGCAATCAAGGTCGTTGAGTGCTGGCATTGCCCTTGCAATGGAATGAGCACGGCCGGCCCGACCGGCTGATCGCCCAATCACGCAATGGAGAAGAATCAAATGGCAATTCGTCCGCTCTACGACCGGATCATCGTCAGGCGCACCGAAGCGGAACGCGCCACCGCCAGCGGCATCGTCATCCCCGACAGCGCCGGAGAAAAACCCGACCAGGGCGAAGTGCTGGCCGTGGGCAACGGCCGGCTGCTCGCCAGCGGCGAACTGCATCCGCTGATCGTCAAGCCGGGCGACAGGGTGCTGTTTGGCAAGTACGCCGGCCAGGCCGTGAAGATCGACGGCCAGGACGCCCTCGTGCTGCGCGAGGAAGACGTCATCGCCATCATCGAGCGCTGACGCTCTCGTCCGCCCACCCGAACATTCCGCAAAAAATCAGGAGCTATCCGCATGCCCGCAAAGAAAGTGCTGTTTGGCGACGAAGCCCGCGCCCGCATCGTCACCGGTGTGAACATCCTCGCCGACGCCGTCAAGGTGACCCTCGGCCCGAAAGGCCGCAACGTGGTGCTGGAGCGCGCCTTCGGCTCCCCCACGGTGACCAAGGACGGTGTTTCCGTCGCCAAGGAAATCGAGCTCAAGGATAAATACGAGAACATCGGCGCCCAGCTGGTGAAGGAAGTCGCCTCGCGCACCTCCGACAACGCCGGTGACGGCACCACCACCGCCACCGTGCTGGCCCAGGCCATCGTCCGCGAAGGCTTCAAGTATGTGGCGGCCGGTTACAACCCCACCGACCTCAAGCGCGGCATCGACAAGGCGGTGATCGCCATCGTCGCCGAGATCCGCAACATCGCCCGCCCGACCACCACCAGCAAGGAAATCGCCCAGGTCGGCGCCATCTCCGCCAACTCGGATGCCGACATCGGCCAGATCATTGCCGACGCCATCGACCGGGTCGGCAAGTCCGGCGTGATCACCGTGGAAGACGGCAAGAGCCTCAACAACGAACTCGACGTGGTCGAAGGCCTGCAGTTCGACCGGGGCTACCTGTCGCCCTACTTCATCAACAACCCGGAAAAGCAGATCGCCGCGCTGGATGAGCCCTTCATCCTGCTCTTCGACAAGAAGATCTCCAGCATCCGCGACCTGCTGCCGATCCTCGAACAGGTGGCCAAGGCCGGCCGGCCGCTCTTGATCATTGCCGAGGACGTGGAAGGCGAAGCCCTGGCGACGCTGGTGGTCAACACCATCCGCGGCATCCTCAAGGTGGTGGCCGTCAAGGCGCCGGGCTTTGGCGACCGTCGCAAGGCGATCCTGGAAGACATCGCCATCCTCACCGGCGGCCGCGTGATCGCCGAGGAAGTCGGCCTGACGCTCGACAAAGCCACCCTGGAAGACCTGGGCCAGGCCAAGCGCATCGAAGTCGGCAAGGAGAGCACCACGGTGGTCGATGGCCTCGGCAGCGCCGACGCCATCAAGGCCCGGGTCGGCACAATCGACGCCCAGATCGACGAATCGACCTCCGACTACGACAAGGAGAAGCTCCAGGAACGCAAGGCCAAGCTGGCCGGCGGCGTTGCCGTCATCAAGGTGGGCGCCGCCACCGAAGTGGAACTCAAGGAGAAAAAGGCCCGCGTCGAAGACGCCCTGCACGCCACCCGCGCAGCAGTCGAAGAAGGCGTGGTGCCCGGCGGCGGCGTGGCCCTGCTGCGCGCGCGCAGCGCCATTGCCAACCTGAAGGGCGACAACCACGAGCAGGACGCGGGCATCAAGATCGTGCTGCGCGCGGTGGAAGAACCCCTGCGCCAGATCGTCACCAACGCCGGTGACGAAGCCTCGGTGGTGGTGAACAAGGTGATCGAGGGCAGCGGCAACTACGGCTACAACGCCGGCAACGGCACCTACGGCGACCTCGTCGAACAGGGCGTGCTCGACCCGGCCAAGGTCACCCGCTCGGCCCTGCAGAACGCCGCGTCAGTGGCCGGCCTGATCCTCACCACCGACGCCATCGTGGCCGAACTGCCGGAAGACAAACCGCAGGTGCCGGCCGGCCATCACGAAGGCTTTGGCGGCGGGCAGTTCTAAGCGCTCATCCGTAGCCCGCCAAACCTGAAAAAACCACGGGTCACTCCGTGGTTTTTTTGGCTATCGACCCGTTCGCTTGCAGGCGCGTTGTTGTGCCCTTGCGGGGGCGACTTCAGTCGCCCCTCCGCACGTTGAATCACAGGCAAGCCGTTGATCAAAGTCCGCGGGCGACTGAAGTCGCCCCTACAGGAAATACGCTGCAATCTGACCCTTGCAAGGGACGACTTCAGCTTGGGTAGGTCGGGTTAGCGCAGCGTAACCCGACATCGGACGTGCCCATCGATGTTCATGCTGGTGTCGGGTTACGCCCTGCGGGCTAACCCGACCTTGTATTATTTTCCTTATGCACC
>NZ_JAOAUU010000126.1 GCF_030157465.1 Zoogloea sp.
CCTGCTCGACTTCCCGCCGGGCACCGACCTGCGCCTGAGCTCGGCAATGATGGGTTTCGCGCTGTTCGAATCGGCCTACTACTCGGAAATCATCCGCGCCGGTATCCAGAGCGTGCCCAAGGGGCAGGTCGCCGCCGCCTCGGCGCTGGGCATGAGCTACAGCCAGGCCATGCGTCTGGTGGTGTTGCCGCAGGCCTTCCGCAACATGGTGCCGCTGCTGCTCACCCAGGCCATCGTGCTGTTCCAGGATACGTCGCTGGTTTATGTGTCGGCGCTGGCCGACTTCTTCGGCGCGGCCTACAAGGTGGGCGACCGGGACGGCCGGCTGGTCGAGCTGCTGCTGTTTGCCGGCGCGGTTTACTTCTTCATCTGCTTTGCGGCCTCGCAACTGGTGCGCCGCTATCAAAAGAAACTCAACGCCCACGTGGCGCATTGATTCCGGGAAACCCGCATGATCTCCATCCACAATGTTTCCAAGCACTACGGCAGTTTCCAGGTTCTTACCGACTGCAGCACCGAGGTAAAAAAGGGCGAAGTGATCGTGGTGTGCGGGCCGTCCGGCTCGGGCAAATCGACGCTGATCAAATGCGTCAATGGCCTCGAGCCCTTCCAGTCCGGCACGATCAGTATCAATGGCATTTCAGTGGGCGACCCGAAGACCAATCTATCGAAGCTGCGCAGCAAGGTGGGCATGGTGTTTCAGCACTTCGAGCTGTTTCCCCACATGAGCATCACCGACAACCTGTCCATCGCCCAGGTGAAGGTGCTCGGCCGCTCGAAGGACGAAGCCCGCGACAAGGGCCTCAAGCTGCTCGACCGGGTTGGCCTCAAGGCCCACGCCGACAAATTCCCCGGCCAGCTCTCGGGCGGCCAGCAGCAACGGGTGGCGATCGCCCGGGCGCTGGCGATGGACCCGATCTGCATGCTCTTCGACGAACCCACCTCGGCCCTCGACCCCGAGATGATCAACGAGGTGCTCGACGTGATGGTCGAACTCGCCCAGGAAGGCATGACCATGATGTGCGTCACCCACGAAATGGGCTTCGCGCGGAAAGTCGCCAACCGGGTGATCTTCATGGATCAGGGTCGCATCGTCGAGGACGACACCAAGGAAGCCTTCTTCGCCAACCCGCGCTCCGAGCGGGCACAGCAGTTTCTGGCCAAGATTCTTTCGCACTGAAAGCGAAGAGGGCTCACACCACAATGATCCACATCCTCGCCACCGGCGGCACGATCGCCGGCGAAGCCGATCCGGCCAGCGGAGGCAGCCGCTACAAGGCCGGCGTGCGCCCGGTGGGTGCGCTGCTGGCCTCCGTGCCGGGCCTGGCGGAGGCGGCCGACATATCGGCGGAACAAATCCTCGCCCTCGACAGCAAGGACATGACGCCCTCCGACTGGCTGGTGATTCTTGCCGCCGTGCGCCGGGCGCGGCGCGACCCGGCCATTGACGGCATCGTCATCCTCCACGGCACCGACACCCTGGAAGAAACGGCGTATTTCCTGCACCTGACGCTTCCGGCCGGCAAGCCGGTGGTGCTCACCGGCGCCATGCGCCCGGCCGACCACCCCCAGGCCGACGGGCCGGCCAACCTGCTCGCGGCCGTCCGCCTCGCCAGCGGCAGCGACGCCCGCGGCAAGGGCGTGCTGGTGGTGATGAACGGCGCGGCCCACGGCGCCCGCCACCTGGTCAAGGCGCGCACCAGTGGGCTGGATGCCTTCGAATCGGCCGAAGCCTGGACTACCGCCCGGGCCGACGGGCGCTTTGCCGATCTCGATGTGACAAGCCTTCCCCGGGTGGACATCCTGCCCGGCTACGCCGGCGCCCCGGCCAGGCTCATCGACGCCTGCGTGACGGATGGCGCACGGGGCCTGGTGCTGGCCCTGGCCGGACACGGCAGCGTTCCGGCCGCCTGGCTGCCGGGCCTGCGCCTGGCACGGGATCAGGGCGTGGCGATCCTGCGTGCCAGCCGCTGCGCCGGGCCGGTGACCCGCAACGCCAATGCCGACGATGACGGTGAAGGCTGGCTCACCGCCGGCGATCTTCCCCCGCCCAAGGCCCGCATCGCGCTGATGCTGGCCCTCGCCAGCCGGTTTTCCGCCGCCGAAACCCAGGCCCTGCTGCTCAGGCCTTGACGCCTTTCGCCTTCTTGACGAAGGCTGTGCGCGCCTCTTCGAGAATCTGGGCCAGCTCTTCCCGCGCCTCCCGCGACGACTGGATAAGCTTGCCTTCGTCATGGGCGATCGCCTGCTGACGCGCCAGCACTTCCGCATCGTGGCGGGCAAAGCTGCTCACCATCTGGTCCACCAGCGCCGGAGGCTCGTGGAGCAATTCGAGGGTCCAGCGGGCCATTTCGAGGCTGGAAGGCAGGGTTTCGCGGATTTGCCGCTCGATGCCCAGATCCATCAGCCGGCTGGCATGGAAGCGGTTACGCGCCCGCGCCACGATCTGCACATTGGGAAAATGCTTGCGCACCAGCTCGGCGGTGCGCAGCGAGGCCTTCACGTCGTCAATCGCCAACACGAAAACCTTGGCCTCCCCCAGTTGAGCCGAGTGCAGCACATCGAGGTTGCCCGCATCGCCGTAGAACACCTTGAGCCCGAACTTGCGCACGGCGTCCACTTGCTCCGCATCCACGTCCAGCGCCGTAAAGCGGGCCCCCCGCGCCAGTAGCAGGCGGCCGACGATCTGGCCGACCCGCCCGAAACCGGCGATGACCACTTCACTGGCCTCGCCGGGCATTTCGTCGAAGGCGCGCGGCGCCTGCTTCGCCACATCGACCCGGGCCAGGAAATCGCCGAGCATCAGCAGCAGCGGCGACACCGCCATCGACAGCGCCACCACCAGCGTGAGCTTGTCGGCCTGCACTTCGCCCAGTACCCGGAAGGACTGGGCCGCGTCGAACAGCACGAAGGCGAATTCGCCGCCCTGGGCCAGCGCCAGCGCCAGCAGTCGGGCCTCCGGCTTCGCTCCGCCCACCAGCCGGCGCAGGCCATAGAGAACACCAAACTTGATGGCGACCAGCCCGACGGTCAGCCCGAGGATCTGCCACGGAAACTTCACCAGCAGACTCAGGTTGGTGGACATCCCCACCGCCATGAAAAACAAACCGAGGAGCAAGCCCTGGAAAGGCGCAATCGACGCCTCCAGCTCGTGGCGAAATTCGGAATCGGCCAGCAGCACCCCGGCCACAAAGGCCCCCAGCGACATGGACAACCCGCCCGCCTGCATCATCAGCGCCAGCCCGAGCACCGTCACCAGCGCCGCGGCGGTAAACATCTCCCGGCTATTGACCCGCGCGACGTGCCGGAACAAGGCATTCAGCAAGGGCCGACCGACCACCGCCACCGCCACCAGCAAGCCGAGGCCCACCGCCGGGTGGGTGAGTGCGGTGGATTTTCCGGTGCCGAAAAGTGGAATCAGCGCCAAAAGCGGAATCACCGACAAATCCTGGAACAACAGGATTGCAAAGGCATCGCGCCCATAACGCGTCGACAACTCGCGACGCTCGGCGAGGGTTGGCAGCACGAAAGCGGTCGATGACAGCGCCAGGATGATGCCGACCAGCGCCGCCGCCGACAGCGACAACCCAAGGTAGCGCCCCGCCACCGCCAGCGCCGCCGCCGACCCGATCAGCTGCAGCGCACCCAGGCCAAACACCGAGCGGCGCAGCGCCCAGAGACGCGACGGCTTCAATTCCAGCCCGATCACGAAAAGCAGCAAAACCACGCCCAGCTCGGCGGTGTGCATCAGGTTATCCGGATCCCGCACCAGCTTGATGCCAAAAGGCCCGATCAGCATGCCCACCGCCAGGTAGCCCAGCACCGTCCCGAGCCCGGCACGCTTGAAAAGTGGAACGAACAGCACGGAAGCCAGCAGCAGCGCGGCAAAGGTAGTCAGGGATTGCATGGCGGGGGGATGAACGGCGACGGAAACCCGAGTCTCTCACAAAGCGCCATCCCGGTCCGGCGGGGAAGGATCTCGAAACAATAAGGCCCCCGGCACCTCGTCTTCTCCGCCACCCCGCCTCTGCGCCCGTGGCGTCGGCTTTTTTTACATATCGCCAAAAGGTCACCGCTTCAAAAGCAGCAAGCCCGTGTGAAAAGCCGCGCCGCGCCTTCCTTTACGCCAATATCATCAAGAATGGCACGCAAAATGCTAAATTTTGTTTCGAATATGTGGTTTTTGCCGATTTACTCAGCGCGCATGAGGAGAAAGCCATGAAAACGAAAAAAATCAATATTTTGGCAGCAGCAGCCATTGCCGCAGCCGGTTTTACAGGTCAGGTTGGCGCCGCAAGTGCGCCTTTCACGCTCCTGCCGACCCCCGAGAACAATGCCAACGCAACCTACGGCCAGTACAAGGACGGTAGTGGCAACCTCCGCGATGCGATCCTGATGAACGGCATTCCCATCGCCTTCAAGTACGACGCCTTCTGGTCTTATTCCGCAAAGGTTCTCGACACAATCCAGGGCAGCGCCAGCCAGCCCGTCGGCGGCTTCCTCCCGTCGGCCACCTACGGCAGCTTCGACTTCACGACCGGCACCGGAACCATCGCCATCAACCTGACCTCCGGCGCATCCGGAGCCACCAACCTCAACCCGAACGGTTCCGGCGTAAACTTCCAGAATCCGGTCGAAGCGGCGAGCAATAACAACGTACTCGGCTGGACGGGATCGTGGGGCGGCAACACCCAGGAGCGCTTCAGCTCGCCGGTGGATACGCCGAACGGCAAGGACTACAGCGAGCCGGCAGCGCTCAATGGCGGCACCTCGACGGTCGGCAACATGCTGACCTACCTGCATTCGCTGAATCCGCTGGCCAGCATCCCGGTGATCTACGCGGACTACAACCAGGCCGGCAAGCTCGACTCCCTGTTTGTGAGTGCCCGGGTCGAGATCCAGGATGCGGCGACCAACGCCGTCAAGGCCTCCTGGAACCTCGACCGGAACAACAACGGCACCCTCGACCTAAGCGACCCGACCTACAACTACGGTCAGCTGACCTTTTTGGGAAGCGCGTCAGCCTGCGCAGCGGACGCCTACAATCCGCTCACCAACCCGGACGGCTGCGCCGGCGTGACCGCCAACGGTGACGACTACATCAAGCTCGAGCACAACAAGGGCTCCGGCAAGCCGGACTTCCTCGTCTATGCGCCGGACATGGACCTCAACCAGTACCTGGCCACCGACCTGTTCGTGGTTAAAGCGAATGTCGGCTGCCTCATGGACGCCACCGGCGCCTTCGTCGTCGCTCCGCTCGACGGCAACACGCTGGGCTGCAACACCAACGGTTTCGAGGAATTCGGGATCGTCGGTGCGCTGGCCTCGTCGAAGGTTCCCGAGCCTTCGACGATGGTGCTGGCCGGCCTGGGCCTGCTTGGTCTGAGCCGCATGCGCCGCAATCGCGCATAACACGCAGCACCGTCATCACCACGGAACCCGGGGCCTGGCCCCGGTTTCTTTTTGCCGGGGGCCGGGCTTCATCCAACCAACACTCCGTGCTTACAGCCCCGGATCCTCCCCGCCCCCGGCCAGTGCAAGCTCCACCACCCGGCGGGAGAGGTGCGGCGCAAATATTTCGATGAAGGCATACACATAGCCCCGCAACCAGGCATTGCGGCGCACGCCGATGCGGGTCGTGCTCGACTCGAAGAGATGCGCCGCATCCAGCATCCCCAGATCCTTGTCCACCGCCGCGTCGTAGGCCATGCGCGCCAGGATGCCGACCCCCAGGCCCATCGCCACATAAGTCTTGATCACGTCCGAATCGATGGCCGTGAGAATCACGTTCGGCCGGAGCCCGCGCCCGGTAAAAGCCTCGTTGATCCGGTTGCGGCCGGTGAAGGCAAAGTCGTATGTCACCAGCGGATAGCGGGCAATCGCCTCCAGGGTCAGCGGATGCTCGGACAAGATGGGATGGCGCTGCGGCGCGATGACGCAGCGGTTCCACTGGTAGCAGGGCAGCATCACGATATCCTCGTGCTCGGCGATCGCCTCGGTGGCGATGGCGATATCGGCCACGCCTGAAAGAACGTACTCGCAGACCTGCTTCGGATTGCCCTGGTGAAAGGACAAACGAACATTGGGATACCGGGCCATGAAGGCCTGGACAACCCTGGGCAACGCGTAGCGGGCCTGGGTGTGGGTGAAGGCGATGGACAGGCTGCCGGTTGCCTCGTTGCTGAATTCGGCCCCCACCTTTCGCAGGTTTTCCACATCCAGCAGCATGCGTTCGGCAATCAGCAACACCTGCCGGCCCGGCTCGGTGATGGCTATCAGGCGCTTGCCATGACGCACGAAAATCTCCACACCCAGTTCATCCTCAAGCAAGCGGATCTGCTTCGACACGCCGGGCTGGGACGTAAACAAGGCCTCCGCGGCTTCGGAGACGTTCAGGCCGTGGCGGGCGACCTCAAAGACGTATCTCAGCTGCTGAATGTTCATTTTTGTTGCCTGCTGTCGGCGCTAGGAACCGGGAAATCGACTTATATAATTTTTAGTTCTAACTGTCTAACCAAAAAGGCCTTCTTCGATCTAAAAAGTCGTTCTACGATGCGCCGCACAAGGAATTTGGGCTTATCATGAGCATTGCTTACACGATTGCAGGTTTTGCGGTGGGTGCCATTGTCGGCCTGACCGGGGTGGGTGGAGGGTCGCTGATGACGCCTCTGCTGGTGTTGTTGTTCGGCATCAATCCCTCCGTCGCGGTCGGAACCGATCTGCTGTATGCAGCCATCACCAAGGCCGGCGGCACCCTGGCCCACGGCCTCAAGGGCACCGTGGACTGGACGATCACCCGAAGACTCGCCACCGGCAGCATTCCCGGTGCGGTGGTCACGCTGGTGCTCGTCGCCAACTTCGCCCCCGGTGGCATCGGAGGCGCGGCGGCGCTGATCAAGACCGCGCTGGGTGTCGCGCTGCTGCTCACCGCCGTGGCCATCGTGTTCCGCAAACAGATCCAGGCCTACGCCCTGAAGCATTCCGGCGGTCAGGAAAACCCGCGGCGCACCGCGTGGCTGACCATCCTGACCGGCGTTGTGCTCGGTGTGCTGGTATCGATCTCTTCGGTGGGTGCCGGCGCCCTGGGTGTCAGCGCCTTGTTCTTTCTGTACCCCCGTCTGCCGACCCTGCGCATCGTCGGCAGCGACATCGCCCACGCGGTGCCGCTGACCCTGGTGGCCGGCATTGGTCACTGGTTCCTCGGCAACATCGACTGGGCCTTGCTTGGCAGTCTGCTGATCGGCTCCCTGCCCGGCATCTGGCTGGGGAGCCATGTTTCCACCCGGGTCCCCGACCGGGTGCTGCGTCCGATTCTGGCAACCATGCTGGTCTTGGTTGGCAGCAAGCTTATTGCGGCCTGACCGCCCCCTGATAACCAGGATAAAACCATGTACCGCTACGACACCTACGACCAGAAGATCGTCGACGAACGCGTTGCCCAGTTTCGCGAGCAGACCCGCCGCTACCTGGCCGGCGAACTGACCGACGACGAGTTCCGTCCCCTGCGCCTCCAGAACGGCCTGTACATCCAGCGCCATGCCCCGATGCTGCGCGTCGCGGTGCCCTACGGCCTGCTCGCCTCGCGACAGGTTCGTCAGCTGGCCCACATTGCCCGCACCTACGACAAGGGCTACGCCCACATCACCACGCGCCAGAACGTCCAGTTCAACTGGCCTGCGCTCGAAGCGGTACCCGAAATCCTCGCCGGGCTCGCCTCCGTCGAGATGCACGCCATCCAGACTTCCGGCGCCTGCATCCGCAACATCACCTCCGACCCCTTCGCGGGCGTCGCCGGGGACGAACACATCGACCCGCGCCCCTGGTGCGAAGTGCTGCGCCAGTGGAGCACCTTCCACCCGGAATTCGCCTTCCTGCCGCGCAAGTTCAAGATTGCCGTGAATGGCGCCGCCGAAGACCGCGCCGTCATCCAGTGTCACGACATCGGTCTTGAACTCAAGCGCGACGCCGCCGGCGAGATTGGTTTCCGCGTGCTGGTCGGCGGCGGCATGGGCCGCACCCCGATCATCGGCGAAGAAATCAGCGATTTCGTCCCCTGGCAGCACATCATCACCTACTGCGAAGCCATCCTGCGGGTCTACAACCGCTACGGCCGCCGCGACAACCTCTACAAGGCCCGCATCAAGATTCTGGTGAAGTCTCTCGGCATCGCCGAGTTCAAGCGCCAGGTGGAAGAAGAATGGGTTTTCGGCAAGAACGGCCCCAACACCCTCACCGAAGCCGAAGTCGCCCGCGTTGCCGGCCACTTCACCACCCCGGCCTATGCAAGCCTGCCGGCCGATGACGCCGGCTACGTGAGCCAGCGTGCCGCCAACCCGGCCTTTGCCGCCTGGACGCGCCGCAACGTGCTGGCCCACAAGGTGCCCGGCTACGCCGTCGTCGTGCTGTCGCTCAAGAACCCCGCCCGCGCCCCCGGCGACGTCACCGCCGAGCAACTCGATCTCGTTGCGGACTGGGCCGACGCCCACAGCTTCGGCGAAGTACGCGCCACCCACGAGCAAAACCTCGTGCTGGCCGACGTCAGGCAATCCGAACTCTTCGCCGTCTGGGAAAAAGCCCGCGCCGCCGGCCTCGCCACCCCGACCTTCGGCCTTCTGACCGATCTGATCTGCTGCCCCGGTGGCGACTTCTGCGCGCTGGCCAACGCCAAGTCGATCCCCATCGCCAACGCCATCCAGGCCCGTTTCGATGATCTCGACTACCTCTACGACATCGGCGACATCGAGCTCAACATCTCCGGCTGCATGAACTCCTGCGGCCACCACCACGTAGGCCACATCGGCATCCTCGGCGTCGACAAGAACGGCGAGGAGTGGTATCAGGTCAGCCTAGGCGGCAGCCAGGGCAATCACACCAGCATTGGCAAGGTCATCGGGCGCTCGTTTGCGGCCGCCGAAATGCCCGGCGTGATCGCCAAGATCATCGACGTCTACCTGGCCCAGCGCCAGGCCGGCGAGCGCTTCATCGAAACCGTCCGCCGCACCGGCCTCGAGCCGTTCAAGCTCGGCGTTTATGGCGACGCCGCCGTCAAGGAAAGGAAGCAAAATGCCTAAGCTCATCAAGAACGGCCAACTGGTCGACGACGACGCCCGGATTCTCGTCCTCGACGAAACCCAGGCGCCCGAAGAGCTCACCCTCGCCGCCGGCCCGGTATTCGTGCCCTTCGCCGTCTGGCAGGCCCACAAGGGCCAGCTCTCCGGCCGTGCCGGCCTCGGCGTGTGGCTCGACAGCCATGAAGACGTGGCAGAACTCGTGCCGGACCTGGACAGCATCAGCGCCGTCGCCCTCAACTTCCCCAAGTTCACCGACGGCCGCGCCTATTCCTCCGCCGCCCTGCTGCGCACCCGCTACGGTTTCACGGGCGAGATCCGCGCCATCGGCGACGTCATGCGCGACCAGTTCTTCTTCATGCAGCGCTGTGGCTTCGACACCCTCCAGCCCAAGGCCGGCAAGTACTCCGATGCCCAGCTCGAAGAGGCCCTGGCCAGCCTGAAGGATTTCTCCACGCCCTACCAGGCAGCCGTCGACCAGCCCGAACCGCTTTTCCGCCGCGCAGCACGCGCCGCCTGAGACCGGAGGCAACATGCACCCGAACCAGAATCCCAAGCTCGACGATCCCGTGCTGCTCGCCAGCCTCGAAGCCAAGGTCGCCACGCTCAAGACCGATCTCGCTGCTTGGGCCGCCGAGCTGCCGGCCATCACCCTGGCCAACAGCCTCGGGGCCGAAGACATGGTGCTCACCGACGTGATCGCCACCCTTCAGCTGCCCATCGAGATTTTCTCGCTGGACACCGGCCGCCTGCCCCTCGAAACCTACGCGCTGATGGCCAAGGTGCAGGAGCACTACGGCCTCAAGCTCAAGTTCTTCTACCCGCAGCACGAAGCGGTCGAAAGCTTCACCCGCGAGCACGGCATCAACGGCTTCTACGACAGCGTCGAGCTGCGCAAGGCCTGCTGCCACGCCCGCAAGGTCGAGCCCCTCGGCCGCGCGCTGGCCGGCAAACAGGCCTGGATCACCGGCCTGCGCGCGCAGCAGTCAACAACCCGCACCGACCTCCCCAAGCGCGAACATGACGCCGGCAACGGCCTCGTCAAGTTCAACCCGCTGTCCGACTGGACCGAGAAGGAAGTCTGGGCCTACATCCGCCTGAACAAGGTTCCGTACAACGCCCTCCACGACAAGTTCTACCCGAGCATCGGCTGCGCACCCTGCACGCGCCCGGTTTCCATCGGAGAAGACGTACGCGCCGGACGCTGGTGGTGGGAAAATCCCGAATCCAAGGAATGCGGCCTGCACGTCAAGAAGTAACGGGCACCGAAGAACCCTTTAACGAGTAAAGCAATGTCGACGCTCACCAAGCAAACCCTGAGCCACCTGGACTGGCTCGAATCCGAAGCCATCCACATCATGCGAGAAGTGGCCGGACAGTGCAGCAACCCCGTGCTGCTGTTTTCCGGCGGCAAGGATTCCCTGTGCCTGCTGCGCCTGGCCGAAAAAGCCTTCCGCCCCGGTCGCTTCCCCTTCCCGCTGATGCACATCGACACCGGCCACAACTACAAGGAAGTCACCGACTTTCGCGACAAGCGCGCCGCCGAACTCGGCGAGCGCCTGATCGTGCGTTCGGTTGAAGACTCCATGGCCCGCGGCACCGTCGTCCTCAAGAACGAAGGCGAATCCCGCAACAAGCACCAGTCGGTCACCCTGCTCGAAGCCATCGAGGAATTCGGCTTCGACGCCTGCATCGGCGGCGCCCG
>NZ_JAOAUU010000127.1 GCF_030157465.1 Zoogloea sp.
TGCTGCCGTCACCCCAGGCGATGGTGTAGCCGCTGCGGGTGTCGGTGCCGGGGTCCGTGATGGCGCCGACGGTGAGGGTGTAGACGCTGCCTTCGTCCACCGTGGCCGGGCCGCTGAGGCTGGCGGTGGGGGCCACGTTGAGGACGTCGACCGCCTTGGTGCCTAGGGCAAAGAGGCCTTCTTCGTTCTGCGCCGAAACTTGCACACTGTAACTGGCGGCACCGTCGGCATAAGTGTGGCTGACAACCCCGCCATTCAGCGCGAGCTGAGCGGCGCTGATGGTCTGGTAGCTGCCCGGCGTGGTTTCGTCACCCCAGACGATGCGGTATTCGCTGACGGTGTCGGCGCCCGGATCAAGGATGGCGCCGATGCCAAGAGCGTAGGCACTGCCTTCCGGCGTGGTTGCGGCGCCAGTGAGGCTGGCGGTGGGGGCAACATCGGTGACGCTGACGCTGTGGCTGGCAGCGATGTGTTCACCGTCTTCGTCGAAGACGCGGACTGTGATGGTCGGATTGCTGGTGCCGTCGGCGAAGGTGTGATGAACCACGCCGCCGCCGGCGACGAGGGCGTCGTATTCGGTCGGGGTGTATTGGTTCTGGGTGCTGCCGTCGCCCCAGTCGATGCGGTAGAGGGTCGGGGTGTCGGCGCCGGGATCGACCCGCGGGCCAACGGTGAGGGTGTAGTCGCTGCCTTCGGCAATGGTGACGGCGCCACTGGCGCTGACCGTCGGGGCGACGTTGTACACGGTGAGGGCCTGCGTACCCGCATTAATGTGGGTGCCGTCTTCGTCCACGAGGGTGACGCCGATCTGCCGCGCGGTGCCGCTGATGTTGCCGTCGGCGTAGGTGTGGGTGACTTGCCGGTTGGCTGGCAGGTCGGCGGCGGCGATGACTTGCGGCGCGCTGCCGTCACCCCAGTCGATGCGGTATTCGCTGACGGTATCGGCAGCAACGTCCTGCACCGCGCCGAGGGTGACGGTGTAGGGGCTGCCTTCGGCGACTGCGCCAGGGCCGCTCACGGCGAGGCTTGGGGCGACGTTGGTGACGGCGAGGGTGAAGCTGTCGCTGGCGGTCTGGAAGCCGTTGTCGGTGACGCTGACATCCACCGTAACCGGGACGGCCCGGTCGTCGGCAAAGCGGTGGCTGATGTTGAAGCTGAACTGGCCGGCGCCAAGGCTGAGGGTTTCAACCGGGGTGCCGTCGCCCCAGTTGATGGTGGCGCTGCGCCCGGCCGGATCCTGGTCGGCGGGGTCGGTGAAGCTGATGCTGCGGGTAAACAACAGGCCTTCGCCGACGCTGCTGTCGAGGCCTGCATCGACGACGATGACTTCGGCCGGCGGGGCAACGGTGAGCGCCTTGCTGCTGGCGTGCGGGAAGCTGCCGTCTTCGTCGGTCAGCGTGGTCTCGATGGTGAAGTCGCCTGCAGCGGCATAGGTGTGGACGACTTGCCGGTTGGCCGGCAGGTCGGCCGCGGCGATGACCTGCGGCGGGCTGCCGTCGCCCCAGTCGATGGCGTACTGGGTGACGATATCGGCGCCCGGATCACTGACCCCACCGAGAGTGAGCGTGTAGGGATGACCTTGTTCAACGGTGTTGTCGCCACCGAGCCCCTGGGTCGGGGCGACGTTGTCGACGACGACGGTGAAGCTGTCGGTTGCGACGCTGTTGGCCTGGCCTTGCTGGTCATCAACGGTGACGCTGACGTGGTAGCTGCCGTTGTCCGGGAAGACGTGATCAATGGTCGGCGACTTGCTGGGCGTGGTGAAGCTGCTGGTGACCGGGGTGCCGTTCACGCTGTAGCCCCAGTCCACCGTCACGTGGTAGACGTTGCCGATGTCCGGGTCGCCGAGGGTGAGGCCCTGGGCGAAATAGTGGCCTTCCTGCGCGACGCGGTCGGCACCCGCTTCGAGGCGCGGGCTGTCGTTGACGTTACGCAGCGTGATGTTGGTGAACACCGACTGGGTCGAGTAGGTGTTGCCGTCACTACCGGTCCAGCGGAACAGGTCGGCACCGGCGTAGTCGGCGTTGCCGTGGTAGATCAGCGCACCGGCGGCCAGATCGGCCACGCCGATTTCCTGCCCCGGCTGCACGGCCACGCCATGCAGGCTCAGGGTGCCGGAGCCGGGCAGCGTAACGATGCGGATCGACGCCAGCGCCTGCCCTTCGGCGTCGGTGAAGCCCGCGGCAAACAGGGTATCGAGCAGCGCGACATCGCTGTCCTCGTCGCCGGTGACATTCACGTCGCTGACGTTAGGCGCGGTGTTGCTGTAACGCTGGACGAGCACCTCGGTGCTGTTGTTGCCGCCGTGGGCGGTGTCGCGATAACCCTGGTAGCTGACGAGGAATCCGCCATCTGCCGTAGCCACGATGTCCGGGGTGGTCTCGGTGCTGATGTCGTTGACGACGATCTGGCTGTCGATGGCCCGGCCGCCGGCGTCGTACTGCTGCAGCCAGACACTGCTTTGATCATCCCAGCTGACGACAAAGCCGCCGTTGGTGAGCCCGGTGACCGACGGCTGCAGCTGGTTGTTCGCGGTGTTGTAGTTGACACGGAACTCGGCACCGAGCGTGTTGCCGAGGGCGTCGTAACGTTGCCCGTAAACACCGTAACCCCAGGTGTCCTCGCCGTAGGAGGTCCATACAACGACGAATCCACCGTCGTTGAGGGCTGCCACCGAGGACTGGGACTGGGAGTTGTCGATGTAGGTATTGACCTGGAACCGGGCACCGATGGGGCTACCGTCGGCATTGAAACGCTGGGCGAAGATGCCATTGCCGCTGCCGTCGGCGTAGCCGTCCGTCCAGGTGACGACGAAGTCACCGCCGACATTGTTCAGAAGCGCGATCGAGGGTTCGGATTGCGGGGTGTACAACTCGCCCGCAATCGGGAGGCTGGCGCGCACCTCACCTCCGACCTTCTGGCCGGTGGCGTCGAAGTGCTGGAGGTAGATGTCGTAGTAAATTCCGTCCCGCTCGCCATCCGAATACCACGCGACGATGAAGCCGCCATCGCTGCTCTGGCTGACCGCCGGCTGATACTGGTTGCCGCCCATGCTCGTATTGACCAGCACCTCGCCTCCGGGCGCAGCGCTGCCGTCGGGCAGGTAGCGACGCATGAAGACGCCGTCGCCGGAGGTGTCGGTGGCGAAGTCGTTGGACGTCCAGATCACCGCGAAGCCGCCGCCCGACAGGCCGACCACGGTGGGCTCGTCCTGGGTGTTGAGGGTTGCGATATTGACCTGGAACGGGTCGCCGACGGCGTTGTCGTTGGCGTCATAGCGGCGCGCGAAAACGGCGTAGCTGCTGCCGTCGCTGCCGCTCCAGTCGGTGTAGGCCACCACATAGCCGCCGTCGGCCAGCTGGGCGATGGATGAGTCGCCCTGCTCGCCAGCCTGGTTGCCGGTGAGGGCAAAGCGGCTGACCACCTGCTCCGCACCGTACAGAACGGCACCGTCGGGATTGGCGGCGATGTTGAGGGTGATGGATTGCGGTGCGGTCACACCACCGCTGCCATCCGACAGGCGCACCGACACCGTGCGGGTCGGTTCGGGGTTGGACAGGAAGTTCTGGTAGGTGAGGTTCTCGATCAGGTTCTCGACCGCTTCGGGCGTGGCGTTGGCGTTGAAGCTGACGATCAGCGAGCCGCCATTGACACCGTTGCCAATGAGTGTGCCGATGGCCGTTCCACCGTAGCTGATGGTGCTGCCGCTGACACCGATCTGGCCCTCACCCATGCCTTCGTTGCGGACGCCGAGCTGGTCCTGGGCCTGGATGCCTGGAATGTTGAACTGGTTACGGTCGCCGTAGGTGGTGATGAAGCTCACATCCAGACGGCCGCCGTTGAAGTTGGCCGAATCCGGATCGAACAGGCCGATGCCCGCATCGATGACCTGCGGCGCGGCGTTGATGGCGTTTTCCTGGAAAGTGACGGAGCTGGCCAGATCGACGATCTGCGGCGCCGCGCTGTGGGCGAAAGTGCCCGGGTCGCCCACCACACGCTGGAAGACGCCGTAGCCGCTGCCGTCCGACTGGCCCTGCCAGACGATGGCGAAGGCGTTGCCCGCCAGCCCGGCGACAGCCGGCACATCGTCACTGGATATTCCCGTGGTGCCGATATTCAGTTCCCCATCGACACGATTGCCGGCGCCGTCGAACTTCTGCGCCAGGATGTCGTCGGTATTGCTGTCGCGCCAGGTGATCACGAAACCGCCGTCGCCGGTGGCGGCGATGTCCGGCGAAATCTGGTAGTTGTAGCTGGACTCATTAACCCGGAACTCGTTGTCGACCGGGTTGCCTGCTCCGTCGTAGCCACGTGCGTAGATGCCGTCGCTACTGCCGTCCTGCCCGCGCGAAATCCACGTGGCGACGAATCCGCTGCCCACTGCGGCGATACGCGGGTAGTACTGGTAGTCGACGGTGTATTGGTTGAGCTGGAACTCGGCGCCGATGGCGTTTCCGCTGGTGCCGTCGAAGAGCTGGGCATAGACGCCCGAGTTGCTGCCGTCCTGCCCTTCGCTGCGCCAGGCGACGACGAAATTGCCGTTGGCCAGCGCGGTGATGTCCGGTTCGTACTGGTAAACGTAAGGGTTGCCGGAGATCGGCGTGTTGGCACGGGTTTCGGCGCCGAGGGTGTTGCCGTTATGGTCGTAGCGCTGGAAGAAAACGTCGTAATACTCGCCATTGCGTTCGCCGTCCGAACGCCAGGCCACGACAAAGCCGTCGCCCAGGGCACTGACTGACGAATCGAGCTGGCTGCCCGAGGTGGAGGTATTGACGCGGAACTCAGCACCGGCCGTACGACCGGCGGCGTCGAAGCGCTGCGCCCACACGGAATAGCCGCTGCCGTCGCGACCTTCGTCGGTGTAGGTCACCACCCAGCCGCCATCGCTCAAGGCGGCCACCGCCGGGTCGGACTGGGAGCCCGGCGTATAGGCACTGACCTTGAACTCGTTGCCGACCGGCGTGCCGTTGGCCGCGTAGCGCTGGCCGAAGATGCCGTAATCCCAGCCGTCCTCGCCGTTCGACTGCCAGGTGACGACGTAGCCGCCATCGGCGAGGGTTGCCGTTGCCGGCGACATCTGCTCGCTGCTCTTGTAGGTATTGACGGATTCCGGCGATCCGAGCGGCAGCGCACCGTCGGCCTCGGCGGTGACGTTGATCTGGATCACGGTGGGCGTGCTGGTCGCCCCGTCGCCGTCAGAAAGAGTGATGCTGACCTGCCGACTGGCCACCGGATCGGTGGACGGATTCCGGTAAGCCAGCCGTTCGAGGACATGCTCGACAAAGGGCTGGGTGGCCGCGGCATTGAACTGGATCACCAGATCATGGCCCGCCTGACCGTCGCTGACGATGCTGCCGATCACCGTGGTGCCGATGCGCACGTTGGCGCCGCTGACGTTCACCTGTCCGGCGCCCGTGCCTTCGGACAGGATGGAGAAGTTGTCCTGATTCTGCCGGTAGTCGCCGATATCCTGGTTCAGGCTGGAGTAACCGCTGATCACGCTGACCGTAAGAACGCCACCGTCCAGCGTGATTGAATCGCTGTCGAACACGCCCACCGCGGCATCGATGAGTTGCGGCGCGGCGTTGACGGTGTTTTCAAGGTAGGTGACACGCCCCGCCATGTCGCTGATCACCGGCGCCGCCTGGAGCACCGGCGAACCGGCCGGCCCGAAGACGTTCTGGTAGACGCCCCAACCGGAAGCCTCCTGGTTGGAGGACGACCAGGTGACCACAAATCGCCCGCCCGCCAGACCGGCCACATCGCCGTAGGTCTGGTCGGAGGTGGCGGCTTGCGAGGCCCGTAGCGGGCCATCCACCTTGTGCCCGTCGGTGTCGTATTGCTGGACGTAATAGCCCCGACCCCACCCGTCATCGGATTCCCAGGACACGACGAAACCGCCGGTATCAAGGGCCGTCACGTGGGGGTAGGCGTCGCTGGACGGGAAGGTCAGCCCGTTATTCACCAGCGTTTCGGAGCCCACCGGCACGCCGCCGGCGGTGAAGCGCTGCAGCATGATCGCGTAGCTGTCGCTGTACGGATCGTCACTGGTCTGCCACACAACGACAAAATCGCCGTTGCTGAGGGTCGTCACATCAGGACGCGCCTCGTGGCCGAGGGTCGAGCTATTGACCCGGAAACCGTCTGTTGTGGGCGCACCACTGGCGTCGAACACGCGCGCGTAGGTGCCCCAGCCGCTTCCGTCCTGGGCATAGGAATGCCACACGGCCACGAAGCCGCCGTTGGCAAGGGCCGACAGTTGCGGGAAGGATTGATTGTCGGTGGTGAAGGCGGTTCCGCCACCCGGCGGGTTGTCGTTGATCAGAACCCGGCTACCCTGCGCGAGGCCGTTGGCGTCGTAGCGCTGGAAGACCGTTCCGTAGCTGTTGCCGTCCGCATTGGTGTCATCGCTGTAGGCGATCGCGAAGCCGCCGTTGGCGAGGCCGACCACGGCGGGCTGCAGTTGCTCGTAAGTCGTCACCGGATTGACGCGCCACTCGCTGCCCACCGCGTTGCCCGAGGCGTCGAAACGCTGGGCAAAAACGCCGCGGCCCCAGTCGTCGCTGGACTCCCAGGCCACCACAAAACCGCCGTCGGTCAGCGCGGCAGCCCTCACGCCGGAGTCAGTGCCTTGGTTGCCGGGAGTCGCCGAGGACACCTGGAACTCGGCCCCGATGGCCGCGCCGTTCAGGTTGTAGCGCTGGGCATAGACGCCGTACTGATCCGAATCCTGACCGTAGGACTGCCAGACGATCACGTACTCGCCGGCATTCGGGCCTGCCAGATGAATCGCGGTCGGATAGGCCTGGGTGTTGTCGGTGTAGGTGTTGACCTGCGTGTCGCCCGGCAACAGCGCCACCGCACCGTCGGTCTGCGGGGTGATGTTGAGGTTGATCGTCTGGGTCACGCTCTGGCCGCCGTCGCCGTCACTGACGGCAACTTCCACCACCCGCCCGACCGGTGCCGACGAACTGGTGGTGTAGGCCAGCCGCTCCGCCACACGCTCGACGATGGCCGCAGTGGCGTTGCTGTTGAACACAATCACCAGATCCGACCAACCCTGCCCGTCGCTGGCAATGGTGCCGACCGCAACGCCGCCAAAGCGGATCGTCGAGCCGACCGCGGTGCCGCTGACACCGACCTGCCCGGCGCCATTGCCTTCGTGCAGGATCGTGAAACTATCCTGTCTGAAGGCTTCCATGTCGTAGGCGGCATTTCCGCCCAGGCTTGTCAGCACCGAAACGCGCAGCGTGCCACCCGCGAAATTGGCGGAATCCTCGTCGATGACGCGCAGACCCGAATCGATCAGTTGCGGCGTGGCATTGACGGCGTTTTCATTCAGGGTGACCGAGCTTTCCAGATCCAGCAGCTGCGGGTTTTCCTGACGCGCCACCGAACCCGGCGTGCCGAACAGGCGCTGGAACACACCATAGCCGCCCTGCCCCGGCACATCCTCGGCATTCGATGCCCAGGCGGCCACGAAATTGCCGTTGGCCAGACCGGCCACAACCGGGTGGTGCTGGGCATCGGCGCTCGTCTGGCTAAGCCGCACGGGCCCGTCGACCTTGGCCCCGGTGGCGTCGAACTGCTGGCCCCATACGTCGATGTAATCGTTGAGAAGGCCGCTGTAACTATCCCAGGCGACGACGAAGCCGCCGTTGGAGAGTGCCGTAGCGTGCGGCCACAGCTCCTGATTCGAAGGCAGATCCGGCGTGCTCACCATGAACGCGCCGCCCACCGCCACGCCGCCCGCCGTGTAGCGCTGGCCAAGTAGCGAATAGTCGGATTCGTCGGACCACAGCACCACGAAATCGCCGTTCGTCAGCGTGACGACCGTCGGGTTGTACTGGTTGCCGCTGGCGTTGGTATTGACCTGGAACTCGGCACCCACCTTGTTGCCGCTGGCATCGAAGCGCTGGCCGAATATTCCCCAGCCCGAACCGTCCTGATAGAGCGACCGCCAGACGGCAACAAAGCCCGTCTCATTGGTACCTGAAGTGGATGGATCGTCCTTCAGCGCCGACAGGGCCGGCAGGTATTGGTCATACGGCACATAGGTGTTGACCAGGAAATCGCTCCCGATCGGCGTACCGCTGGCGTCGTAACGCTGGGCGTAGGTGCCGTAGCCGCTGCCGTCGCGGGTCTGGTCGGCGAAGGCGACGACGAAACCGCCATCGGCCAGGCCGATCACCGCGGCATGAGTCTGGTCGTAAACAGTGCTCGCGGTGACCCGGAACTCATCACCCAGCGCCGCATCCTGGGCGCTGAAAACCTGCGCAAAAACCCCGCCGGAACTGCCGTCCTGCGCCTCGCTGCGCCAGGCCACAACGTAGCCGCCGCCGGAAAGCGCCGCCACCGAAACGCCATCCTGGCTGTTCCAGATGTAGCTGTTGATCGCAAACTCGAGGCCCACGGGCACGCCGGCGGCGGTGAAATGCTGGCCGAAGACGCCCCAGGCGTTTCCGTCCTGGTTGTACGACTGCCACACCACCACATAACTGCCGTCGGCGAGGGTGGCCACGGCGGGCTGGGATTGCTCGCCGGCCACGTAGGTATTGACCCGCGCCTGGTCAAACAGCGGCACTGCGCCGTTCGCCTCGGGCAGGATATTTACGGTGATGCTCTGGCTGGTGACCGCAGAACTCGCGTCCTGCAGGCTGACCAGCACCGTGCGGCTGGGCAGCGCGCCTTGCGTGTCGCTCTGGTAGGCCAGGTGCTCAATGACGGCTTCAACGCGCTCGGCGCTGGCGTTGGCATTGAAGGTGACGGTCAGCGGCGTACCGTTGTCACCGCCGGCAACCGTGCCGATCGTCGTTCCGTCGTAGCTGACAGTGCTTCCGGTGTAGCTCAGATGGCTATCGCTGAAAATTCCCAGCTGGTCGGAGCTCCGGCCGTTGGCACTGAAGGATGCCGTCAGCACGGCACCATCGAGGCCGCCCGCGCCCTGGTTGAGCTGGACTGCGCCGTCAAGCAGCACGCCACCGCGGGCCGCGGTCTCGCTGACCGTCACGGCGGGAACGACATCCACCAAAGCCAGCGCGGAGGCCGGCGCGGTGTCCTGGATACGGACCAGAGTCTCGGTCGGGTCCGACGCCGCGGCGCTGTTGTCGAAGAGCCGGAAGGCCACGTAGCGGTCGCTCGTGCCGGCCGGCGCCGCGGCTGCGCTGTACTGATAGGTGACGTTTTCGGCCAGGGCCTGGATCGCCGCCGGGCTGGCTGCGCCAGAGAGGCTCACCACCAGCGGCGCACCGCCGGTGCCGCCCGCCACGGTTCCGATGACGACGCCGCCAAAGCTGACTTCGTTGAGATTTACGCCAATCTGCCCCGCGTTGAAACCCACGCTGCGGATTGCCAGCGCGTCGTTGCTGTCCGCGCCGGAGGTGAAATAAACCCACAGGCTGCCGCCGCTGAAGCTGGTGCCATTGTTCGAAACGACAAGGTCGTTGTCGATCAGCTGCGGCGTGATCGCATCGGCCGCGCCGAATACCACGCTGGATTCGATATCCTTGAGCGCCGGGTCGCCGCTGCGCGGCAGTTCCGCGGTGTCGCCAAAGACCCGCTGGAAGATGCCGCTGCCGCTGCCGTCCGAATGATTGTCAGCCTGCCAGGCGACCACGAAGTTGCCGTTGCCCAGATCAGCAATGGCCGGGGCCGAGTCGCCCCGATAGACCCCGGCCGTGCCGCCGTTCACGCGCCGGTCGCCGTCCACCGGCTGGCCGCTGGCGTCGAATTCGCGCAGGTAGACGTCGCCCCAGTAGTCACCCGTGTCGTTGTAGAAGGCGACCACGAAGCCGCCCGTGGCGAGGCCGCTGACCTTGGCCTGGTATTGGGCGCCGTTGGTGTTTTCGTTCACCTGGAGCGCATCGCCCACCGCCGCGCCGTTCAGGTCGTAGCGCTGGGCGAAGGTGGCGTAGCTGGAGCCGTCGAGCCCGTTGTGGTCTTCCCAGACGACGACGAAGCCGCCATCGGCGAGGGTTGCCACGTCGGGGTTGTACTGCGTGCCGGTGGTGGTGGTGTTGACCTGGAAGGTGTCGCCAAAGCCGCCCGCTGCGCTGTAGGTGCGCCCGAAGACGCCCCAGCCGCTGCCGTCGTTGCCGTTGCTGTCGCGCCACACGATGACGAGATCGCCGTTGGCGTGGGCGGCGATGCGCGGCAGGTCCTGGCCCCCCGGCTGTGCGTCACTGGTGCCCGGCGTGACGCTGACCCGTTGCTGCGGGGTGCCTTGCACGTTGCCGGCGTTGTCGTAGCGGGTCAGGTAGATGTCGTGGCCGTTGCCGCCGGCCACGTAGCTATCGGACGACCAGGCCACCGCGAAACCGTCGGTGTAGCTGGCCACGACGCCGTGGAACTGGGTGCTTTCGGTGGTGGTGTTCACCACGATCGGGCTGCCCGCCGTCGAGCCGTCGGCGTTGTAGCGCTGGGCGAACACGCCCCAGCCCCAGCCGCTGCCTTCGTGGCTGCTGTCGTCCTGCCAGGTGATCACGTAGCCGCCGTTCGAGAGGCCCGCGACTTGCGGGTAGCTTTGCTCGCCGGCCGTAATCGTGTTGACGCGGAACTCAGGGCCCACCGCTTCGCCCGAGGCGGTGTAGCGCTGGGCGTAGGTGCCCCAGGTCGAGGTGTCCTGGAGGTAGGAGTTCCACGCGATCACGTAGCCGCCGTCCGTCAGCCGGCCGATCGCCGGGTTGCTCTGGTCGCTGGGCGTGAAGGTGTTGACCGGCTCTTCGCCGTAGGCCGCAGGCGTGCCGTCCAGCTC
>NZ_JAOAUU010000128.1:0-24209 GCF_030157465.1 Zoogloea sp.
ACTGGATTGTGATTCCAGTGGTCACCGGTTCGAACCCGGTATGTCGCCCCAACAAATACAAACCCCCGATTCTGAAAAGAGTCGGGGGTTTTTGTTTGTACGTCTTTTGTTTGTGTGTCTGTTCTGTGCAAGCCAGGCGGGAGGGTCGGCGGGGCTGCAGGGCCCCGCGTATTTGCTGCGGCTTACTTGGACCAGGGCGCGCACATCCAGGCAAACCATATCCTCGCGGCGTAGCTTGCCATTTCGAGGGGAAGTGACTGGGCTTTCATCAGATAGTCGGTTGTATCGATAACAGGTTTTGTCGTCAGCATTTGTTTGTCTCCACAAAGGAGTCCCGTGAAATAGCAGATTTTTACGGGATCAAGCATGCGCTTGAGGTCGGGTTTATGCCAGCGCTGTAGGCGGTTTCCCCACATATATGATGCGTCGCCCATGAAAAATTCCCTGAAACTCGGCAGTTTCAGGGAATTTTTCATGGGCGACGGTGTGTGTCGGCGAGATTTTTTGAGCCGACCTTACATCTTGCACCCACGTGCCGGGTCGGCCAGGCCCTTGGCGGCGATTTCGACGAAGGCGTTGTCGCGCCCGGATGCCTTGCGCAGGTACATGTCCTGCACGGGGTTGTGGGCCCGGGAGAGGACGAAGGGGCCGCGGGGGCTGTCGATGCGGGCGCTTTCCATGGCCTTGATCAGTTCGGGGCGCTTGGTGGTATCGCCTTTCACCGCCTTGAGTCCGGCGCCGAGGAGCTGGGCGCTGTCGTAGCCCTGCACCGCGTAGACATCGGGCTGGCTTTTGTAGGTTTTGGCGTAGGTGCTGCGGAAGGCGTCGTTCCTGGCGCCTTTCAGGCCGTCGGCGTAGTGCAGGGTGGTGAAGAGGCCCTGGCCGGCTTCGCCCATCGCATCGAGATTGCCTTCGGTGAGAAAGCCCGAGCTGTAGAGCGGGATGGTCTTGTTGAGGCCCGAGGCGACGTAGTCCTTGACGAACTTGGTGGCGCCTGCGCCGGCAAAGAAGACGAACACCGCGTCGGGCTTGAGCGAGGCGATTTCCGCGAGGAAGGGCTGGAATTCGACGTTGGGGAAGGGCAGGGTCATTTCTTTGGCGATAGTCCCGCCACCCTTTTCGAAGGCTTCCTTGAAGCCGTTCACCGCCTGCAGGCCGGCCGCGTATTTCCAGGCGAGGGTGACGACCTTCTTGTGGCCCTTTTCGGCTGCGACCTTGCCCATCGGGTAGGCGGTTTGCCAGTTGGAATACGACACCCGAAAGATGTTCGGTGCGCACAGCGGGCCGGTGAGTTCGTCGGCGCCGGCGTTGGGGACGATCATCAGGGTGTTGTTTTCGCGGGCGGCCTTGGCCATGGCCATCACCACGCCGGAGTGCACCGTGCCCACCAGCACGTCGACCTTGTCGCGCTTGATGAGTTTGTTGGCGTTTTCGGTGGCCTTGGCCGGGTCGGATTCGTCATCGACCATGTAGTACTCGATCGTGCGGTCGCCGAGCTTGCCGCCGTTTTCGGCGACGTATTGCTTGAATCCGTTGGTGATCGAGTTGCCGAGGGAGGCGAAGGTGCCGGTAGCCGGCAGCATGAGGCCGACCTTGAGGGGGGCCTGCTGTGCCAGGACTACCGGAGCGAAGGCCATGACGGCGGTGGCCAGCAGGGTGTTCCGCAGGCGGCTGGGGCTGTGGCGCGGGGCGCGGCGGGTGATGGGTTTCATGGTGTCTCCTCGTTTTTATCGCGTGGCAAACCCGGTGCTTTGCACCGGCCTGGCCACGGCTCCTTGCTCGGGTTGGGGTGGCGCTCAGACGTGGTAGAAATCGAGTACCGAGTTGATCTTGTCGTTGAGCACCAGCACGTGCTTGCGCGTGATGGCCCAGCTCGTGCCGGCGGGCTTCAGGCGGTAGCTGACTTCACCGAAAAAATACTCGGCCAGGCCGAAGCGGTAGTAATGGGTCACCCATTTGGCCTTCACTTCCAGTTCCGAATCGGCCAGCTCTTCGACGCGCACGTTGTTGATGAGGTGCAGGGTGCGCGGCATCGGCGTGCAGGCGGCCGACTTGCCGGTGCGGATGCGGAAGACGCGATCCTCCAGCCCGGCCCGGGCGGAGTAATACACCATCGACATCTCGCGCTTCGGGTCGGTGGTGTACACATGCTCGGAATCCCACTGGGGAATATGGAACTCGGCGTTCTCGTCGAAGAGTGCGAGGTATGCGTCCCAGTCCTGCCGGTCGCACAGCTCGGCCTTGCGGTAGAGGAATTGTTCGACGCTGGTTTGAAGCTCACGCATCACTGTGCTCCTTGTTCGTTGTGCGGGGCGTTTTCCTGCCCTTTGAGCCCCTTCAGCAGAAAGCCCTGCCAGGCGCCGTGTTGATTGACGTACAGCCCTTCCTGGGTGATCTCGGTGCCGGTGAGCACGGGCCGGATGCCGAGGGTTTCGGCGTTCGGGGTGCTGCCGGTGGCCCAGTTTTCAGCGCCGCGGGAGATGTCGTTCCACTTTTCGAGACGGGCTTCGAAGCCGCGCTGGGCTTCCTTGAACTCGACCAGGTCGTCGGGCGTGCCGAGGCCGGAGACGTTGAAGAAATCCTCGAACTGGCGGATGCGGTTCTCGCGGTCGGCGTCCGATTCGCCCTTCACCCCGAGGCACTGGCTGGTCACTTCGGTCTTGTTCCAGGCCACCGGGCGGATGATCCGCAGCTGGGAGCTGATCTGGTCCATGAAGAACAGGCTCGGGTAGATGTTGAGGTTGCGCAGGCGGTGCATCATCCACTCGGCCTTCTTTTCGCCGTATTCCTCGACGAGGCGCGGCATGATTGTGGCGTAGCCGGGGCGAACCTGCGGGTTGGGCATTTCGCTGAACAGCACGCTGTGGCCATTGCGGAACGAGAACCAGCCGTCGTCGGTGTTCTTGTCGCCGGCGCCGAGCTTGCGGTAATCCAGGGTTCCGGGGCCGGTGATGCCCTTCTGGGTGTTGATCTCCTGGCGCTGCACCACGGTTGCCACGTAGTTGTAGTGCACGGTGCTCACGTGATAGCCGTCGAGGCCGTTTTCGTTTTGCAGCTTCCAGTTGCCGTCGAAGCTGTAGCTGGACTTGCCGGGCAGCACTTCGAGTTCGCCGGTGGGCGACTGGGCCACCATCAGGTCGAGGAAAACCTTGGCGTCACCAAGGAAATCCTCCAGCGATTCGGTGCCGGTGGTGTCGAGATTGATGAACACGAAGCCCTTGTAGCTGGCGATGCGCGCCTTCTTGAGGTTGCGCGACGACAGGTCGAAATCGTCCGGGTACTGGTCGGCGGCCTTGACCTTCAACAGCTTGCCGTCGGCGCGGAAAGTCCAGGCGTGAAACGAGCAGGTGAAGGTGGACTGGCGGCCCTTGGCGAGGCGGGTGAGGGTGACGCCGCGGTGCTGGCAGGCATTGACCAGGGCGTTGAGTTCGTTGTTGGCGTCGCGGGTGATGATCATCGGCTGGCGGCCGGCGCGCATGGTGATGAAATCGCCCGATTTGGCGATTTCGCTTTCGTGGCAGGCGTAGATCCAGTTTTTCTCGAAGATGTGTTCCATCTCCAGGTCAAACAGTTGCGGTTCGGTGAACATGTCCCGGGCCACCCGGTAGACACCGTCCTGCGGACGGAAGTCGAGGCAGTCCGAGACAAACTCCTGCCACTGGGCGGGTGTTCTCGCGGTGTTCATGGTGTGTCCTCTCGTTGGTATGGTTTGAGCGCTCATTAAAAGGCCGACGAGAGGCGCTGAATATCCGGCCGTGAGGCGATGTGTGTCCGCTTTTTTTGGTCGCTGCGCTGCGACTTGACAGGTGGCCATGTCGTCAACAACACTGAAAATTGAATGGTTCTCAGTATTAGCGTGAGAGGCGGGCGTCGCGGCGGCCCCGGGCCAAGCGCGCCACCCCAGCAAAGAGAGTGAGACATCGAGATGCAAACAGATGCCCCGCGTGTCGAGCGCGATCTCGACGCGGTTCACACCGATCAGGAAGGTGCGCGCTCCTGGATGGCCGGCGTGTGCGGCCCCCACGAACTCAAGGTGCATTCGAGCCGGGCGCTGGGGTTTCGGCACTCGGGCACGGTGCTCAAATCCATGGCCACCACGCTGGGTTACGTGGAATACGGCGTCGATGTGTCGGTGCGCGTGCACAACTCCGACCCGCTCAACTGTTTCAGCGTGAGCCTGCCGGTGGTGGGCGAGCAGGAGCTGACCCTGGAGGGCGGACGCATCCGCTCCGACCGGGACATGGGCACCATCCTGCTGCCGAGCGCGCCGCAGGAACTCGTCATTGCCGGCAATTGCCGCAAGATCCTGGTGGCCATCACCAAGCCGGCGATTGCTGGCGTGCTGGGCGATCTGCTTCAGCGCAAGCTTGATAAGCCGGTGGTTTTCCAGCCGGGCATCGATGCCGCCAATGGCGATACGGCCTCGTGGTGGCGGATGGTCAAGTACCTGCTCACCGAGACGGAAAACGGCGGCTCGCTGTATCGGGATTCACTGTTTACCAGCGACATCGAGACGGCGCTGATCAAGGGCCTGCTGCTGGCCCAGCCCCACAATTATTCGGACGAGCTGAAGGCCGCGCGGGCGGCCAAGCTGCCCCATTACCTGCTGCGGGCGAAGGAGTTCATCCTGGAAACGGCGCGTGACGAGGTGTGCCTCGAAGACGTGGAGCGGGTTTCGGGCGTGTCGCGCTTCAAGCTCTATGAGGGCTTCAAGCAGCATTTCGGCATGTCGCCGCTGGCTTTTCGCAAGAAATACCGGCTCGAGGAAGTGCGCCGCAACATTTTGCGCAGCGGTTCACGTTCGAGCATTTCGGGCATTGCGATGGACTGGGGGTTCACGCACCTCGGGCGCTTTTCCATCGAATATAAAAAGCAGTTCAACGAGCTGCCTTCCGAAACCCTGAAGCGCTGCCGGCAGAACCCCTGAGCGCGTTCAGGCGGTCTGCCGGTTTTGGGCGCAATCAGGCGCTGGCTGCAAATTTTTCGTAGTGAAAGCTGGCTGCCTGAATGTTTCTGTCGCGCAGAAACTGCGTCACCGCCTCGACCATCGGCGGCGGGCCGCACAGGTAGATATCCACTTCGCCGTCGTTCAATTGCGAGGCCTCGATGTGCTGGGTCACGTAGCCTTTGCGGGGCTGGGTGCTGCTGGCGTCCACCACGCAGGCGGCAAAGCTGAAGTTCGGCAACAGGCGTGAAAATTCGTTGAGCCTCTCCGTTTCCACCAGATCGGCATCGCTATTCACGCCGTAAAGAAGGTGAATCGGCTGCGGGCTGCCGCCGCTCGCGACGATCTTGTCCAGCATCGCCAGGAAGGGCGCAAGGCCCGTTCCGCCGGCGAGCATCAGCACCGGGCGCTGGATGTCGCGCAAATAGAAACTTCCGAAGGGGCCGTTGAGGGTGATGGCGTCGCCCGGTCGCGCCCTGTCCTTCAAATAGCGGCTCATCAGGCCGCCGGGAACATTCCGGATCAGGAATGACACCTGGCCGTTACTGACGCCGGAGCTGAAGGAGTACGCCCGCTGCAGCCCCGTTTCGGGCACCTCGATGTTGGCGTACTGGCCGGGCAGAAAGCCGAGTTTGGCGAGGGCTTCGCCTTGCAGCACAAGTGAAAAGCTGCTCTCCGACAGGCGCTTCACGTCCTCGATCCGGGCAAGGTAGCTGGCCTGGCGAATGTTGCAAACGGAGGCGCTGGCGGGAATTCGCAGCACGCAGTCGCTCCTGGGGCGCATCTGGCAGGTGAGTACAAAGCCTTCGGCGGCCTCGGTGCTGCTTAGGGCGTCGTCCACGTAATCGCCCAATTCATATTCGCCCGATTCGGCAAAGCATTTGCACGCGCCGCAGGCTCCGTCCCGGCAGTCGATGGGGATGTTGATGCCCTGGCGGTAGGCCGCATCGACGACCGTTTCGGTCGGCTTGCAGGTGACGAAGCGGGTCACGCCGTCTTCAAAATTCAGGGCGACGGTGTAGGTCATTGTGTCTTCTCCATTGGGTTTTTCCGGCTTGGGTGACGGGCGTCCGTGCCTGCCTTTCGGTGTTGCCAAGAATAGGCAGCGGCCGGTGCCGGGAATATCCGCTTTTGTCTGCATCGATATCCGTTTCGTGACGGTCGGCGGTTTTTTGAGAAGCGGATAGCGATCCGCACGAAAGCGGATATTGCGGCGGGCGGCAGGCCTCTAGTCTTTGGCTGGTGCAGCGCAAATGCACGCCGCCCCCGAACCCGGGGCAACGGAAATAAGCATCCGGCAGCGCGTTCTGTCCGGAGCGAAATCAGGCCCACAACAATGAGGAGACACCAATGTCAATGACAGGCAGGGCAGGGCGCGTCAGGCGCCGCCCGGAACAGGAGGCTTGAATGGACGCGGCCTCGATACTTATCCAGATGCTCAATTCGCTGCAGTACGGCTTGCTCCTTTTTCTGGTGGCAAGCGGGCTGACGCTGGTTTTCGGCATCATGGGCATCATCAATCTGGCGCATGGCAGTTTCTACATGATCGGCGCCTACCTGGCCTTTGCCATCAGTAGCGCCACGGGCAGCCTGTTCATGGCGATCCTGCTGGGGATTCCGCTGGCGCTGGCTTTTGGCGCGTTTCTGGAATGGGCGCTGTTTTCCCATCTATACAAGCGCGACCACCTGGAGCAGGTGCTGCTGACCTACGGGCTGATCCTGATTTTCGAGGAGGTGCGCAGCCTGCTGCTGGGCGACGAGGTGCACGGGGTGGAGATTCCAGCCATCTTCAGCGCGTCGATTCCGCTCAGTGACGTGCTCAGCTATCCGGTTTACCGGCTGGTGATATCGGTGGTGTGCATCGTGCTGGTGGTGGCGCTTTACTACCTCATCCAGCGCACCCGGCTGGGCATGATGATCCGCGCCGGCAACCACGACCGGACGATGGTCGAGGCGCTCGGGATCAACATCAACGTGATCTACCGCTTCGTGTTTGCCCTCGGGGTGGCGCTGGCCGCGCTGGCCGGCATGCTGGCGGCACCGATCTCGTCGGTGTTTCCCAACATGGGCAGTCACGTGCTGATCATCTCCTTCGTGATCGTCGTGATCGGCGGCATCGGCTCGGTGTCGGGCGCCTTGCTGGCGGCGCTGATCGTCGGTTTTGCCGACACCTTCGGCAAGGTGCTGATCCCCGAGTACTCCGGCATGGTGGTTTATCTCGTCATGGCGGTGGTGCTGCTGTGGCGCCCCGAAGGCATTTTCAAGAAAGGTTGAGACCATGAACACGACTGTTTCCATGGCCTTCAAGCTGGCCGTCTTTGCCTCGCTTGCGGCGGTGCCGCTGCTGGGCGAATCCTTTTACACCGAGCTGCTGGCCAAAACCCTGGTGCTGGCGATCTTCGCGATGAGCCTCGATTTGCTGGTGGGCTTTACCGGGCTGGTGAGCTTTGGGCACGCGGCTTATTTCGGGGTGGCGGCCTATGCGGCAGCCCTCTTGAGCCCGGAGTACGAGGCGGCCAACCTGTGGCTGGTGTTCCCCGCAGCGGTGGGGGCGGCCATGCTGGTGGCCTTTGTCGTCGGGTTGTTCGTGCTGCGCACCAAGGGCATCTATTTCATCATGGTGACCCTGGCCTTTGCGCAGCTGGCCTACTTCGTATTCCACGATACGGCGCTGGGCGGCGGCTCCGACGGCATCTACGTCAACGTCAAGCCGAGTGCGGAGCTGGCCGGCTTTCAGCCCTTCAACCTCGACAACCCGGAACACCTTTACTACTTCGTGCTGGCGATGCTGGTGCTGGTCTATGTGTTTCTGGCGCGGATTCTCCAGTCGCCCTTTGGCCGGGTGCTGGTGGGCATCAAGAGCAACGAGCACCGCATGCAGTCGCTGGGCTACATCACCTTTCGCTACAAGCTGGCGGCCTTTGCGCTGGCGGGCGGGTTGGCCGGGGTGGCGGGGTTTCTCTACGCGGTGTTGTTCGGCTTCGTGACGCCGGAACTGCTGTCGTGGCACCACTCGGGCAATGTCCTGCTCACCGTGATCCTGGGCGGCATGGGCAATCTGCTGGGGGCAGTGGCCGGGGCATTTGCCTTTACCGCGATGCAGGAGGTGTTCGGTAGCTGGACCAAGCACTGGCAATTGTTGATGGGCTGCGTGATCGTCGCGGCCGTCCTCTTCCTGCCCGGTGGCCTGTCGGCCATTCCGGGCCGCATCAAACGCACGCTGCAGGGGGACTCCACCCATGACTGACGCAAGCCGCAACGAGGCCCTGCTGGTGGCCGACAAGATCACCCGCCGCTTTGGCGGACTGGTGGCCAACCAGGACGTGGCGCTGACCCTAGAACGGGGCAAGCTGCATGCGCTGCTCGGGCCCAACGGGGCCGGCAAGTCGACCTGCATCAACATGCTGTCGGGTGACTTGCCGCCCAGCGACGGGCGCATCCTATACCAGGGCCGCGACATCACCGGCCTCTCCGCCGCCGAGCGTTCGCGGGTGGGCATCGGGCGCAGCTACCAGCGCACCAACATCTTTCCGAAGTTCACGGTGCTCGAGAACGTGCGCCTCGCCGCGCAATCCCGGCGCCAGCAGCCGTGGCGCATTTTCAGCCAGGCGATGAAGCTGCAATGGTCCATCGACAAGGCCATGGCCTGCATCGCGGAGGCCGGCCTGGCCGGCAATGAAGGGCGCCTTGCCGGGGTGATGAGCCACGGTGCGCAGCGCCAGCTCGAAATTGCCATGGTGCTGGCCACCGACGCCCAGGTGCTGCTGCTCGACGAGCCGCTGGCGGGCATGGGTTCGGAGGAGTCGGCAAAGGTGGTGGAGGTGCTCAAGCGCCTGCGCGAGACGCGCGCGATCCTGCTGGTCGAGCACGACATGGACGCGGTTTTTGCGGTGGCCGACACCATCACCGTGATGGTCAACGGGCAGGTTCTGGAATCCGGCCCGCCCGCGCAGATCAAGGCCAGCGTGGCCGTTCAGGAAGCCTATCTGGGTCAGGAGGACAGTTTTCATGTCTAGCATGCTGCTCGAAGCCAAGGAGCTTCATACCTATTACGGTGCCAGCCACATCTTGCATGGCATCGACTTTCACATCCGGCAGGGCGAGGGCATTGCGCTGATGGGGCGCAATGGCATGGGCAAGTCGACGCTCATCAAGAGCATGCTCGGCATCGTGCGGCCGCGTCACGGCCAGGTGCTGGTGCGCGGCGACGATTTCACCCGCGAGCGCACCTTCCGCATCGCCCGTCGCGGCATTGCCTACGTGCCGGAAGGGCGCGGCATCTTTCCCAACCTGTCGGTGCGCGAAAACCTCCAGATGTCGGCCCGCGCCGGCCTCGACGGCCAGTGCAACTGGACGTTCGAGCGGGTGATGGAAACCTTTCCGCGGCTGGGCGAACGCATCAACAACGGCGGCTGGCAGTTGTCGGGCGGCGAGCAGCAGATGCTCACCATCGGCCGCGCGCTGATGACCAACCCCGATCTGCTGATCCTCGACGAAGCCACCGAAGGCCTCGCGCCGCTGATCGCGATGGAGATCTGGCGCATCGTGAAGGAGATCCGCAAGACGGGTATCGCCACCGTCATCGTCGACAAGAACCACGGCGCCGTCACCTCGATCTGCGACCGGGCGATGATTCTTGTAAAGGGCGAGGTGGTTTTCTCGGGCACCAGCGACGCCATCCGGGCCGAACCCGAATTGATCCAGAAACACCTGGGCGTTTGAGCCCGCCCCGCGGAGAAATGACATGAACAAGTCCATCGAACTGATTCACGACGAGCACCGGGCACTGGCGGCCATGCTGAGCGCCTTCCGCTCACTGGCCGGAGAAATCCGGGCCGGGCGCCAGCAACCCGATTTCGGGCTGTTTGAATTGATGCTGCGCTACATCGAAAAACTGCCCGAAAAGGTGCATCACCCCAAGGAGAACGAGTTTCTGTTCAAAAAGCTGCGTGCGCGCTGCGCCGAAGCCGTGCCGGTCATCGAGCAACTGGAGGACGAGCACCGCCAGGGCGAACACCGCATCGCCGCGCTGCGGGCTGCGCTGGCGGCTTACCAGGAGTCCGGCGCGGCCGGCTTCGAGCCGTTTTACGCGGTGCTCGCCAGCTACATCGACAGCGAGTGGCGGCACATGAACACCGAGGAAAAGCAGGTTTTTCCCCTTGCCGAAGCCCATCTCAGCGCCGAGGACTGGGCTGAAATCGAAGCGGCCTTTTCGGCCAACGACAACCCGTGGCACGGGGCGGCCGGCGAGTATGCGGGGCTGTTCTCGCGGATCGTCAATACGGCCCCGGCGCCGGTCGGGCTGGGGGCGCCGCTGAAATAGCGCGCGGCCCCGGGGGGGGGTGTCCTCGCATTTTTTCCGGCTTCGGCCTAGTCTTTGCTCATCTGAAGGCTTGGCAGACGGAGCAGGAAACCATGAAGCACGGCGGGTTTGTCTTGGGGGCGCTTCTGCTGGTGGCGGGCCATGGGGCGCCGGCATGGGCGGTGAATAAATGTGTGGGCGCCGACGGCAAGGTGACCTACACCGATTCGCCCTGCGCGCCCGACAGCCGGGTGATGCGGGTCGATACGCCGCCCTTGCCGACGCCTGCCGAGCAGGCCGAGGCGCGGGCGCGGGGCGAAGAGCTGGTGCGCGACGCGCAGGCGCTGGAGGCCCGGCAGGCGGCGGATGCCCTCGCCCGACGGCGCGAGCACGACGCCCGGCAGGCTGCCGAACAGGCGGCGCAGCAGCGTCAGGCGCAACAGGATGCCGCACGCGATGAGGCCGAGCGGCGCCGGGCGATGTATCCGCTGCCGCTGGTCGTATCGCCTGCGCCGCGTTACCTGCCGCCGCTTGTGCCGGTGGCGCCGCCCAAGCCCAGGGCGGCCGAGCGGGAGCGCCCGGCGCCGATGCGCTCGTTTCCCTTCCCTTAGCCCTTAGCTCTAAGCCTTTAGCGGGAAGGTTTGAGCGCCCGCACTGCCAGCGGCAGTTTGGTGGTGTCGTCGCCAAGGATCAGCAGGCGAACCGGATGGTCGCCATGCCGGGCCGCGTGATCCAGCGCAGCCATGACGCGCGCGGCAAGGCCGGAGGCGGGATTGTCCAGAACGATCAGCGTCGGGCGGCGCGGCACCCAGCGGGCGAGCGCGGCGAGGCGGGTTTCGTCCACGTCGGCCAGCCAGGCGTCGTCCCAGGGCTCATCGGCGCGACGGGGCAAAAACCACAGCACCGGGCGCAACTGCACGCCGATTCGGTAGGCCATGCCGCCAAGGCGGCTGCGCTCGTCGAGCTGGTGATAGCCGGCCAGGCGATAGCCGAAGTGGCGCACCGCGCTGGCGGTACACGCCGGTGCCCGGGCGCAGCTCAGGGGAACAGGTGCTGCCGGGTGGGCCCAGGGCAGTGCCGTAGCGCCGTTGCCCGCGCCGTCGGCCAGCCAGGCGGCGAGCTGCAGCTTGAGGCTTTCGTCGCCGGGGTTGGCGTGGGGGGCTTCGGTGATGGGCGCCAGTGCGGCCTCGTCGTAGCGCTGGCGCAGCCGCCACAGGCGCGGCGACAGGGCCAGCAGCACTGCTGCGATCAACTGGGCAGTCAGCACGCGAAGCGGCTCCGCAGTTCGGTGAGGTTCAGCTCTTCAAGGATTTTCTCGAGGCGTTCCATCGCGTTCTTGCGGGGTGCGTCGGTGCGTCGGGCGATGATCAGCTCGTTTTTCATCGAGTGCTCCCAGCCGACCAGTTCGGTGACCGTGAGCTGGTAGCCGTGGGCTTCGAGCTGCAGGCAGCGCAGCACGTTGGTGAGCTGGCTGCCGAACTCGCGGGTGTGAATCGGGTGGCGCCAGATCTCGGAAAGCGGCGTCAGGCCAAAGCTGGCATTCTTGTTTTTGCGCAGCACGCTGGCGACTTCGGCCTGGCAGCAGGGCACCAGCACCACGAAGCGGGCCTGCTTGGCGAGCGCAAACCGGATCGCGTCGTCGGTGGCGGTGTTGCAGGCGTGGAGCGCGGTGACCACGGCGATCCTGTCGGGGAGTTCGGCCGAGCCGGTGGATTCCTCGACGCTCACGTCGAGAAATTTCATGCGCGGAAAATCCAGCCGGGCAGCCAGCTCGCGGGAGTGGGCGACCAGCTCCTTGCGCGTTTCGATGCCGTAAACCGTGCCGGCTTCCTTCGACTTGAGAAACAGGTCGTAGAGGATGAAGCCGAGATAGGACTTGCCCGCGCCATGGTCGGCGAGGGTGAGGTCTCCGGTGCCTGCCAGCACCTCGGCCAGCAGCGGCTCGATGAACTGGTAGAGGTGGTAGACCTGCTTGAGCTTGCGCCGGCTGTCCTGGTTGAGCTGGCCCTCGCGGGTGAGGATGTGCAGCTCCTTGAGCAGTTCGATCGACTGGCCGGGGCGGATATCCGGATGAACGGCGGGCTTGGCGTCCGCCGCCGGAGCGGGTTTGGCGGGCTTACTCTTCGCCATGTTTTTTCGGGCGGGTCATGCCGAGGGCCAGCCAGCCGGCCAGGCCGAGTTTCTTCATGGTTTCGATGTTGCGCTCGAAGATCATTTCCGCTTCGGGGAAGGCTTCCACGGCCCTGTCGAGGCTCTCTTCGCGGATCAGGTGCAGCGTGGGGAAGGGCGCGCGGTTGGTGTAGTTGGTGATGTCGTCCGGCTCGGTGTCGGCAAACTGGAATTCGGGGTGGAAGCTGGCGATCTGGATCACGCCGTCCAGTTCGTGTTCGACCACGGCTTCGTCGGCAATCTGGTGCACGTCGTTGAAGTCGAGGAAGTCGGGAAACAGGGTCGGGTGGATCAGCAGCGTGGTGTCGGTGGTTTCGGGGTCGATCCCGGCGAGGTAGTCCAGCTCACGGTCCAGGTCTTCGAGGAAGCCATCGATGTGGCGGGCGTCGCTGACGACGATGCGCACCTGGTTCTTCACGTAAACCGACTTGGCAAACGGGCACAGGTTGAGGCCGATGACGGCCTTTTCGATCCACTCGCGGGTGGCGGCGATGACTTCTTCGTGGTTCATGGTGCAGGGCTTTCGGGGATTTCCTTCGAGGGTTGCCATTTTGCCCTGATAATGGCGGGCTTTGATTGATTGAACCTAGAAACGGTAGCTGACCGCTTTCGTCCATTCCAGAAGAACGCATGAACACACGCATTTTTCCTTCCTTCGGCGCTCACCCATCGGGTGAATACGCTACGCGCCCGCTGGCACCTCCGGCCGGGCGCCTGACTTTGTCGCTCCGCCTTGCAGGCATGAGCCTGCCGCGTTGTCGCTTCGCGCCAGTCACCCGCCCGAATGCACCATCGGGCGCGTCCAACTACCGTTTCTAGGTTCAACGCACGCCCATGTCCATCCAGTGGTTTCCCGGTCACATGACTTCCGCCCGCAAGAAGGCGGCGGAGAGCATGGAGCGGATAGATGTTGTCATCGAGGTGCTCGACGCGCGCCTGCCCGAGGCGAGCAGCAACCCGATGATCCGCGAGCTGCGCGTTCATCGGCAGCGCGCCTGCCTCAAAATTCTCAACAAGGCCGACCTCGCCGATCCGGTCGTCACGGCCCGCTGGCTGGCCTACTACAACGCCCAGAAAGGTGTGACGGCGGTGGCGCTGTCGTGCAAGAAGCCGGGCGACGTGGCCAAGGTGGTCGGCCTGTGCCGTCCGCTGGCGCCGCACCGCAACGACCGCCTCAAGCCGCTGCGCATGATGATCATGGGCATCCCCAACGTGGGTAAATCCACGCTGATGAATGCGCTGCTGAAAAAGCGTGTGGCCAAGGTGGGCGACGAGCCGGCGGTGACCAAGAGCCAGCAGGTGCTCGACCTCTCGCCCACGGCCACGCTGATCGACACGCCGGGCATGATGTGGCCAAAGATCGAGCACGATTCCGACGGCTTCATGCTGGCGGCCAGCCACGCCATCGGCCGCAACGCGGTGATCGACGAGCAGGTGGCGAACTTCCTGGGCGATGTGCTGCTGGAGCGCTACCCGGCGCTGGTGGCGGCGCGCTACAAGACTTCTGTCGACGGGCTGGACGGCCCGGCGCTCGTCGAAACCATCGCCAGACGGCGCGGTTGCTTGCTCAAGGGCGGCGGGCTGGACATCGAAAAGGCGTCGTTGATCCTGCTGCAGGATTACCGCGACGGCGCCCTGGGGCGGGTGAGCCTGGAGTCGCCGGAATCCCGCAAGCGGATGATGGAGGCACACGCCGAGGCGGTGGCGGCGAAGGCGGCAGCCAAGGCCGCAGGCGAAGTGGATTCGGCAGCGCCGGATCCGGTGGACGACTGAGGCCGCCTTCAGGCTGATTCGGGGGATTCCCGTTCAGCCTGACCGCCGCAGCCCGCGGGGCCTTAAACCCTCAGCAGCAGCACCTTCAGCGGCGGGTTCCCGTCCAGGGTCGGAAAATCCTCTTCCGGCATGATCCATTCCATTTCCCGAACCGTGCGCCCGGCTTTCTCCGCGCTGCGCACGATCTGGTCTGCCCAGGCCTGGCGTTCCACGTCGGCCACGTTGTTGCAGCAGATCAGCGTTCCGCCTTCATGCGTGCACAGCAGGGCCGGCTTGAGCAGGGCCGAGTAGTCGTTGACCAGGTCGACCACGCCGAACGGGCTCTTGGAATAGCGGGGCGGGTCCATGAAGACCAGGTCGAAGCGGTGCTTGGCGAGTTCGGGGAACGGAGGCATGCGCTTGCCGCGTACCATCTTGGCCTGGCCGATGCCGGCGAGCTGGCGCATGGCGGCAAAGGCGTCGCTCTTCACGAAGCGCGGGCGAACCGGCAGGTCGTTGAGCTTGGCGTTGTCGCGGCCGACGGTGAGGCTAGATTCGGCGAAATCCACGTTCACCACGTGGCGTGCGCCGGCCTTGGCAGCCGCGATGCCGACGCCGCAGGTGTAGGCAAAAACGTTGAGCACCGACTTGCCTTCGGCTTCGGCCATGACGCGGCGGCGGGCGGCGCGCAGGTCGAGGAAGAGCCACGGATCCTGGCCGTCGTGGCGGGCCTGCACCCAGTACTTGACGCCGAGTTCGGAGAATTCGCGGCGGGTGGTGGCGAGTTCCTTGCGGTCGGGCGGAACGGCGTTGGCAATCCGCGAGTTGGCCGGGCTGCGGTCGTTGTAGATGAGTTCGCTGCCCGGAAAGGCCGCCGCGTAAAAGGCTTCGACTTCGGCCAGCTGGGATGCCGGCAGGGTGTCGTGGAAGCTTTGCACGAGGATCAGCTTGCCGTAGTGATCGACGGTGAGGCCGGGGCGGCCTTCGACCGTGCCGTGGAAGAGTCGGTAGGCGTTGGTCTGTTCGGCTTCGAGGCGGGCGATGAGTTCGCGACGGGCTTCGAGGGCGCGTTCGAGGGAGGGGGACAGTACGGTGTCGGACATGGGAGCTACCGGGTGCGGGGCGATGGGTGTGAGGCCGGACTTTACAGGCCGAAGAACTCGCGGATTTTTTTGCCGAGGGCGCTGGCGTCGGAGCGCACGTTGTTGCGCTGATCGTTGTTGCCGTCGGCGTGGCCCTGTTCAAGTGCAGCAAAGCGGCTGCGACGTTGTTCGAGGATGACGGAGATGCCTTCGGCCAGCTCCGGGCGGGCGCGAAGGATGTGTTCGAGGCTGTCCTTGTCGAGGCGGTAGGCTTCGACGTCGGTGATGGCGACGACGGTCGAGCGGCGCGGGGCGCCGGTCATGAGCCCGAGTTCGCCGAAGATGTTGCCCGGGCCGCGGGTGTCGATGAGGCGCTGGGGGCCGCCATCGGGCGGCGTCCACCAGGCTTCGGCTTCGCCGCTGGCGATGATGTAGAGCCAGTGGGCGATGTCGCCCTGGCGAAAGAGCACGTCGCCCTTGGCGAAGGGGGCGTTGATGAGGCGGCGGGCGAGATCCTGCTGTTCGGCTTCGGAGAGGCGCGAGAACAGGTCGATGCGGCTGATGGCGCCGACGCGGCGGTTGAGCTCGCGGGTGCGCACTTCTTCGCGGTGGGCCTTGTTTTCCTGGACCAGATGGATGGTCTGGTCGCCGACGGCGAGGCGGATACCCTCGCGTTGCAGCGCGGCCAGCACGTGGTGGCGCACGTCGGAGTCGGTCACGTCGTCCGGGCCGGGGTCGATGAGCCAGTAGCGCAGCGTGTAGCGGGCGTAGCCGTCGCCGAATTCCATCAGCAGGCACTGGGGGGCGGGTGTGAGGCTTACGTTGGGGATGCGGGCCGTTTGAATATCGTGGATGACGGCCGTGGACACCCGCGCCGGCGGCACCGAGAGGTCGACGTTGAAGTCGATGAGCCGGCGCTGCTGGGGAACGTCCTGGCGCTTGTTGCAGATGACCGCGTAGCGGTTTTTCATCAGGTGGCTGTTGGGAATGACGACCCGTTCGCCGTTGCGGGTGACGATGGCGGTGTAGCGCCACTGGATGTCGCTGACCCGCCCGGAAACGTCGCCCATCTTGATCCAGTCGCCGATTTCGAGGGAGTTGTCCATTTGCAGCGCGAGCCCGCCGAGCAGGTTGCCCAGGGTGTCCTGCATCGAGATGGCGACCACCGCGGTGAGGACGGCGGAGGTGGCGAACAGGTGGCTGAACTCGACGCCGGCGAGGTTGAGGCGCAGGAAGGCCCAGGCGATGTAGCCGATGATGACGAGGATGTCGGCGAGGATGCCCGAGATGTACACGCGCACGCGCGGCAGCAACACGTTGAAGAAGGCCAGGCCCAGGTAGCGGATCACCGCCAGGCCTTCGCCGAACACCGACATTTCGCGCAGCCAGCTGATGGCGGCCGGTTGCAGGTAGCCGCTGAGCAGACCGGCGGTGAGATCGCCCGCCAGGCAGACCAGGAAGAAAACGCCGGTGTTCATCAACGAGCGGCGCCAGGCAAAGAGGGGCCGGAAGATGAGCAGCGCCGAGGCGATCATCGCCAGGATGGCGAAGGGGGCTTCGGCGCTGAGATAGGAAAGGGGCATGGCGACGACGGGGCCGGCGGAAATCTACAGCACCGCGCGCAGGCGGGCGGCCATGTCGTCGAGGGCTTCGCGGCCGGGCGAGCTGGCCGGCCAGAAGGGCAGCAGCTTGTCGTTGGTGTAGCGCGGCAGCACGTGGATGTGGAAGTGGAAGACGGTTTGTCCGCCGGCTACTTCGTTGGCCTGGAAGAGCGTGACGCCATCGCAGCCGGTGGCTGCCTTCACGGCCTTGGCAACCCTGGCCGTGGTCTGGAAGACGGCGGCGGCGAGGGTGTCGTCGAGATCGAGGATGTTGGCCACGTGGGGCTTGACGATCACCAGCGCGTGGCCGGGGTGGGCCGCCACGATGTTGAGGAAGGCGAGGGTGTGCTCGTCTTCGTGGATTTTTGAGGCGGGCAGCTCGCCGCGCACGATGCGGCAAAAAATACAGTCGTCCATCGGTGTCTCCTTTGTGGTTTTTTTATCAGGCTGGCCGCGCGGCCAGCGCCTGGCGCAGGTTGCGTTCGGTTTGCCAGTTGCGCCGTTCGGGGTCGGAGCCCGCGTAGCGGCGGCTTTCATCCGGGCTCTGGGCGTGAAAGCTTTCGACGGTGCGCTGCAGGATTTCGTGGTGGGGCAGCATCGGGCCGAAGAACAGCACGCTGTCGTGGCGCTGGATCAGCAGGGTCGGGAAGTTTTCCACGTCGTAGTCGTCGAGGATGTCGGCATCGTCTTCCACGTCCAGCCACAGGAAACGCGCATTGGGGAAGCGTTCGGCCAGCGCCTGGAAGCCTTCCCGGTAGTCGCGGCAGGTGCCGCACCAGGCGGCGCAGAGGCAGGCGACGAGAAATTCGGGCTGGTCGGGGCTCATGGGGCGGCGGTGTCGTCGGGCGGGGTGTCGGGCGCTGCGGCGGGCATCTCGAGGGCGATCCACTTGAGCCAGTGTCCGCAGGCGTTGCGCGGGCCGCAGCGGCTGCTGCCGTGCCAGCCGCCGTCGTTGCAGGTGCCGCGGTCATTGTGTTCGAGGTAGTCGACGTTGTCCGGCTCGGCACCGACACTGCGCTCGCCGCCCCAGTGCTGGCAGCTCAGGCAGCGTTTGCGGTCGGCGGACTGGGTGGCCATGGGGGCTGGTTTCAGGGCTTGGCTGCCGGGGTGGCGAGGTTGGCCTGGGCCTTGAGCGGCGCGCGCAGGGCTTCGAAGCGGGCCGGGGCGACGTACTGCAGAAGCTCCTTGCCCTTGCTGTCGAGCACGAGGTCGAGGCCGCGGGCCGGGTAGAGCAGGTGCTCGACGTGCTCATTCACGCGGATGCGTTCGGCGGGCTGGCCAAAACGCTGGATGACGATGTCCTCGTCGAGCTGGGCGGCGGGAATGAAGCTGAGGGCGCGGATCGGGGCTGCCAGCGCAGCGGCGAAGTCGGAGTCGGCAAGCCGGGCCTTGCGGGTGGTGCTTTGCATGTACTCGGTTTTGGGCGAGCGCTCGCGCATGGCGTCGATGACGGCGGGCGGCAGGTCGGCGGTGACGATCAGCCGGCCGGCGACGAAGCCGGCGGTGACGTTTTCGTAATAGCCTTCGACGTTGCCGCTTTCGTTGGGCTCGGCGACCACGGCCAGCGGCATCTCGTCGCCGAAGCGCTTGCGGGCATCGGCGAGGGTGCTGTGCCCGAGGGTCAGGTCGAAGACCCTGGATTCACCGCCGGGCAGGGTTTCGATCTGCCAGGGCAGGCCGGTGGTGGGGACGGCCTGCGGGGTGTGACGGCTGAATTGCCAGACGGCCGGCCCGACAAGGATGGCCAGGGCCAGCACAATGATTGCGATCGCGATTTTCATCTGTGATTAATGCGGCGGGTGAAAGCCGTCCGGGACTTTGGCGTGAAACTGGATTGGCACGGCGGGCATGGCGAGCACCGAGTTGCGGATGCGGCCGACGACGTGCATTTCGCAGCGTTTGCAGTCGAAGCGCAGGGTGAGTTTTTCCTTGCCGTTGATGAGCGTCATCGGGTCGGGCTTGATGCCTTTCACTTCCTTGGGGCACAGGTTGAAGCTGTAGCGCAGGCAGTGCTTGGTGATCATCAGCGAGGCGTCGTCGAGCATCTCGTTGGCCTCGTAGGCGGCCTCGATGAGCTGCACGCCGTGGCGCTGGTAAAAGGCGCGGGCGCGGTCGTTGAGCACGTTGGCGAGGTAGGAGAGTTCGGTTTCCGGGTAGGGCACCGGCGGCTCGACGGCGGCGCGGCGGGGCAGGCGCGGCAGCGTGGCGAGGCGCGCGGCTTCGAGCTTTTCGGCCGCGTCGCGGCGCAGGGCGTTGAGGCTGGAGGCGGGCAGAAACCACGCCGCGCTGATGTCCAGATCCACCTTGCGGGCACTGAAGATCGTGGTGCCGAGCTTGGCTACGCCTTCTTTCAGGCCGGCCAGCGCGCGTTCGGAATCCTTGGCGGGCTCTTTGGCGTGGGGCAGTTCGGCGGTGGCGGCAACGCCGGTTTCGTCGGTGAGCGTGAGCGCGAAGCCGGCGGGCGTCTCAGTGAGCGAAATATCCACGGCGATGCGGCGTTCGGCGGATTTCTTTTCGAGGATGCGCTCGAATTCCTGGTCGCGGTTGCGAAACAGGCCGCTGCCGGGGAAGAGGTCGGCCGGCAGGGTTTCGGCGGTGTGAATGCGGAAATCCTCGCCGATCTTTTCGGCGCGGTTCACGCGCAGACCGACGAGTTCGCCCTTGCGGTCGTAAAAGGTGAGGCCGTCGCCGTTATGCAGCTCGACCGCGCTGGTGGTGTCGAAGAATCGGCGCTGCTTGCCGTCCACCCGGATCACGCTGCCCACCGGTTCGCCCACGAACTTGGGCGAATCGAAGGCGCCGATGTCGGCCGTGCGGCCGTTCACAAAGTAATCGGTGGCGCCCCGGTTGAAGGTTTTTTCGGCAACCGGGTTGAACAGGAAGGTGCTGCGCCCGGCCGAGGTGCGGGAATATTCGGGCGCATCTTCCATGATGCCGTCGAGCAGCTGGCGGTAATGGGCGGTGATGTTCTTGACGTAGGCCATGTCCTTGTAGCGGCCTTCGATCTTGAAGCTGGAAATGCCGGCGTCGGCCAGTGCGCGCAGGTTGGCGCTCTGGTTGTTGTCCTTCATCGACAGCAAATGCTGGTTGCTGGCGACGAGGTTGCCGTCTTTGTCTGCGAGGTCGTAGGGCAGGCGGCAGGCCTGGGAGCATTCGCCGCGGTTGGCGCTGCGCCCGGTGTGGGCGTGGCTGATGTAGCACTGGCCGCTGAAGGCGACGCACAGCGCGCCATGCACAAAGAATTCGAGCGCGCAGTCGGTGGCGGCGGCCACCTTGCGGATTTCGGTGAGGGTCATCTCCCGCGCCAGCACGATCTGCGAGAAGCCCACGTCCTGCAGGAAGCGGGCTTTTTCGGGGTGGCGGATGTCGGTTTGCGTGCTGGCGTGGAGCTGGATCGGCGGCAGGTCGAGTTCGAGGATGCCCATGTCCTGCACGATCAGCGCGTCGGCGCCGGCTTCGTGGAGCTGGTGGATGAGTGCGCTGGCGCTGTCCACTTCCGCGTCGTGGAGGATGGTGTTGCAGGTGACAAACACCCGCGCGCCAAAGCGGTGGGCGTGGCGGGTGAGGCGCTCGATGTCGGCGACGGTGTTCTCGGCGTTGGCTCGCGCTCCGAAGGCCGGGCCGCCGATGTAGATGGCGTCGGCGCCGTGGTTGATCGCCTCGATGCCGATATCGGCGTTTTTGGCCGGGGCGAGGAGTTCGAGCTGCTTGCGGGTGTGGATCATGCCGGTACTCTCCAGGGGGTGCCCAGTGGCGGGCAGGCTGCTCGGTCGGCAGCTTGTCTAACCTGCCATTATCCCCCGGCAAGCCGGGGGCGTCGAGGGACGTGCGTGGGGGTCAGTTCTGCTTCACGGGCCCGGCGGCCTGCTGACGCGCGTCCCGGCGCAGGGAGAGCACGATGGCGCTGGCGATGATCAGCGCGACCACGCCCAAGGAGACCGGCACCGGGATCGGGTAGATGTCGATCAGCAGCATCTTGGTGCCGATGAAGACCAGCACCAGCGCCAGGCCGTACTTGAGCAGCGAGAAGCGGTCGGCCATGCCGGCCAGCATGAAGTACATCGCCCGGAGGCCGAGGATCGCGAAGATGTTGGAGGTGAGCACGATGAAGGGGTCGGTGGTGATCGCGAAGATCGCCGGGATCGAATCCACCGCGAAGACCACGTCGCTGAGTTCCACCAGCACCAGCACCAGGAACAGCGGCGTGACATGGCGCACCGCCTTGCCGGCCGTTTCGAGGGTAACGAAGAAGCGCTCGCCGTGAAGCTGATCGCTCACCTTCATGTGATTGCGGATCCAGCGGATGACCGGGTTTGTGGCCAGGTCGGGCGTTTGTTCGGCGAACCACCACATCTTGATGCCGGTGATGAGCAGGAAGGCGCCAAACACGTACAGCAGCCAGTGAAACTGGGTGATCAGCCACACGCCGGCGAAGATCATCACGGTGCGCAGCACGATGGCGCCGAGCACGCCATACACCAGCACGCGCTTTTGCAGTTCGAGGGGAATTGCGAAATAGCTGAACAGCATCAGCCACACAAAGACGTTATCCACCGCGAGGGATTTCTCGATCAGGTAGCCGGTGAGAAATTCCAGCGCCTTGGTGTTGGCGATCTCGCGCCCCATCGCGGCGTCGAGGTAGAACCACAGCGCCGCCGCAAAACCGAGCGAAACGCCCACCCATACGGCCGACCAGCCCGCCGCCTCGCGAAAGCTCACCTTGTGTGACTTGCCGCCGCCGGTTGCAAACAGGTCGACCGCGAGCATCGCCAGAACGATGGCCAGGAAGCCCGCCCACATCCACCAGGTACCGATTGTTTCCATTGAAGAGTCCTCCTTGTCGGAACAGCTTTCCGTTTCGCGCTGCCGGGGCAGCAAACGAAACGGCCCTTATCCTGCGAGGACAGAGGGCCGCCTTTCCGAATAAGGGAACCTCTGCCATCGCGGCAAAGGTCTTGCTCGCAGCCGCATGGTGACGACTGCCCGGGGCACCGGGAAAAGCTGGACAAACCAACTTTTCCGAACTGACGATGCCGCGGCGAAGAGCTACTCCCCCTTGGGACGCTTGAAGATTAGTTGCCCGTCAGCCTCGGGTCAAGGACTATCGGCCGGGCGTGCGTGCTTTGGTGCGCTGCGCCTTGCCCGGCGGCGCGGAGCGGGCTAAGGTCCGGGCGCGTGCGCAAGCCTGCGCCTGTCCGCCCGCCGCAAAGCACGTCCCGGCGGGCCTTTGTGTCGATTTCGATGTGGTTTTCGTCCTCCTTTACGCCCCCTCTTCGCCATGAAATTTTCCCGTGTTTTCCTGAACCGTCTGCAAAACCAGCCGGACGCCCGCGATACGGTTGTCGTCATCGACGTGCTGCGCTCCTTCACGACCGCGGCGGTGGCGCTGGATCGCGGGGCGTCGGCGATCTATCCGGTGGAAGGGGTTTCCGCCGGCGTGGTGCTGGCCGGCACCCTTGTCGATGCGGTGTCGGTGGGCGCGATCGAAGGCGGCGACCCGGCGCCGGGTTTCGATTTCGGCAATTCGCCGTCGCGGCTGCTGGATGCCGATCTGGCCGGCAAGCCGGTCGTGATGAGTACGGCCGCGGGAGTGCGGGGGCTGCAGCGGTTTCGCCAGGCGCGCCAGCTGTACGCAACCAGCCTCGTGTGTGCCCGGGCAACCGCCGAGGCGATCCGTGCGGCCGGGGCGACGGAGGTGTGCTTCGTCATCACCGGTGAATGGGTCGATCGCGATGGTGACGAGGACATCGCATGTGCCGATTACATCGAAGCCCTGTTGCGCGGTGATCAGCCTGCGCCGGAAGGATTTGCGCGCCGGGTGCGGGATTCCGATTTCGGCCAGCGCTTTGCCGCCGGCACCTGGCCCAACCTGCCCAGCGCCGATCTCGAACTGGCCGCCCGGGTCGACCTTTTTGGATTCGCGATGCAGGTGCAGAGCGAAGGCGATCGCCTGGTGATTCGCTGAGGCCCGCTTCCGGACATCCGGGCCCGGATGCGTCGCAACGCTTGGCGCATGGCCCGCGGACTGGAACAATCCGCCCTTCGCAAACTTTCCCCGAGGGCCGTCATGGAATCCCGACTCACTGAAATCGAGATCAAGCTCGCCCTGACCGAAGACTTGGTCGATACCCTCAACCTGACGGTGCACCGCCAGCAGGAACAGATCGACGCATTGCAGCGCCAGCTTGTCCAGATCTACCAGCAGATGCAGGCTGCCGCGCCCTCAGCAGAAGCCCGTGATTTGCGGGATGAGATTCCGCCGCACTATTGAGCCGGTCCGGCAGCGATGCATCCGGCCGCGCCCTTTCTGAGCTGCCTATCCGGCAGTGAAGGACATCTACATCCTTGACTTCTCCTTCACTCATTTCTGAGCTGCCTATCCGGCAGTGAAGATGGGCAGCACAAGGCAGCACGCAGGCGTTCGTTTCTGAGCTGCCTATCCGGCAGTGAAGAACCAGGCCATCTTCGGCGCCCGCGCCCCGGCTTTCTGAGCTGCCTATCCGGCAGTGAAGGCCGAGGTCGGCGCCGGCCGGCTTGCCGATGATTTCTGAGCTGCCTATCCGGCAGTGAAGCGCCAAAGCCCTCAAGACCGGCAACAAGGACATTTCTGAGCTGCCTATCCGGCAGTGAAGCTGTGACACCAGTCGTCAGCCCCACCCATTACTTTCTGAGCTGCCTATCCGGCAGTGAAGTAGGGTGACGGATCGCATAAGCGTGCGTCCTTTTTCTGAGCTGCCTATCCGGCAGTGAAGTATCACCACCCAGCCTTTGTGCCGCAAGCGGGATTTCTGAGCTGCCTATCCGGCAGTGAAGGCGCTCATTGGTTTTGTCGTTGCGGCGTTCCATTTCTGAGCTGCCTATCCGGCAGTGAAGTCGACTGACGGTGGCGTGACGTTTGTCGACCATTTCTGAGCTGCCTATCCGGCAGTGAAGTTTTCTCCCAGTCAGTCGGGGCGCACCGCGTTTTTCTGAGCTGCCTATCCGGCAGTGAAGTGCGGCCGGCGCCGTGGGCGAAACCCCGGCAGTTTCTGAGCTGCCTATCCGGCAGTGAAGGCCGACACCGGAGCCCGCCGGGAAACGGACAATTTCTGAGCTGCCTATCCGGCAGTGAAGAGATCACAAGCGGCGCGACGCTTGCGATTCCGTTTCTGAGCTGCCTATCCGGCAGTGAAGGAAACGTCATGCGGTATCTAGTTACTGCGCTGTTTCTGAGCTGCCTATCCGGCAGTGAAGACATTGGACTCTTCGGATTTTCAACGCAAAACTTTCTGAGCTGCCTATCCGGCAGTGAAGCGCGTGTCGATGTGGCGCACGACTGCTTTAACTTTCTGAGCTGCCTATCCGGCAGTGAAGTCCTG
>NZ_JAOAUU010000128.1:24309-39416 GCF_030157465.1 Zoogloea sp.
CAAGTCATGAAACGCACCGGCCCTGATTTTCTGAGCTGCCTATCCGGCAGTGAAGCCCACATGCCAATTTCCGCACCGGGCATGCTATTTCTGAGCTGCCTATCCGGCAGTGAAGGCTATAAAGCCGGTGCCGGTGGTTCTGGGAATTTTCTGAGCTGCCTATCCGGCAGTGAAGTCCTGCAAGTCATGAAACGCACCGGCCCTGATTTTCTGAGCTGCCTATCCGGCAGTGAAGAACAGCGCGCCGATGAGGGCGCCCTGCCCCGATTTCTGAGCTGCCTATCCGGCAGTGAAGGCCTTGCCGCCCTGGTGGCCAACGTCGAAACCTTTCTGAGCTGCCTATCCGGCAGTGAAGCGGGATGCTCAATCACACCCGCGGGACGGCCGTTTCTGAGCTGCCTATCCGGCAGTGAAGTCAGACTGCTCGGACATGCGGCGGAACAGCTCTTTCTGAGCTGCCTATCCGGCAGTGAAGCCCCGGCCCGGAATTCACCGCAGCGTCGAACATTTCTGAGCTGCCTATCCGGCAGTGAAGGGCTTGCTGGCGCTCGGTGTTTTCGGCGATCATTTCTGAGCTGCCTATCCGGCAGTGAAGTTGATTTCCCTGTTCAAGCGGGCGGCCGGCAATTTCTGAGCTGCCTATCCGGCAGTGAAGGACAATAATGCCAATGTTTTTGAGCGACCAACTTTCTGAGCTGCCTATCCGGCAGTGAAGCTCTTGAACTCGACCTCAACGCGGCACCATTTTTTCTGAGCTGCCTATCCGGCAGTGAAGGGCGATTAATCAAATTAAGCGCCTGCTCTTGTTTTCTGAGCTGCCTATCCGGCAGTGAAGTAGAGCCTACCAGTCTTGAGTTCCTGATTGTTAAAGAGAAAATCGATTTCTAAACGTTTTCACCCAAAAACTGGAGCCCCCGCCAAGGCCACTGAATTCAAGGCTTTGGCGAGGGTGGCAAAAAAAGGGTCAGAACCGGGGAATGGTCGTCGTTGGACGGAGGCCGTAACTGTCGAAGGGGCTGGCCGGGATTGATCCTTGACGGGCAGGTGCTCGACAAAGAGCCGCAACTGTCGCCCTTTGCTGCGGCTGCTCCGTACCAGAAAGGGCAGGTCCGGTTGCTTGGCACGACTGTGAGGAATCGCGGCGCGGATATCTTTGGTATCGATGAGATCCGCGATGGCCTTCGTCCGCCGCTGTGGTGATTCACCGAATCACTTGTCGGCCAGGTTGAAAGCAGACGCATCAACGATGCACGTAGCGCGTGGAAGAGCTCCAGCGCTTTGCCGTGACCGGATTGTGTGGCAGCCGGATTCCGCGTCGCACCGGGAAATCAACGCGAAGGAGATCGAATGGATTCTGCTGAATCGCTCAAACGACCCCGCTGTTGGTACAGGCCCGAAGCGGGCTCCGGGCCTGACGGGCTTGTGCGCTGAATCAGTGCAGCGTTTGCGGCTTGGTGAGGGGCGTTACATCCACCCACACATCGCTGCCGTCTTCGCTTTCGCGAATCTGCAGGCCGAAAGTGGCGAAGGCGGCCAGCACGTCGCGGCGCAGGGGAATGTCGGCCAGCTCGCCTGGCCCGATGGCGTAGCCCGCCGCCAGGTGTTGCGCGGTGGTGAGCCAGATCGGCGACAGGAAGGACTGGCTGACCAGCTCCTGCATGGTGGCGCTCACGTCCTTCAGCGGCAGTTCCATGCCGTCGAGGTAGCCCTGCACGTGGGCGACGGCCTGCATCAGGTGGGTGATGCGGCCGAGGCTCTTGGCGAACAGTTCGTCCAGGTTCTGGTCGGCGTAGTAGAGGGTGATTTCTTCCTGCATGCCGCCCGGCAGGGCCTGCATCAGGGCCGCCAGGTGGTTGAGGAGCAGATCGGAGTCGGCGGGAATCGACCAGGCGCTGCGCCGGTTGATCCTGTATTCCAGCCACATGGCGCTGACGATGGGCGACAGGGCCCTGGCCAGCGGCGTGGCGGCCGTGTCGGCGGGGGGCGTGGGGGCGTCGTGAAGGCGCCAGCATTCCTTGTGCAGATGGTGGATCAGGCGGGCCACTTCGGCACCGTCGCCGGACAGGATGGCCCACAGCTTGTTGCCATCGAAGAGCAGCGCGAGCTTGCCGTCGGCAGCGTCGGTAACGATGCGCGACAGGTGATCGCCGGCAACCGGCAGGGCACCGAACTGCTGTTCGGTGGCGGGCAGGTCGTCGGTGACGACGATGCGCGACAAGGCCGACAGGTCGAGCTCGGTGTCGCGGGCCTGGATGCGGCTGACGAGGGCTTCGATGACCTGGCGGAGGGTGTCGGCGTTGGCGGTGGACGTGGAACCGTCGAATTCGATGTTCATGGTCGGCGGGAGCAATGAATGGGGGGCTGAAATAAAAAAGGCCCGGCGCAGGGCCGGGCCGCATGCTGCAGCGACTTACTCTTCCACGTGACGCAGGGAGAGGTCGATGGCGCGCACGTCCTTGGTCAGGCTGCCGATGGAGATGCGATCGACGCCGGTTTCGGCAATGGCGCGCACGCGCTCCAGATTGACGCCACCGGAGGCTTCGAGTTCGGCGCGGCCCTTGTTGATGCCGACTGCGTCGCGCATCTGGTCGAGGCTCATGTTGTCGAGCAGGACCATTTTGGCGCCGGCTTCGAGAGCCTCGTTGAGCTGCTCGAGGTTCTCGACTTCGACCTCGATGAACACGTTGGACGGGGCGATGGCGCGGGCCTGTTCCATCACGGCCTTGATGCTGCCGGCGGCGATGATGTGGTTTTCCTTGACCAGGATGCCGTCGTACAGACCGACCCGGTGATTGGTGCCGCCGCCGATCTTGACCGCATACTTTTGGGCCAGGCGCAGGCCCGGCAGGGTTTTGCGGGTATCGACGATCTTCGCCTTGGTGCCGGCCACGGCCTGCACGAAGGTGGCGGTCAGCGTGGCGGTGCCGGACAGCAACTGCACGAAGTTGAGGGCGGTGCGTTCGGCGGTCAGCAGGGCGCGGGCGCTGGCGTCCACTTCGCACAGCAGCTGGCCGGGCTTGATGCGTTCGCCGTCGCGGGCATGCCAGATGATCGAGGCGTCGGGTTCCAGCGCGGTAAAGGCGGCATCGAACCAGGCGGTGCCGCACAGCACGGCTTCTTCGCGGGTAATGACGCGGCCGCGGGCGTTGCGGCTGGCGGGGATGAGTCGGGCGGTGAGGTCGCCGGTGCCGATGTCTTCGGCCAGGGAGGCCGCCACGGAGCGCTGGACTTCAACGCGAAGTTGTTCTGTAAATTCCATCGGGGGTCACCTGTGTCATGCCAAAGCGAAATTCTAACATCCGGGGGCGGGGCGGATGACGGGGCCGGTGGCTTCCGCCGGGGCGTTCAGGGTGTGCGGATGTCGGGTATTGTGCCGCCGCCTACCTGGTATTCGGCGTCGTCGTCGCGGGCCCACAGGTAGTGGGGCTGGTCGGCGGGGGCGATGAAGACGGCGCCTGCCGGAATGTCGTGCATCCGCGTTTCATCGAAGATGCTGCCGAAGCCCACGGACAGGGTGCCGGCCAGCACGCTGAAGATGCGCTCGTCCGGATGGGCCCGGACACCGACCCTGCCACCGGCGGCGAGCCTGACCCGCAGCAGCGTGGGGCCGTGCGCCGTTGCGTCCCCGTGCAGCCAGACCTGGCTGGACTCGGGGCTGTCGGGCAGGGGCGTCCATTTGAGGGTGTCGGGCAGGATGACGGCCGGGCCGGGAGCGGGCGGCTCGGCGGGGATCACGGTGGCGGCCGCTGAGTCGATTTCGGCCGCTGCAGGGGCGTCGGGCGTGATCGGCTGGGTTTGCGCTTCATTGGCCCGGACGGGGCCGGCAAGAAGTGCGGCGAGCAGGGCGAGCCGCTGCGGAAGTCTGGCGGTGTGGCGCATCGCACGGGCTTTCGGGATTCGGTGCGCGGGGAGCATACGCGAATTCGGGGGGTGGCTGAGTTGGGGGCGCCAGCCGGGTTTCAGGGCTGGATCTGAATCCGCCCGGCACGAACTTCAGAAGTTCATGGATGGGCTGCATCGGCCGCCGGCGGAAACAGGGTTTCGAGCAGGCGCCGGGAGGCTTCCTCGATGCGCTGGGCGTCGCCTTCGCGGCAGTCGAGGAAGTTTTTGTACTTCATGTAGGTGGGCAGCGGCGCGGAGTAGAGGTAGAGCGGGAAAATTATATCGTCATCCGCTTCGCGGCCGCGCAGCCAGGCGATGTTGAACTCTTCCTTGCAGACTTTCGAGGCGATGTATTCGGGCGACAGCATGGCGACGAGCTTGCGGCATTTGTCGAGGCTTTCGAAGATTTCGATCTGCCAGGCGCAGCCTACGTCGAGGTTTTTCCGGTCCACGAAAATGCGGATTTCCGGCCGGAGCCGGCGCAGGGTTTTTTCGAGCATCTCGCTGTCGTGGGCGTTTTTGCGCGAGTAGCTGATGAAAACGTCGTACTCGGGTTCGGCTGGGGGCGGGGTTTCAAGGGCGGGGGCGGGCGCGGTGTCCGGGCTGGCAATTCCGCTGTCCATGCTGCGGAAATTGCCGTCGCTGGCGCCGCCGCGGTCGATTCCGCCACCCAGGAGAAAATCGTCGCCCGCCAGCGGGGGGGGCATCGGGGCTGCGGCGGCGGGGCGGGGGGCGAGGTAGGCGAGTTTGCGGGCGTTGAAGATGCGCTCGGCCTCGGCGGCCTGGGCGTCGCGCAGGGTGACGATCTTGATGCAGTCGAGCGGCAGGCCTTTTTCGAGCCAGCCCAGCGCCGCGTCGAGCAGCGGGGGAAGCATTTCGGCGACGCTGCAGCCCTGGTTGCCAGCGGCGACGATGGGCAGCGCGATGCTGTTGATGTCGGGCGCTTCGGCAAGGATGGGCATGAGGGCGCGAAAGATGTCGCCGACGACTTCCGGCGGCGCGCCGCGCTTGCTGGGCTCGAAGCACAGTATGCGCGAGAAGCGCAGGCCCGGATCTGTCGGGGTGACGGGCTTCGAGAGCCAGCAGGCGAAGTTGTCCCGCAGGTCCACGCTTTTGTCCTGGGCCAGGTCGGCAACCGACAGGCCCTTGCGGTGGAGCGCGCCGATGAGGGATGTGCGGGTCGGCAGGTAGTCGTCGGGGAAGGCGGAGACGACGAGGAGGTCGAAGCCTTCGCCTTCCCCGAGTTCGGTGAGATCACCCTGCAGGAGTTCGATCCGCCGGGGTTTGGCGCCGTGAACCTGGATGGAGCTGAGGGTTTTCATGACGTCTCCCGGTCGCGCTGGTGGAGGGCTTCTTCCACCAAGCATAGCCCACGCATCCGGGTTTTTCGTCTCCGGGCGCGGGCCCGGAAATGACAGTCGGTAGCTCTTAGTCCAGCCTGCTTTCGACGATGTGCTGCACCTGTTTTTCCATGCCGGCTGCAAGGCAATCCACTTCGACCAGATCGCCCCAGCTTTCGCGGAAGTTGCGTTGCCAGGTGATTTGCCGCTTGGCGAGCTGACGGGTGGCGAAGATGCCTTTGTCGCGGAAGGTGGGCAGATCGCAGTAGCCGTCGAGGTATTCGAGCGCCTGACGATAGCCGACGCAGCGCATGGAGGGCAGGTTGGGGTCGAGCCGGTAGTGCTTGCGCAGGGCGATCACTTCGTCGACGAAACCGGCCAGCAGCATGGCGTCGAAGCGCCGGGCGATGCGGGCGTGGAGTACGGCGCGGTCGCTCGGGGTGAGGGTGACGGGGATGAAGCGGTGGGTGTCCACGTGGGCTTCGCGGCGGGCGTAGCTGGCGGCCAGCGGCTGGCCGGTTAGGCGGACGATTTCGAGGGCGCGCTGGATGCGCTGGGCGTCGTTGGGCTGCAGGCGCGCCGCGGCGTCGGCGTCGAGGCGGGCGAGTTCGGCGTGCAGGGCGGGCCAGCCGTCACGGGCGGCCGCGTCTTCGATCTCGCGGCGCAGTTCGGGGGCGGCTTCGGGGAGTTCCGAGAGGCCTTCCCGCAGGGCCTTGTAATACAGCATGGTGCCGCCGGTGAGCAGCGGGATGCGGCCACGGGCGGTGATTTCGCCCATCAGCCGGCGGGCGTCTTCGCAGAAGCGGGCGGCGGAGTAGGCTTCTTCAGGGCTGAGGATGTCGATCAGGTGGTGCGGGCAGGCGGCCAGCTCGTCGGCGCTGGGCTTGGCGGTGCCGATGTTCATGTCCCGGTACACCAGGGCGGAATCGACGCTGATGATTTCGATCGGCAGGGTGCGGGCCAGCTCCAGTGCGCAGGCGGTCTTGCCGCTGGCGGTGGGGCCGAGCAGCAGGATGGCGGGCGGAAGTCGGGTGGACGGGGACTGAGGGGTTTCGGGCATGATTCGGGCCTTTGAGAGTCGCGCATTGTAGCGGGTGGAGAAATTGGCTTGAGTGCTTCGGTGTTGAATAAAGGCGGTAAGCGGGCCTGGCGTGGGCTGCTGATGGCGGCCGCGCTGCTGTGGGCCAGCGCGGCGGCGGCAAAGGGGCCGCTCTACCTGTGGGAACTCTCGGACGCCCGGGGCGAACTGCGGGCCTGGCTGTACGGCACGATTCACGTGTGCGATGCGGCGTGTTTTCCGCTGCCGGCGAATGTGCAGAAAGCGCTGGCCGCTGCCGACAGCCTGGCGCTGGAACTCGATCCGGCCGATCCGCTGCTCGCCAGGCGCCTTGGCGAGGCGGCGCTGTTGCCGGCCGGGCAGCAGCTCGACGCCTTGCTGCCGCCGGCGCTGCGCCCACGGCTGGCCGCGGTGGCGGCCCGGCTGGGTTTGCCGGGCGAGGTGTTGCAGCGCCTGCAGCCGTGGATGGCGGGCACCCTGCTCACGGTGAAGGCGGCGCAGCAGGCCGGCTTTGGCACCGAGCACGGCGTGGATTTGTGGCTGGCCCGCGCGGCGAGGGCGCGGGGCCTGCCGCTGGCGGCGCTGGAGAACGTCGATCGGCAGATCCGGGCGCTGGCTGCCGGTGGCGCGGCGGCCCAGCGGGCCAGCCTTGCTGAAGTCATCGGGCTGATCGAAGACGACGCAGCGCCGACCTACTTTGCCGGCCTGCTGGCCGCGTGGCGGGCTGGCCAGGTGGAACAGATCGATCGCCTGGTGCGGGAGGATGCGGCGAGCCCCGAGATGGCGCCGCTGCTGGCCGAACTGCTCGACGCACGCAACCACGAGATGGCCGAAGCCATTGCCGCCCGCCTGCAGCCGGGGCGGCGGGCTTTCATCGCGGTAGGGGCCGGCCATTTTGGCGGGGCCGGGGGATTGCTCGAATTGCTGGCCAGCCGGGGTTTTCGGCTGCGTCAGGTGGAGGCGGAGCATGATTAGGAAGGCCTTTTTGCTGGCCGCCGCGCTGCCTGTCGTGTGTAACGCGGGCGCGGCGCCGGTGGCCATCGACGTGGGGCATTTTCTTGCCCGGCCCGGTGCCACCAGCGCCTACGGTGTGCCGGAGTTCGAATACAACCAGTCGCTCGCCGCGGTGATCGCGGCGCGGCTCACGGCGGCGGGCGTGCCGGTGCGCCTGATCGGGTATCGAGGCGAGATGGAAGATCTGCGCGCCCGCGCGCCGCAGGCCGAGGCGGCGGGGGCGAAGTTCTTCCTGTCGATCCACCACGATTCGGTGAAGGCGGAATACCAGCAGCCGTGGGTCTGGAACGGGCGCGAGCAGTTGTATTCCACCCACGCCTCGGGCTTTTCGCTGTTCGTGTCGCGGCTTAACCCGCGGCTTGCCGAAAGCCTGGCGTGCGCCAGCGGGATTGGCGCGGCCCTGCGTGCGGCCGGGCTCAAGCCCACCGCGCACCATGCCGAAACGGCGCCCGGCGCGGGGGGGCGGCCGTGGGCCGACGAGGCCAACGGCGTGTATTTCTACGACAACCTGGTGGTGCTCAAGACGTCCACGGTGCCTGCCGTGCTGTTTGAAGCCGGCGTGATCGTGCATCCGGACGAAGCCCGCGAGCTGGCCACGGCCGGGCGCCGCGATCTGGCGGCTGCGGCAGTCGAAAGCGGGCTGCGGGCCTGCGGCGTGATCGCGCCGTGACCCGGTGTTACCGATGGGCGAAAATGGCCGGCGGCGAACCTGTTCGCCCGACCTGCGTCAACCGTAGCGACCCGGCGCGCGGCGCCAATTGAATAAAGGTTCTGTCCGGCATGAAAACCATCCTGATTTCGTATTTCTCGGCAGCCCGCAGCCTGGGGCGGCCGGGCATCCTGTGGCACCTGATGTGGCCGACGCTGGTGGCCAGCGTGGTGTGGACCAGCCTTCTCGTGATGAACTGGGGCGCGCTGGCTGATCTGGGCACCCACTTCATCACCGCGCTGCCGCTGGTCGGCGGCTGGCTGGCGTCATCGGAAGGTGCGCTGCTCGTGGCGCTCCTGATGTTCAAGATTGGCCTGGTGATGCTGGCGCTGCCCATGATTTACGTGACGGCGGCCTTTCTGGTGGCCGCGGTGGCGCTGCCGCTGATGCTGGAGCGGGTGGCCGCCACCGATTACGCCGATATCGCCCGGCGGGCCGGCGGCAGTCAGGTGGGCAGCGTCTGGAACGCGCTCACTTCGGTGCTGCAATTCATCGTGCTGCTGGTGCTGAGCCTGCCCCTGTGGCTGATTCCGGGCGCCGGGCTGCTGATTTCGCTGCTGCTCACCGCCTGGCTCAACCAGCGCGCCTTTAGCTACGACGCGCTGATGGCCCACGCCGACAAGTTCGAGATGAAGGCCCTGCCCGCCGCACAGTCGGGCGGGCTGTTCGGAGTTGGCCTGCTGGGGGCGGCCATGGCCCATGTGCCGCTGATCAACCTGTTCGCGCCGGCGCTCTCGGGGCTGGCGTTTGTGCATTACCTGCTGTCGGCGCTGCGCGTGGCGCGGCAGCGCGACAACATCATCGAGGTGAATTGAATGAGTGCAGACACCACGCCGTCCTTCGGCGCAATCATCATCGGCGACGAAATCCTCTCCGGCCGTCGCGAGGACAAACACTTTGCCAAATTGCTGGAGCTGCTCAAGGCCCGCGGCCTGCGCCTGGCTTCGGTGCGCTACGTGGCCGACGAGCCGCCGCGCCTTGTGCAGGCCCTCAAAGAAAGCTTCGCCGGCGCCGACATCGTGTTCAGCTTTGGCGGCATCGGCGCCACGCCCGACGACCACACCCGCCAGTCGGCCGCAGCCGCGCTCGGCCTGCCGCTGGCGCTGCACCCTGAGGCCGAGGCCGAAATCCGCGCCCGCTTCGGCGACGAGACCACGCCCCAGCGCTTGCAGATGGGCGTTTATCCGGAAGGCAGCGCGATCATCCCCAACCCCTACAACCGCATTCCCGGCTTCTCGATCCGCAATCATTTCTTCGTGCCCGGCTTTCCGGTCATGGCCTGGCCGATGGTCGAATGGGTGCTGGATACCTGCTTTGCCGGGCTGCATCACCGCACTGATTACATCGAACGTTCGGTCGTCGTCTGGGAGGCGCTGGAGGGCAAGCTCATCGACCTGATGGAATCCATCACGGCCGATTTTCCCGATGCCACCCTGTTCAGCCTGCCCAGCGTGGGCGGGGAAGGGCTGCCGCGGCACATTGAACTGGGCATGAAGGGGCCGGCGGGTCGTGTCGATGAGGCAATGGCGCGCATCACCGCCGAAATCACCCGCCGCGGCTACGCTTGGGAGCCCCGCGCCGATCTTTGACGCCCAGCCCACGCCCCGGAGGGTGATGTCACGTAACTGAAATTTACACGCGTAATACTTGGCGCCGGAATCACACGCAGTACGAGGCTAAGTAATGGGTAACGATTGGGTTCTGGCCAAGACTGCGGCTGGTGTGGATGAAATCGCAACCCGCTCGAGGCGGATTCCGCCGCGCCTGAGAACGGTGCTGATTCTTGTAGACGGGCGGCAGAGCGTGCAAACGCTGGCCGAATCGGCCGCCGCCCTTGGTGACATTCGCCAGGCCCTGACGGATCTGCACGAACAGGGTTTGGTGGTGCTGGTCAACCACGGCGCGCATGGCGCCGACGCGGCCAGCCGTGCCGCGGTGGCGCCTGATTCGCGCGCCCGGCAGCCAGCCCCCCACCCGCGCCCGACACCGACCCGCCGCCGCTCCCTTGCGCTGGCGCGCCTCTATCTGCTGGACGCGATGGAGCAGAGCCTGCGCAACAACGATCAGCCTATCCGCGAGCATCTGCGCACTGCCACCTCCCGCGTCGAATTGCTGCGGGCCTTCGAGATGTGCCGGCAAATCGCCGGCGATGTGGGGGTTGGCCACATCGACGTCATCGAAGAAAAATTCATGGACATGCTGCCCGACGAAACCTGAACGGTGCAACCAGTGGACACTTTTCATCCTGAACGTGTCCCCGCTGCGGGAATCTGGTCTACTTGAACGCTGCGGATACCGCCTGACCGGGCCTTGCCGCGCGCCGCACTTTTGCGGCGTGCCGCGGCATCAACGTAATGACCCCGATCAGAAAACAATAACGAGTTGCACCTGCCCGCGCCTTGCCGCGCCGGGCTGCCCACAACACGCAAAGGACACTCCAGGATGACAAGCCAACAAACCACCCCCAGCAACGCCGTGACCGAAGCCGGCACCAGCCGTTTCATGCGCATCACGGTGGATGAACGTGACGTGCAGGTGCATTACAACGACGCCGGCACCGGTGCCGAAACCGTGGTGATGCTGCACGGCTCCGGCCCCGGCGCCAGCGGCTGGGCCAACTTCAACCGCAACGTGGACGCCTTCGTCGACGCCGGCTACCGCGTGATCCTGCTCGACTGCCTGGGCTGGAACAAGAGTGATCCGATCGTCTGCACCACCTCCCGTTCCGAGCTTAATGCGCGCACCCTCAAGGCCGTGCTCGACGGGCTGAACCTCGATCGCGTGCATATCATCGGCAACTCGATGGGCGGCCACAGCACCGTGGCCTTTGCGCTGGCCAACCCGACTCGCGTCGGCAAGCTGATCCTGATGGGCGGCGGCACCGGCGGCCCCAGCCAGTTTGTGCCGATGCCCACCGAAGGCATCAAGCTGCTGCAGGCCCTGTACCGTGAGCCGACCTTCGAAAACCTCAAGAAGATGCTCAACGTCTTCGTTTTCGATGCCAGCACGCTGACCGACGACCTGATCGAAGCGCGCCTCAACAACATGATGTCGCGCAAGGATCACCTCGAGAACTTCGTTGCCAGCCTGGCCGCCAACCCCAAGCAGTTTGGTGACGTGGGCCCGCGCCTGGGCGAAGTCACCGCGCCTACGCTGGTGATCTGGGGCCGCGACGACCGCTTCGTGCCCATGGATTGCGGCCTGCGCCTGCTGTGGGGCATGCCGAACGCCGAGCTGCACATCTTCAACCGCTGCGGCCACTGGGCCCAGTGGGAGCACGCCGCCAAGTTCAACCGGATGGTGCTGGATTTTCTGGCGAACTGAGTTTCGTAGCCCGGAGTCAACAAGGGGTCACGCCATGTGCGTGACCTTTTTTTTGGCGATGTCAGCGTTGCCTGTGGAAATGCAGCAAGCCGACGATGCACCCCATGCCATGCAGATGCCCTGTAGGGGCGACTTCAGTCGCCCGCGGAGGCTGAATCCGGGATCTGCCCTGATTTTGCCGACCGTGGGCGACTGAAGTCGCCCCTACAGGGTGCATCGTCGGGTTGATGTATTTGCACCGACAACAGTGACATCGCCTTTCTTTCGTGGAGTTCCGGCTTATCGACCCCCGGTTCATCCCCAATCCCTGTCGTGCTGCCCATGTCTTCTCCTCTCGTCATCCTGATCCTGTCGCTGCTGCTCGGCCTTCAGCCGGTCACCACCGACCTTTACCTGCCGGCCCTGCCGGCGCTTACCGAAAGCTTTGGCGCCGTGCCGGCCCAGGCGCAGCTCACCCTCACGGCCGTGGTGCTGGCCTTCGGGGTGTCGCAACTGCTGTGGGGGCCTTTGTCTGACCGGGTTGGCCGGCGCCGTGTTCTGCTGCTGGGGCTGAGCGGCTACACGCTGGCGGCGGTGGGCTGCGTGTTTGCAGGGTCGATCGAACTGCTGGTGGTTTTGCGTGCCCTGCAAGGGGCCTGCATGGGCGCCGGCACGGTGTGCGCCCGCGCCATCGTGCGTGATCTCTATGCCCCCGAGGCGGGTGCCCGCGCGATGAGCAAGGGTTTGTCCGGCCTGGGGGTGGCAGCCTGCCTGAGCCCGCCGCTGGGGGGGCTCATCGCCGAGTTCTTCGGCTGGCGTGCGGCCTTGTTCAGCCTGGTGCTCGTGGGGGCCGCCGCGCTCTACCTCATTGCCCGCCACTTCGAGGAAACCCTGCACGAGCGCCACCCCGAGGCGCTGCACCCCGCAGTGCTGGCCCGCACCGCAGGGCAGATCCTCGGCAACGGCAGCTTCTGGGCCATGGCGCTGCTGTCGTCGGCAACCACCGGCGGGCTGTTCTGCTTTCTGGCCGCGTCGTCCTTCGTATTCATCGAGCAGTACGGCTTTTCGATGACCGCCTACGGGCTGGTGCTGCTGTCCGTGTCGGCTTTTTACATCTCGGGCACGCTGCTGTGCCGCAATCTGGTGATGCACATCGGCGTGAAGCGCACGGTGGTGATCGGCGGCGTGCTGTCGCTTACTGGCGGCGGTTTGGTGGCCGGGCTGGCGCTGGCCGGCATCAACAGCGCGTGGGCCATCATCGTGCCAACCTGGATCTACATGCTCGGCCACGGCATTCACCAGCCCTGCGGGCAGAGCGGAGCGATCGCGCCGTTTCCCAGAACCGCCGGCGCGGCATCGGCGCTGGCGGGTTTCCTGATGATGGTGGTGGCCTTTGCGTCCGGCCGCTGGGTGGGCGCCCACATGGACGGCACCACCCAGCCCTTGATCATGGGCATGAGCTTCTGGAGCGTGGCGGTTGCGCTGGTGGCCTGGGTGTTGGTGCAACGCGCCGGGCCGGCCCCCGTGCGCTGAGTTTTGCCGCGGCACTGGACGCGCTGCAGCCCCATCGGCGAAGCTGGCGGGCCATGCCCTTGATGGAGAACCGGCCCCGTGCTGATCCGCAACGAAACACCGGCCGATGAAGCCGCCATAAGGGCGGTGAATCTCGCCGCCTTTGATACGCCCGCCGAGGCAGACCTGGTTGAGCGCTTGCGCGGCCACACCTTTCCTTATCTGTCTCTTGTGGCTGCCAAAAAAGGCCTCATCGTCGGCCATGTGATGTTCACGCCAGTGCGCCTGCCCGGCCACCCGCGGGCTCGCATCCTGGGTCTGGCGCCCATGGCGGTGCTGCCGGACCATCAACACTGCGGCGTAGGCTCGGCGCTTATCGAAGAAGGGCTGATGCAGGCGCGAACACTGGGCGCCGGCGCGGTGGTCGTCCTTGGTCATCCGGACTATTACTCGCGCTTCGGCTTCGATCCGGCCTCGCAGCACGCCATCGACTGTGAATACGTAAAGTCGGGCGAGGCGCCGGAAGGCGCTTTCATGATTATTGAACTCGTGCCCGGCCATCTCAACGGTATGGCCGGTACGGTTCAATACCATGCCGCATTTGCAGAACCTTGATGGCCGGAGGCGCCGGATGAACGAGCGTGAACATTTTGTCGAACTGCTGCGGGGCCTGCCGCTGGTGTCGGTGGACCTTGTTTTGGTGCGCGGCGGAACCGAAATCCTGCTGGGCCTGCGCACCAACCGCCCGGCGCAAGGCAGCTGGTTCGTACCCGGCGGGCGCATCCTTAAAGACGAGCCGCGCGCCGACGCCCTCAAGCGGGTCGCCGCGCGGGAGCTGGGCATTGCCGACGTGGCGGGGCTCAAACCGCAACTCCTCGGCGTGTTCGAACACTTCTACCCGGACTGCTTTGCCGGCGATATCGGCGTGAGCACCCACTACGTCGTCATCGCCCACCGCATCGACGTGCCGCTTGGCTTTGAAGTGCCCGGCTGCGACAACCAGCACGCCGAACTGCGCTGGTGGCCCATCGCCGAAGCTGCGGCCAATACGGACGTACATCGCTACACGCGGGACTATCTGCCACTGCTTGCTTAAGCGCATCTGGCCGCGCAAAAGGCACATGCAGCCCCCGCGTAAGAAGAACAGCCCGCAATTTACTCACCTCGCCCCGCGGCGTAAGAACTAACAGCGCACAAATAGCGACTACGCAGCAATGCGTAGTCAATGCTTGCGGCCCGATAGTCGGTAGCAACTGCTGCGTAGTGGCTACGCGCAGAGTGATAGTCACTATCAGCACCGGCGTAGTCACTACGCGCTGGTAAATCGTGACTATCAATGCCGTGTTAGTAAATACGACCTAATCAATAGTCGTTGCTAACACCGTCGTAGTGACTATTCAGTGAAACGACATCACATGCTGCAGCACCTGTTGCCTTCGCAAGGGCACGGGCATGACTGTCGTCCAAAAATATGCTGTTCGCTTGATTCGAAAACCACCTGACGGTAGCATCGAAAACCGTAACTGTTTAGCCATTTTGAATAAATTACGGAGACCTCATGAACAACGTCAGCGAAACCACCCGCGTCAATCCCAAGCAGATTCTCAAGGACATCGAGTCCTACCATGCATTCGGCACCATGACCGACTACAAGGCCAACAACCCGGCCAACAGCCGGGAAGCCGCCGAGTCCGCTTATAGAGTCTTGCGTGACGCCGAACAACACGCCGTCGCCACCCACACCGCCGCCGCCGCTGCCGCCGACGCCCTCATCGCCGCCCGCCGCGACTTCCACGACGTCATCCTCGGCGTCAAAAACGAAGCCCGCGCCCTCTACGGCCCCAGCTCCGACCAAGTCGCCGCCCTCGGCTTGAAGAAGAAATCCGAACAGTCAAAACGGACGCGGGTAAAAAAGGGTGCGGAGGGGTAGTAAAAAAGATCGGCCACCCGCTTGGGGGATGTGGGCGGGTGGCGGGTTTGAAAAGCGGTAGCGTCGCAGCAGAAAGTTTGGGTGCGGCGGCGCAAAATAAAGCAATGGATTGTTGATGGTGGATTGTTGGCGAGAGCTGCTAGGTGGGAAGGATTGGTAAGGGAAGTGGTTTCCGGTCAGGAGCGGCCGGTCGCCACCCGATCCAGATAGCGGCCATCTGGGCGAGACGGTATGCTCTCCGCCTATGTGCCAGATGAATCGGATCGCCCCTATGCCGACGGCTGCTGCTTTTTCTGTTCTGTTATTTTTCCTTGCGAGTGGTTCCTGCTTCTAAACAGTCACTTGCAGAACATGTTATCC
>NZ_JAOAUU010000129.1 GCF_030157465.1 Zoogloea sp.
GTGCGGGGCGTAACCGGGTGTTCAACCGCCGCGACCGGGCGCGCCTGAAGATGGCTCTGCGCGGCAAGCGCCTCGGCCTGTCGCTGGCCGAGATTACCGACCTGATCGGCATGTACAACTCGACCGAGGATGAAACGCCGCAGTTGTTGAAGTGCCTGCAGGTCGTCGAGAAGCGCCGGGCGGCTCTGGAGCAGCAGCGCGAGGACATCGAAGCCATGCTCGACGACATTTCCCAGTTTGAAACCCAGTGCCATCAAGAACTGGCTCGGCGGGATGTCGCATAAAAAATATTTACTAACCAGTTGACGTTAACGTCAACGTAAATACAATCACATCCTATAACTCGAATATCCGGAGACAAACCCATGAACATTCCCAGCCTCGATTTTGGCCTCGGCGAAGACATCAATCTGCTGCGCGATGCAGTTAAGGCCTTTGCCGACGCCGAAATTGCGCCGCGCGCTGCCGAGATCGACCGCGCTAACGAATTCCCGGCCGACCTTTGGCGTAAATTCGGCGACATGGGCCTGCTCGGCATGACGGCTGGCGAGGAATACGGCGGCACGAATATGGGCTATCTGGCCCACATCGTCGCGCTGGAGGAAATCTCCCGCGCCTCGGCCTCGGTCGGCCTGTCCTACGGTGCACACTCGAATTTGTGCGTAAACCAGATTCGCCGCAACGGGACGGAAGCGCAACGCCAGAAGTACCTGCCCCAGCTGATCTCCGGCGAACACGTTGGCGCACTCGCCATGTCCGAGCCGAATGCCGGTTCCGATGTGGTGTCGATGAAGCTGAAAGCCGAGAAAAAAGGCGACCGTTATGTGCTGAACGGTTCAAAGATGTGGATCACCAACGGCGGCGATGCCGATACGCTGGTGGTTTACGCCAAGACTGACCTGAATGCTGGCGCCAAAGGGATGACGGCCTTCATCGTTGAGAAGGGCATGCCGGGTTTCAGCCACGGCACTCACCTCGACAAGCTGGGCATGCGCGGCTCCAACACCTATCCGCTATTTTTCGATGACTGCGAAGTGCCGGAAGAAAATGTGCTGGGCGGCGTCGGCAACGGCACCAAAGTCCTGATGTCCGGCCTCGATTACGAACGCGCCGTGCTCTGCGGCGGCCCGCTCGGCATCATGGCCGCCTGCATGGATTCGGTTGTTCCCTTCCTGCACGAGCGCAAGCAATTCGGTCAGGCGATCGGCGAATTCCAGCTGATGCAGGGCAAGGTCGCCGACATGTATTCGACCTGGCAGGCCACCCGCGCCTACGTTTATGCCGTCGGCCGTGCCTGCGATGTCACCGATCATTCCCGAACGCTGCGCAAGGATGCCGCCGGGGCCATTCTTTACTCGGCTGAAAAAGCCACCTGGATGGCTGGCGAGGCGATCCAGACCTTGGGCGGGGTTGGCTATACCAACGAGTATCCGGTCGGCCGTTTGTGGCGCGATGCCAAGCTTTATGAGATCGGCGCCGGCACCTCGGAAATCCGTAGAATGCTGATTGGCCGCGAACTCTTCGCTGAAACTGCCTGAACAAGCTCCCAGCGGCGTCTCCGAACTGGGGGCACCGCACCATGGAGCTGCACAAAATGACCGTTACCCTACGCACCCTCACCGCTAAAGATACCGAAGCGCTGGAACAGGTTCGCCAGTATTTCCGCAACTATGCGGGCTGGCTGGGCGTCGATCTGTCGTACCAGAATTTCGATCAGGAAATGGCCTCGCTGCCCGGCGCCTATGAAACACCGGATGGCCGCCTGTTTTTTGCCGAAGTTGACGGTCGACCGGCGGGTTGTGTCGGCGTCCGGCCACTACCCGGCAGCGAAGGCGTCTGCGAGATGAAGCGCCTCTACGTCGAACCCGAGGAGCGCGGCCACGGCGTCGGCGCCGCGCTGGCGCTGGCCGCGATCAAGGCAGCCAAGGAAATCGGCTACCGCAAGCTGATGATCGACACGCTGCCCAATATGCGGATGGCCGTAAAGCTTTACCGCGAACTGGGCTTCACCGAGGCGCCCAATTACTACCAGACGCCGGTCGAAGGCACGATGTTCCTCGCCCTTGATCTGGAAAACTGGTCGGAAGAAGAAATCCGCAGCGAAAACCTGTCGCACCTGTTCGATTTCAACCGGGCCTGGGCCAACCAGATGCAGGAAGTCGACCCGGAGTATTTCAATAAGTTGGCCCAAATCCAGACCCCGGAATTCCTCTGGATCGGCTGCTCCGATTCGCGCGTCCCGGCCAACCAGATCGTCGGCCTGCTACCGGGCGAGGTGTTTGTCCATCGCAACGTCGCCAACGTCGTCGTCCATACCGATCTCAATTGCCTGTCGGTCATCCAGTACGCCGTCGATGTGCTGAAAGTGAAGCACATCATGGTCGTTGGCCACTACGGCTGCGGCGGAGTCGGTGCAGCGCTGCGCCGCGACCGGGTCGGCATCGTCGACCTCTGGCTGCGCCATGTGCACGACGTCCATAACAAGCATCTGGCCAACGTCGACAGCCTGCCCGAAGACCAGCGCCACGACCGCCTGTGCGAGCTGAACGTGCTGGAACAGGTCACCAATGTCTGCCATAACCCGGTGGTTCAGGATGCCTGGCAGCGCGGCCAGCAACTCACCATCCACGGCTGGATTTACGGCCTGAAGGACGGCTTGATCCACGACCTCGGCATCACCATCGATTGTCCGCAGGACCTACCCACCCGTTACGACGCCGCACTGAAAGCGTTGGACGCCTAGTTAAACCAAGCACTCAGGAGAAATCAGCATGAATGACCCGATCGTTATCGTTTCCGCCGCCCGTACCGCCATGGGCAGTTTTCAGGGCGGCTTTGCCGGCCTGACTGCGGCCAACCTCGGTGCCGTCGCCATCAAGGCTGCGGTCGAGCGTGCCGGGGTCGATGCCAACCTGATCGAGGAAGTGCTGATGGGCTGCGTGCTGCAAGCCGGCCAGGGCCAGGCACCGGCTCGCCAGGCAGCATTGCAGGCCGGCCTGCCGATTTCCGCCGGCTGCGCCACCATCCACAAGGTTTGTGGTTCGGCCATGAAGGCGACCATGCTCGGCCACGACGGCATTCTGGCCGGCTCTTACGGCGCGGCCGTCGTGGGCGGCATGGAATCGATGACCAACGCCCCCTACCTGCTGCCCAAGGCACGCGGCGGCTACCGCCTCGGCCACGGCCAGATCATCGACCATATGTTCATGGATGGGCTGGAAGACGCTTACAGCAAGGAAACCCGCGGCCGCCTGATGGGCACCTTTGCCGAAGAGTGTGCGACCACTTACGGCTTCAGCCGCGAAGCGCAGGACGAATTCGCCATTCGCTCGACCACCCGCGCCAAGCAGGCCAGCGACGACGGCAGCTTTGCCTGGGAAATTGCCCCAGCCACCATCGCCGGCCGCAAGGGCGATGTCGTGATCGACAAGGATGAAGGTCCGTTTGCGGTCAATATCGACAAGATTCCGAGCTTGAAGCCGGCCTTCAAGAAGGATGGCACGGTCACCCCGGCCAATTCCTCGTCGATTTCCGACGGCGCTGCCGCCATGGTGCTGATGCGCGCCTCGCAGGCCGCCAAGCTCGGCCTCTCGCCGATTGCCCGCATTGTCGGCCACACGACCCATGCCGGCGTGCCAGCCCTCTTCCCGTCCGCGCCGGTCGGGGCCATGCAGAAATTACTGGCAAAAACCGGGTGGACCGCAGCCAACGTCGATCTGTGGGAAATCAACGAAGCCTTTGCCGTGGTGACGATGGCCGCCATCCACGACATGCAGTTACCGGTCGAAAAAGTGAATATCCATGGCGGCGCCTGTGCGCTGGGCCACCCGATCGGTGCTTCCGGAGCACGGATCGTCGTCACGCTGCTTGGCGCATTAAAGAAATACGGCCTGAAGCGCGGCGTTGCCTCGTTGTGCATCGGCGGCGGTGAAGCCACGGCGCTGGCGGTGGAAATGCTGTGAGATTTGCTGTTAGTGGTTAGTCGGTAGCTGTTAGCAAGATTTGTGCGCCAAGGGCGCGGGAACTCAATGCTCATGACTGACTACTCGCTACTCAAACCTGATTTGGAGAATTCGATGCTTTTAACGCAAGAACAAGAAATGATTCGCGACACCATGCGCGCCTTTGCGCAGGAGCGCCTCGCCCCTTTTGCCGGCGAGTGGGACAAAAACCATACCTTTCCAGCCGAAGCGCTGAAGGAACTCGGCGCGCTGGGCGCGCTCGGTATGGTCGTGCCGGACGAATGGGACGGCGCCGGGATGGATTACATGTCGCTGGTCCTGACGCTGGAGGAAATCGCCGCTGGCGATGGCGCCACCTCGACCATCGTCAGTGTGCAAAATTCGCTGGCCTGCGGCATCACGATGAAATACGGCACCGATGCCCAGAAGGAAACCTGGCTCAAACCGCTGGCCCGGGGCGACAAGCTCGGCTGCTTCTGCCTGACCGAGCCGCACACCGGCTCCGATGCCTCGGCGATCACCACCCGCGCGGACCGCGATGGCGACGATTTCATCATCAACGGCATCAAGCATTACATCACCACCGGCAAGCACGCCGAGGTCGCCATCGTCTTTGCCGTCACCGACAAGGCCGCCGGCAAAAAGGGGATTTCCTGCTTTTTGGTGCCGACCGCGACGCCGGGTTACATCGTCGCCCGTATTGAAGAAAAAATGGGCCAGCACGCTTCGGATACGGCGCAAATTGTCTTTGAAAACTGCCGCGTCCCGGCTTCCGCCCTGCTCGGCAAGGAAGGCGAAGGCTACAAGATCGCCCTGTCCAACCTCGAAGCCGGCCGCATCGGCATCGCCTCCCAGGCCGTCGGCATGGCCCGCTCCGCCTTCGAAGCCGCCGTGCGCTACGCCAAGGACCGCCAGACCTTCGGCGTGCCCATCATCGAACACCAGGCCGTCAACTTCCGCCTCGCCGACATGGCCACCCAGCTCGACGCCGCCCGCCTGATGGTATGGCGCGCCGCCATGCTCAAGGACGCCGGCAAGCCCTGTCTCAAGGAAGCCTCGATGGCCAAGATGTTCGCCTCCGAGATGGCCGAAAAAGTCTGCTCCGACGCTATCCAGATCCACGGCGGCTGCGGCTACACCGACGAATCCCCGGTCGAACGCATTGCCCGCGACGTGCGCGTGTGCCAGATCTACGAAGGCGCCAACGACATCCAGCGGCTCGTCATCGGCCGCACCATCGCTTCCGAATAAAGGTACGCATAAACCTACTGCGGCCGCCGATCTCGCAACTGCGGTACTCGCCGTACTCAAGTACGGCTGCGTTCCTCGCCGCGACCTCGACGGCCTCGCTACGGTTTCTGCGCACCTTTAGCTGGCTGAAGTGTTTGGGCGAACACGAGTTCGCCCAAAAAATATTCCGTTCCAAACCGCACAAGATCCCGAAGAGGCTCGGTGCCCGGCCAAAGCCCGTCTGAACCTTTGATCCGCGCAGCAACGGGCGGGGCCTTCCGGCGCAGCTGTCTGAGCCCGCAGGGCGAGTTCTGCGCCGGCCGCCCGTTGTGAGCAGCGCAGGGGAGTCATTCGCGTAGCGAAAGACCGGTGAAGCCGGGTCGCCTTCTTTGCTTCCTTTCTTGGCGAGACAAGAAAGGAAGTCGCCCGCCGGGGGCGAACTCCCCGGCCAACGACACGTCCAGTTGCCACCAGAAGCAACGCAGCGACGAAGACAAAAAACAAAAAGGAGACAAAACAAATGGGCCCCCTCCACGGCATCAAGATCGTTGAATTCGCCGCCCTTGGCCCCGCCCCCATGGGCGCCATGATCCTCGCCGACCTGGGCGCCGAAGTCGTGCGCATCGAACGCAAGCTGCCGCCCGGCGCCAAGCCCGGCTCCGAACTGTTCGACCCCAGACTCGACATCCTCAACCGCAGCCGGCGCGTCGTCACCCTCGACCTGAAGAAGCCCGAAGGCCTCGCCGCCGCCCGGCAACTGATCGCCGGCGCCGACATCCTGATCGAAGGCTTCCGCCCTGGCGTGATGGAACGCCTCGGCCTCGGCCCCGACGAATGCCTCGGCACCAACCCGCGCCTGGTTTTTGGCCGCATGACCGGCTGGGGCCAGACCGGCCCGCTGGCCAATGCCGCCGGCCATGACATCAATTACCTATCGCTCTCCGGCGCGCTCCACGCCATCGGCGAGCCCGGCGGCAAGCCGGTGGTGCCGCTCAACCTCGTCGCCGATTGCGGTGGCGGAGCGATGTTGCTGGTGGTCGGCGTGCTGGCCGCCCTCCTTGAGGCGCGCACGTCCGGCCAGGGCCAGGTTGTGGATGCGGCCATGACCGACGGCTCGGCGCTGTTGATGACGATGATGTACACCCTCAAGGCCATGGGCGAATGGACGCAGCAGCGCGGCAGCAACCTGCTCGACGGCGGCGCCCATTTTTACGACACCTATCGCTGCGCCGACGGCAAGTACATTTCCATCGGCCCCATCGAGCCCCAGTTCTACGCCCTCTTCCTCGACAAGACCGGCCTCGCCGACCCCGACTTCTCGCAGCAATGGGATCGCGCCCGCTGGCCCGAACTGAAAGTGCGTCTCGCCGCCCATCTGGCCACCCGCAGCCGTGACGAATGGTGTGCGCTGCTGGAAGGCACCGACGCCTGCGTCGCCCCCGTGCTGGACATGGACGAAGCGCCCGAACACCCGCACAATCGGGCCCGCGGCACATTCATCGAAGTGGGCGGCGTCGTTCAACCCGCCCCGGCCCCCCGCTTCAGCCGCAGCACGCCTGCCAAGCCCCGCCCGCCGCTTACCGGCGCCACGGGCGAGGACGTTCTCGCCGACTGGGGTTTCAGCCCGGACGCACTGGACGGGCTGCGCAAGGCCGGAGCGATTTGAACGACATTTCAACAATTACAGGATCGGAGGACACATGGACTATCAGAACATCATCGTCGAAACCCGCGGCAAGGTCGGCCTTGTCACGCTCAACCGCCCCAAGGCCCTCAACGCCCTCAACGACGATCTCGTCGATGAGCTGGGCGTGGCCCTCGACGCCTTCGAAGGCGACGAAAACATCGGCTGCGTGGTCATCACCGGTTCCGAAAAGGCCTTCGCGGCCGGCGCCGACATCACCATGATGGCCAACTTCAGCTACATGGACGCCTACAAGGGCGATTACATCACCCGCAACTGGGAGCGCCTCAAGACCTTCCGCAAGCCGGTGATCGCCGCAGTGTCCGGCTTTGCGCTGGGCGGCGGCTGTGAGCTGGCCATGAGCTGCGACATGATCTTCGCCGCCGACACCGCCAAGTTCGGCCAGCCCGAAGTGAAGCTCGGCATCCTCCCCGGCGCTGGCGGCACCCAGCGCCTGCCCCGCGCCGTCGGCAAGGGCAAGGCCATGGACCTGTGCCTCACCGCCCGCCTGATGGACGCCGCCGAAGCCGAAAAATCCGGCCTCGTCGCCCGCGTGATCCCCGCCGACAAGCTCGTCGAGGAAGCCCTCGCCGCCGCGGCCGCCATTGCCAGCTACTCGCTGCCGGTGGTCATGATGATCAAAGAATCGATCAACCGCGCCTTCGAGTCCAGCCTCAACGAAGGCCTGCTCTTCGAACGCCGCACCTTCCACTCGGCCTTCGCCCTGGCCGACCAGAAGGAAGGCATGGCCGCGTTTGTCGAGAAGCGCAAGGCCGAGTTCAAGAACACCTGAAAACGCCCGCCGCAAACAAAACGGCTACCTCCTCGCGGGGGTAGCCGTTTTTCATTGACGCAGGCGTGCGCTGACAGGCGTCTATTTTTCCCGGCACTGGGACGGGTCGAAACTGGAGCTGGACGCCCGCGACATGCCCGAATTACGGCAGATGGTATGCGCGTTATCGTCGATCATCCTGGCCACGGCGGCGCGGTCGGGGCCGGAGAACTCCCGCGTGATCAGCGGCCCGCTGCTGCTGTTGCAGTAGATGCTGCACACGAAAGTCTTGTTCTTCGGCGCAGACGACGCACTGCTCTTCGAACTCTGCGACGAAGAACTCCCCGAAGAACTGTAGGACGAACTCGATGCCGCAGCGGCCCTCGACCTTCTCAGGTCTTCGAGCCGTCCGCTATCCACCTCCGAAAACCGGCTGATAAAGCTCGCCCCCTCCTTGCCCAGGCCCGGCACCGTGGCGCTGCGGGACAAACCGGAACCGGGACGCTGGAGATCCGCAAAATTGATTTCCTGGGCCACCGCCGACAGCGGCACGCAAACCAGAAGGCAAAGACCCAGCAGACCACGCATCATTTAATCAACTCCATGCCCTTGAAGCTGAGCGTGGCCTGGGCATCGCCATCCGCCCAGTAAGCCGTGTATCCGCCGGCGCTCCCGCGCTGAAAAAAAGCCACGTCCACCCGCCCGAAGCTCACCGGAACCGTTGCCGAGTAATTCGGCGGTGACAGGGTCACGGTAAGCTGCCCCGTACGCCGGTCGTCGGCCCGTTTGTCGAAATTGCCCACCCAGCTCGACTCCTGCAGCCCGTGGCGCGGCAGCACCAGCTCGGTGGCCAGCATTACCCGGTAGGTGCCCAGCCGCAGCCGGATGGGCCCTCCCGCCTGCCGGGCACGGATCGTCACCGTACCGCTCACCTCGCGCTGCGCGGTGAAGTTGTAACGGCACAGCATCCAGCAACTGCCCTCGCCGGACGTCGTCTGGCCGGGGTTAAGCCGGAAATCCATCTCCAGCAGGCGGCTCTTGTCGGCCAACGTGGCCACGGCCAGGTTTTCCATCATCGAGCGATGCTCGTCGGTACGCATCAGCTTTTGCGCAGCCTTTGCATCCGCCGGATCCTTGATCAGCAGATAAGCGTGGTAGTAACCCTCGAAAGTGTTCTGGGCACGCATCCGGTTGATCAGCGCCATGAACACCCCGGGCGCCTTGTTGTCCGGATCGCGACGGGCAAACTCAACCAGGAAATCCTTCATCTGTTCCGGCGTCGCCTCCGGCGCCATGGCGGCCTTCGCCGAGGCGTCATAGCGTTCGCGAAAGCGCGGATCGATGCGGTCGAAATAGCTCGCGACCTGCCCGTCCCAGCCGAGATAAACCAGCGCATGGGGCTGGTAATCGTCCACCGGCGGCAACAGCAGGTAAAGCCTGTCGCCGGGCTTCACCACCAGCGCCGAACCGCCGCGCTTGTCCCGCAACTCGGTGACGCCTTCGTAGGCAAGCGCCTTCAGCGAGTTGCCCGCCTTGTCCCGCAGGCGAATGCTGGAATACGAAACGATGGCGCTTTCGGGGCGCCCCTTGCGCTCCAGCCCGGATATCTCGAGAAGCGTCCCCTTGTCGCCCGACCACATGCGCTCGAGCTTGAGCGCCGGATTGGAGGGGTCTTCCAGGAAAGCCTCGGAGACGATGCCGAGCCGGTGTTCGCGCGCCCCCGGGTTTTCGGCCCGGAAGCGTTTGAGCAGGGCCCTGGAGGTGTCCGGGTCGATCGTGTCGACGGCCTCGGGTGCGTCGGGCGCAGAGACAAGCTGCGCTTCTGTCGTCTGCGCCCGCGCCGGAAACGACCACGCGGACAGCAGGCACAAGGCAAGGCCCGTGATGGCGTGCTTCGAATCCATCATGGCGCCGTTCAGTTCTTGGCGTCGGAACCGAACACCTTGTTCATGACTTCTCCGGCGCTCTTGAGAAACTCGCCCAGCCCCTCGGACAGGCGATCCCCCAAAGACGTACCGCCGATATTCTCGACCGACTCGCCCAGCACCACGATGGACGTGCGGCGATTGGCCTGGCGGCCCTCGGCCGTGTTGTTGTCGGCCACCGGCTTGCTCATCCCGAAACCGGTTGCGGTGATACGGCTTGCCGCAACGCCCTTGGCCACCAGCGCCTGCTTGACCGAGCTTGCGCGCTTTTCGGACAAGGCCTGGTTGAGGTTTGCCGCGCCGACGTTGTCGGTGTAGCCCTCGACAGCCACGTTGGCCTTGGTTTTTTCCTTGAGGATCTTCGCGACGCGCTCGATGAAAACCTGCCCCTCCTGCTTGATGTCGGAACGGCCGGTGTCAAAGAGGATGCGGTCATCGGAGGTGATCTGGGCGCCGCGGCTGGTCTGGGTCACCTTGACCGGATTGCGCTTGGCCGAATCGGTAGCGGCGCTGCCGCTGCCGGACTGCGTCGTTGCGCAGCCGGAAAGAATGAGCCCCGCCACCGCCAACGCCACATAACGTCGTTTCACATCAAGCATTTGACACTTCCTTTTTTGGTCTTGTTGTTGCACCGATTACACCGATCCGGGATGCAAGCCCGAAACAGCAGAATTTTTCATGTTTTCACATCGAAAACAAATTGTCATTATTGATTTCCGCTAAGCACGGCATCTCGTCACACGCCCGCACAGTCGATTCGCAGCGGCGGAGACACAGCTCAGGGAGGTCGGGTTGCGCTGCGCTAATCCAACCTCCCTGCTGCTCTTCGAGCGCCGCACCTTCCACTCGGCCTTCGCCCTGGCCGACCAGAAGGAAGGCAAGGCCGCGTTTGTCGGGAAGCGCAAGGCCAGTTCAAGAACGAGTAACAGCGGCTTTGATGCAAAAGCGAAGGGGGCTGCGGCCCCCTCAGACTGCTGACGAACCCCCGGTTTTTCCGGGGGTTCGTGCTTTTTGGAGTCCTGTCAGACGATCGGAAGCACTGGGTAGCGGCCGGGGCCGGCGGGGCGCATTGGGGTGAAAACGGCGTACAGGCCGCGTAGAGCGCCTGTCGGAGCACCACACAGCCAGAATTTCGGG
>NZ_JAOAUU010000130.1 GCF_030157465.1 Zoogloea sp.
ACGATTTTTTTGGTGAATTTCAAAAAAACCATGTCGTTCGAGTGCGATGGCCCTGACCCGTTCGGCCACACGCGCAATCGCCATGTCGGCAGAAGGCAAGGTCAAGAAAAACAGGCTGACGTGATAGCCCAGATTTTTCCATTCTTCGATGTGCCGCAAGTAGGCCAAGCCCGACAAGGTTGTCTCGAATGCAAAGCTCTCGCCGTGCGCAGCGCAACCCGACACCAACATGAACATCGATGGACATGTCCGATGTCGGGTTACGCTGCGCTAACCCGACCTTGTATTATTTTCCTTATGCACCAGCACCCGATCGCCATCGACCTTGCCTGGCGGTCGGGTGTGCATAGTCGGGGGGCACCCCGACTGAGTGGCTGGATGCCGTACCCGCCCTTGGGCCGCGCGCCCGCATGGTAGATCTTGCAGCGGCCACTCACCCTCACTTAAGAGATCGAACAGTATCTACCCAAGCTGTCCCGCGTTCGCGCTGCACGCTCCCTGTGGGGGCGACTGAAGTCGCCCCCACACAGGCACAACAACGCATCTGCAGCCGGATTTTAATGCTGCATTGCGTCATTTAAAAATACAAACACTTCTGTTTGTATTGGGTTAATCTCTACGAAAATACATGCCCGGGCGCACCGCAGCCCCGGCGCAATGACCACAAGCGAGGAGACGAGAGTGAACAAACCGGTCGAACCCCTGGCCCCCGGCGCAGCCCGCTGCCCCGGCCCCAGCACCGCCGAGATCATCCGGGCCGATGGCGACCACCCGCCCGCGCACCTCACCGAGTCGAGCTACAGTTTCATTGGCGACGCCGACATTCCGTTCAGCCGCTACACCTCCCGCGCCTTCCACGAGCTGGAGAAGGAAAAACTGTGGTCGAAGGTGTGGCAGTGGGCCTGCCGGGTCGATGACATTCCGGCCGCCGGCGACTACTTCGTGTATGAAATCACCGACAAGTCGGTGATCGTCGTGCGCACCGAAAGCGGTGAGATCAAGGCCTACCCCAACGCCTGCCTGCACCGCGGCACCCAGCTCAAGCCGGCCGGCTCGGCCGGGCGCTCCAAGCAGTTGCGCTGCCCCTTCCACGGCTTTACGTGGTCGCTCGAAGGCGCGCTCACCGATGTGCCCTGTCGCTGGGATTTCCCCCACATCAGTGACGACAACTTTCACCTGCCGGAGCTGCGCGTCGACACCTGGGGCGGCTTTGTCTTCATCAACTTCGACCCGAACGCAGCGCCGCTGGCCGAACACCTGGGCGTGCTGCCAAAGCATTTTGCCAACTGGGATCTCTCCGCCAAGTTCACCGCCAAACACGTGCGAAAGCTGCTGCCGGCCAACTGGAAGGCCTGCCTCGAAGCCTTTCTCGAGTCCTACCACGTGCTGGAGACACACCCCCAGGGCGTGCTCACCGTGGGCGACGCCAACAGCCAGTACGACATCTACGGCGACACGGTGTCGCGCTTTGTGCACCTGGTTGGCTACCCCAGCCCGCACCTCAAGGAAAGCTTCAGCCAGCAACAACTGCTGGACGCACTGATGGGCGAGGGCGTGGTCGAGGGCATTGCCGATGGCGCCACCAAGCTGCGCGTCCCCGAGGCCCAACACCTGCCTGTTCCCGTCGCTGCTGTTCCCGATGGTCTATCGCTTCCGGCCCAACGGCAACGACCCGGATTCGTGCATTTTCGATCTGCTGTTCCTGCAGCCCGTGCCCGATTCCGGCGAGCGCCCGGAGCCGGCCGAAATGGTGGAGCTGGATTTCGAGCAGTCCTTCCATGAAGTGCCGGGCTTCGATCCGGGCCTCGCCACCATCTACGACCAGGACACCGGCAACCTCATCGGCCAGCAGCGGGGCTTCAAATCGAGCACCAAGCCCGGCCAGACCCTCGGCAACTACCAGGAAGTCCGCGTGCGCCAGCTTCACCAGACCATCGACAAGTTCCTGGCACGCGACTGAACGCGCTGCACCCGAAGAGATAGAGAGACATACCGACATGCAAAGACTGAATGGCAAGGTGGCGCTGGTGACCGGCGCCGCATCCGGAATCGGCGCCGGCATCGCGCGCTGTTTCATCGCCGAGGGCGCCCGGGTGCTCCTCACCGACATCAAGGACGCCCAGGGCGCCGCGCTGGCCGACGAACTCGGCCCCAACGCGGCTTACCTGTCCCTCGACGTGGGCGACGAAGCCGCCTGGCAGGCCGCCGTGGCCGACGTGGAAAAGCGCTGGGGCCGGCTCGACGTGCTGGTGAATAACGCCGGCATTTCCTACCCCGGCCACATCGAGGCCGCCACGCTCGACGACTGGAACGCCCACATGCGCGTGCATGGCGTGGGCACTTTTCTTGGCTGCAAATATGGCGTGGGCAGCATGAAGAAAAGCGGCGGCGGCGCAATCGTCAATATCTCGTCGGTGGAAAGCATCCGTCCGGGGCCGCTGTTCGTCAGCTACGCCGCGGCCAAGGGCGCCCAGGACGCAGTGACCAAAACGGTGGCCCTGTACTGCGGCGAGCAGAACTACAACATCCGCTGCAACTCGGTGCATCCGGCCGCCACCCGCACCCCCAACCTGCAGCAATACCTCGACGCATCCGACGACCCGGCCGGGCTCGAAGCCATCTACGCCGGCATGCAGCCGCTCAGGCGCATTGCCGAGGTGAGCGAGATCGCCGCCGCGGTGCTCTTTTTGGCCAGCGACGAGGCCAGCTTCATGACCGGCCACCAGATGTACGTGGATGGCGGCGTGCTGGCCAAACCCTATCCGGCCGGGGAGGGCGCCTGAGATGACCCTCGAACAACTCGAAAAGACCGTTGCCGAACTGCAGGCCAAGCAGGATCTGCACGAACTCAACGTGCGCTACGCCAACGGCGTGGACCGCCGCGACCGGGCGCTGCTCGAAACCTTGTGGTGGCCTGATTCGGTCATCGACTTCGGGCTCTTCGTGGGCAGCGGCGCGCAGTTTGCCGAGGTGATCAGCGCCCCCAATCCGGCGGTGGAGATCACCACCCACTTTGCCTCCAACGAACTCTTTGAGCTGGACGGCGACCGTGCCACCGGCCGCAGCTACGTGATCGGCACCAGCGTCAGCGTTGCCGCCGACGGCAGCAAGACCGACCAGATGGTCAGCGGGCGCTACCTCGACAAGTACGAACGGCGCGGCGGGGTGTGGAAATTCACCCACCGGCTGTTCGTGGTGGACTGGATCGTCACCCAGCCCAGTTCGGCCATCTGGGATGCCGGCATCGGCGCCGCCGCCAAGCGTGGCCGGCCGGGGCCGGACGACGTGTCCCATGAATTCTTCAAAGCGGAGAAAGAAGCATGAGTACCGAATTCCACCCCGTTCTGAATGCCGCCGAACTGCCTGCCGGCGCCAGCAAGGCCGTGCATATCGACGGCCACGACATTCTCGTCGGCAACGCCGCCGGCGAGTTCTTTGCCGTGCAGAACCGCTGCACCCACCAGGATTCGCCCCTCGAAGGCGGACGCATCCGCAACGGCCTCATCGCCTGCCCGCTGCACGGCGTGATGTTCGACGTGCGCACCGGCTGCGGCCGTGGCCAGATGGGCCGCGTGCCCCTGCGCACCTTCGCCCTGCGCGTGGTGGAAGGCCGCATCGAGGTATCGCTGGCCGCGCCAGTGGCCGCGGCTTGAACGAGGACACAGCGAGGAAAAAACATGAACGACCGTATTTCCATGCCCCTGATTCCCGGCGACTACGCCGGCCTGCCCCCCGGCGCGGCGCGCTGCCCCGGCCCCAGCGCCCAGGACATCGTGGCCCGGGACGAAAACCCGCCGCCGCCGGTCCTGCGGGAGTCCCGCTACGAGTTTCTCGGCGACGCGGACATCGACTACCGCCGCTACACCTCCCGCGAGCATTACGAGCAGGAAATGACCCACGTCTGGGCCAAAACCTGGCAATGGGCCTGCCGCGAAGAACACATTCCCCAGGTGGGCGATTACTACGTGTATGAGGTGGGCCCCCATTCGGTGCTGGTGGTACGCACCGAAAGCGGCATCAAGGCCTATTACAACTCGTGCCTGCACCGGGGCACCAAGCTGCGCCCGGAAGAGGGCATGGGCTCGGCCCAGGAACTCCGCTGCCCCTATCACGGCTGGACCTGGAGCCTCGAAGGGCGCCTCAAAAGCGTGCCCTGCGCGTGGGATTTTCCGCATGTGAAGCCCGAGGCCTACAGCCTGCCGGAAGTGAAGGTGGGCCTGTGGGGCGGCTTCGTGTTCATCAACCTGGATGAAAACGCCCCGTCGCTGGAGAGCTACCTCGAAGTGCTGCCCGAGCATTTTCGCGACTGGGATCTAGGCCAGCGTTACACCGAGCTGCACATGGGCAAAGTATTGCCTTGCAACTGGAAGACCGGGCTGGAAGCCTTCATCGAGTCCTATCACGTGCTCGAAACCCACCCGCAACTGCTCCACGGCACCGGCGACGCCAACGTGCAGTACGACCTCTACGGCGATCACGTCACCCGCTTCTACGCCGTGGGCGGGGTGAATAGCCCCCACCTCGACAAACCCCTCGGCGAGCAGGAGCTGGTCAACACCATGCTGATCGGCGACCGCTCGGTGGTCAGCGACGATCTGGTGGTGGGCGAGGGCGAAACCGCCCGCATCGTGATGGCCCGCTTCCTGCGCAAGATTCTTGGCGAGAAGTACGCCACCGATCTTTCCGGCGTGTCGGATGCCGAGATGATCGACACCATCGAGTACCACCTCTTTCCGAACATGATCCTGTTCCCTGGCGTATCGCTGCCGATGGTGTATCGCTTCCGCCCGCTGGGCATGGAGCCGGAGCGCTGCCTGTTCGAGATCCTGTTCTTGCGCCCGGTGCCGGATTCGGGCCAGCAGCCGGATCCGCCCGAGATGGTTCTGGTTGGCGAGGAGGAGTCCTACTCGGTGGTGCCCGGCCTCGACCCGGTGCTGGCCCGCGTGTATGACCAGGACACCGCCAATCTGCGCTCCCAGCAACTGGGCTTCAAGGCCTCGAAAAAAGCCGGCCAGACCCTCGGCAACTACCAGGAAGCGCGCATCCGCCACTTCGAGCGGACGGTCGATCGCTACCTGGCCCGCGCCGCGGCGGCGAAGTAGGCGGCCATGGATGCCCTCAAGGTTGTCAGCTTCCTGAAGCGCCGGGCCGATTTCAGCCTGGCCGAATTCAGCCAGTACTGGCGCAGCACCCACAAGGCCCACGCGCTGAAGCTGGTCGAGGCCGGCTTCTTCAGCGGCTACATCCAGAACCATGCGCTGGAGCCGGCGCTGGAAGGCCTCGAAGCGATGGCCGACGGCTCGCCGGAACTGTGGATCGACGAGGTGGCGGCCCTCACGCGCCTCGTCGAAAGCCGCGAATACAAGGAAGGCGCCGGGCCCGACGAAGCCTGCTTCATGACGCCACCGTCCATCGCCTGCGTGGCCCGCGAGCGGGTGGTGGATGGAATCGCCCGCGGGCCGGCGCTGGAAGGCGCGGTAAAGCTGATGCTGGTGGTGCGGCGCGACCCGGCGCTGGGCCGGGAGGCCTTCACGCGTTGCTGGCTGGCCGGCGACGGCCCGCTGCTGATGCCGGCCGCCCGACCCCTGCGCCTGACCCGTCAGGCGGTGGAAGCCGGCCCTGATGACGAAACGCCTTTTGACGGCGTCGAATGCAGCTGGTGGCTTGATGCTGCCAGCGCCCGCACGGCATGGGCCGCTCGCGAAGCCCGCGCCGGCCAGGGCCTGGCAGACCTGCGCAGCCTGCGCGGGCTGCTGGTTCGCGAAGAAGTGGTGCGGGCGCCCGCCGTCACTGCCTGAATCCACACACTGAACCCATGAAGGACAGCAAATGATCGGACCGATTCTGAAAGACAAGGTAGCCATCGTTACCGGCGGTGCCCAGGGCATGGGGGCAGCCACGGCGATCCTGTTTGCCGAGGCCGGCGCCCGCGTGGTGGTGGCCGACATGAACGAAAGCGACGGCCGCGCTGTGGTGGCCGGGATCGAAAAGGCCGGCGGCACCGCCATGTTCCACAAGGTGAATGTCTCCATCGGCGCCGAGGTGGACGCCCTCGTCCGCGCCACGGTCGAGTGCTACGGGCGGCTCGATGTGGCGGTGAATAACGCCGCCGTCACCCCCGACACCAGGCTGCTGTCGGAGATGGACGAAAGCCAGTTCGACCGGGTCATCGCGGTCGACCTGAAAGGCGTCGCCCTGTGCCTCAAGTACCAGCTCTCTCAGATGATCCGCCAGGGGCAGGGCGGCTCCATCGTCAATATCGGCTCGGTCAGCTCTTTCCGCCCCCAGCCCAACAACGCCGCCTACGTGGCCGCCAAGCACGGAGTCATCGGCCTGACCAAGGTTGCCGCGCTGGAAAACGGCGCGCACAAGATTCGCGTCAACGCCGTGGCGCCGGGCGCCATCGACACCCCGATGCTGCGCAACGCCCTCGCCGCAATGGGCGCGTCCGAGGCCGATTTTGCGCCGGCCCTGAGCCTGCTCGGCCGCTTTGGCGACGCGCGGGAAGTGGCCCAGGCCAGCCTGTGGCTGGCGTCCGACCTGGCCTCGTATGTCACCGGCACCACCATCAACGTGGATGCCGGCTACGCCAATCGCTGATTTTCACCCCCTGAAGTACGCACCACCCCACCACGGAACGGAGACATAAGAATGAGCAATAACAACGAACTGGCCCTGCTGCAGGAACTTGAAGACAAACAGGCTTTGCGTGAAGTGAGCACCCTGTTCGCCCGCGCCCTCGACCGTGCCGACGGCCCGCTGCTGGCCAGCCTGTTTGCCGACGGTGCCCAGGTGAGCATCGGCGCCTTCAGCGGCCCGGCCAGTGAATTCGTCGCCGGCGGCATCAGCCCGGCCGGCCTCGAGCGCAGCTTCCATTCGGTGTCCAACGAGTTCTACCAGATCGATGGCGACAGCGCCCGGGGCGAGATCTACGTGATCGACGTGGCCACCTGGAACACCGACGGCGGCAAGACCGACACCCTGATCGGCGGCCGCTACGTGGACGCGTACAGCAAGGTGGGCGGCGCCTGGAAGATTGCCCGCCGCACCTTCGTGCACGAATGGAACATGAGCTTCCCGACCACCACCGTGTGGGACGAAGGCCTGTTCGGCATGATCAAGCTGCGCGGCACCCGCGGCAAGGACGACCCGATCTACACCATCCTCGGAGGCCAGGCATGAGCACGTCCGCCCGCATCCGTGCCCTGGCGGACAAGCAGGCCATCTACGACCAGATGTGCCGTTACATCCAGGCGGTCGATCGTTGCGACCTCGAATTGCTCAAATCCACCTTCCACCACGACGGTTCGGTGATTTTTGGCATCTTCGACGGCAACGCCCACGATTTTTGCGACTACGACATCCCCTTCATCAAGGACAACCTGGTGTGGGCCTACCACCGCATCGCCAACGTGGTGATCGAACTGGACGGCAACCGGGCCACCGCCGAGTCCTACATGCTCGGCAACGCGGCGGCGGCGCTGCCCGACGGCAACAAGATCAACTGCCCCGACAACATGCGTTACCGCGACGTGTGGGAGAAGCGCGATGGCGTATGGCGCATGTGGAAGCGCGACCTGGTGATGGACTGGAACGCCTGCTGGGCCTACGCCGGCCGCAGTGACGGCCGGTTTGCCGACTACCGCGTGCAGGGCACCCGTGGTCGCGAGGATCTGACCTACCGGATGAAGCTCATCCCCTGACTCATACCGCGGCGCGGGTTCGGCTGACGCCGCCCGCGCCGCGCCACGGAGAACCCCCATGACCATCGCCGTTTCCGCCCGCATCGAAGTCGCTCCCGCCCACCTTGCCGCCTTCATGGAGGCCGCGGCCCCGGCCATCAGCGCCACCCGCCAGGAGCCGGGCTGCCGCCTTTACGCCTTTGCCCGTGATTTTCAGCAGGACAACCTGATCTGGGTGTCCGAGGAATGGACATCCGACGCGGCGCTCACCGAACACCTGGCCACGCCGCACATCGGCGAGTTTCTGTCCCGCATTTCAAAGCTGAGCCTGCTCAGCATGGAAGCCCGCAAATACGAAGTCAGCCACGTGGGCACGATAACGCCGCCACCCGCGGCATGAACCGGAGCAAACCCCATGAGCCAGCGTTTTGAGAACAAGACCGTCCTGATCACCGGCGCCGCCTCCGGGCTGGGCCTTGCCAGCGCCATCCAGCTTGCCCGGGAAGGCGCCCGGCTGGCCCTGGTGGACATCAACCGCGCCAGCCTGGACGACGCCGGGCAGGCCATTCTGTGCGCTGCGCCCAGGGCCGATCTGCTGCTGATCGCCGCCAGCGTGACCGACGAAGCCGCCGTGCAGGACTTTGTCCGGGCCACCGTGGACAGGTTCACAAGCCTCGACGGCTTCCTGAACAACGCCGGCATCGAAGGCAAGCAGAACCCCACTGCCGATTACCCCAGCAGCGAATTCCAGCGCGTGATCGACGTGAACCTCAACGGCGTGTTCTACGGCCTCAAGCACGTGCTGACCGTGATGAAGGCGCAGGGCTTTGGTTCCATCGTCAATATGGCCTCGGTGGGCGGCTTGCGCGGGGTGGGCAATCAGGCCGGCTACTCGGCCAGCAAGCACGGCGTGGTCGGGCTGACGCGCAACGCGGGCGTGGAATACGGGCAGTACGGTATCCGCATCAACGCGGTGGCGCCCGGCGCAATCATGACCCCGATGGTGGAAGGCTCGCTCAGGCAGATGGGCGGCGAGCGCTGGCAGGAGGTTGGCCAGGAGTTCGTCAGCGTCAACCCCATGAAGCGCTTCGGAAAGCCCGAAGAAGTGGCCCACCTGGTGGCATTTTTGTTGTCGGACGAATCCACCTTCATCAACGCCACGGCCATTCCGATCGACGGCGGCCAGTCCTTCAAATATTGAGATCAACCGGTAACCAACATGATCAGAGCCATTCACCATGTCGCGCTCTCCACCGCGAACCTTGCGCGCCTGCAGGCGTTTTACTGCGGGCTCCTGGGCTTCACGGAGCTGTCACGCACCACCTGGAAGGGCGACCAGCACAAGATCGACCTTGTGATGGCGCTCCCCGGAACCGCGGCCACCACCGTGATGCTCCAGCTCGGCGCCACCTGCGTGGAGCTGTTCCAGTTCGAGGCGCCGGCCCAGCCCTTGCCCGCCGAGGGCGATCGCCCGGTGCACAAGCACGGCATCACCCACTTGTGCTTCGATGTGGATGACGTGGAGGCCGAATACCAGCGCCTGCTCGCCGCCGGCGTGCGCTTTCATACGCCGCCCCAGGATTTTGGCACTGCCCGCGCCACCTACGGGCGCGACCCGGACGGCAATGTCTTCGAATTGCAGCAGTTGATGTAACAAACGCCCGGCCGGAGGCAGCCAGGGGGCCATACAGGTCCACCAATGCCTCCGCGCCATGGCATTGTTCAGGGAACATTCAAGGTTTCCCGAAACGCCCGATGACCGACTCCGTTATTTCAGACCTGCGCCCGGACGAGCATGACGCACCCGTGCCGCAGGGCAAAAGCCAGCGCACCCGTCAGCAGATCCTCGAAGCAACGCTCCATTGCCTCGCCGACTGGGGCTACAGCCACACCACCAACGAGTCGATCGCCATGCGGGCCAAAGTGTCCCGCGGGGCGGTGACCCACCATTTTCCGTCGCGTATTGCGTTGTTCCGGGAGTTTGCTGTTTACCTGATGGAGTTGCGGGTTGCCGAATACACCGACATGGTCCGCCGCATTGCCAGCGGCCTCGAGGGCGGCCCCACCTTCGAGGCCATGCGCCTGACCCTCGACCTGATGCACCATGACTATTCAACCAGCGCCTGCTTTCACGCCCTGCAGGAGTTCATGCGCGGCACCCGCGGAATCCGCACCCTGGGCAAGCTCGCCGCCACGCTGGCCAAGGATATCGACACCCGCGAACTGCAGATTCGCGCCGAGCTGCTGCCCGTGTGGAAAGAGTTTCCTGAAACCAGCGAGGTGCTGCGCGACCTGACCGTTTATGTGCTTGCCAGTGTCTCCATGACCCCCGGGCCCTGTGCCGACCCGGCGCGTCGGGACCGGCTGTTCAGGCTCGTCGCCCTGGCGGCAATGACCGAACTCGAACGCGCGCAGCAATCCCGCTGAAGCAGCCCCCTGTAGGTCAGGTTAGCCCGCAGGGCGTAACCCGACACCAACATGAACATCGATGGGCACGTCCGATGTCGGGTTACGCTGCGCTAACCCGACCCAAGCTGGCTCTGCCTTTCGACGAGTCAATGGCCGGGTTGGGTCAATAAGATCGATGTGCCGGGATCACGCGAGATCGAAGCGATCCAGGTTCATCACCTTGTTCCAGGCGGCCACGAAGTCATTCACGAAGGCCTGCTGCGCGTCGCTGGACGCATAGACTTCGGCGAGTGCCCGCAGCTGGGAGTTCGAGCCGAACACCAGATCGACGACGGTGCCTGTCCACCTGAGTTCGCCCGTTGCCCGGTCGTGTCCCTCCAGCACACCTTCTGAGGTGGCCAACTTTTGCCACTTCGTGTTCATGTCGAGGAGATTCACGAAGAAATCGTTGGTCAATGTGCCGGGCCGCGTGGTGAACACGCCGTGCCGGGATTGTCCGACGTTGGCGTTCAGGGCGCGCAGGCCGCCGATCAGAACCGTCATCTCGGGTGCGCTGAGGGTCATCAATTGCGCCTTATCCACCAGCAACTCGGCCGCATGGCCTTCGAGCCCCTTCCGAATGTAGTTGCGGAAACCGTCGGCGGCAGGCTCCAGCACGGCAAACGAGTCCACATCGGTCTGTTCCTGCGAGGCATCCGTACGCCCCGGCGAGAAGGGTACCGTGACGTCGTGCCCGGCCTTTTTCGCGGCGGCCTCGACGGCAGCACAGCCGCCCAGCACGATCAGGTCGGCAAGCGAGATCTTCTTGCCGCCGGACTGCGCGCCATTGAAGTCTTTCTGGATCGCCTCCAGCGTTTGCAAAACCTGCGCCAGTTCGGCCGGTTCGTTGGCTTCCCAGTCCTTCTGCGGCGCGAGGCGGATACGCGCTCCGTTGGCGCCGCCGCGCTTGTCGCTGCCGCGGAAGCTTGCTGCCGACGCCCACGCCGTGGTGACCAGCCGCGAGACAGACAAGCCCGAGGCGAGCACCCTGGCTTTCAGGGCTGCAATGTCCTGTGCATCGACCAGTGGGTGATCCACGGCGGGAACCGGGTCTTGCCAGATCAGCACTTCCTTGGGCACCAGCGGGCCGAGGTAGCGAGCCAGCGGCCCCATGTCGCGGTGGGTCAGCTTGTACCAGGCCCGGGCGAAGGCGTCTGCGAATTCCTGCGGATTGGCCAGGTAACGCCGGGCGATCTTTTCATAGGCCGGGTCCATTCTCAGGGCGAGGTCGGCCGTGGTCATCATGGGCGCATGCCGCCTCGAGGGATCATGGGCGTCGGGTACGGTGCCCGCGGCAGAGGCGTCCCTGGGGGTCCATTGCTGGGCACCGGCGGGGCTCCTGGTCAGCACCCATTCGTACTTGAACAGGATGTCGAGGTAATCGTTGTCCCACTGGATCGGGTTGGTGGTCCAGGCGCCTTCAATGCCGCTGCTGATGGTGTGCACGCCTTTACCCGTGCCAAAGCTGTTCTTCCAGCCGAGGCCTTGATCCTCGATGGGGGCCGCTTCGGGTTCGGGGCCGACGTACTGGCCCGGATCGGCCGCGCCGTGGCACTTGCCGAAGGTGTGCCCGCCGGCGACGAGCGCCACGGTTTCCTCGTCATCCATCGCCATGCGGGCAAAGGTTTCGCGGATGTCGCGTGCCGATGCAACCGGATCGGGGTTTCCGTTGGGGCCTTCCGGGTTTACGTAGATCAGGCCCATCTGCACCGCAGCGAGCGGGTTTTCGAGTTCGCGGTCGCCGGTGTAGCGCTGGTCGTCCAGCCATTTGCCCTCGGGGCCCCAGTAAATGTCTTCTTCGGGTTCCCAGATGTCTTCGCGCCCGCCGGCAAAGCCGAAGGTCTTGAAGCCCATCGAATCCAGGGCGACGTTACCGGCCAGGACGATCAGGTCGGCCCAGGAGATTTTCTGGCCGTATTTCTGCTTGATGGGCCACAGCAAGCGGCGCGCCTTGTCGAGGCTTACGTTGTCGGGCCAGCTGTTGAGGGGAGCAAAGCGTTGTGCGCCGCCGCCGGCACCGCCGCGGCCGTCGGAAATACGATAAGTGCCCGCACTGTGCCAGGCCATGCGGATGAAGAACGGCCCGTAATGGCCGTAGTCGGCAGGCCACCAGTCTTGCGAATCCGTCATCAGGGCGTGGAGATCCTTGATCACGGCGTCCAGGTCGAGGCTCTTGAAGGCCTCGGCGTAGTTGAATTTGTCGCCCAGGGGGTTTGAGCGGGGGGAATGCTGGTGCAGGATTTTCAGGTTCAGCTGATTTGGCCACCAGCCGGCGTTGGCGGGGCCCCCAGCCACGGTCGGTTTGCGAGCACCGCCCGAGAACGGGCATTTTGCTTCGTTTGACATGTTTTTCTCCTTTGGCTGTTTGTCAGTGACTGCTTGAACTCAGTGTAGGGCTTGGGCAAGGATCGACCCAATTGGTTTTAGCAATGCGATTCATAGTTTGATTCTGATCGCTTAGCGGGCCTGCCCCGTGTCGGGTGCCGCCTGGAAAACCCGGGCCGCATCCCATAGAATTCGGGCCGCGGTTCGACCGCAGTTCAAACGCTGTTCAATGTTTCCGCGCATCGGGGCCAGCCACGACGGTTGGCCTTTTTGTTGCCGGATCGATTTCTTATAGCTCATCCGTACGCCATCCCCCATGCAAGCCTTGCTCGACGCCATCGCAACAATGACCCTTCCCACCGATGCCGGGCGCGTGTTTCACGGGCGAGGGGGGCTTTACCCCGGCTGCGAACACTGGACGCTGGACGCGTTTCCGCCGGTCTGGGTGGTGACCAGCTTTCTGCCGGTGACGGATGCCGAACTCGCCACACTCCATGCCGCCTTGGCGGAACGCTGGGCACAGCTCACCCCCGAAGCGCCCCTGAACTGGGTCTTTCAGTACCGCTGCGAAGCCCGGGCCGAAACACGCCTGATGGCCGGGAGCGTTCCCGAGCCCCACGTGGTTACAGAAAACGGAACGCATTTTCGGGTTCATCTGCTCAAGGGGCTGAACCACGGCTTCTTTCTCGACATGGCCGAGGGCAGGCGTTGGGTGCGCGAGCATGCGGCAGCCCGCCCGGGGCTGAAGGTGCTCAATCTGTTTGCCTACAGTTGCGCTTTTTCGGTTGTTGCGTTGCAGGCCGGCGCCGGGCAGGTGATCAACATGGACATGAGCGACGGCGCGCTGGCCATCGGCAAGCGCAACCACCTGCTCAACGGCCTCACGCTCGGCGCCCGCTTTCTGCCTCACGACATCTTCAGCTCGTGGGGCAAGATCGGTCGCGACGGCCCTTACGACTTGATCATTCTCGATCCGCCCAGCTACCAGAAAGGCAGCTTCATCGCCGAAAAGGATTACGCCCGCCTGATGCGCCGCCTGCCAGATCTGCTGGCCCCCGGCGGGCATGCGCTGCTGTGCCTTAATTCGCCGAAGCTGGGCGTCGCCTTTTTAACGGATCAGATGCAGGCGCTGGCGCCCCAATTAAGCTTCGAGCAGCGCCTGCCCAATCCGCCGGAGTTTGCCGATGTTTCCAGCGAGCGCTCGCTGAAGGTGCTCGTATACAAGTCGCCGGATTGATCCGGCTGATACCGCCGAAAACCAGCGTCTCGCATGCGTCAGCTCCGGGATCGGCCCGGCGCCTGACCCGCAACGCAGTTCTCCAGCACGGCCCGGCTTGTTTTAACCAGGCGCTGCAGCTGGGCTTCGTGTTCAGGCGCCCCGACTTGTTCGGTAGCGCCCTGCAGCACGCCCAGGGCCTCGCGCAGGGCCGCTTCGAGCTTCTTGCTCGCGGTAATGTCGACGAAGGTCATCACCACGCCGTCGATACGGTTGTCCTGGGTGCGGTAGGGCATGATGCGCGCCGTGAACCAGCGCCCGTCGCGGCTGGCAACCTGGTGTTCCTGGAACACCAGCGAGCGTAATACCTCGCGTACATCCTCGGCCATCGCCGGATAGTCCAGCTGGGTGACAAGATCGGTGACCAGCCGCCCGGCGTCGCCCGGAATCAGCTTGATGATGCTGGCTGTCCTGGGGGTGAAGCGGCGCACCCGGAGGGCGTCGTCGAGAAAGAGGGTGGCGATGTCGGTGCTGTTGAGGAGGTTTTTCATGTCGTCACTGGTGCGCGACAACTCGTCCAGCCGGGCCTGCAATTCGTGATTGACCGTTTGCAGTTCCTCGTTCATCGACTGCATTTCTTCCCGCGAGGTGGTCAGCTCTTCATTGGTGCTCTGGAGTTCCTCGTTGGTGGATTGCAGCTCTTCGTTGGCGGATTTCAATTCCTCCTGAGAGCTTTGCATTTCTTCACGGGTGGCCTGCAGCTCTTCGTGGGCGTGCTGCAGTTCCTGCTGCACGGCGGCCAGCCGGCTGCCGGGAACGGTGGCTTTCTGGAGGCCGTGGTTCACGGCGATTGCCGGTGCGGGCGCTGCCTGAACCGGCGTCACGCTGGAAAAGACAATCAGCACCATGCCCCGCATCGCCGCCGGTTCGCTCAGGGGATGGACGGTGACATCCACGAACTGGGTGCCGCCGTTTGATCCCACCTCGAGCGCTTTCAGCTTGACGATCTCGTTGCTGCGCAGGGCCTGGGCGAAGGCGATGTTCAGCGGCGCGGCCAGGCCCTCGCGGGCCATTGCAAAGATGTTCAGGTTGGCTTTTCCGACGGCAGGCTCAAGGTATTGGCCGGTCTTGCCACTCAGATAGACCAGATCACCGGTGCTGGCAGTGAGCACGGCCACCGGACAATATTGCTGCAGCAGCAGTCCTTCGATGCAGTCCTGCAGGCTGGGCGGGTTGGTGGTTGGCGAAAGCTGCTGCGCGGCGCCTATCGCAACGCTGCTGCGGCCGGGCGAGCCCGAAAACCCGGTCAGCCTGGCCCGCACGGCTACGTCCCGACGCTGGTAAATGCGGTTCCTGCCCGGCAGGAGCATGAACAGATCGGCAGCCTGGCCCGCCGTTTCCGAGCTTCCCAGCACCAGGACACCACCGGGGTTGAGGCAGTAATGGAAGATCGGCAGAAGCCGGCTCTGCAGGCTGGCATCCAGGTAAATCAGCAGGTTGCGGCACACAAGCAGATCAAGCTTGGTAAAGGGCGGATCCGTGATGACGTTCTGGGTGGCGAAGATCACCATCTCACGGACGCTCTTGCTCACTTTGTAGCCGTACTCATCCTGCACGAAAAACCGGCGCAGGCGTTCTTCCGTGACATCGGCGGCGATGCTCTGCGGATAGACGCCGCTGCGCGCCTGCTCGATCACATCGGGCTGTATGTCCGAGGCGAAGATCTGCAGCGAATACCGGGCCACAGGTTTCAGCTCATCCAGCGCCTCGCGGAACACCATGGCCAGCGAATAGGCCTCTTCGCCGGTTGCGCAGCCCGCGCTCCAGGCCCGCAGCACGCCGCCATCCGGATGGGCCGCCATCAGCGCCGGGATGACATCGGTCTTGATGTGCTCCCACACCGCCGGATCACGGAAGAAGTGGGTCACGCTGATCAGGAGTTCGTTGAACAGGAGGTCCGCCTCATGGGGGTTTTCGCGCAGGTAATGCACGTAGTCGTCGGTGCCGGACAGTTGGTGCAGGCCGATCCGCCGTTCGATCCGGCGGTAAAGGGTGCTCTTTTTGTAAGCGGAAAAATCGTGGCCGGTCTGGGCGCGCAGCAGGAGCAGCACCTTTTCGAGGCTGTCCGGGTCGGTGCTGCTCAGGGGCGTGGAGGCCGGCTCGGAGTCGCCGGAGCCCCGCGGCATGTGCTGCACATAGGTGGCAATCCGGCTTGCCAGTTCTTCGGCAGGCGCCACCACGTCGGCCAGTCCGGCCTCGATGACGCTGCGCGGCATGCCATCGAACTTGGCTGAATCGACACTCTGCACAAAGGCCGCACCGCCTTTTTCCTTGATGGCGCGCAGCCCCAGCGTGCCGTCCGAGCCCATGCCCGAGAGCACGACGCCAATGCTGCGCCCCTGCTGGTCATCGGCCAGCGCCCGGAAAAAATGGTCGATGGGCAATCTCAGCCCGTGGGGCGCGATCGGGTCGAGCAGATGCAGCACCCCGTGCAGGATCGACAGATCACGGTTGGGAGGAATCACATAGACGGCGTTCGGCACAACCCGCATCCGGTCTTCGATCTGCCGAACCGGCATGACGGTGCTGCGCTGCAACAGCTCCACCATCATGCCCTTGTAGTTCGGGTCCAGGTGCTGCACCACGACGAAGGCCAGGCCACAGCCCATCGTGGCGTGCCCGAGGAGGCCTTCGAGTGCTTCCAGCCCACCGGCCGAGGCACCGACGCCTACGATGGTCACGCACTCTACCGGGGCATTGTCGCCATTCGCTTGATTCGTTGCCTTCGAGTTGGAAAGGGGGCGGGTCTTCCGGGGGGCTTTGCTTTTTTTCATGGTCTGCTCACGGCATCCAGATTGGTCAGGCACGGTAACAAATCAGCATGGTACAGATCAGGACCACCCCATCGCCCCGCCAGCCTGGACCCACGGCGGGCATGTCTGCTCAAAAAGGGCCGGAGGCTGGAGATTTTTATATGTGGCAATTTATCAAATATATAGTTTTAATGTGATTTCTGATTTTGAAGTACGCCAAAAAACGCTTTGTAACGTTTCACACGGAGCTTGAGCGCAATAATCGGCAAAAATGCCAAATAAATCATGACTTCCGGTTCCACCCCTGACGACGACCTGCGCCGATCCGCCGAGAGCCGCCTGAATGGCATATCGCAGCCGGCTTTGCCCCTGCAGGCTGCGCTTGACGCTCAGCGGCTCGTCCATGAGCTGCAGGTTCATCAGATCGAACTCGAATTGCAGAACGAGGAACTGCGGGCCTCGCGGGCACAGCGCGAAGCCCTGCTGGCGCGCTACACCGAACTCTACGACTTTGCGCCGGTGGGCTATTTCACCCTGGCACGCGACGGCACGATCCTGCAAACCAACCTGCTTGGCGCGAGCCTGCTGGGAATCGAGCGTTCAAACCAGCAGGGCAGGCGCTTCGGCCTGTTTGTCGAAGCGGCCCAGCGGCCGTGCTTCAACCTCTTCATGGAGCAGGTCTTTACCGGCCAGCCAAGGCTGCCCTGCGAATTGCAGCTTGGCGCGGAAGGTAACGCGCCACTGGTGGTGGACATGAAGGCCACGCTGGCGCCCGACGGCCAGACATGTCACGCGGTAGCGGTGGACATCACCGCGCGCAAGCTCGCCGAGGCCGAGTTGCGCATCAGCGAAGAGCGGCTGGCCATGGCCCTGGCCGGCTCGGGGCTGGGCTTGTGGGATTGGGAGGTGAAGTCCGATCGTGTCGTGTGCGACGAGCGGTGGCCGGCGACGCTCGGCTACGCCGCCGGCGAACTGCCTTCCAGCCTGAGTGACTGGAAACTGCGCGTGCACCCCGATGACCTTGCCGCCGCGACGGCGGCCCTGGGGGCTCACCTGAATGGCGACACCGGCGAATACGAATCGGAACACCGTGTGCGCCACAAGAACGGCCACTGGATCTGGTTGCTGGCCCGGGGCAAGGTGATTGCCCGCAATGCGGCGGGCGAGCCGCTGCGCATGGCCGGCACCTTTCTCGATATCAGTCACAACAAGCGGCTGGCGCGCGAATCGTCCGGCCTGCTTCAGAAAATCGAAGGCCTTTTGCACGACGCGGCACGGGTTTCCAAGCCCGACGCGTCTACCGGCACTCCGCCGCCGGGCAAGCCGAGTGACGCGCTCAGTCGCCGGCAGAAGCAGATCCTCAAGCTCATCGCCTCCGGATGCACGTCGGCCGACATTGCCGTGAAGCTGGAGATCGCCCCGCTGACGGTGGCCGCGCACCGGCGCGAGCTGATGCGCAAGCTGGATCTGCACAGCGTCGCGGACCTGACCCGCTTCGCGATCCAGGAGCGGCTGCTCGACGATTGAGCACGCCGCCGCGCCAAACCGCACGGCAACAAATCCATTGATAGTAGTTTCAGGAGGGTAGTTTTCTACTCCCCCCCGGTGATTACCCACGCCATGCCCAGGGGCTATATTTGAACTGCAGCGCAGGTGGATTGCCGTTTGCAAGCACCGCAAGGGCAACGCCTTGATGCACCGATGTGAGCGGCATATTCCGCCAGGGGCAGCGTCAAAAATAACCGGAACAACTGCTGAATGAATGCATTGAGTGGTGGTGTCCCTTTCCATGCCCATGACTATCGCGGAGCCCATCATGCCGCTGGCTGATCTCATACGCTATTTCAATATGCAGCTCCACCGGCCCCCGCACACCAAGGAGGGCGGCTATTTCGCCCTTGCCGGGGGGCAGGTGCAAGCCCATTTCAAGGGGCGTGTTTTTGGCACGCTGTTTCAGCCCCAGGTCAGGCGCGGGGGCCACATCGTTTGCCATGAAGCCTTCCTTCGCGAGCTGACCCCCGACGGGGAGGGGCTGTCGACGCAGATGCTCTTCGAGCAGTCTCCCGAACACGAGCTGATCCAGCTGGACCGCATGGCCCATGACCTTCACGCACTCAACTTCGTGCTGCAGCACGGCCAGCAAAACAGTTTTCTCGCGCTCAACTTCAGTCCCGAATCCCTGCTGGCGCTCCAGGGCGACGAGGGCAAGGTCTTCGATGCGGTGCTCTCCAGTTGCGGCCTGAAGGCCGAGCGCGTGGTGCTGGAAATGATCGATACCGGTTTTGGCGACTGTGCCGAGGTGGCCGCCGCGATCGCCCGCTACCGCACGAAGGGCTACCAGGTCGCACTCGACAATTTCGGCCGCTATTCCTGGGATCTCGAACGCCTCAAGACGCTCGCCCCGGACATTGTCAAGCTCGATCGCTGCCTGATCGGCCATGCGGGCCACCTGAGCCTCGCCAAGCAGGTACTGGTGGAATTGACCTCCGAGATCCAGGGCCTCGGGATGGTGGTGGTCAGCCAGTGCATCGAAAACGCGCAGCAGCTTCAGGCCGCCATGGAAAGCAGCGCAGACTGGTTCCAGGGCTATTTCATCGCACGTCCGGCACTGACCTGCCAGCCCTCGGTGGGCCTGGCTTATTCGTGTCCCGAAAGCCCGGCCCTGCCGATGATGATTCAAGCCTGAAGCGCCCCGAGCTTGGCGCGGGGCAGGGGATGGTGGTGTGTGGAAATCAGGTCTGGGTAAAAGAAAATCGTGAATATGGCAGATGTCCTGGTTGCAGATCATCACGCTGTAGTTCGAAGCGGAATCAAGGAGTTCTTGGGGGCGACCAAGGATCTACACCTCGTTGGAGAGGCCGGCACGGCCTGCGAGCTTTTCGAATTGCTGAAGCGTGTTGCGTGCGACGTGGTGCTGCTCGAGATCAACTTGCCGGACATGAATGGGCTGGAGGTTCTCAAACGCATCAAGCGGGAGAGATCCGATCTGCCGGTATTGTTTTTCAGCATCTTTTCCGAAGACGACTTCGCCATTCCGGCAATCAACGACGGCGCGTCAGGCTATCTGACAAAGGATTGCCCGCCTGAGCAAATTCTGATGGCGCTCCGCACCATAGCCACCGGCGCCCGCTACTTCTCTCCCCGACTAACGGAAAAGCTGCTCGCCGGAACGGTGAATACGGGCAGGAAGATGCCGTATGAAACGCTTTCACAGAAGGAAAGGGATCTTCTGCTGCTGCTCAGCGAAGGCATGGCAACCAAGAAAATTGCCAGCAGCATGAATTTGAGCGTGAAAACGATCAACACCTACCGATCACGTCTTCTGAAAAAAACTTGGCCTGGATTCGAATGCCGGTGTGACACGCTACGTCATTGAGAAAAAACTGGGGTGAAGCCTCGGTTTTGGGCCGGCAAGTCCAATTCAGCAGATCAACGGCCATCGATGTTCAGTTCAATGTCGGCTTACGCTGCGCCAACCCGACCTGCTTGCTTTTTCGTGTGAAAAGGCTTTGTTGGACATCGAAATAAAGATGTTTACACACGAACAGCTTTATTCCGGCGTCGAAAGTCTTATCGGTGGCGCAGCGGGCCAGGATCTGCCAGCAGTTGCAGGGCCCGGGGATGGGGCCGGTTTTGGTGTAGGCGCAGATGGCGCCGCAGAAGGCGATGCGGGCGAACATGGCCAGGTTGAGGAGCGCCGCGTCGAGGATTTCGCCGCCCACGTTGTTGAAGAAGATGTCGAATTCCTTGAAGCGCACGGCGCCCGGCTTGTCCATGTGCTCGATCATCGGCGAGCCGTTGTCGTAGAAGACTTCGAGCAGGCGGTAGTCGCAGGCCGGCAGGCCGAGGAACGAGCCAGCAGGATTTTCTCAATTCCGAATGACGCGCGCTGGCCGGCGCCGAATAATCAATTGAGGAGACACACGATGACGGATATCACCGGCCTGCCCCGGACCGACAATTACCTGCTTGGCCACGCCCCCATGGACGACACCCACCGGGCGTTCGTCGAAGTGGTGGATGCCATGCTGAGCTGCGCCGACGAAGACTTTGCCCAGACGCAGCGAGCCTTCATCGTGCATGCCGAAAAGCACCTTGCCGACGAAAAGGCGTGGATGGAGGTCAGTGATTTTCCGGCCTTCAGTCGCCCATCCCCGCATTGAATCAAGGGCAAGCTGTTGATCAAAGTCCGCGGGCGACTGAAGTCGCGCCTAAGCCAAGTCGACCCCTGGCTTCAAAAACTGGCGCGCAAGCTCAGGCGCAGGGTTTGCGGTTCCAGCGGGTGAACCAGCCGGCCGTCGATGCCGCCGCCGCAGCTGCCCGACAGTGTTTCGTTGCGGGTACAGGCGCCGCCCCAGTACTCGATGTCGTTGGCCTTGCGCTTGAACAGGTTGAGCACGTCCAGCGTCAGCTGAAGCCTGGGATCGATGCGATAGCCCAGTTTCAGGTTGGTGAGCAGGAACGGGGTGGATTTTTCCTGGCCGGTTTCCTCCAGCGGATAGGCGCCCAGGTAGCGCAGGCGCACTCCGCCAAACCATTTGCCGCCGGGGTCGAGCGTGCCGCCAAGCGAGGCTGTAAGGGGTATGGCATTGGGCACACGGGTGCCGCCCGTGTCGGCGTTGGCCTGCTTGAAGCGGGCGTGGGAAAGGGCCACATCCGCGTCGATGATCACGCCATGGGCGGCGGTGATGTAATTGGACCATTCGAGGCCGTGGCGGCGTGAGGCGCCTTTGGGCTCGGTGACACCTTCGTCGCCGATGAAGACCAGCTCCGAGGCGAGGTCCATCTGCCACACCGACAGGCTGCTGCTCCAGCCCGGCAGCGGCATGGTGCGCATGCCGATTTCCGACCCTCTGGCCTTGACCAGCAGCGGAACCCGGCTGATCGCGCTGCCATCGACCGGGTTGACGGTGCTGGTTGCACCGCGCGCATCGTTGCTGTGAAAGCCGTGCCCCCAGTTGGCGTAGAACTCGGTTGCGCCGAGCAGCTGGAAGGGGCCGAGCACGAGGCCGAGCTTGGGGCTGGTCTGGCCGGCGCGTGTCTTGCCGCCGTTGCCCAGGTTGAATTCGCCGCCGGTGGCCGTAACCCTGGCGTCCACTTCGTCGTGCCGGAGGCCGACCGTGCTACGCAGCCACGGTTGCCATTCGGTGCGGGCTTCGAGGAACAGGCTGGCCGATGTCTCGGTGATCCTGTCCTGCCGCACCGTGTCCGTGCGCAGCCTGTCCTCGGTGCGGTACAGGCCGACCGAACGGATGCGGTCCTGGCGCAACTGGATGCCGGCGCTCAGTTCCGAATCCCTGAATGCCGGCCCTAGAAACCAGCTGCGGCTGGCCTGGCCGCCCCACACGGTGCGCGCATCCGCCTGTTCGTGCTGGTCACCCTGCGGGCCGTTGATGAAGCCCGAGGGCGCCGAGAACAGGTTCAGGCCGTAGTTGATGACGTAAAAGCCGGCCCTGCTGGCGCCGTCCTGGTCGGGGCGAGCCCATTCACCCGACAGGCTGTAACGGTGGGTCTTGCCGCCGTCCCTGGGGGAGAGCGCGCCGTAGCGGCCGATTTCTCCGCTGTCGATGGCTCGCTCCGGCACATGTTCGGTGGCCGTCCAGCTGGCCGCGTAGGCCATGGCGGTGAGTGAGAAACCCTTGGCCGCGGTGCCGTCGGAGAGGCGCAGCACGGCGTTGTGCTTCTTCAGGTTTTCCGGCTGCTGCCACGGGCCGTCGTTGCCGGCGAGTTCAAGCGCGCCGAGCAGTTGCAGGCCGCCACCGACTTCCCGGCTGCCTGCCGCCAGCGCACGGCGGTAGCCGTTCTGGCCGAGGCTGATGTCGGCAAAGGGGCTGGCCAGCTGACGTTGATAGTCGATACGCGCTGAGCCGGTAGTTGCAAAATCCCCGTCCTCGGCGGAGTAAACGCCCTTGCGGTATTTGAGGCTGCCAATCAGTTCGGGGATCAGGAAGTTCAGATCCATGTAGCCCTGCCCGTGAGCGTGGCTGACCATGTTCACGGGCATTCCCATGACGTGGGTGGAAAAATCGCTGCCGTGGTCGAGGTTGAAACCGCGCAGGAAATACTGGTTGGCCTTGCCGTCGCCCGAGTGCTGGGTGACCACCATGCCGGGGATGGTTTCCATGACTTCGGCAGGCCGCAGCAGCGGGCGATTGGCCAGCTGCCTGGCAGTGACCGTGCCTTCGGTGGCGGAATCGGCGACGCCGATCAGATCCTGGCTGCGGGTGCTGACCGTGACTTCCTGCAGCGTCGGAACGCCTGCGGCGTGGGCGATGCCCGAGAGCGCACTGGCCAGCAGGGCGGCAATGGCGGAAGCGTTGCCGCGGGAAAGAGCGAGAACGGTGGCGTGCAAGGGGATTCTCCGTACATCTAAGTGCTGTGTGTTGATCGGGCAGCGGCGGTCGGCTTTTCGGTTGGCTCTGCCATCGTTGTCTGTGGATGACGCACCCTGTGTGATGCAGGGGCCGGATGTGTGGGCTGTATGCCGGGGGCTGGATGTAGGGGCGACTTCAGTCGCCCATCCGTGCGTCGAATCACAGGCAAGCCGTTGACCGGAGTCCGCGGGCGACTGAAGTCGCCCCTTCACGTCGCCCCTGCACGTCGCTCCTGCACGTCGCCCCTGCACGTCGCTCCTGCACGTCGCTCCTGCAAAGGCATACACCTGCAACCGACACAAAGATTCCACAGGCAATGGCGGACACAGCCTTACGGTGTGCGCGCCTTGCCCGGTTCAACCAGGATCAGCTGGCCGGTCTTCGGGTCGCGAAAGACTTCGCCGACCCGATCGAAGCCGGCGCCGGCCTGGCCCATGCCGTCGGCGGGGCGTTCGATGGACTGGCCCTTGTCCACGGGTTTCGGCGGCGACAGCGCGCCCTGGGTGCTGGCCGCGAGCGCGGCGAGCAGGCCGCAGGCGAACACCAGCATCACGTCCACCAGATTGACCAGGCTGGCGCGGGGGTCTTCGTCCCGGTCGTCGAAACGGGCGTCGAGGCGGGAATACAGGCGCAGGCGCTTGCGCGGTGGCGGGGCGGATTTCATTCGTCACCCTCCAGGGCTTCGAGCATTTCTTCGTACCAGCGGCGCCGCAGCTTGCCGACCACGAGGCCACCGATGCCGGCGACGAGGCCCAGCACGGTGGCGTCGAAGGCGACCGTCACGGCGCTGGCAAGCTCGGACGGATTGCCCTGACCCAAGGCGGCAAGGCCCGGTCCGAGGGGAATGATGGTGGCCATCAGGCCAAGCATCGGCGGGATGCGGGCGAGCAGGTCGGCACGTTCAAGACGGTGGCGCGCAACGCGCTGGATGAGCTGCAGATCGCCCGTTGCGGCGAGACGCTTGAGGCCCCAGAAGCGCTCGCCGAATGCCAGGCCGGCTTCGGCCAGGGCAATGGCGCAGGCCATGATGAGTGCGAAAAGAGCGGGGGTGAGCAGCCAGGTAACGGCCTGGTGCAGCCAGGAGAGCGCGTCGTTCATCGGGGTTTTACCGGGTTGTTGCGGGTGGAGGAAAAGCGTCGGCCACTCCAGGCGAGGCCGAGCAGGAAAATCAGCGGGGCCAGCGTCAGCGCGGCCGGCGGGATGCCTGTCGCGGCGGGCGCCAGGCTGGGCTTGAGTTCGTAGTAGCGGTCGGGCGCGGGCGGCGGGGTGTCAGCGGGCGCTTCAGCGGGCGTGTCGACTTTGGCGCCGGCCTGCGCCGGGGCGGGGGCCGACGGCGTGCTGCCCGATGCCGGCGTTATCAAAGGGGAGGCGGCCACCGGTGCCGCCGGTGCCAGGTTCGCCCCTTGGGCGCGGGCGAGGGTGACGCCCAGGGCTTCGGCATCGGCCGCATCGATCTGCGGTTTGAGCCAGTTCCACATGGGGTGATTGGGCGCTGCGTGACCACTGCCGGGCAGGCCGTTCCTGGCCACCAGCCGGGCCAGCTCGCCCCCCATCTGGCGGATGGTGGCTTCGTCGGCTTTCCAGAAACCCTTTTCGGCGGCGACCATGAAGATGGCCAGCATGTGGGCCTTCACGTGGGCGTTCTGGCCTTGCTCGAGAAAGCGCGGCAGACCGAGCTTCTGCTTGTCGTCGAAGTAGGTTTCCTTGACCTCGTCCCAGGCCCATTGCTTGATCAGGTCGGGTCGGGTGACCTGCCAGCCCCACAGGTTTTCGAGAAACTCCTGGCCCATCGTGCGGGCGCCGGCGTAGCCGTGCTTCATCAGCGGCTTGAGCCAGGCCGGGTTGAGGTAGCGGCCGCGGAGTTCGGACAGCAGCGCGGTGGCCAGCGGCTCGACTTCCGGGTGCGCCGCATCGGCGTGCTGCAGGATCAAGGCTTCCGGCGGCCGTCCGGTGAGGGTTTCGATGCCCACCGACATGCCGCCGAGATAGTCGAAGGCGTCGTTGTTGTCGAGCAGGCCATAGAGGTTGCTGGCCCGCCCGTGATAGCTGCGGGTGACGCCGGCCAGGGCTGTCTCGAAGGCCTGATGCGCCGCGTCGCCGCTGGAGTCGAGGCCGTAGGCGTGGCCCATGCGCTTGAGGTAGATGCGGCCGAGTTCGTCACGCTCTTTCCACGCGCCGGATCTTTCGGCAAGGCGATTGACGCCGGCGCTGTAGGCGCCCGGTGGGTCACCGAAGATGCGCGTTGCCGCCGCGCGCCCGGCTTCGGGCAGGCTGAGGCCGGCCTTGGCAAGGATGTCGATGCGCTTCAGCCAGGCCGCGGCAACGAGGTTGTCGGCGAGGGGCTGACGGCCGTGCTCGATGCCCTTGCCGGCCGGGGCGAGGGCGGCGGCGAGCGCGTCTTTCAGCTCCGGGCGGATGTCGAGCAGCAGGTCGGCGGAGGCGGCAAGGGCCAGCAGGCCGGCCCGGTCCACCTGCCGGAGCAGGTTGGGGTAAAGGTCGCGGAACAGGCCCGAGGTGGTGACGATCACGTCACGCCGGGGGCGGCCAGGCAGCAGGCGCACGTCGGTGACGATGCCGCGGGCGTTCCACACCGGTTCGGTGCCCAGCAGCGAGAGGCAGAAGGCGACCATCGCGCCTTCGTCGCGCACCGCGTCGGAGGCCCACAGGATCACCGCGTCGCTGTCGACGCCGGCGTTTTTCTTGCGCGGGCGGGCCGTGGCCTTGTCGGCCAGTGTCGCCCCGAGGGCATAGCCGAGGCGGGTGGGCAGCAGGTCGCCGTCCACCGCGTGAAAGTTGCGTCCGGTGGGCAGGGCTTCGGGTGAACGCAGCGGATCGTTACCTTTGCCCGGCGCCACGAAGCGCCCGGCAAGGCCGGCCAGCAGGCCTTCCATTTCGAGGCGGGGCGAGATCGCCAGCTTTTCGGCGATGGCCGCATCAAAGCCGCCGGCCACCTGGCTCATGGAGTCGGCCATCAGCTTGAGGGATTCGGCGCTCCAGTCCTGCCCGAAGACATGCAGGCCGTGGGGCATGAACTTCTCTTGCAGCTTGGTGAGGTAGTGGCCGATCTCGTGGGCGAGGAGGTCGTCGTCGGCGTCCTCGAAACCAATGCCGCGGACCTCGAGCACGTCGGCCATCGAGGCTTCCAGCTCGGCCTTCAGGTTGAGCGCGATGACTTGCGTGCGCATGGTTTTGGCGGCCTGGGCCTTGAGGCTTTCGCTGTTGGCCGCTTCAAAGCTTTCCACAACCTGACGCAATTCCAGCAGCTTGTCGTAGAGGGGCGTGGCAGACAGTGGCGGGGTGAGGTGATCGACGATCACGGCGAGCCCCCGGCGCTTGGCCTGAATGCCTTCGCCTACGCCGTCCACGATGTAGGGGTAGACGCCGGGCAGGTCGGCGGCAATCAGGCTGGGGTAGTCGTCGGCAGTGAGGCCGACGGCTTTGCCGGGCAGGAATTCGTAGGTGGAATGGCGGCCCAGATGCACCACGGCGTCGGCGCGGAAGCGGTCGCGGATCCAGTGATAGAAGGCCAGATATTGATGCGGTGGCGCCACGCTGGTGTTGGCGTGCAGCAGTTCTTCATCCACCTCCCAGCCCCGTGGTGGCTGGGGGCCGACGAAGACCTTGCCAAAGACGAGGCCCGGCACCAGCAGCTTGCCGTCGGCCACCATCACCTTGCCCGGGGTTTGTCCCCAGCCCCGCAGGCCCTCGACGCCGTGGCCGGCGAGGCGCCAGGCCAGGGACGACAGGCTGGTGCAGCGACGCCGGGGCTGATCCGCCAGGCAGTCCCGGTAGCCGGCTTCCAGCGCCTTCAAGCCTGTGATGGTTTCCTGGCGCTTCGGGTGGTCGGCACCTTCGGCCAGGTGGTGGAGTTCCTTCATGACCGATTCGACCCGCTTGCGGCCGACGCTGCGCTCCCCGATCTGCTCGGCTTCCAGCACTTCGGCGTGCAGCCGGCCCAGGGGGCCGGACACCATCTCGCCCTGCACCCGCTCGGGCAGGGCGGCAAACCAGCGGCGGTAGTCGGCGGCGCTGACGCTGTTCACGTCCAGCGCCAGCTCATGCAGGGCGGTTTTGTCTTCCGGCAGGTTCACGCCCCGCGCCATGATCCGGTCGAGCAGGGCTTCCGGCGAAGCCGGCAGTTCGCCGGTGTCGTAGCCTTCCGCCTTGAGACGCTGCAGCACGCCGAACAGGGACGCGGGCACGTCCAGGTTGTCGGCGCCGATGTTCTGCCGGCCCGGCGGGTGGTTGTAGTAGATGATCGCCAGCCGCTTGTCGGCATTGGCTTTGGCCCGCAAGGCCTGCCAGCGGGCGGCGCGGGCCACGAGGCGCTGGATTTCGACCCCGATGGCCTCGGTGCGGCGCAGCTCGATGCCGGTAAGAGGGTCAATGCGACTGGCGCCGACGGCCGACACGACGATGGGCTGGCCGATGCCCTGGAGTTCCGGCAGGGCGACCCGGTACTGCACCGAATCCACCGGGAGCCCTTCCGGCGACAGGCGCCATTGGGTCGCGCTGCGGTCGGTCAGGCGGATGGCCTTGAGGATGGGGATGTCCAGCTTCTTGAACGCCGCGGTGACGGCCTCGCGGTTTTCGGCCGCGCCGACGACGAAATCCTGCACCACCACCAGCGCGGCCGGCCTGGCCGGGGCAAGCAGTTCGGGCAGACGCTCGATGGCCTCCCGCGAGACGCTGCCCCAGCGGGTCAGCACTTCGGCGCAAGGCAGGCCCTGGCGGCGGGATTCACCACAGATCGCGGCGGCGGTGGCAGATTCGGTGTTGGACAGGTCGAGCACGGCCAGGGCCGGGCCAGCGGGCAGCAGACGGGCATTCCACGCGGCCTCGTCGAGACGTTCGGTGCCATCGACCCGCAGGCGCAGGACGCTCTCCCGCTGCGCCGGGGGCAGCGGCTTGCCGTCGAGCAGGTGGCCGAACAGGCGCGCCACGTTGTTGGCGCCGTCCGCCTGCCACACCCGGCGCGCGGCGAGCCACGCGGATGCGGCCGGGTGCCTTGCGGCGGCTTCGAGGGCGTCGGCCGGGGGCTGTTCGGCTGTCAGCTGGCGCAGGGTTTCGGCGGGAAAGCCCTCGAGCCGGCCCAGCCGGCTGCGGCTTTGCAGGTTGAGGCGCTGTTCGCCGTTCAGGGCCAGCACCGTGGCGGCGCGACTGGCGGGAAGGGTGTTGATCAGCCGGCGCGCCGGGTCGCCGAAGGCCGAGGCGATGAACACCGAGTCGGCATCGAGCCACTGGCGAAGCTGTGCATCGCTGGCCGCCATAATCTGGTTGGGCGTGCGCAGGACGATGCGGTCGCGGGGATGGCTGGCCAGATGCTGACGTGCCGCTTCGACGGCAGCGGGAGCGGCACGGTCGGTCATGACACCGAAGAGTGTCGCCGCGCGGGCCGGCACGCTGCCCAGCAGTGCAAACGCTACGAGCAGCCCTGCGCAAAGGACTGCGTTGCGACCCGTTGATTCCTGTCCTGTCATTCTGCCTCCACATGCGGGAACATCGGCCGTGGCGCCAGGGCAGGGGGACAAGACGAAACGAAAGGGCATGCCGGACTTCAGGGGCCCCGGCAGGACGGCGGACAGAAGTCGGACGTTTTCGCTCGCCACGCCCACACCCCGGGGCACAGCCAAACTCATGTCCTCGGGCCGGTCTTCTGGCTCGCCGTCGTTCTTCCCTATCCGCCTTCCCGGGCAAAAATGGCCCAGTGGCATGCATGGATGGAGTCGTCAGGCTTACAGCAGCGGGGGCTGCGCCGGAATGGTCGGAGAGAGACAACTCGCCGAGGTCACCGGACTTCCCGTTTAGCCCTTCCGCGAAAGCGGATCGGGCACCCGGAGGATCAAGGGCGCGAGGTTACGGGGAAACGGGTGACGACGGCAAGTCGTGGTGAGATCGAGCTGCCCGCTTTCGCCGTCTGGCGCGTGATTGGAGCGGCTCGAACACTCGACCTTTGGATAGAGGCAACAAAACCCGGGCAGGGGAATGCTTGGCTTTTTTGCACGAGCGGAGTAGGCTTCAAACAAACAATCAAATTTGTTTGTAAAACAAACTGCCCGGCACCGCTGGAGGAGAACCGTATTCATGGATAGCTACGACTACATCGTCGTTGGTGCCGGCTCGGCCGGCTGTGTGCTGGCCAACCGCCTGTCGGAGGACGGCAAGAGCCAGGTCTTGCTGCTGGAAGCCGGCGGTGACGACAGCAGCCCGCTGATCGGCATGCCCAAGGGCTTCGCCAAGCTGGTGGCCATGCCCAAGCACGCCTGGCACTTTCCGGTGCAGCAGCCACGCAAGCCGGGTCTGCCGGCGGGTGAAATGTGGGTGCGCGGCAAGGGCCTGGGCGGCTCCAGCTCGATCAACGGCATGATCTACATCCGCGGCCAGAAGGGTGATTTCGACGACTGGGAGGCCCATGCCGGCGCCAACTGGGGCTGGGACGCCATGAAGGCGGCCTTCAAGGCCATCGAAGACCACGAACTGGGCGCCGATGAACTGCGCGGGGCAGGCGGCCCGGTGCACGTGAGCACCGGCAAGTTCCGCTACCCGGTCAGCGAGGCGATGATCCGCGCCGGCGAAGAGATGGGCCTCGAGCACAAGGAAGACTTCAACCGCGAAGACAACGAAGGCGTCGGCTACTACGCCCACACCATCAAGAACGGGCGCCGGGTCAGTTCGGCGGTAGCCTTTCTGAAGCCGGCCATGGCACGCCCCAACCTCAAGGTGCTTACCGGCGTAGCGGTCGAGCGCGTGCTGTTTGAAGGCAAGCGGGCGGTCGGCGTGGCGGCCCGCTTGAGCGGCGAGGCGGTGACTTTCCGCTGCCGTGGCGAGGTGATCCTGTCCACCGGCGCCATCCTGACCCCCAAGATCCTGCAGCTGTCGGGCATCGGGCCGGGCGAGCACCTGCGCGCCAAGGGCATTCCGGTGCTCGCCGACTCGCCCGACGTGGGCCGTCGCATGCGCGATCACCTGGGCTTTCTGCTGCCTTTCCGGCTAAAGAACGACAAGGGCCTGAACCATCGCTTCCAGGGCATCGGGCTGGTGAAGAGCGTGCTGCAGTATTACCTGCTGAAAAGCGGCCCGATGGCCACCGGCCCCTTCGAGGTCGGCGCCTTCTTCCGCACCGCGCCGCAGGTCAGCCGCCCGGACGCCCAGCTCTATCTGTCGGCCTTCACCTACCCGCGCAGCGAAGACAACTTTCCGGTGCCCGACGGCGTCGAGGACAAGCCCGGCGTCACGGCCTACGGCCAGCTGCTGCGCCTGACCAGCGAAGGCTCGGTGATGGTGAGTTCGTCCGACCCGCAGGCCACGCTGGAAGTCACCCCCAACTGGCTGAGTACCGAAGAGGACTGCCTGGCCGCGGTGAACATGGTCAAGTACATGCGCAGCTACATGCGCCAGCCGGCCCTGGCCAGATTCGTCGGCGAGGAACTGCTGCCCGGCGGTTGCGAGACCGATGACCAGATCCTCGACGTGTTCCGCCAGGCGTCCCTGTGCGGCACCCACGCGGTGGCCTCGTGCCGCATGGGCAGCGACGCCGCCTCGGTCGTCGACGAGCGCCTCTGCGTGCGCGGCGTCGAAGGCCTGCGCGCCGCCGACTGCTCGGTGATGCCGGCCCCCATTTCCGGCAACACCAACGGCCCGGCCATGGCGCTGGGCTGGCGAGCTGCCGACCTCATCCTGGCCGATCGCGCCGGGTGCTGAACCCCTTTTCCGAAAGTCGCTCCATGACCGAATCAAACCGCCAGGTTTTGCTGGCCAGCCGCCCCGAGGGCAAGCCCACGGAATCCAACTTCCGCATCGAAGACGGCCCGGTGCCAAACCCCGGCGAAGGCCAGGTGCTGGTGCGCAACCAGTGGCTGTCCATCGACCCCTACATGCGCGGCCGCATGATGGATATCCGCACCTACGCCGAGCCGGTGGCGTTGGGCGACGTGATGGTCGGCGACACCGCCGGCACCGTTGTCGAATCGCGCCACCCGGGTTTTGCGGTGGGTGACGCGGTGGCCGGCCACCTGGGCTGGCAGCGCTTCGGCGTCATCGACGGCAGCCTGCTGCGCAAGGTGGATACGACGCGGGTGCCGCTGTCGGCGGGCCTCGGCGTGGCCGGCATGCCGGGCGTGACGGCTTACGTCGGCCTCATCGACCTGTGCGCCCCGCAGGCCGGTGAAACGGTGGTTGTGACTGCGGCTTCCGGCGGCGTCGGCAGCGTGGCGGGGCAACTGGCGCGGCTTGCCGGCTGCCGCGTGGTGGGCGTTGCCGGCGGGGCGGACAAGTGCCGTCACGTGGTGGACGATCTGGGTTTCGACGCCTGCGTCGACTACAAGTCGGCCGATTTCAAGGCCAGCCTGAAGGCGGCGCTGCCGGACGGCGTGAACTGCATTTTCGACAACGTGGGCGGCGAAGTGCTGGATGCGCTCTTGCCGCGCCTGCGCCCCGGTGCGCGCATCACCCTGTGCGGCGCCATCTCCGAGGTGGACAACCCCAGCCCCCACGGCATCCGCCGCCTGCTGCCGCTGATCGTCAATCGGGTGAAGGTGCAGGGCTTCATCGTCGGCGATCACCCGGAGCGCTGGGCGCCGGCCATCGACGAGCTGAGCGGCCACGTGGCCGCCGGCCGCATCCATTTTAGGGAGACGGTGGCCGAAGGGCTCGAAGCCGCCCCCCGTGCCCTCATCGACCTGCTTGCCGGGCGCAGCCTGGGCAAGCAACTGGTTCGCATCCTCTAAAGCCCGCACCCCAAACCGAAAGACCCCACACGATGACCGCTCCCCTCGACGTGCTGTTCAAGCCCCTGCGCATTGGCAACGTGACGCTCAAGAACCGCCTAGTGATGGCGCCGATGACGCGCAATCGCTCGCATCTCGACGGCGTGCCGAGTGCGCTCAACGTGCTGCACTACCAGCAGCGCGCCAGCGCCGGGCTGATCGTCACCGAGGGCGTCTACCCCAGCGAAATGGGCAAGGGCTATCTGTTTTCGCCGGGCCTGTGCACCGACGCCCACGCCGCCGGCTGGCAGCAGGTGACCGACGCCGTGCATGACAAGGGCGGCGCCATCTTCGCCCAGCTCATGCACGTCGGCCGCCTGTCCGACCCGCTGATGCTGAACGGCGCCCAGCCCGTCGGCGCGTCGGCCGTGCAGCCGGACCCGACCGCCCGCCACTACACCGTGACCTGCCCACGCCCCAAGCGCGCCTACCCGGAGCCCCGCGCGCTGGGTACTGCCGAGGTGTACGCGGTGATCGAGGACTACCGGCGCAGCGCCGCGCTGGCCAAAAAGGCCGGTTTCGACGGCGTCGAGATCCACGCCGCCAGTGGCTATCTGCCGATGCAGTTCCTGTCCACCAACACCAATCTGCGCAGCGATGAATTTGGCGGCAGCCTGGAGAACCGTGCGCGCTTTCTGCTGGCCATCGTCGATGCCATCGCCGCCGACCAGGGCTCGGCCTTCGTGGCGGTCAAGCTGTCGCCGGGCTGGACTTTCCACAACGTCTTCGACGACGACGCGCCGGCCACTTATTCGCATGTGACCAAGGAGCTCTCCAAGCGCCACATCGCCTACCTGCAGGTGGGCAACTACGGCATGGACTGGGACGTGTACGCCACCCTGCGGCCGCTCTTCGACGGCCCCTTCATGACGGTCGCCAGCTTCACCCGCAAGAGCGCCGCCGAGATGATCGCCGCCGGCGGCACCGATCTGGTCGGCTTCGGTCAGGCCTTCATCGCCAACCCCGACCTGGCCGAGCGCTTTCGCAATGGCTGGGAGATCAACCGTCCGGACATCGCCACCTATTACAGCCAGGGCGCCGAGGGCTACACCGACTACCCCTTCCACGGCCACAGCACCCGCGACGATCTGCTGCCGACGGACGCGCCGCTGGTGCCCGTGTCTGCCGACGTCACCGGTTGAGGCTGAAGCCATGAGCGTGCGCGCCCCGACCCACGACGAACTGGCCGCCAAGTGGGCCATCACCGAAGTCATCCACCGTTACTGCCGCGGCCTCGACCGCATGGACAAGGCGCTGGCCCTGTCGTGCTGGCACCCGGGCGGCACTGACGACCACGCCCCGCTGTATGCCGGCCCGGCCGCGGGCTTCATCGAATGGCTGTGGCCGGTGCACGCGGCCATGAACGTCACCCGCCACGTGGTCAGCAACACGCTGATCGACCTGCACGCCGACGGCACCACGGCCGGCGCCGAAACCTGCTGGTCGCTGGTGCTGCAAACGCCCCAGGGTGCGCAGACCTTCGACATCGTGGCCGGCGGGCGCTACCTCGACCGCTTCGAGTGCATAGCCGGCGTGTGGGCGATCCGCCATCGCCAGTCGGTGGTGGACTGGAACCGGGTGGACCCGGTGCGCACCACGCTGGCCGACTTTGCCGCCACGCCGCTGATCGACGTGAACAACCCGGAAGTGCCGGCCACCGTGCCGACCCGGGATGGCTGCGACTTCTCCTATTCCGTGCTCGGGCATATCGAGCGGCACTGAGCGAGCAGCACTGAGCGAGCAGCACTGAGCGCCACAGCAAAGGATATCCGCTCCATGACGACAACACCCGCCATCAGCTTCGCCGATCCTGAGATCCGCCGCTGCCCCCACGCCGCCTACGCGCAGCTGCAGGCCGAGAGCCCGGTGTATTTCGACGCCGGCACCGGCTTTCACGTGCTTACCCGCTACGCCGACATCGCCCACGTCAATGCGCGGCCGGAAATCTTCTCCAACATGACCAGCCAGGTCTTCGACCGCAGCCACTCGCCGGTGGCCGCCGAAGTGGCCCGGCGTTACACCGAGCACGGTTTTTTGCCGGTGCACACGCTGGTGTCGAACGACCCGCCGTCCCACGGCCAGTACCGGGCGCTGGTGGATCTGGCCTTTGCGCGCAAGAACGTGATTCCACTGGAGCCCGGCATTCGCGACATCGTCGACGGGCTGATCGACGGCTTCATCGGCGCCGGACGCATCGAATTCTTCGACGACTTTGCCATCAAGCTGCCGATGTTCGTCATCGCCCGCGAACTCGGCCTGCCGCCCGAAGACTGGCGTCAGATGAAGCTCTGGTCGGACGCCGCCATCGAGCAGATCAACCCCAACCTGGCCCCCGAACGCGAGCTGGAACTCACCGACCTCTTGATCGGCATGCAGCAATACCTGCACCGCCACGCCATGGCTTACCGGGCCAATCCGGCGCCATGCCTGCTCAGCGCGGTGGCCAATGCGCAGATCGACGGGCGCCTGCTCACTGACAGCGAGCTGATCAACATCGCCACCCAACTGCTGGTGGCCGGCAACGAAACCACCACCAACACCCTCGGCTCGGCGGTGTGGGCGCTGCTCGAAACGCCGGATCTGCGCCAGCGCCTGAGTGCCGAGCCGGCGCTGATCCCCGGTTTCGTGGAAGAGGTGCTGCGCCTGCACTCGCCCGTGCCCAACATCTACCGGGTGGTCCGGGAAGACACCGAGCTGGCCGGCGTGGCGCTGGCGAAGGGCGCGGTGCTGATGCTGTCCTACGGCGCCGGCAACCGGGATGAAAACAAGTTTGAATGCCCGGAGCGCATCGACCTTGAGCGCCGCAACGCCCGCGAACACATGAGCTTCGGCAAGGGCATTCACTTTTGCATCGGCAACATGCTGGCCCGAGCTGCGCATTGCGCTGGAACGCTTGCTGGTGCGCCTGCCCGACTTCGCCCTCGACCCGGCTGCGCCGCCGCCGCGCTGGTCGGAGAGCTTCCAGGCCCACACGCTGGAACGCCTCGATCTGGTCTTTACGCCGGGAGGCAAACCATGAGCGACACCTACAACCTGATCGCCGACCGCCTCGCCATCAGCGACGTGATCATCAGCTACGCCACCGCCCTCGACACCCGCGACTGGGGGCTGCTGCGGTCGATCCTGACCGACCGGGTAGCCATCGACTACACCAGCTTCGACCCTGGTCTCGACCTGGAAATGGACGCCGCCGAATGGGTGCACCGGGTGCGCGGCCTCGCCGGCTTCGACGCCACCCAGCATCTCAGCACCAACCACCGCCACCGCATCGACGGTGATACGGCCACGTGCATCTCGTACATGCACGCCGGCCATTTCCTCAAGCACGAGGGCGAGGACTACGCCTGCTTTCTGTACGGCCACTACACCAGCGAGCTGGTGCGCAGCGCCGCCGGCTGGAAGGTGTGCAAGGTCAAGCTGAGCATCACCGCCCGCCACGGCGACGCGCGGGTGTTCGAGTGGGCTTTCAGCAAGATTCCCTGAAACAGCGGGGCGCCGACGCCCCAGCCTGAACAACGTATCGAGCCGGAATGAAGTCCGGCCCACAAAAAAGAGGAGACAAACATGGAATGGGATTACGACGTGATCATCGTGGGGGGCGGCGGCGCCGGACTGGCTGCCGCCCTGATGGCCCACAAGGAAGGCGCGAGCTGCATGATCATCGAAGCCGACGGCAAGCTCGGCGGCGCCACGGCCCAGTCGGGCGGGGTGTTCTACGCCTGCGGCACCAGCGTGCAGCGGGCGGCGGGCATCGCCAACGACACGCCGGACGATCTCTACGATTACCTGATGACGCTCAACCGCTGGAAGCTGCGGCCCGACATCATCCGCTACTACGCGGACAACTGCGGCGCGGCGCTGGAGTGGTTGATCGAGCTGGGCAGCGAGTTTCCCAAGGAATGGCTGGTCAAGTCCGGCGTCGACACGGTGCCCCGCGGACATTCCAGCCAGGGCGCCGGTTCCGGCATTGCCGATGCGCTGATCAACGCCACGGGCGCCCGGGGCATCGACACCGCGCTCGGCACCCGCGTCGAGGCACTGATTTTTGAAGACGGCCGCGTGGTGGGCGTGCGCGCCATGGGCACCGAACTGCGCGCCCCCACGGTCATCGTTACCACGGGCGGCTTTGGCAACAACCCGGAAATGCTCCAGCGCCTGTACCCCTCGGCCTGCCACGGGGAGTGGACCTGGGCCGTGCACAAGGATGTGCCCTTCGTGCTCGGCGACGGCATCACCCTCGCCGAAAAGATCGGTGCCGGTGTGGTTGGGTTTGATACCGGGCTGGTGCTCGCCACCTCCGGTTTCAGCAAGTCGCTCGAAGCCTTTCTGCCACCGTGGATCATCGCGGTGAACAAGGAAGGGCGGCGCTTCATGTCCGAACTGTCGCCCTACAGCGTGTGCGGCTACCTGCTCAACGAGCAGACCGACAGGCGCGCCTGGGCCATTTTCGACGAGCAGGCGCTGGTTGAAGCCAGCACCAACACCCGCTATCTCGACCCTTACAACGCCGGCATCAGCATTCCCACCTGGGAAGAGCCGACCTTGCGCGAGCAGGTCAAAAAGGGCCGCGTCAAGGTGGCCGACAACCTGGTGGCGCTTGCCGACCAGGTTGGCATCGACGGCCTGGCGCTGGAGCAAACCGTGGCGCGCTACAACACGGATTGCGATGCCGGCGGTGATTTCCAGTTCTTCAAGAAGGCACCGGCCTATTTCCCGATCAGGAAAGGGCCGTTCTACGCGGTGGAGATTCGCGCCGCGATCATCGGGCTGACGGCAGCCGGCCTCGACATCGACCGCCACGCCCGCGTGCTCGATGGGCACCAGCGGCCGATTCCCGGTTTGTATGCGGCGGGCGAGGTGCTCGGCTGCTTCCACGGCGAACGTTATGGCGGGGGCGGCTTGTCCATCGGCAACGCGGTGGTGTTGGGGCGCCTGGCCGGCACCGAGGCCGGCAAGGCCGCCCTTGCCGCACGCCAAGCCGAAGAGGTGGCCGCATGAAGCGGCTTGCCGGGCGGGTGATTCTGATCACCGGCGCCGCCCGCGGCATGGGCGCCACCATGGCACGCCTGTTTCACGCCGAGGGCGCCCGCGTGCTCATCGGCGACATCACCCGGCGCGAAGGCGAAGCCCTGGCCGCCGAGCTGGGCGACGGGGCGATCTACCAACACCTGGACGTGACCGACGAAGCGAGCTGGCAGCAGACGGTGGCCGCTGCGCGCGAGCGCTGGGGCGGCATCGACGGACTGGTGAACAACGCCGGCATCAATTTTTCCGAAGCCCTGTCCAGCACGGGCCTGGCCGATTTCAAGCGGGTCATCGACGTGAACCTGGTGGGCCCGTTTCTGGGCCTCAAGCATGTCGGCCCGGTGATGGCTGCGCAGGGCCGCGGCAGCATCGTCAATATTTCGTCCATCGGAGGCATGACGGCCTGGAACTCCATGGGCGCCTACTGCGCCAGCAAATGGGGCCTCCGGGGCCTGAGCCGGGTGGCGGCGCTGGAACTGGGCCACAAGGGCGTGCGGGTCAATTCGATCCATCCGGGCGGCGTGGATACGAGCATGGGCACCATGTTCGACGGCGACACCCGGGCCCTCGACAAGGCCTACCAGGGCCAGCCGGTGCAGCGTATCGGGCAACCCGAGGAAATCGCCCGCATGGCGCTTTTTCTGCTGGGCGACGAGGCCTCGTACGTGTGTGGTGCCGAGATGGTGGTGGATGGCGGCAACCTGACCGGTCGCTATTTCGAAGGTTTGCCCGGCGCGCCGGAAACCCCGACTACCTGAACCGGTAGTTGTGGGGGAGGGCGGAAGACGGGATACTCTGCACTACATAAAAAAACAAACCAGCCTGATCAAAAAGGAGCGAGACAAATGGAAAACCTTAACGTCTATAAAGACCTCATCAAGCGCATGCTGACCATGGTGGATGCCGGCGTTACCGACAGCGCACCGGCCGCCTATCGCCAGCCTTCGTCGGTGTACACCGACCCCGCACTGTTCGCCCGTGAAAAAGCCACCATCTTCAAGGACGAGCCCCAGCTGGTGTGCTTTTCCAGCGATTTGCCGGAAAAAGGCAGCTACTTCACCTTTGACGATCTCGACGTGCCGGTGCTGCTGACCCGCGACAACGACGGCAAGGTGCACGCTTTTCTCAATGCCTGTACCCACCGCGCCGCCCGCCTCAAGGAAGGATGCGGCAAGACGGCCTCGCTCAGCTGCCCCTATCACAACTGGGGCTTCGACCTGAAAGGCAAGCTGCGCGCGGTGTGGGAAGAGAAGAGCTTCGGCGCTATCGACAAATCCCTCTACGACTTGGTGCGCCTGCCGGTTGAAGAAAAATACGGCATGATCTTCGCCGGCATGCACCCGGACGTGAAGGTGTCGGTGGACGAGATCCTCGGCCACATGGCACCGGTTTTCGAAAGGTGGGATCTGGGCGCCACCCGCTTCGTGGATCAGCACGAGTGGAAGCTCAAGACCAACTGGAAGCTGGCCCTGGACACCTTCTGCGAGGGTTACCACTTTTTGGCGCTGCACAAGAACACCCTGGGCGGCATTTCCATCGGCAACACCTCGGCCTTCGACACCTTCGGGCCGGAAGGGCGCAACCACCGCCTGGCCTTCCCCAACGAAAGCATCAAGCGCCTCAAGGAGATTCCCGAGGCCGAATGGGGCATGGATATCTTCAACGACTTCCAGCTGGTGCACTTCATCTACCCCAACATCTCGCTGCTCGTCTCGCCGGTGTCTATCGAGTTCTTCAAGCTCTACCCGGGCGAAAACCCCGGCGAGCACCGCACCGTCTTCCGCAGCTATGTGCGCAGCACCAACGACGAAAAAGGCTGGGATGGCAATGATCCCCAGGCCCACTTCGAGTTCATCTGCAAGGTGGTGGACGAGGAGGATTACTGGGTTTCGGCCAACGTCATGAAGAACCTCAACGCCGGCATGATCAACTTCAGCACCTTCGGCGCCAACGAACCGGCGCTCCAGAACATGCACAAGGCCTTCCTGCGCGGAATCGGCACCACGCCGGAAGAAGCGCCCCTGGGCAAGGTCGGCGCCGTAGCCAGCTGCTAAGGCGAAGTCCAGCCGCAGCTGAAGTCACAACGCGAAAATAAAGGCTATGTTCGCGTTAAGTGTGTAATAACTCTCACTGGCCGGCCCGCCGGGCTTGGAGAGTCTCGCCTGTCGGGTGGAGCGCTTTCCACACGTTGCGCGAACCTTGGTGGTTCATTCCATTCAACTACGAACCGGTGAGGCCTTGCGGGACGGCCTTCCGGTTTTTGGCGTTACGTTGGCCGGGGACTCGCCCCCGGCGGGCGACCTTCTTTCTTGTTGTACGACAAGAAAGAAGGCAAAGAA
>NZ_JAOAUU010000131.1 GCF_030157465.1 Zoogloea sp.
TCAAGGTGGCCGAAGCCGCCAAGGTCATCGAAAACACCCAGCGCGACCTCAACATTGCGCTGATGAACGAACTCTCGGTGATCTTCCACAAGATCGGCATCGACACCGTCGAAGTGCTCAAAGCCGCCGGCACCAAGTGGAACTTCCTGCCCTTCCGTCCGGGCCTGGTGGGCGGCCACTGCATCGGCGTCGATCCGTACTATCTCACCCACAAGGCCGACATGCTGGGCTACCACCCGCAAGTCATCCTGGCCGGCCGTCGCATCAACGACAGCATGGGCAAGTACGTCGCCGAAGAGACCGTCAAGCAGATGATCCAGAGCGGCCACAACATCAAGGGCGCGGATGTCATCGTGCTGGGCCTCACCTTCAAGGAAAACTGCCCTGACCTTCGCAACAGCAAGGTGATCGACGTGATCCGCGAACTGCAGAGCTACGGCTGCAACGTGATCGTGCACGACCCGGTGGCCGAATCGACCGAGGCCCAGCACGAATACGGCGTCAGCCTTACCGCCTGGAACGACCTGCCGCGCGCCTCGGCGATCGTGGCGGCGGTGGCCCACACCGAATACGCCGACCTGGGCGTGGGCCAGCTGTGCGAAAAGCTCGTCCCCAACGGTGTGTTCACCGACGTGAAGAGCTGCTACGACCCGGCTGCGCTGGAAGCGGCAGGGGCGAAGGTTTGGCGGCTGTAAGCGGCAACCGGCGTAGCATGGTGCGCATGAAGAAGATTCTTTCTGTTGTTCTGCTGGGCATTGGCCTGGCGGGCAGTGCGCACCTTGCGACGGCGGCAGAGGCAGATGTCGCCGATGGCCGGCAACTCGTCGAGCTGGCGCTTGCCTACGAGCATGGGGAAGGCGTGCCCCGTGATCCCGAGCGGGCGGCGGAGCTGTATTGCGATGCTGTCCGATCCGGCAGCGCCGAGGCGATGTACAACCTTGGCTGGATGTATGCCAATGGCCGCGGTGTCGGGAGGGACGACGGATACGCCGCAACCCTGTTCGAAATGGCCATGGTCAAAGGGCATGGCGGGGCTGAGAAGGCCCGTCGCCTGGTTGGCGATTACACCGGTGCGGTACCGGAGTGCCTGAAGGCACGTTCGGTCGAATGGGCTTTCAGTACGCGGGATGGCTGGGATACGCAAAAATATCTGGCCTCGCTTCCCGAGCGCAAGAAGCGTGTGGTCGAACTGGTCACCATGCTGGCGCCGCGGTTTTCCATCGAGCCCCGGCTGGCGCTGGCCATCGCCACGACCGAATCCAATTTCGATTCCAATGCGCTGTCGCCCAAGAATGCGATGGGCGTTATGCAGCTGATTCCTGAAACGGCCAGCCGTTTCAATGTGAAAGACAGTTTCGATCCGGTCGAGAACATCAAGGGCGGCCTTGCTTACCTGCGCTGGCTGCTGGCCTACTACCGCGGCAACGTGGCCCTCGCCGTGGCCGGCTACAACGCAGGCGAAGGCGCGGTGGATCGCTATCGTGGCGTTCCCCCGTACAAGGAAACCCAGAACTACGTGAAGCGTATCCTGGCTTTCTTTCCCCGTACGGAACACCCGTTCGACGCCCGGGTTGTGGGGGCGTCGCCGGCTTTGCAGGCACTCAAGGTGGTCAGCCCGTGATTCATTTCCCGGCGACGCAGCAGCGAATGCGCCGCGTGTTCGTTGCCGGGTTGTGTGGTTTTGCGCTGTTTTCGGCCGTGCCTGCACAGGCTGATTTTTCTGATACGGTTGCCGAAATCAAGCGTTCGGTGGTGGCTGTCGGAACGGTTTCAGTGCTTCGCAATCCGCGTTTTCGCTTTCTGGGCACCGGTTTTGTCGTTGGCGACGGCAATCAGATTGTGACGAATGCCCATGTGGTTCAGGCGGCACCGGAGGGCGACGAGAACGAGAAGCTCGTGATCGTCTTTCCGAATGCCGAACGTACTTCTGAACGGTTCATGGCGAAACCGATCAGGAAGGAAATGTCCGACCCGGATCATGATCTGGCGCTGCTGCGCTTTGACGGTCCGCCAATGCCGGCCGTGCGTCTGGGTGATTCGGATGCCGTACGGGACGGGCAGGATGTGGCCCTGACAGGCTTTCCCCTTGGTGGAAGCATTGGCATCGTGCCGGTAACCCACAAGGGCATCATCTCGGCGATTACTCCAGTAGGGCAGCCGCTTCCTTCCTCGCGCCAGCTGGACAGCCAGGCGGTGCGCCGGTTGTCCGGCGGACGCTATTCGGTGCTCCAGCTGGATATCGTTTCCTACCCGGGCAACAGCGGAAGTCCTCTTTACGATGCCAATACCGGCGAGGTGCTGGGCATCCTCAACATGGTGTTCATCAAGGGCAGCAAGGAAGCTGCGCTGACGAACCCGTCGGGTATCTCCTACGCAATTCCCGTGTCGTTTCTCAAGCTGTTGATCAAGCCCTGACGGCTGGCGGGTGCCCAATCAGTAAAAAGGCCCGGGGTCGATCGCGACGCTGGGCCTTTTGATTTCAGCGGTGCAGAATTCAGGCGATTTCGTCCATCGGCACGCAGGCACAGAACAGGTTGCGGTCGCCGTAAACGTCGTCGATGCGGTTCACGCTCGGCCAGAACTTGTTGTCACCCACCCACGGCAGCGGGAAAACGGCTTCCGTGCGGGAGTAGGGGCGAGTCCAGTCACCAATGAAGTCGGCCTGGGTGTGCGGGGCGTTCTTCAGGGGATTGTTGTCGGCCGGAATGCGTCCTTCCTCGATGGCGCGGATCTCGTTCCGAATGCCGATCATTGCAGCGATGAAGCGGTCCAGCTCGCCCTTGTCTTCGGATTCGGTCGGCTCGACCATGATGGTGCCGGCCACCGGGAAGGACATGGTCGGGGCGTGGAAGCCGTAGTCCATGAGCCGCTTGGCGATATCGACCTCGGAGATGCCGGTTGCCGCCTTGATCGGGCGGATATCAAGAATGCACTCGTGGGCGACGCGCCCCTGGCTGCCTGTGTAGACCACGGGGTAGTGGTCCTTCAGCTGGCTGGCCACGTAGTTGGCGTTGAGGATGGCCACTTCGGTGGCGCGGGTGAGGCCGCGACCGCCCATCATCGTGATGTACATCCACGAGATCGGCAGGATGCTCGCCGAGCCGAACTGGGCGGCGGATACCGCGCCCTGGCCGGCGTTGGGGCGGCTATCGGTGCCGGTGGCGGCGACCACGTGGTCGGCCATGAAGGGGGCGAGGTGAGCCTTGAGACCAATCGGGCCCATGCCCGGCCCGCCACCGCCATGGGGGATGCAGAAGGTCTTGTGCAGATTCATGTGGCTCACGTCGGCGCCGATGATGGCGGGGGAGGTGAGGCCGACCTGAGCATTGAGGTTGGCGCCGTCCATGTACACCTGGCCGCCGTACTGGTGCACGGTGGCGCAGATCTCGCGGATGGCTTCCTCGAACACGCCGTGGGTGGACGGGTAGGTGATCATCAGCGCGGCCAGTTTGTCAGCGTGCTGTGCGGCCTTGGCCTGGAGGTCGGCGAAGTCCACGTTGCCGTTTTCGTCGCAGTTGACCACCACCACGTCCATGCCGCACATCTGGGCGGTAGCCGGGTTGGTGCCGTGGGCCGACTTGGGAATCAGGCACACCGTGCGGTGGTGGTCGCCGCGGGCTGCGTGGTAGCGGCGGATCGCCACGAGGCCGGCGTATTCGCCCTGGGCGCCGGAGTTGGGCTGCATGCAGATGGCGTCGAAACCGGTGATCTCGCGCAACTGGGCGGCGAGGCCGTCGATCATCTCGAGGTAGCCGGTGGTTTGATCCGCCGGGGCGAAGGGGTGGATGTCGGCGAACTCGGGCCAGGTGACCGGGATCATTTCGCTGGTGGCGTTGAGCTTCATGGTGCATGAGCCCAGCGAGATCATCGAGTGATCCAGCGCGAGGTCGCGGTTCTGCAGGCGCTTGAGATAGCGCAGCATCTCGTGTTCGGTGTGGTGGGTGTTGAACACCGGGTGGGCGAGGATGGCATCGGTGCGCAGCAGGGCTTCGGGCAGGTTGCCGCCGCGGGCGGCGACGGTGGCGTCGAGCGCGGCAATATCGGCTGTGGCGCCAAAGGCCTGGAGGAGCGCGGCGATGTCATCAATGGACGTTTTTTCGTCGATGGAAATGCCGAGGGCGTGGCCATCGATGTGGCGGAGGTTGTAGCCGGCGGCCTGGGCGGCGGCATAAATGGCCGCGCTGCGTGTACCGGTTTCCACCTGCAGGGTGTCGAAGAAGGTGTTGCTGGCGAGGGCGAAGCCCGCCTGCTGCAGGCCTTCGGCCAGTGTGGCGGCGAGGCGGTGGACGCGCGCGGCAATGGTGCGCAGGCCTTCCGGGCCGTGATAGACGGCGTACATGCCGGCCATGTTGGCCAGCAGCACCTGTGAGGTACAGATGTTGGAGTTGGCCTTTTCGCGGCGGATGTGTTGCTCGCGGGTTTGCAGCGTCATGCGCAGGGCGGTCTTGCCGCGGGCGTCCTTGGAGACGCCGATGATGCGGCCCGGCATGGAGCGCACGTGGGCTTCGCGGGTGGCGAAGAAGGCTGCGTGCGGGCCGCCGAAACCGAGGGATACCCCAAAGCGCTGGGTGGAGCCGAGGGCGATGTCGGCACCCATTTCGCCAGGCGACTTGAGCAGCACGAGAGCCAGCAGGTCGGAGGCGACGGCGACGACTGCGCCTTTGGCCTTGAGGCCGGCGACCGGGGCCGAGAGATCGGCCACAGTGCCGCTTTCACCCGGGTATTGCAGCAGTGCACCAAACACTTCGTGATGGGCGGCTTCGGCAGCGGGGCCGACGATCAGCTCGAAACCGAAGTAGCCGGCACGGGTGCGGACCACGTCGAGGGTTTGGGGGAACACGCCTTCGTCGACGAAGAAGGACTGGCTCTTGACCTTGGAAATGCGCCGGGCCATGGCCATGGCTTCAGCCGCGGCGGTGGCTTCGTCGAGCAGCGAGGCGTTGGCGAGTTCGAGGCCGGTGAGGTCGATGACCATCTGCTGGAAGTTCAGCAGGGCCTCCAGGCGGCCCTGGGAAATTTCGGCCTGGTAGGGCGTGTAGGCGGTGTACCAGCCCGGGTTTTCCAGCACGTTGCGCTGGATGACCTTGGGCGTGATGGTGTCGTAGTAGCCCATGCCGATGAGGGACTTCTTCAGCACGTTCTTGCCGGCGATGGCCTTGAGGCGTGCCAGCGCGACGTGTTCGGGCGTTGGTTCGCCGAGTGCCAGCGGTGCGGGCAGGCGAATGCCGGCCGGTACGGTTTGCTGGATCAGGGTGTCGAGGGAATCGACACCGATGGCGGCGAGCAGCGCCGGCAGCTCGTTGGCACAGGGGCCGAGGTGACGGCGGATGAAGTCGTCGCCCTGTTCGAGCGTGGCGAGCGGGGCGGAAAGAAGGGTCTTCGACATGGGGGAACTCGGTTCTGGATTACGACAACAGCGGGGCGGGAGCGCGCTGGCCGGGCGCTCCCGCGAAACAGGCGCTCAGGCGATGGCGGCTTCGTAGCCGGCAGCGTCGAGGAGGGCGCTGACGTCGGCAGGGTTGGCCGGCTTGATCTTGAACAGCCAGGCGGCGTAGGCGTCGGCGTTAACCGATTCGGGCGCATCAACGGCATCCTGGTTGTTGGCGATGATTTCGCCGGCGACCGGTGCGTAGATGTCCGAGGCGGCCTTGACCGATTCGATCACCGCAACGGCTTCGCCGGCGGTAACGGCGCGGCCGGCTTCCGGCAGCTCGAGGAAAACCACGTCGCCGAGAGCTTCCTGTGCGTGGTCGGTGACGCCGATGGTGAGGGTGCCGTCAGCTTCGGTGCGAATCCATTCGTGGGAAGCGGTGTAACGCAGATCGGTGGGGGTCGTCATGGTGTGTCCTTGTTCAGGTCGAATTGGAAGGGATGGCGTAGCGGAAAAATTCCGGAAATCAGATTAGGCCTTTGCCATTGCGGACGAAAGAGGCTTTAACCGCCCGCGCCTTGAGGCGTTTGCCGCGGATGTCCACCTCGACGCTGTCGCCAGGCGCCACGCCAAGGGGCAGGCGGGCCATCGCAATGGATTTTTCGAGGGTGGGCGAGAAGCTGCCGCTGGTGGTTTCGCCTTCGCCCTGGGCGGTAAACACTTTTTGATGAGAGCGCAGCACGCCTTTGTCTTCGAGCACCAGGCCGAGAACCTGCCGCTGGGCGCCCTTGGCAACGAGGGCGGCCTTGCCGAAGAAGTCGCGGCTTGGGTCCTTCAAATCGACCGTCCAGGCGAGGCCGGCGTCGAGGGGCGACACGGTTTCGTCCATGTCGTTGCCATAGAGGGCCATGCCGGCTTCGAGGCGCAGGGTGTCACGGGCGCCGAGGCCGCAGGGGGCGACACCGGCGGCGGCGAGGGCGGCCCAGATGGACGCGGCCTGCTCGTTGGGCAGGGTCAGCTCGAAACCGTCTTCGCCGGTGTAGCCGGTGCGGGCGATGAAGAATTCGCCGAAGGCTGCGGCCTGGAAGGGCTTGAGGCTGCTCGATGCGGCTTCGGAGCCTGGAATGGCGGCCCAGGTTTTGGTACGGGCGTTGGGGCCCTGAACGGCGATCATCGCCAGGTCACGACGGACGGTCAGCGTAGCCCGGGTGCCGGTGGCGGCGAGGCGTTCCTTCATCCAGGCCACGTCCTTGTCGGCGGTGCCGGCATTGACGACGATGCGGTAGGACGTATCGGAAAGGTAATAGACGATCAGGTCGTCGATGACGCCGCCGTCGGCGTTGAGCATGCAGCTGTAGAGCGCCTTGCCGGGTTCGACCAGCTTGGCCACGTCGTTGGCGATGAGCCCGCGCAGGAACGCCTTGGCGTCGACCCCGTCGAGATCCAGCGCCAGCATGTGGGAGACATCGAACATGCCGGCGTCACGACGCACGGCGTGGTGTTCCTCGATTTGCGAGCCGTAATTCACCGGCATGTCCCAGCCGGCAAAATCGACCATGCGGGCGCCGGCGGCAACGTGGGTGGCGTGAAGGGGGGTGTGCTGAGGCATCTGGCTCTCCGGTGGGCAGTCCGTACAGTGTAGAAAAGCAATGGGGCCGACGCGACATTAAATCGCATCGGCCCCATCTGTCCTTTGTACCTGAGAGATTGCAGCGATGAAAGTCATCGGCTGCGTGCCCCTTCGGTGGATGCGGCCGGCACGTGGGCGGGCGGCATCACTCTCCAGATTGTTGATTTGTCGGCGGTCCTTTTGCCTGAGCGGTTCCGGGGGTTGCGCCTTCGGCGGCTCGCACACAAAACACGGGGCGAGCGCTCTCCCGCACGACGGCGCGCACCATACCATCCGGGGCGAGGGACGGCAAGGGTCTGCTACACTTGTACGGATGACGCCGTCCCGAAGTCGCTTTCTCAGCATCCGCGGTTTGCGCTACCACCTGCGCGAGTGGGGGCAGGAGGGCGCTCCGAAGCTCTTCATGTTGCATGGCTGGATGGATGTTTCGGCATCCTTTCAGTTCGTGGTGGACGAGTTCGCGGCAGACTGGCACGTGATCGCCCCCGACTGGCGGGGCTTCGGTCAGACAGAATGGCGCAGCGATGCCTATTGGTTTCCTGATTACCTGGCTGATCTGGATGCGATCCTGAGCGCCTGTTCACCCGACGAGGCAGTTACCCTGATCGGCCACAGCCTGGGCGGCAACGTTGCCTGTCTGTATGCCGGTGTCCGGCCTGCGAGGGTCGCCCGCCTGATCGCGCTGGACGCGTTCGGGCTGGCGGACAGCAGTGCCGAAGTGGCGCCTGGGCGACTCGAGAAATGGCTGAATGAACTGAGCGCGCCGGTGAGCTTTCGTACCTACCCCGACCGAGCCGCGCTGGCGGCGCGACTGAAGGCGGACAATCCACGCCTGGCCGACGCAAAGGCAGCCTTTCTCGCCGAACACCTGGGCGAACCCGACGGGCAGGGCCGTATCCGTCTCGCGGGGGATCCGGCCCATCGGCGCGTCAATGCCGTTTTGTATCGGCGCGCCGAGGCGGTGGCAGCGTGGAGGCGGGTCAGTGCGCCAACCCTCTGGATCGAGCCTGCCGAGCCGGAGTTGAGGCGCAAGCTGGGGGTGAGTGATGAAGCCCATGCCGAAGCGCGTGCGAGCTTCCAGGATTTCCGGGAGGTTCAGGTCGCCGACAGCGGCCATAACCTGCACCATGATCAGCCGGGCCGTGTGGCCCGGATCGTAGAGGCTTTCTTGTTGTCCAAGGAATCATGAACGCACTCAATGCCGATCTGCACTGCCACTCCACCGCCTCGGACGGCACGTTGGCGCCTGCCGCCGTGGTGCGCCGCGCCCATGCCAACGGTGTCGACCTGCTGGCACTCACCGATCACGACGAACTTCTCGGCCTCCCGGAGGCCATGACCACCGCGGCCGAACTCGGTCTGCGCTTCGTGCCGGGCGTCGAGGTTTCGGTGTCGTGGCTCGATCAGACCCTGCACATCGTCGGCCTGGGCTTCGATCCGTCCAATGGGGCGCTGATCGAGGGGCTCGGCAAGGTGCGTGGTGGTCGCGATGGACGGGCCGTGCTCATTGCCGCGGAGTTGGATCGCATCGGCATCCGCGGCTCTCTCGAGGGAGCGCTGAGCTATGCCGGCAATCCGGCTCTGGTGAGCCGTGCCCACTTCGCCCGCTATCTTGTCGAAATCGGAATTTCGAAGAACGTGCACGATGTCTTCCTGCACTATCTTGCGCGCGGCAAGCCGGGTTATGTCGAGCACGTCTGGGCAACGCTGGAGGATGCGCTGGGCTGGATCAAGGGCGCCGGCGGGCTGGCGGTTATCGCCCACCCCGGCCGCTACCGGCTGAGCCACGCCGAAATGGATATTCTCTTCGACAAGTTTCGTGACCTGGGCGGCGATGCCGTCGAGGTTTCCTGCGGCGCCCATGATGGCGGCCAGGTGCTGGCTTTTGCGCGCCTGGCGCGCAAGTTCGGCCTGATGGCGTCGCGGGCATCCGATTTTCACGGCCCGGAAGACAGCCCGATCGACCTCGGGCGTGCGCCTCCCTTGCCTCAAGACCTCACTCCGGTGTGGTCGCAACTCATCTGAACACTTCTTTTTTAGAATCATGGCCCAGTTCTTTACGCTTCATCCCGAACAACCGCAGCCCCGCCTCATCAAGCAGGCAGCGGAAATCATGCGCAGCGGTGGTCTCGTCGCCTTTCCCACCGATTCGGCCTATGCCCTCGGCGGCCATACCGGAGACAACCCGCTGCTGGCCCGCATCCGGCGCATCCGCGGGGTGGATGAACGGCATAATTTCACGTTGATCTGCCGCGATCTCTCCGAGATCGCCACCTACGCCAAGGTGGATAACGCCCAATATCGGCTGCTCAAGGCCACGACGCCCGGCCCCTACACCTTCATTCTCGAAGGTACGAAGGAGGTTCCACGGCGCCTCCTGCACCCCAAGAAGAAGACCATCGGCCTGCGCGTGCCGGATCATCCTGTCGTCGCGGCGCTGCTCGCCGAGCTGGGCGAGCCGCTGCTCAGCTCAACCTTGCTGTTGCCTGAAGAAGACCATCCCCTCACTGATCCGGAAGAAATCCGCGACCGGCTCGAGAAGGAAGTCGACCTCATCATCGAGGCCGGCCCCTGCCGCGGCGAGGCCACCACGATCATCGATCTCACCAGCGGCAGCCCCGTGCTGGTGCGCGAAGGGCGTGGCAGCCTGGCGCCTTTCGGGCTCTGAGCTGCGCCTGTTTTTTCAACTGTTCAGGAACGGATTGCGCGCGGCGGATGCCGGCGCGCCGGACTGATCGGCCAGGTCTGCTAGAATCGCGGCCCCCGCACGGACCTTTCCCATGCAAGAACTCATCGCAACCCTGACCATCTGGGCGCTCCCCGTGCTGTTTGCCATCACGCTGCACGAGGCCGCCCATGGCTACGTCGCGCGTTATTTCGGCGACTCCACCGCCGAGCGGGCCGGGCGGATCAGCCTCAACCCGCTGCGCCACATCGACCCGGTAGGCACCATTCTTGTGCCGGGCCTCATCCTCGCGATGAGCAGCCTGGTCGGCGCCGGCGCGATGCTGTTCGGCTGGGCCAAGCCGGTACCCGTCAATTTCGGCCGGCTGCGCAAGCCCAAGGCAGACATGCTGTGGGTGGCTGCCGCCGGGCCCTTTGCCAATCTGCTCATGGCGATCGGCTGGGCGCTGCTTTTCAGGCTCGCCTTTGCGGCCCCTGACAGCGCCTACGCGCTGCCGCTGGCCAAGATGGCCGATGCCGGCATCCAGATCAATGCGGTGCTGATGTTCCTCAACCTCGTGCCGCTGCCGCCCCTCGACGGCGGACGTATTGCCGTCAGCCTGCTGCCCGCCGGCCCGGCCTACAAGTTTGCGCAGATCGAGCCCTATGGCTTCCCGATCCTGCTGTTTTTGCTGTTCACCGGTATCCTTGGCGACATTCTCGGGCCGCTGGTGGCCATTTTCCGTTTTGTTCTTGCAACCGTTTTTGGACTCTGATATCCCATGTTCGCTGAACGCGTCCTCTCCGGCATGCGCCCCACCGGGCGACTCCATCTCGGCCACTACCACGGCGTCCTTAAAAACTGGGTCAAGCTGCAGGCCGAGTATCCGTGCCTGTTTTTCGTGGCCGACTGGCATGCGCTGACCACGTCCTACGACAACCCCAAGATCATCGCGGACAGCGTCTGGGACATGGTGGTCGACTGGCTCGCTGCCGGTGTCGATCCCTCCCAGGCATCGATCTTCATCCAGTCCCGGGTGCCCGAGCACGCCGAACTGCACCTGCTGATGTCCATGATGACGCCGCTCGGCTGGCTTGAGCGCGTGCCCACCTACAAGGATCAGCAGGAAAAGCTCGAGCACAAGGATCTGTCCACCTACGGCTTTCTCGGCTATCCGCTGCTGATGAGTGCCGACATCCTGATCTACCGCGCCGACAAGGTGCCGGTGGGCGAGGACCAGTTGCCCCACGTCGAGTTCACCCGCGAGCTTGCCCGGCGCTTCAATCACATGTATGGCCGCGAACCCGGCTTCGAGGAGAAGGCCCGCGAGGCCGTCAAGAAGCTCGGCTCCAAGCGCGCCAGGCTTTACGAGGAATTCCGCACCCGCTTCCAGCAAAACGGCGACGATGAGGGGCTTGCCCTCGGCAAGGCCTTGCTTGAAGAGGCCCAGAGCCTGTCTCTCGGCGACCGCGAACGTCTCTACGGTTACCTCGAAGGCAGCGGCAAGATGATCCTCGTAGAACCCGATGCGCTGCTGACCGAAGCGGCCCGCATGCCGGGGCTCGATGGCCAGAAGATGTCCAAGTCTTACGGCAACACCATCTTCCTGCGCGAGGAATCCGAGCCTCTCACCAAAAAAATCCGCACCATGCAAACCGACCCGGCGCGGGCGCGGCGCACCGATCCGGGTGATCCCGAGAAGTGCCCGGTGTGGCAATTCCACGTCATCTACTCCGACGACAGCACGCGAAACTGGGTTACCCAGGGTTGCAAGAGCGCCGGTATCGGTTGTCTCGAGTGCAAGCAGCCGGTGATCGACGCGGTGCTCAAGGAGCAGGACGTCATGCGCGAGCGGGCCCAGCCCTATCTCGACGACCCGAGCCTGGTTCGCAGCATCGTCGCCGATGGCTGTGACCGGGCCCGCAAGCTGGCCCAGGAAACCATGCGCGAAGTTCGTGACGCGATGGGGCTGAGTTACAACTGATGTCGCAGCGGGTGCCCGGTCATCGATTTATGCCTTGGATGCGGGAACCCGCCGTGTTAGCCTGCCGCGCTGGATTTGTGTGGTGACTACCGCCATTGTCGATCCGGTTTCGCCGGCCGCGCCGCTGGAAGTGATCCTCGGCCGTATGTATGGCCAGCCGATCTTCGACATGCCGAAGGATCTCTACATCCCGCCCGATGCGCTGGAAGTGATCCTGGATGCCTTCGAAGGTCCGCTCGACCTGCTGCTCTACCTGATCCGCAAGGCCAACATCAACGTCCTCGATATTCCGATGGTGCCGCTGACGGCCCAGTATCTGGAATACGTGGAAGCGATGCGCCAGCATAATCTGGAACTGGCCGCCGATTATCTGCTGATGGCCGCCACGCTCCTCGAGATCAAGTCCCGCATGCTGCTGCCGCGCCCGTCCCGGGCGGACGAGGCGGAAGAGCTCGATCCGCGTGCCGAGCTGGTGCGGCGCCTGCTCGAATACGAGCAGATCAAGCTGGCGGCCGCGCGTCTTGACGGGCAGCCCCGTATTGAGCGGAATTTCGAAGCGGTCGGGGTTTTTGTCGCCGAAAAGGTCGTGGAGCGTCTGCCGGGCGTGAGCCTGCATGACCTGCAACTGGCCTGGCTGAAGATCGCCCGCCAGAGCCGCCTGAAGCGGCATCATACGATCCAGCGGGAAGAGCTGTCGGTGCGTGAGCACATGACCCTGATCCTGCGAAAATTACAGGACGACGCCTTTGTGGTCTTCGAGTCGCTGTTCGATCCCGCCCTGGGCGTGGCCAGTCTCGTGGTGAGCTTTCTTGCCACGCTGGAGCTGGTCAAGGAGCGCCTGGTGGTGATTACCCAGAACGAGGCCTTTGCGCCGATTTACGTGAAGCGTGCCCATGGTGCAGCCGGAATCGAATAAGGGTTTCAAGCTGGTGCTGGAAACAGCCTTGCTTGCGGCCCCGGCTCCGCTCACGGTGAGCGAGTTGCGTCGCCTCTTCGAGGACGATCCGGGCTCCGATGAGGTTCGTCGTGTGCTGGGCGAGCTTGTGGAAGACTGGCAGGGCAGGGGGGTGGAGCTTGTACAGACGGCTGGAGGCTGGCGCTTCCAGACCCGGATCGAGTACCAGGTCTACCTCGACCGCCTCAAGCAGGAACGACCGCCGAAGTATTCGCGCGCAGTTCTCGAAACTCTGGCGATCATCGCCTATCGTCAACCGGTTACCCGGGGTGACATCGAGGACATCCGCGGCGTGGTCGTTTCGACAAACGTATTGAAAACCCTCGAATCGCGAGGGTGGGTGGACGTGGTGGGCTACCGGGATACTCCCGGCCGGCCGGGGTTGTACGCCACGACCCGTAAATTCCTGGAGGATCTCGGTCTGCGCAGTCTGACCGAGTTGCCTCCGCTGACTGAAATCGAAAGGATCATGGATCTTGTCGACCTCCCAAAAACCGAAGAACCGCCCGTTCAGGGCTAAGACCGGCAAGCCCGGTGGCAATGGTGCCAACCCGGGTAGTGCTGGAGCAGGGTCGCGCCCTGGTGGCGGTGGTCAGGGGCAGCCCCAGGGTGGGCGCCGTGGCCGTGGCAGACCCGAGACGGAGGGTAATCGCGCCGATCGCCCCGCGCGTGAGTCGAACGGTGAGCGTCAGCCCAAGAGCAATGCCTCTGCCATCGGTCTTTCCGATCTTGGTGGTGGTCGCGGCAACTGGCGTGCCCGTCGGCAGGGTGGGGCCGCAAGTCTCTCCGGCACCGACGGCGGGTATCCGCTGGCCAGTAGCGAGCTCCTGCCGCCGGCCGAAGGCGAGCGCCCGAAGAGGCCGCAGGATACGACCTACACCGAGCCCCAGCGTCTGCACAAGGTGCTGGCGGCCGCCGGTATCGGCTCCCGACGCGAAATCGAGGAGTGGATCGTTGCCGGCCGGATATCCGTAAACGGCGAGCCCGCCGATGTGGGCCAGAAGGTCGGTCCCGGCGATCGGGTACGCATCAACGGCAAGCTGATGCCGCTGCGCTTCGCGCCGCGGATTCCCCGGGTCGTGCTGTACCACAAGCCTGAAGGCGAGATCGTGTCGCGCGACGACCCGGAGGGGCGTCCGACTGTCTTCGACCGTTTGCCCGTGCTGCGCAAGGGGCGCTGGATTGCGGTCGGGAGGCTCGACTTCAATACCTCGGGCCTTCTGCTGTTCGTGAACGACGGTGATCTTGCCAACAAGCTCATGCATCCGCGCTATGAACTCGACCGGGAGTACGCTGTGCGCATCCTCGGCGAACTCGATGAAGCCCAGCGCAACGCGCTGCTGGCCGGTATCGAGCTGGAGGATGGGCCGGCAAAATTCAATACGCTGGTCGACGGCGGTGGCGAGGGTTCGAATCACTGGTACAGGGTTACCCTGTCCGAAGGCCGGAACCGTGAAGTGCGCCGGATGTTCGAGGCGATGGGCCTTACCGTGAGTCGCCTGATGCGTGTTCGTTACGGCCCGATCGTGCTGCCGTCGCGCCTCAAGCGCGGCATGTGGGAAGACATGACCGAAGACGAAGTGTGCGTCCTCGCAGGGCTCCCGAAGCCGGTCAATCCTGGCGGAAAGGGCAGGCGCACGACTCGCCAGCCGCGCAGTACGACACCGCGTTAGGTGTGCCATACAGGTCTGAAATTGCGCCCGCTGCGGCGGGCTGCTATAATCAGCGCGTTTTATCGGTTCGAAAGAGCCGACATCCGGTCAAATATTCAACAGGGATGGGCGTTTCGCCCATTTTTCATTTGTGGGCGAGAAAATGGATCTTCTGAAACTAATCGAACAGACCGCGGAAGGCCTCGGCTACGAGCTAGTTGATTTCGAGACATCGCCCCGGGGCCGGTTGATGCGGGTGTTCATTGATTCGCCGAACGGCATCACGGTGGATGACTGTTCCGCAGTGAGCAATCAGCTTACGCGGATTTTCGAAGTCGAGAACGTCGATTACGACCGCCTTGAGGTGTCTTCGCCTGGTCTGGACCGGGCACTCAAGAAGCCGGCCGATTTCGACCGTTTCGCCGGGCAGGAGGTGCAGGTCCGCCTCACCATGCCAATTGCCAATCAACGTAATTATGCCGGGGTGCTGCAGGGTCTGAAAGACGGCGTGGTCACCCTGGAAACGGAAAAGGGATCGATGGAGATCCCGTTTGAAGATATTGAGAAGGCCCGCCTGGTTCCCAGGTTTTAAGGAATTTGGAGGTTTGCAGGTATGAGCCGCGAAATTTTGTTGTTGGTCGATGCGCTGGCGCGCGAAAAGAACGTTTCGAAGGAAATCGTTTTTTCTGCGCTGGAGTCCGCGCTCGCTCAGGCGACCAAGAAACGCATTAACGACGAAGCCGATGTGCGCGTCGCCATCGACCGGGAAACCGGCGATTACGAGTCCTTCCGTCGCTGGCAGGTGCTGCCCGACGAAGATGTTGAAAACGATGAAGCCCAGATGGGGCTGATCGATGCCCGTGAAGAGTATCCGGACATCCAGGTTGGTGATTACGTTGAAGAGGGGCTGGAGGCGATCGATTTCGGTCGCATCGGTGCCCAGGCCGCAAAACAGGTCATTTTGCAGAAGGTTCGCGACGCCGAGCGGGAGCAGATTCTCAGCGACTTCCTCGAGCGTAAGGAATACATCATCTCCGGCGCCATCAAGCGCATGGAGCGTGGCAGCGCGATCATTGAAGTGGGACGCCTGGAAGCCGTGCTGCCCCGCGAGCAGATGATTCCGAAGGAAAATCTGCGTGTCGGTGACCGGGTCAAGGCCTATCTGCTGCGGATCGACCGCGGCGCCCGTGGTCCGCAGTTGATCCTTTCGCGGACCGCGCCCGAGTTCGTGATGCGCCTGTTCGAACTTGAAGTGCCCGAGATCGATGACGGCCTGCTGGAGATCAAGGCCTGCGCCCGTGATCCCGGCCTGCGCGCCAAGATCGGCGTCAAGTCGAACGATCCGCGGATCGATCCGATCGGTACGTGTGTCGGTTTGCGCGGCTCCCGCGTGACTGCCGTCCGTAACGAGATCGGCGGCGAAAATATTGACATCGTGTTATGGTCGCCCGAAGCGGCCCAGTTCGTGATTGGCGCCCTGCAGCCCGCGGAAGTTTCCTCCATCGTCGTCGATGAGGAAGCCCACGCGATGGATGTGGTCGTCGACGAGAACAACCTGGCTATTGCGATTGGTCGCAACGGCCAGAACGTCAAGCTTGCTTCCGAGCTGACCGGCTGGACCATCAATCTGATGACCGAAGCCGAATCGGAGCGCAAGTCCGAGGCGGAACACAGCTCGGTACGCCAGCTGTTCATTTCCAGACTGGACGTGGACGAGGAAGTAGCAGACATCCTGATCGACGAGGGTTTCTCGTCGCTGGAAGAAATTGCCTACGTTCCGCTGGCTGAAATGCTGGAAATCGAATCCTTCGACGAAGAAACGGTTAACGAGCTGCGCAACCGCGCCCGCAACGTGCTCCTGACCGAAGCCATTGTCACCGAAGAACAACTGGAAAGTGTCGCCGAGGATCTGCTTGGCCTCGAAGGCATGGACAAGCCCCTGGCAGCGAAGCTTGCCCAGGGTGGCGTACATACCCGCGACGAACTGGCTGATCTGGCGGTGGATGAACTGATGGAAATGTCGGGGCTGGATGAAGAGCGGGCCAAGAATCTGATAACCAAAGCGCGTGCGCACTGGTTCGAGTAATACCCCGGAGGGTTAATATGGGACAGACAACCGTTACACAATTTGCCGGCGAACTTAAAATGCCGGCCTCCGTGTTGCTCGAGCAGTTGCAAAAGGCTGGCGTTGACAAGGCACGGGAATCCGATCTGCTTTCTGAGCAGGATAAATCCCGTTTGCTCGACTTTCTCCGTCGCGCTCATGGAGATACCGCAGCAAAATCCAAAATCACGCTGACGCGCAAGGAAACCAGTGAGATTCGGGCAACCGACTCCACGGGGCGTGCCCGCACGGTGCAGGTCGAGGTCCGCAAGAAGCGAACCTTCGTGAAGCGCGATGAAACACCCGCGTCGGAGACCGCCGTCAGTGCAGCGGCTGAAGAAGTGGCGGTGCAGGCTGCCGTGCAGGAACTCGAGCCGGTTGTCGTTCCTGTGGTCGAGCCGATCGAGCCCGAGGTGGTGGTCGCTGCTCCGGAAGTCGAGCCTGCGGTCGAAGTTGTGCCCGAGCCTGAGCCCGTAGTCGTTGCCAAGGAGCCGGAACCGGAACCGGAACCCGTTCCGGAACCCGAGCCTGCTCCGGCTCCCGTCGAGGTGCCTGAGGTCAAGGTTGCGCCCAAGGCGGAACAGAAGCCTGCCGAGCCTAAAGCTGAGCGTCCGGCAACCCCGGTGCGCCGCGTCGTGGCTGGTTCGATCCTGAGTGTTGAAGAAAAAGCTGCGCGGGAACGCGAAGCCCAGCGCCACTCCGAACTGGCGGCCCGTCAGGCTGCGGATGTCAAGGAAAAGCAGGAGCGTGAAGCTCGCGCCCGTGCAACCATGCTGCAGCGCGCCGAAGACGAGAAGCAACGTCTGGCCGCTGTCGAAAAGGCCAAGGTCGAGGCCGAAGCTCCGCCCAAGACGGGTACGCTGCACAAGCCTGCCAAGACTGAAGACAAGGGCGTCCGCAAGGAAGTCAAAAAAGTCGTCAGCAAGGAAGCGCCCGGCGACGCCAAGCGTCGCGGTGGAATCAAGACCCGCGGTGATACGACCGGCGGTGCCGGTGGCTGGCGTGGCGGCGGCCGCAGTGGTGGCCGCAGTGGCGGTCGTCACCAGGACACCACTGCCTTCGTTGCTCCGACTGAGCCGATCGTGCGCGAAGTGCACGTGCCGGAAACCATCTCGGTTGCCGATCTGGCCCACAAGATGTCCGTCAAGGCCGTCGAGGTCATCAAGGCCCTGATGAAGATGGGTTCCATGGTTACCATCAACCAGGTGCTGGACCAGGACACGGCGATGATCATCGTCGAGGAAATGGGCCACAAGGCGCTGGCAGCCAAGCTGGACGATCCGGATGCTTTCCTTGAGGAAGACGTCGAGCATAAGGATATTCCGCTGGAGCCCCGCGCTCCCGTGGTCACCGTCATGGGTCACGTCGACCACGGCAAGACGTCGCTGCTCGACTACATCCGTCGCGCCAAGGTCGCCGCAGGCGAAGCCGGCGGCATCACGCAGCATATTGGTGCCTACCACGTGGAAACCGATCGTGGCATGGTTACCTTCCTCGACACCCCGGGTCACGAGGCCTTTACGGCGATGCGTGCCCGTGGCGCCAAGGCAACCGACCTTGTCGTTCTGGTGGTTGCAGCCGACGACGGCGTAATGCCCCAGACCAAGGAAGCCATTCACCATGCGAAGGCGGCCGAAGTGCCCTTGATCGTGGCGGTGAACAAGATTGACAAGCCGGGTGCCAACCTTGAGCGTGTTCGTCAGGAACTGATCACTGAAGGCGTCGTGCCGGAAGCCTATGGCGGCGATACGATGTTCGTCGAAGTGTCGGCGAAGACGGGGCAGGGCATCGACAGCCTGCTCGAAGGCATCCTGCTGCAGGCTGAAGTGCTCGAACTCACGGCTCCTCGCGAAAGCATGGCCAAGGGACTGATCATCGAAGCCCGTCTCGACAAGGGGCGTGGTCCGGTGGCAACCCTGCTGGTCCAGTCCGGCACGCTTCGGCGTGGTGACGTGGTGCTGGCTGGTGCGACTTTTGGTCGTGTCCGTGCGATGCTCGATGAAAATGGCAAGCCGATCGACGAGGCTGGTCCTTCCATTCCGGTGGAAATCCTAGGCCTGTCCGAGGTGCCGGGTGCCGGTGATGAAGTCGTGGCGCTGGCCGACGAGCGCAAGGCGCGGGAAATCGCGCTGTTCCGTCAGGGCAAGTTCCGTGACGTAAAGCTCGCCAAGCTGCAGGCAGCCAAGCTCGAGAGCATGTTCGAACAGATGGGCGAGGGCGAGGTCAAGACCCTGCCCCTGATCATCAAGGCCGACGTGCAGGGCTCCCAGGAAGCGCTGGCCCATTCGCTGGTCAAGCTGTCCAACGAGGAAGTCCGGGTTCAGGTTATCCACGGCGGCGTCGGGGCAATCAGCGAGTCCGACGTCAACCTTGCCCAGGCCTCGGGTGCTGTCATCATCGGCTTCAACATCCGTGCCGATGCCAATGCCCGCAAGCTGGCAGAGACTTTTGGCGTGGATCTGCGCTACTACAACATCATCTACGATGCAGTGGATGAAGTTAAGAGCGCCCTGTCCGGAATGCTGGCGCCCGAAAAGCGTGAGCAGGTTCTGGGTCTGGTCGAAATTCGCCAGGTCTTCACGATCTCCAAGGTCGGCACGATCGCCGGTTGTTACGTACTCGAAGGTCTCGTCAAGCGTAACGCGCAGGTTCGCGTGCTGCGCAACCACGTGGTCATCCATAGCGGTGAGCTTGAATCGCTCAAGCGATTCAAGGACGACGTCAAGGAAGTCAAGTTCGGCTACGAGTGCGGTCTGCAGGTCCGGAATTTCAATGATCTCCAGGAAAGCGACCAGCTCGAAGTGTTCGAAATCCAGGAAGTTGCGCGGACCCTGTAAGCCATGCCCAAGGAGTTTTCCCGTGGCCAGCGCGTGGCTGAGCAAGTCCGCCGCGAACTGGCCGAGCTGATCCGGCTCGAAGTTAAGGATCCTCGCGTCGGTTTCATTACCCTGACCGACGTGGAGATCACGCCGGACTACGCACACGCAAAGATATTCTTCACCTCGATGACGGGGCAGGAAGGGCTCGACGAAATCCTCAGGGGTTTGCGTAGGGCCAGCAGCTTCCTGCGTCGCGAGCTTGGCAAACGTATCCGTATTCATACGCTGCCCGAGCTGCATTTCGTCTACGACCCTTCTGTGGAAACCGGCAACCGGATTTCCGCGCTCATCGACAAGGCCATCGAGGCTGATCGTCACCGTGCCGACGAGACCGGCGATGTGGCGGATGAAGGCGATGCCGGTGGAGCGGAGCCGGATTCGTCCCGTTGAGATCCAGGCGCTGCGTTTGCAGCGCCTTTTCAGGAATTTTCCCGTTTGGCCAAAGCTCCTCAGCGACGCACTCCGCGTCGTGTCGTCAATGGCGTCCTGTTTCTGGACAAACCTGTCGGCATCAGCTCCAACAATGCCCTTCAGAAGGCCCGCTGGCTCTTGAACGCAGCCAAGGGCGGCCATACCGGCACGCTGGACCCGATGGCGAGTGGCTTGTTGCCGCTCACTCTTGGGGAGGCCACCAAGTTCTCCCAGACCTTGCTCGACGCAGACAAGGCCTATGACGCGACCGTGCTGCTTGGCGTGACAACGACGACGGCTGATGCCGAAGGCGAAGTGCTGGCCCGCTGCCCGGTTGACGTTTCCGACTCCGACATCGAACGGGCGCTGGTGCAGCTACGGGGTGATATCGAACAGGTTCCACCCATGTATTCGGCCCTCAAGCATCACGGGAAGGCACTCTACGAGTACGCTCGGGCCGGGGTCGAGATTCCCCGCGAGCCGCGTCATGTAAAGATCCATCGATTTGAATGTCTCGGCCGCGACGGTGACAGCCTCATGGTCCGGGTGGAGTGCAGCAAGGGCACCTATGTGCGTACCCTCGCCTCCGATCTCGGCGCCATGCTGGGCTGTGGCGCCCATCTCACCGCCTTGAGGCGCACGCGCATCGGCCCTTTCGTTATCGACGGCACGGTGCCGCTGGCGGATATCGAGGCCATGCCTCCCGAAGAGCGGGACAGCCTGCTTGCTCCTGTCGACTCGCTACTGGTGCATTTGCCGCGGCTCGATCTCGATGCGAACCAGACCCGCAGTTTCACCCATGGCCAGTCGGCGCAGGGCTGCATTGGTGCGGCGGGGGAGATGTTTCGGGTCTATCATGATGAAGGTTTTCTTGGCGTGGGAAGTCTCGATGACGCCGGCGCGCTGGTGCCGACACGCCTGATTTCGACCAGCAACCAATGAAATGTCTTGAGTAATCGGGCATCCGTTCGATATAATCGCGAGCTTCGCAAGGCTACAACTAACCGAGTTAAACAATGGCAATCTCCACTGAACAAAAAGCGCAAATCGTTGGTGACTACCAGCGCGCCAAGGGCGATACCGGATCTCCGGAAGTGCAAGTCGCTCTGCTTACCGCCCGCATCAACGATCTGACCGGCCACTTCAAGGCCAACGTCAAGGATCACCATTCCCGTCGCGGTCTGCTGATGATGGTTAGCCAGCGTCGCAAACTCCTTGACTACCTGAAGCGCAAGAACGTCGACAGCTATCGTGAGCTGATCGCTCGCCTTGGCCTGCGCAAGTAAGCGGATAGAAATAGCTTCGTTACTGAACGTGACAATCCTGCCAGTCGTGCAGGTTTGGTCATGGGCACAGCCGGTGTAAGCCCACGTGGCTTCGCCGGCTTTGTCACATCTGTGCGCCAGAGAAAACGGCGCTTTTACCTCGGCTACACGTGCGGTTGTGGTTTGCCGCCTGCCGATTGAATGAAAGGACATCCTTTGCCTACTGCAATCAAGAAAACTTTTACCTACGGCTCCCACACCGTCACCCTGGAAACCGGCGAAATTGCCCGTCAGGCTCATGGTGCTGTGCTTATTACCATGGACGACACCGTGGTGCTGGCGACCGTGGTTGCGGCGAAGAACGCCAAGCCGGGCCAGGATTTTTTCCCGCTGACCGTTGATTACGTTGAGAAGTTCTACGCGGCCGGCCGTATCCCCGGTGGCTTTTTCAAGCGGGAAGGTCGTCCGACCGAGAAGGAAACGCTGACTTCCCGACTGATCGATCGTCCGATCCGCCCGCTGTTTCCGGAAGGCTTCTACAACGAAGTGCAGGTCATTGCCCAGGTGGTGTCCCTGAATCCGGAAGTTGACGCCGACATCCCCGCGATGATCGCTGCGTCCGCGGCGCTGGCGATTGCCGGCATCCCGTTTGCCGGCCCGATCGGCGCCTGCCGCGTGGGCTACAACAACGGCGAGTACATCCTCAACCCGACCGCCACCCAGCTGCAGACCAGCAAGATGAACCTGGTGGTTGCCGGTACCGAAACCGCGGTGCTGATGGTCGAATCGGAAGCCCTCGAGCTGTCTGAAGAAGTGATGCTCGGCGGCGTGGTGTTTGGCCACACCCAGATGCAGGCTGCCATCCAGGCCATCAACGAGCTGGTTGAAGAAGCCGGCAAGCCCGAGTGGGACTGGCAGGCCCCGGCCAAGAACGAGGCCCTGATTGCCCGCGTTACCGAGATTGCCAGCGCCAAGGTTGACGAAGCCTTCCGCATCACTGCCAAGCAAGCCCGTTCGCAGCAGCTGTCGGCGATCGGCAAGGAAGTGCACGAAACGCTGGCTGCTGAAGGTGTCGTATTCGACGCCAACACTGTCAACAACATCATTTTCGACCTGGAAGCCAAGGTCGTCCGTGGCCGCATCCTGAGCGGCGAGCCGCGTATCGATGGTCGGGACACCCGCACCGTGCGTCCGATCGACATTCGTGTCGGCGTGCTGCCGCGTACCCACGGTTCCGCGCTGTTTACCCGCGGCGAAACCCAGGCGCTGGTTGTGACCACCCTCGGCACCGGCCGCGACGAGCAGATCATCGATGCAGTTGCCGGCGAGTACCGCGAGCGCTTCATGCTGCACTACAACTTCCCGCCGTTCTCCACGGGTGAGTGCGGTCGTTTCGGTTCGCCGAAGCGTCGCGAAATCGGCCATGGCCGCCTCGCCAAGCGTGCCTTGGCCGGCGTGCTGCCGAGCAAGGAAGCGTTCAGCTACACCGTTCGCGTGGTGTCCGAGATTACCGAATCCAATGGCTCCAGCTCGATGGCTTCCGTGTGCGGCGGCTCCCTGGCCATGATGGATGCGGGCGTTCCGCTGTCGGCTCCGGTGGCTGGCATCGCCATGGGCCTGATCAAGGACGGCGGCCGTTTTGCCGTGCTGACCGACATCCTTGGCGACGAAGATCACCTCGGCGACATGGACTTCAAGGTGGCGGGTACCGAAAACGGTGTTACTGCACTGCAGATGGACATCAAGATCCTCGGTATCACCAAGGAAATCATGCAGGTCGCCCTGGCCCAGGCCAAGGAAGGCCGTCTGCATATCCTCGGTCTGATGCAGGACGCCCTCGGCGGTGCCCGTGGTGAGGTTTCCGACTTCGCTCCGCGCATGATCACGCTGAAGATCAACCCCGAGAAGATCCGTGACGTGATCGGCAAGGGCGGTGCCGTGATTCGTGGCCTGCAGGAAGAAACCGGCACGATCATCGAAATCACCGACGACGGCAACGTGACGATTTCTTCCGTGAGCTCCGAAGGTGCCCAGATCGCCAAGAAGCGCATCGAGGACATCACCGCCGAAGTGGAGGTGGGCAAGGTCTACGAAGGCCCCGTGCTGCGTATTCTCGATTTCGGCGCGATCATCAACATCATGCCGGGTCGTGACGGTTTGCTGCACGTCTCCCAGATCGCCAACGAGCGCGTCAATGCCGTGTCCGACTACCTCAAGGAAGGTCAGGTCGTTCGCGTCAAGGTGCTCGAGACTGACGAAAAGGGTCGTGTCCGCCTGTCGATGAAGGCGTTGCTGAACGAACAAGCCCAGTAATCCGGGTTTGGTTCTTTGCAAAAACGGGCGCTTGGGCGCCCGTTTTTATTGGTGAGTGCGTTTCACCCGAATGTCGTCGCACGGTTTGGTGAGGCGGCCGATTTTCGCGGGAACCGCGGCAGGAAGTGGTCGTCAGACCGGAAAGGGCTCATGCTTTGCCCGGTATTGCAAAAATCAATTTCATTCCTGGAGGCTTTGATCGCTGATGAGCCGAGCTGCTTCGCTTACTCCGTCTCCGTGGGTTACCCGTTTTGCGCCACTGATTGCTGCCGATGGCGAGGTGCTTGATTTTGCCTGCGGCAGCGGCCGGCATGCGCGCTGGCTGGCGAGCAAGGGATTTCGCGTCGAAGCGGTGGACAGGGATGCGGTGGCGCTGGAGCTGCTGACGGGTACGCCCCATTTGACGACCCGTGAAGCAGATCTGGAGGAGGGGCCGTGGCCCTATGCCGGTCGCCATTTCGATGCGATCGTGGTGACCAATTATCTTTATCGGCCCCGTCTGCCTCTGTTGCTGACTGCGCTGAACCATGGTGGCGTACTGATCTACGAGACTTTCATGGTTGGTAACGAGCGCTTCGGCAAGCCGAGCAACGAGGCGTTCTTGCTCCGCTCCCACGAGCTCTTCGAGCGCGTCGCGGACGCGTGCACCGTACTTGCCTACGAGCAGGGTGAAGTCGCGGAGCCCAAGCCGGCGGTCATTCAGCGCATCTGCGCGGTTAAGGGGCACAACCCTTCCTTGCGCCTGCCATGAGAGGCAGAGCGAAATCGTCCGAGCGTTTCGCTCGAGGTGCTTCGGGGTTGATCAGGGCTCAGCGCAGCAGCGGCTTGAGTTCGCGCCAGATGGTATCGAGGATGAGGGGCTGGGCGTCGGCAACCGGATGGATGCCATCCTGCTGGAAATAGGCGCGTTGGTCGGCGAAGCCTTCCATCATGAAGGGCACGAGGCGCAGCTTGTTGGCCCTGGCCAGATCCTGGAAGGCTTTTTCGAAGCGGGTGGTGTAGTCCGGGCCGTAGTTGGGCGGCATGCGCATGCCGATCAGCAGCACCTTGGCGCCGGCCTGGCGGCTTGCGTCGATCATGGCCTGGAGGTTGGTGCTCATGGCCGCTACGGGAAGCCCGCGGAGCCCGTCATTGGCGCCCAACTCGATGACGACCAGCGAGGGGCGGTGGGTTTGCAGTGCCGCGGGTAGCCGGCTGCGTCCGCCGGCGGTGGTTTCGCCGCTGATGCTGGCGTTGATGACCTTGTGGGGAAGGCGCGCGTCAGCGATCTTTTTTTCAAGGAGGGCCGGCCAGGCCTGCTGGGGGCGCAAGCCGTAGCCGGCTGACAGACTGTCGCCCCAGACCAGCACGGTTCCTGCAAACGCCGACGCACTGGCAAGCAGCAAGCCTGCCAGTGCGTAGCGGAGAAGGGCCGCAATGGTCATCGGGCGGGTTGTCGGCCGTTCAGGCGGGCAGCTTGTCGGCGCAGTGGCCCTGGATTATCTGCATCAACGGCGGGAAGACCTTGGGTGTGGCGGCGACGATGTTGCCGCTGGCCAGGTAGCCGGATTCCCCGGACAAATCGCTCACCAGACCGCCGGCTTCACTGATCAGCAGGCTGCCGGCCGCCATGTCCCAGGGCGACAGGCCGAACTCCCAGAAACCATCGAGGCGACCCGCTGCGACGTATGCCAGGTCGAGTGCTGCCGCGCCGGGGCGACGCAGGCCGGCAGTTTTCTGGGTGAGTTCCTTGAAGATGGCCAGGTAGGTGTCGATGTTGGCGAACTGGCGGTAGGGGAAGCCGGTGCCGACCAGGGCCTCCTGCAGACGCAGACGCTTCGAGACGCGGATGCGGCGATCGTTCAGGAATGCGCCGGCACCCTTCGATGCGGTGAACATCTCGTTGCGGTTCGGGTCGAAGACCACCGCCTGCTCGACCACGCCCCGCCGGGCCAGTGCGATGGAGATTGCGTATTGGGGAAAACCGTGGAGAAAGTTGGTGGTGCCATCGAGGGGATCGATGATCCACTGGTACTCGGTGTCGGCCTCCGGGCCGGTCTCGCCGGACTCTTCTGCTAAAATGCTGTGGCTCGGATAGGCATCACGGAGTACCTGGATGATGGCTTCTTCAGCCGCCCGGTCTACTTCGGTTACGAAATCGTTGGGCGATTTTGTCTCGACGCGTAGCAGATCGACGTCGAGCGAAGCCCGGTTGATGACTGTGGCCGCACGGCGTGCGGCTTTGATGGCAATGTTCAGAGTGGGATGCATGGGTGTCTGGCAAGGTCTGCCGGCCCGGGCATGAATGGCCCACCGGTCGACTCTAATTCGGGAAACCGCATATTTTAATATGAACAACGATGGCGCGCTTGAGCGCGTGCGTGTCGTCCTCTCTCGGACCAGTCATCCAGGCAATATCGGAGCAGCGGCCAGGGCCATGAAAACCATGGGCCTGTCGCATCTTGTGCTGGTGAGTCCCCAGGCTTTCCCTGATCCTGTTGCCACCGCCCGTGCGGCGGGTGCGGACGACATCCTTGCCAATGCGCGGGTCGTCGGCAGCCTTGCCGAGGCGCTCGAGGGAACGGTTTTCGCTGCGGCGATGACCGCCCGGCGGCGTGAAATGGCGGTGCCGATGAAGTGGGCGCGGGAAGCGGCGGTCGATCTGGTCGAGCGGGCGGCGCATGGTGATGTGGCGCTGGTCTTCGGCAACGAGACGATGGGGCTTTCCAACGAGGACGTGGCCCTGTGTCACATGCCGGTCAAGGTGCCGGTCAGTGAAACCTACTCGTCGCTCAATCTCGGCGCGGCCGTGCAGATCCTCTGCTACGAGCTGCGCATGGTGGCGCTTGATCCCGGGCAGGCGCCGGGGCTGGAGTTCGAACCGGCGACCCACGAGCAGATCGAGGGTTTTTACGGGCATCTTGACAGGGCGATCACGGCCAGCGGCTTTTTCAATCCCGTGAATTCCAAGCGCCTGTGGCCGCGTTTGCGCCGGATGTTCGGGCGCATCCGGCTCGAGAAGGATGAAGTCAACATCCTGCGCGGAATGTTGACCGCCTTCGAGAAAAACTCAAAGTAGACTAAAATAGTCGGGATTAAAAACAAGAATTCCCCGTGCCTGCTGGCCGGGGCGAGAACAAGCACGAGTTAATTTCGGGGAGTCCTCTCTCATGTTCAGTCGTCTGCGTGAAGACCTGTCCAACGTTCTTGAACGGGATCCGGCTGCACGCTCCAGGTGGGAAGTGCTCACCTGCTATCCGGGAATGCACGCCCTTTGGCTGCACCGCTTCGCCCATGCCGCCTGGGTTCGGGGCTTTCGCTGGGTCGGGCGGTTCTCCAGCCACATCGGGCGAATGCTGACCGGTATCGAGATTCATCCGGGCGCGGTCATTGGCCGGAGGGTGTTCATCGACCACGGTATGGGCGTCGTCATCGGCGAAACCGCCGAAATTGGCGATGACTGCACGATTTACCAAGGTGTGACCCTCGGCGGAACGTCGCTTTACCGCGGCACGAAGCGCCATCCGACCCTTGGTCGCGGCGTTGTGATCGGCGCCGGTGCAAAAGTGCTGGGCGGTTTCGAGGTCGGCGATGGCGCCAAGGTCGGCTCCAACGCGGTGGTCGTCAAGCCGGTGCCGGCGGGCGCCACGGCGGTCGGCAACCCCGCGCGGGTTATCGATGCGGACAATGACGCCGCCGCGCAGGCGCGTGCGGCAAAGGCCGAGCAGATGGGTTTTACCGCCTACGGCGTGACGCGCGACATGGACGACCCGGTGTCCAAGGCGCTGCATGGCTTGCTCGATCACGCGGTCGAGACTGACCGCAGGATTCGCGTTCTGCTCGACAAACTGACTGAGGCGGGTATCTGCGTCGACGATGCCGTCAAGTCGGAGGATGCCTTCGATCCGCTCGGCCTTGGTAAAATGGTCGATTGAGCACGCTGGGTGTGCGCTTTGCCTGAAAATAGTTGATCGTTTTTGTCGGGTTTGGTAATCTTGACTGAAACGTTCAACTATTAACCAGTCAGGACCGGGAGCCCCCATGAGACTCACCACCAAAGGTCGTTTTGCTGTCACAGCAATGATTGATCTGGCGCTGCGCTGTGCCGAAGGGCCGGTTACGCTGGCGGGTATCGCGGATCGCCAGAAGATATCCCTGTCCTACCTCGAGCAACTTTTCGGCAAGCTGCGCCGCTTTGAGCTGGTGACCAGCGTGCGCGGCCCGGGCGGCGGTTATGCGCTGGCGCGCGAGACGGCAACGATCACGGTGGCGGACATCATCGCGGCCGTGGATGAGCCTCTCGATGCCACATCCTGCGGCGGCAAGGAAAACTGCAAGGACGAACATCGCTGCATGACCCACGATTTGTGGACCAACCTCAACCGGCGCATGTACGAGTACCTGCATTCGGTGACGCTGGCCAATCTGGTCGAACAGCAGCACGCAAAGGGCGGTCCGGTGGCCGTGCTGCACGACGAGCGCCCCGCGACGGCCTCCCGCGGCGCCGCCAAGCTTCCGCTGACGGCCTGAAACGGCTGGAGAGAATTCATGTTTGCGCCGGTTTACCTCGACCACAACGCCACCACGCCGATTGATCCGGCTGTGCGCGAAGCCATGCTGCCATGGCTGGGCGAGCGTTTCGGCAATGCGTCGAGCCGTCACGAATACGGCCGTGCGGCGCGCAAGGCCATCGACGAGGCGAGGGCGCAGGTGGCTGTGGCAGTCAATGCCCATCCCACCGAAGTCATTTTTACCAGCGGCGGCTCCGAGGCCAACAACCTCTTCATCAAGGGCGCCGCAGCCTCGATGAAGCCGGGGCTGGTGGCGGTCAGTGCCGTCGAGCATCCCTGCGTGCGCGAGCCCGCAACGCAGCTGGTGCGCAGTGGCTGGCGCTGTGTGGAAATCGGCGTCGATACGGATGGATTGATTGATTTGCAGGCCTTTGAAGGCGTGCTGGCTGAAAAGCCGAAGCTGGTTTCGGTGATGCTCGCCAATAACGAAACCGGCGTTATCCAGGATGTCGCCGCTTTGGCTGCCGGGGTGCGCGCGAAGGGCGGCTGGATGCATTGCGATGCCGTCCAGGCGCTTGGCAAGATCGATGTGGATTTTCGGGCGCTCGGTGTGCATGGCCTCAGCGTGTCGGCCCACAAGATTTACGGCCCGCTGGGTGCGGGCGCGCTGATCGTCGATAAGCGGGTCGAGCTGGCTCCCCTGATCGCCGGCGGCGGGCAGGAGCGCAATCTGCGTTCCGGCACCGAAAACGTCATGGCGATTGTCGGTTTCGGCAAGGCCTGTGAGCTGGCTGTGGCTGCCCGTCAAGAGCGCTCGCAGCGTCTGGCAGGCTTGCAGCTGCGGCTGGAAGCCGGGCTGGTGCAACTGGGTGGAAAGATTTTTTCGGCGGCGGCTCCGCGGCTTTCGAATACCAGCTTCTTTGCCTTCGAAGGTGTCGATGGCGAAACGCTTGTCGGCAAGCTCGACCGGGCCGGTTTTGCGGTGGCGAGCGGTTCGGCCTGCTCCAGCGCGAACCCGGAGCCTTCCCATACGCTCATGGCGATGGGTGTGGGCGAAAGTCTCGCGCGGGCGGCGGTGCGTGTCAGCTTTGGGGCCGGCAGCACGCAGCAGGATGTGGATGGATTTTTGAAGGCGCTCGGCGAGAATCTCGCCAGCCTTCGAACGCTGGCCGCGATCGCGGTCTAAGTTATTGGAACGATTTAAATTTTTGCAGCACGGAGAAGATGAAGATGCTCAAGTTTCCGATCTACCTCGATTACTCGGCGACCACGCCGGTGGATCCCCGCGTGGCGGAGAAGATGATTCCCTACCTCACGGAGCTGTTCGGTAACCCGGCATCCCGCAGCCACTCGTATGGCTGGACGGCCGAGAAGGCCGTGGAAGAGGCACGCGAGGAAGTGGCAAAGCTGGTGAATGCCGATTCCAAGGAGATCATCTGGACCTCCGGTGCGACCGAATCCAACAACCTGGCGATCAAGGGCGCGGCCCATTTTTATTCGGGCAAGGGCAAGCACATCATCACCCTCAAGACCGAGCACAAGGCGGTGCTGGATACCGTTCGCGAACTCGAGCGCCAGGGCTTCGAGGCAACCTATCTGGACGTCAAGGAAGACGGCCTGGTGGATCTCGACGTGCTCAAGGCGGCGATCCGTCCCGATACGGTGGTGATTTCAGTGCTCTTCGTGAACAACGAAATCGGCGTGATCCAGCCGATCGCCGAGATCGGCGAGATCTGCCGCGAGAAGGGCATCATCTTCCATGTGGATGCAGCCCAGGCCACCGGCAAGGTGGAGATCGACCTGTCGAAGCTGAAGGTCGATCTGATGTCTTTCTGCGCCCACAAGACCTACGGCCCGAAGGGCATCGGCGCCCTGTACGTGCGTCGCAAGCCCCGCGTGCGCCTCGAGGCGCAGATGCACGGCGGCGGCCACGAGCGCGGCCTGCGTTCCGGCACCCTGGCCACTCACCAGATCGTCGGCATGGGCGAAGCGTTCCGTCTGGCCCGCCTGGAAATGGCCGAAGAAAACACGCGCATCGGCGCGCTGCGTGATCGCCTGCTCACCGGCCTGACCGCCATCGAGGAAAGCTTTGTAAACGGCGACATGGCGCACCGTGTGCCGCACAACCTGAACATCAGTTTCGCCTACGTTGAAGGCGAATCCCTGATCATGGCGGTCAAGGACATTGCAGTGTCGAGCGGTTCGGCCTGCACCTCGGCCAGCCTTGAGCCTTCGTACGTGTTGCGCGCCCTTGGCCGCAACGACGAACTGGCCCACAGTTCCATCCGTTTCACCATCGGCCGCTTCACGACGGCCGAGGAGATCGACTATACAATCGACTTGCTGCAGCGCAAGGTCGGCAAGCTCCGCGAACTGTCGCCCCTCTGGGACATGTTCAAGGAAGGCATCGACCTTGATACCGTGCAGTGGGCGGCCCACTGACAGGAGAGCAAAAATGTCATACAGCGAAAAGGTTCTGGACCACTACGAAAACCCCCGTAACGTCGGTGCTTTCGGCAAGGAAGACGACGGCGTGGGTACCGGCATGGTCGGCGCTCCGGCCTGCGGCGACGTGATGAAGCTGCAGATCAAGGTTGGCAAGGATGGCATCATTGAGGATGCCAAGTTCAAGACTTACGGTTGTGGCTCGGCCATTGCGTCGAGTTCGTTGGTCACCGAATGGGTCAAGGGCAAGACCCTCGACCAGGCGCTGGACATCAAGAACACCGCTATTGCCGAAGAGCTGGCCCTGCCCCCGGTGAAGATCCACTGCTCGATCCTGGCCGAGGATGCCATCAAGGCGGCGGTCGAGGATTACAAGAAAAAGCACAACGGCTGAAAGGAACGCAATCATGGCAGTTACCCTCTCCGACAAGGCTGCAAAGCACATCGATAACTTCATCGCCAAGCGCGGCAAGGGCGTTGGTATTCGCCTCGGCGTGCGCACGTCGGGCTGTTCCGGGATGGCCTACAAGCTGGAATTTGCCGACGAGGTGCTGCCGGAAGACGTGGTGTTTGAAAGCCACGGCCTGAAGGTGATGATCGATCCCAAGAGCCTGCCTTACATGGACGGCACCGAACTGGACTTCGTGCGCGAAGGGTTGAATGAAGGTTTCAAGTTCAACAACCCCAACGTGAAGGACCAGTGCGGCTGCGGCGAGAGCTTCACCGTCTAGGATGCTCGATCTCAAGCAGGACTTCTTCACTCTGTTTGGTCTTGAGCCGGTCTTCGCAATCGACATGGAGCGGCTGGAGCAGGCCTACCTGGATATCCAGGGCAAGGTTCATCCCGATCGCTTCGCCCATCTTCCTGACGTTGAAAAGCGTTTGTCGATGCAGTGGGCGACCCATGCGAACGAAGCCTTCCGCACGCTGAAGAGTCCGCTCTCGCGGGGGCATTACCTGCTCGAGATGCGCGGCGTCGATCCCGCCTTCGACACCAACACCGCCATGTCCGCCGAGTTCCTGATGGAGCAGATGGAGTGGCGCGAAGCCCTCGGCGAGGCGCAGGACGCGGCGGACGAAGACGCGCTCGAGGATCTGGCACGGCGCATCCGGCACAGCAGCAAGACGCTGGTCGATGAACTGGGCCGGCAACTTGATGTGGCAGGCGATCTTGAAGGCGCCGCGGATACCGTCCGGCGCATGAAGTTTCTCGAAAAGCTGCAACACGAAATCAATGACGCCTTGACGGCGCTGGAATCCTGATGGCTCTGCTGCAAATTTCCGAACCCGGCATGTCCACCGCCCCTCACCAGCATCGGCTGGCGGTGGGGATCGACCTTGGTACCACCAACTCGCTGGTGGCGACGGTGCGCAATGGCGTAAGCCTGTGTCTGCAGGACGAAGACGGCAAGGCGCTGCTGCCGTCCATCGTGCATTACCTCCCGGACGGCCAGATCGTCGTCGGCCGCAAGGCCCAGGCGACGCAGGCGGTCGATCCGCGCAATACGATCATTTCGGTCAAGCGCTTCATGGGGCGCGGCCTGAAGGACGTGTCCCACGTTGAAACCATGCCCTACGACTTTGTCGATACGGAAGGCATGGTGCGTTTGCGTACCGTGCAGGGCGTCAAGAGCCCGGTCGAGGTTTCTGCCGAGATCCTCAAGGAATTACGCCTGCGCGCCGAGCGCAGCCTGGGCGATGAACTCACCGGTGCGGTGATCACCGTGCCGGCCTATTTCGACGATGCCCAGCGCCAGGCCACCAAGGATGCCGCCCGGCTGGCGGGCCTCAATGTGCTGCGCCTGCTCAACGAACCGACTGCGGCGGCTATCGCCTACGGTCTCGAGAACGCTTCGGAAGGCGTCTACGCGGTCTATGACCTGGGCGGCGGAACCTTCGACATTTCGATCCTGCGCCTCTCGCGCGGGGTTTTCGAGGTAGTCGCAACCAGCGGCGATGCGGCTCTTGGCGGCGACGATTTCGACCACCGGGTGTTCTGCTGGATTCTCGACAACGCGGGCATCTCGCTGCCGTCCGACCGGGATTCCCGCCGCATGCTGATGAAGGCGCGGGAGGTGAAGGAGCGTCTGAGCCTCGACGAATCGGCGCCCGTCCGCATGACCCTCGATAGCGGTGACGAGATCGATCTCGTCATCGAACGCCAGGTTTTTGTGGACATCACCCGGCCGCTGGTCGAAAAGACCCTCCGGCCCCTCAAGAAGGCGCTGCGTGACGCAGGTCTCGAGGCGTCCGACGTGAAGGGCGTGGTGATGGTGGGCGGCGCGACGCGCATGCCGCACGTGCAGCAGGCTGTTGGCGAATTCTTCGGCCAGACACCGCTTACCAACCTCGACCCGGATACCGTTGTGGCCATCGGTGCGGCCATGCAGGCCAATGTGCTGGCCGGCAACAGGGCCGCCGAAGAAGAGTGGCTGTTGCTCGACGTGATTCCCCTGTCTCTCGGCATCGAGACGATGGGCGGGCTGGTCGAGAAGATCATTCCCCGCAATTCGACCATTCCCACTGCGCGGGCCCAGGAGTTCACCACCTTCAAGGACGGCCAGACGGCCATGTCCTTCCATGTGGTGCAGGGCGAGCGCGAACTGGTGGCAGATTGCCGTTCGCTGGCCCGCTTCGAGTTGCGCGGCATTCCGCCGATGGTTGCCGGTGCGGCCCGCATCCGCGTCACCTTCCAGGTGGACGCCGACGGCCTGCTGTCGGTGTCGGCGCGGGAAGTCTCGACCGGTGTCGAGGCGCGGGTAGAGGTCAAGCCCTCTTACGGCCTTGCCGACGACGAGATCGCCGACATGCTGAAGGCAGGCTTCGAGCACGCCCAGCAGGACATGGAGCGGCGTGCTCTCAAGGAGCAGCAGGTCGAGGCCGAGCGGGTCATCGAGGCCACGGAGCAAGCGCTGGCCGTCGATGCCAGCCTGCTCGACGACGCCGAGCGGGCGGCCCTCGACGCAGCTATCGCCGCACTGCGTAGCGCCGCCCAAGGCCAGGATTCGCGGGCCATCAAGATTCAGCTGGAAGCCTTCAACCGGGCATCCAACGAATTCGCGTCCCGCCGCATGGACAAGAGCATCCGCCAGGCCCTGACCGGCCACAAGATTGACGAAATCCGGATCTGAACCGAGCAATGACTACACTGATTGTGCTGCCCCACGTTGAGCTGTGTCCCGAAGGTGCCGTGATCGAAGCCGAACCCGGCCAGACGATCTGCGACAGCCTGCTGGCCAACGGCATTGAAATCGAACACGCCTGTGAAAAATCCTGTGCCTGCACAACCTGTCACGTGATCGTGCGCGAAGGCTTCAACAGTCTCGAAGAGGCCGAGGAGCTCGAGGAAGACCTTCTCGACAAGGCCTGGGGCCTGGAGCCCCAGTCGCGCCTTTCGTGTCAGGCCGTGGTTGGCGCCACGCCGCTGACCGTCGAGATTCCCAAGTACTCCATCAACATGGCCCGGGAGGGCAAGCACTGATGAAATGGACTGAAGTTCAGGAAATCGCGATCCAGCTGTCGGATGCCCATCCGGATGTGGACCCGACCAAGGTGAATTTTGTCGACCTGATGCGCTGGGTGATGGCGCTGCCGGATTTCAACGACGATCCGAAGCATTGCGGCGAGCGCATTCTCGAGGGCATTCAGCAGGCCTGGATCGAGGAAATCGAGTAATGAGCGTTGAGGCCTCGCCCGCAGATATTCTGGGTTTCGAAGTCCGGGGCATCAAGGGCGAGCCGATCCGGTTTGGCGATTTTGCCGGGAAGGTCGTGCTGGCGGTGAATACTGCCAGCCGTTGCGGCTTTACGCCCCAGTACGCGGGGCTGCAGAAACTGCATGAAACCTTCGGCCCGCGTGGGCTGGTGGTGATAGGGTTTCCGTGCAACCAGTTTGGCGCGCAGGAGCCCGAAGGCGAGGCGGGCATCGCCCGTTTCTGCGAGTTGAATTACGGCGTCGATTTTCTGCTCACCGAGAAAATCGAGGTCAATGGGCCGGGCGCCCATCCCTTGTTTCGCTACCTGACATCGGCGTGTCCCGGTGTGCTGGGGACGCAGCCGGTCAAATGGAACTTCACGAAGTTCCTTATTGACAAGGCGGGTGTCCCGGTCAGGCGCTACGCGCCGACGACATCGCCCGCCGCTCTGGCGGATGACATCGAGGCCTTGCTTTAGCGCTTTGCCTTTCAGCGGGCCGTCGGATCGGACGGTTCGTTCAGCGACAGCCAGTACAGCCCGAGCTGGCCCACAGCCTGCAGGAAACGTTCGAAATCCACCGGTTTGCGGATGTAGCTGTTGGCTCCGAGGCGGTAGGCTTCGAAGATATCCTGGTGTTCCTTGGAGGTTGTGAGCACCACCACCGGCAGGAGCGCAGTCCGCTCGTCGGCGCGGATGCGGCGGAGGACTTCGAGCCCGTCGATGCGCGGGAGCTTCAGGTCGAGCAGGACAAAAGCCGGCATGATCAGGCTGTCACGGGACGAGAACTGCCCTGTACAGAAAAGGTAGTCCAGCGCCTCCACGCCGTCCCGGGCCACGACGACCTGATTGGCAATCTTGTTTTTGCTGAAAGCCCGGAGCGTGAGAGCCTCATCGTCAGGGTTGTCCTCTACGAGGAGGATGGGACGATCGGTCGCCATAAGTGTTCCTTGACCCTTTTTTATGTTTTTGCCTGATTTTTTGTTTTGAGCTCAAATCTGGTGGTTTTGGGCTCAGGCAAGATCATAAGTACGGCAGGCGATCGAATAGGTTGACCGATTTCTCACAGGCTGTCGGGTTTTACAACAATTGACCCGCTTGCAGGACAAATATCTTGTCCTCGCCACCGGGGGCCGAAACCCATGTCGGTGCAAGGGTCGGGAACGCTCCTTCGACGATGTCCCGGTTGTGGCCGACTTCGATGGCGAGCACGCCGTCGGGCTTCAGGAAGCGTGGTGCATCGGCCAGCAGCTTGCGCACCAGATCGAGTCCGTCTTCACCGGAGCCGAGCGCAAGGCCGGGTTCGTGGAGGTATTCGGCCGGCAGCGATTCCATGGATTCGCGGGTGACGTAGGGCGGGTTGCTTAGGATGAAGTCGAAGCCTTGTTCGGGAACTGCGGCGAAGCCGTCGGACAGCACGAGCTTGATGCGGTCTTCGAGGCCATAGGCGGCGATGTTTTCGGCCGCCACGTCGAGTGCGTCCTGGGAGATATCGACGGCGACGATCTCTGCATTGGGGAAGGCGTGGGCCATCAGGATCGCGAGGCAGCCCGATCCGGTGCACATGTCCATCGCTGCGGTGACTTCTTCTGGATCCTGGATCCACGGGCTGAAGCCGTCCTCGAGCAGCTCGGCAAAGTAGGAGCGGGGGATGATGACCCGCGGGTCTACCTTGAAGCGGAAGTCGCCGAGCCAGGCTTCGCCGGTGATGTAGGCGGCGGGCAGGCGTTCGGTGGCGCGCTTTTCGATGACTTCCAGAATCTCCTCGCGCTCGTCACCGGGGATGCAGGCGTCGAGGAAGGGTTCGAGCCTGTCGAGGGGCAGGGACAGGGTGTGCAGGATCAGGTAGACGGCTTCGTCGTAGGCGTCGGTGAGGCCGTGGCCGAAGAAGCAGCCGGCGCGGTTGAAGCGGGTCACGGCGTAGCGCAGCCAGTCGCGAACGGTGACGAGTTCGGCCAGCGGGCCGTGCTCGTGTTCGTGATCGTGTTCGTGTTCGTCTTCGAGGTGGTCTTCGTGGGTCATGCCTTGTCCGATGCGGTCAGGAGGTTTTCGAGGGTGCGCCGATAGATCGCCGAGAGCGGTTCGATGGCGTCGAGGGCGATACACTCGTTGAGCTTGTGGATCGTGGCGTTTACCGGGCCGAATTCGACCACCTGCGGGCAGATGTCGGCGATGAAGCGGCCGTCCGAGGTGCCGCCGGTCGTGGAGAGTTCGGGCGTGATGGCCAGGGTGCCCTGGATGGCCGATTCCATCGCCGCGACCAGGTTGCCGCGGGGGGTCAGGAAGGGCCGGCCGCCGAGGGTCCAGGCGAGGTCGTAGTCGAATCCGTGGCGATCGAGGATTTCATGCACGCGGCGCTTGAGTTCGTCGGCGGTGTGAACCGTGGCGAAACGGAAGTTGAACATGACGTCCAGGGTGCCGGGAATCACGTTGGTGGCGCCGGTGCCGGCCTTGATGTTGGACATCTGCCAGGAGGTGGGCGGGAAGTATTCGTTGCCTTCGTCCCAGGTTTCGGCAGCCAGTTCGGCCAGGGCCGGGGCGGCGAGGTGGATCGGGTTTTTGGCCAGCTGCGGGTAGGCGATGTGGCCCTGGATGCCTTTCACCGTGAGCTTGCCGGAGAGGCTGCCGCGGCGGCCGTTCTTGATGGTGTCGCCGAGGGTGGTGCTCGAGGTGGGTTCGCCGACGATGCAGTAGTCGAGGGTTTCGCCACGGGCGCGCAGGGTTTCGACGACCAGGGTGGTGCCGTGGGTGGCGTCGCCTTCCTCGTCGGAGGTGAGGAGCAGCGCAATGGAGCCGGGGTGCGCCGGATTGGCGCTGACGAAGGCTTCGATGGACGTGACGAAGGCCGCCAGCGAGGCCTTCATGTCGGCGGCGCCGCGACCGAACAGGAAGCCGTCGCGTTCGGTGGGCACGAAGGGGTCGGAGTTCCAGTCGGCGAGCGGGCCGGTGGGGACGACGTCGGTGTGGCCGGCAAAGACGACCAGCGGGCGGCTGGTGCCGCGGCGGGCCCACAGGTTGCTGACGCCGCCGCCGTCGATGCGTTCGCAGACGAAGCCCAGCGGTGCAAGGCGCGCGGCGATGAGTTCGAGGCAGCCGGCATCTTCGGGGGTGACCGAGGAGCGGGCGATCAGGTTGCGGGTGAGTTCCAGCGTGGGGCTTCGGGATGCGTTCATGCGGTGTGGTTTTCAGTCGTCTTCGTCGTTCAGTTCGAGGGTGAATTCGCGGAAGGAAGAGCCGTCCGGCTGGGTGCTTTCGAAGTCGATGGAGGACGAGGGCGTGCGGCCGGATTTTTCGCCGCCGCCGCTGCCGGTGCTGAACTGGGCGTTGTTGATGAGCCAGGACAGGTTGGTCGGCGAGTCGGAGTTGCCGAGCGCCTCTTCGAGGGTGATCACCTTGTCCTTGTAGAGGCGGAAGAGATCCTGCTCGAAGGTGCGCGAGCCCTGGGTCAGGCTTTGCTCCATCGCTTCGCGGATACCCGAGATTTCACTGCGCTCGATCAGCTCGGCAACTTGCCGGGTGTTGAGCAGGATTTCCACGGCCGGGACACGCCCGCCGTCCGGCCGCTTGACCAGCCGCTGGGAAACGATGCACTTGAGCGTTGCGGCCAGGTCGAGGGACAGCAGACCCCGCCCGTCGAGCGGGAAGAAGCTGAAGATCCGGTTGAGGGCGTGATAGGCGTTGTTGGCGTGCAGCGTGGCGAGGCACAGGTGGCCGGTCTGGGCGTAGGCCAGCGCGGCCTGCATGGTTTCGCGGTCGCGGATTTCGCCGATGAGGATGCAGTCGGGCGCCTGGCGCATGGCGTTCTTCAGCGCGTTGTGCCAGTCGTTGGTGTCCTGGCCGATCTCCCGCTGATTGACGATCGACATCTTGTGCTTGAACAGATATTCGATCGGATCTTCGATGGTCAGGATGTGACCGGAGCGGTTTTCGTTGCGGTGATCGAGCATCGACGCGATGGTCGTCGATTTGCCGGAGCCGGTGGCGCCGACGACGAGGACCAGGCCCCGCTTTTCCATGATGAGTTCGTTGAGCACCGGCGGCAGGCCGAGGGTGTCCAGGCGGGGAATGTCGCCGGCGATGTAGCGCACGACGATGGCAATGCTGCTGCGTTGCCAGAAAATGTTGACCCGGAAGTTGCCGAGATCGCGCCGGCCGAAGGAGAGGTTCATCTCCCGGCTGGTCTCGAAGCGCTCGGTCTGCTCGGGCGTCATCATTTCGTAGGCCATGCGGTGGACCATCGCCGGGTCCATGGCCTGCTGGTTGATGGGCACCGTGTTGCCATCGATCTTGATGTGGATCGGGGTGCCGACAGTAATGAAGATGTCCGAGGCTTTTTTCTCGGCCATCAGGGCGAATAGCTTGTCGATGATCATCGGGCAGCCCGGGGAAACTTGGGCCGCCATGAAGGCGGCCCGGTGTCGCGGTTAGTCGCGCAGCAGCTCGTTGATGCTGGTCTTGGCGCGGGTCTGGGCGTCGACCTTCTTGACGATGACGGCGCAGTACAGGCTGTACTTGCCATCGGCCGAGGGCAGGTTGCCGCTCACCACGACGGAGCCGGCCGGGATGCGGCCGTAAGTGACTTCGCCGGTGGCGCGGTCGTAGATCTTGGTGCTTTGACCGATGTATACGCCCATGGAGATGACGCAGTTGTCTTCGACGATGACGCCTTCGACCACTTCGGAGCGGGCGCCGACGAAGCAGTTGTCGCCGATGATGGTCGGGTTGGCCTGCAGGGGCTCGAGCACGCCGCCGATGCCGACACCGCCGGAGAGGTGAACGTTCTTGCCGATCTGGGCGCAGGAGCCGACGGTGGCCCAGGTGTCGACCATGGAGCCTTCACCCACGTAGGCGCCGATGTTCACGTAGGAGGGCATCAGCACGACGCCCTTGGAGATGAAGCTGCCCTTGCGCACGATGGCGTTCGGCACGACGCGGAAGCCGCCGTGCTGGAAGTCGTGTTCGTTGTAGTCGTCGAACTTGGTCGGGACTTTGTCGTAGTAGCGGGTGTCGCCGCCGGACATGACCTTGTTGTCGTGGGTGCGGAAGTACAGCAGCACGGCCTTCTTGATCCACTGGTGGGTGACCCACTCGCCGTTGATCTTCTCGGCGACGCGCAGTTTGCCCTGGTCGAGTTCGTTGATGACGTGCTCGATGGCGCGCAACTGCTCGCTCGTCGCCGTGGCGGCGGAAAGCTCGGTGCGGCGCTCCCAGAGGTCTTCGATGATGGCGGTAAAGGGGTTTTCGTGGTGGGGCATGATATGAATGAGTGCGCTCATGAATTGTTCGAAAGTTGTTGGGCGAAGGTGGCGATGCGGCTTGCGGCCTCGACGCACTCTGCCAGGTCGGCCACCAGTGCAATACGCACGAAACCTGCGCCGGGATTGACCCCGTGGGCTTCGCGGGCGAGGAGGCTGCCGGGCAGAACCGTCACATTATATTCAGCCTGCAGCCGGCGGGCGAACTCGGTGTCGGAAACGCCGAGGTGCGCGACGCCGGCCCACAGGTAGAAGCCGGCGTCCGGCAGCTCGACGTGCAGATGGGCGGCAATCATCGGGGTGATGACATCGAATTTCTCGCGGTACAGGCGGCGGTTCTCGATCACGTGGGCTTCGTCGTTCCAGGCGGCAGCCGAGGCGGCCTGCACCGACGGGCTCATGGCACAGCCATGATAGGTGCGATAGAGCAGGAAGCGCTTGAGGATGGCCGCGTCACCGGCAACGAATCCGGAGCGCATGCCCGGTACGTTGGAGCGCTTGGAGAGGCTGGAGAACATCACGATGTTGCGGAAATCACTGCGGCCGAGGCGATGGGCGGCTTCGAGTCCGCCGATGGGCGGGTGCTCGTCGTCGAAGTAGATTTCGGAATAGCACTCGTCGGCGGCAATGATGAAGCCGTAGCGGTCGGAAAGCTCGAAAAGCTGCTGCCATTCGGGCAGCGACAACAGCTTGCCGGTCGGGTTGCCCGGCGAGCACACATAAACAAGCTGGATGCGCTGCCAGGTGGCCTCGGGCACGGAGCTGAAATCCGAGGCGAAGCGGTCGGCCGGCAGGTTGTTGATGAAGTAGGGCTGGGCGCCGGCGAGATAGGCCGCGCCTTCGTAGATCTGGTAGAACGGGTTCGGGCACAGCACCAGCGCATCCGGTCGGGTGCCGTCAATCACGCACTGGGCGAAGGCGAAAAGGGCTTCGCGGGAGCCATTGACCGGCAGTACCTGGGTGGCCGGGTCGATCTTGGGCAGACCGAAACGGCGCTCGAGCCAACTGGCGATGGACTGACGCAGCGCGTCGGAGCCCTGGGTCGTCGGGTAGCTGGCGAGGCCGTCGAGGTTGTCCACCAGCGCCTGGCGAATGAGCGCAGGTGTGGCGTGCTGGGGCTCGCCGATTGACAGGCGGATCGGAGCGAGTCCGGCCGGCGGCACGATGCCTTCGAACAGTTTGCGCAGCTTTTCGAAGGGGTAGGGGTGCAGGCTCTGGAGATGCGGGTTCACGTTCGGGGGATTTCCTGTATTCGGCCCGGGGCGGGCTGCTCGAGAAGTGGGGCAAAACAACCCCCTGGCCTGATTTTCGACCAGTGCTATTATAACGTCCGCGGTTAATGCGGCAGTGCAGCATCGCTATGGCTGCATCTTTTTTCCCACTTCTGATTCCTCTAGCGTTTTTCCGGATTTTCGTGCGTCTCGCCAAACTCAAGCTCGCTGGTTTCAAGACCTTCGTCGACCCGACGACCGTGCTCACGCCCGGCAATCTGGTAGGCGTTGTGGGGCCGAACGGCTGTGGCAAGTCGAACATCATCGACGCGGTGCGCTGGGTGCTGGGCGAATCGCGGGCATCGGCGCTGCGCGGCGGTTCGATGATGGACGTCATCTTCAATGGCTCGACGACCCGCAAGCCGGTGTCGCGGGCCAGCGTCGAGCTGGTTTTCGACAATGCCGAAGGCAAGGCAGCCGGGCAGTGGAAGCCTTACGCCGAAGTGGCCGTGAAGCGCGTGCTCGACCGCAGCGGCGAGTCGACTTACTACATCAACGGCCTGCAGGTTCGCCGCAAGGACGTGATTGATCTCTTCCTTGGCACGGGCCTCGGGCCGCGGGCCTACGCGATCATCGAGCAGGGCATGATCTCGCGCATCATCGAGGCCAAGCCTGAAGAAGTGCGCGGTTTTCTCGAAGAAGCCGCCGGCGTGACCAAGTATCGGGAGCGGCGCAGGGAAACCGAGGGCCGGCTTTCCGATGCCCGCGACAACCTGACCCGCCTCGACGACATCCGCAACGAACTCGGCCAGCAGCTCGGCAAGCTCGAGGCGCAGGCCGCGGTTGCCGAAAGATATCGCCAGCTGAGCAGCAGCCTCGCCGAGCGCCAGAACCTGTTGTGGCTGTTGAAGCGCAATGAAGCGCGCGCCGAGCGCACCCGCCTGTCTGACGATCTGGCCGACGCTACGCGTCGCATCGAAGCCGATTCGACTCGCCTGCAGGAACTCGAAGGCCAGCTCGAAACGGCCCGCGACGCCCAGTTCGCGGCCAACGAAGGTGTCCAGCAGGCCCAGGCTGCGTTGTTCATGGTCAGTTCCGAACTGACCCGCCTCGAAGGCGAGCTGGCTCGTCTGCGCGACAGCCGTCGGGTGCTCGAAAGCCGGCTCGCCCAGCTCGAACGGGATGACGCCCAGTGGCGCAGCCAGCAGGAAAGCCTTGTCGCCGAAGGCGAGCGCTGGCAAGGCCTGCTCGAAAATGCCGCGCTGCGTGCCGAACAGTCCGCGGCGCGCCATGCCGAGGTGAGCGAGCGCCTGCCCGAAGCCGAAGAGGCTCTGCGCACCGCCGATGCGGCGGCCGCTGCGGTACGTCGCGAGCTTAACCAGGCCGAGCAGCAGATTCGCGTCGAAGACGCCAACCGGGTGAGCAGCGAACGCACGCTGGATACGCTGGGGCAGCGTCGCGCACGCTTGCAGCAGGAGCAGGCCTCCATACAGGCGCCGGATCTGCGCGCGCTGGCCGAACGGGAGGCGGCGCTTTCCGAGGCCGAAGACACGCTGGCCCAGCGTCAGGCCGATATTTCCGATGCCCAGGGCCAATTGCCCGGCGCCCAGCAGGCCCTCAAGCAGGCGCTGGACGCAGAGCGCCACGCTCAGCGCCACGCCACCGAGCTGCGTGCCCGCCGCGAGGCGCTTGTCCAGTTGCAGAACAAGGTGCAGGTTCAGGGGCAGCTTGGCGACTGGCTCAAACGCCATCGCCTGGACGGGCTCAAGCCCCTGTGGCAGCGCCTCCGCGTGGAAGCGGGCTGGGAGCTGGCGCTGGAAGCCGTGCTGCGCGAGCGTCTCGCCGCGCTGCCGGCCGATGACGGTCGTGTCGCGCTCGCGGCGCTGAGCGACAAGGTGCCGGGCGCGTTTGCCTTTTTGCTTGCCGATTCGCCCGCCGTTGCCGACGATACCTGCCCGACGCCGGAGGGTCTGCAGCCGCTGGCTTCCCTGGTGGGCGCCGACAGTGATCTGGCCGGCGTGCTGGCGGGCTGGCTGGCGCGCGTCTTCGTGGCCGACGAGCTTGGCGCCTGGCTCGACCGGCGTGCCGAACTGCCGGCGGGTGCCATGCTGGTGTCCCGCGACGGGCGCCTCTTGAGCCGCCACGCATTGGTTCACTACGCGCCCGATTCGCGCACCCATGGCGTTATCGAGCGCCAGCGGGAGATCGATCATCTTGGCGCCGAAGTCGATGCCGCCCAGGACGAAGCGGCGCTTGCGCATGAAAGCGTCGGCGAGGCGGAAGCGCTGGCCACACGCTTGCAGGACACGCTGGGCACTCTGCGCCGCGACGCCCAGGCGCTGCAGGCGCGGGTTCATACCGAGCAGGTCGAGGTGCTCAAGCTCAATCAGGCGCGGGTGCGCTATGAAGAGCGCTGTGGCCAGATCGACCGGGATCTGGGCGAAATCACCCATGCCGAGCAAACCGAGCGCGACCGTCTGATGCGTTCGGAAACCGAACTCGAGCGCAGCCGCGAACTGGCCGAGTTGCAGCGTGGCCGGCTGGATGCCGCCGAAACGGTGCGCAGTGAGCGGGAGAGCAGCCTGCGCGAAACCCGCGCGCTGGATCAGGCGCTGTCCCGCGACCTCCAGGAAGCCCGCCATTCCGAGCGCGAATGCGCCAGCAAGCTCGACGACATTGCCCGCAACCGCGCCCTGGCCGGCGAACAGCTCGAGCGCATTGCCGAAGAACTCACCGAGCGGCGTGAATCGCTGCTGGAAATCGACGAAGTGTCGGTGGCCGCCGCGCTGCAGGATGCGCTGGCCCAGCGTGAAACGCGGGAGACCGCGCTGGCCGCAAGCCGTAACAGCCTGGAAAGCGTCAATGGGCTCCTGCGCGGGCTGGAGGAAGATCGTCAGCGTACCGAGCATGCCGCGGCACCCCAGCGCGAACGTGTCGCCGACCTGCGCCTGCGCGTGCAGGCTTCCGAGATGGCTGAAGCCCAGCATGTCGCGCGCCTCGAAGAAGCCGGGGCCGACGAAGCGGCACTGCTGCCGCTGCTCGCGCCGGACCTCAAGGAAACCTCGCTACAGCGGGAGGTCGGTCGGCTCGGCCGCGAGATTGCCGAACTCGGGCCGGTCAACCTGGCCGCGCTGGACGAGTTGAAGGCGGCTGCCGAGCGCAAGAATTACCTCGATGTGCAGACCGAAGACCTGCTCGGCGCCATCGAAATCCTGGAAGATGCGATCCGCCGGATCGATCGTGAAACGCGAGAGCAGCTTCAGGAGACGTACAATACTGTCAATCATCATTTCGGCAGCCTGTTTCCCATGCTGTTCGGCGGTGGTGAAGCGCGGCTGGTGTTGACCGGCGACGAAATCCTCGATGCCGGCATTTCGATCGTGGCCCAACCGCCGGGCAAGAAGAACAGTTCCATCCAGCTGCTTTCGGGCGGTGAAAAGGCCTTGACGGCCATTGCGCTGGTGTTTTCGATGTTCCAGCTCAATCCGGCGCCGTTTTGCATGCTGGATGAAGTAGATGCGCCGCTCGATGATTCGAACACCGAGCGCTACTGCCAGATGGTCAAGCGCATGTCGTCCCAAACCCAGTTCGTGTTCATCAGTCACAGCAAGATCACCATGGAGATCGCGCAGCAACTGGTGGGGGTGACGATGCAGGAGCAAGGTGTGTCACGGGTGGTTGAAGTAGATATCGAGGAAGCGCTGCGCCTGGCCGAAACGGTCGCAGCCTGATTCAGGGAAACAAGGGAATTCGATGGCAATCAGTGAGTTGCAGGTGGGTCTGATCGGTGCGGGCGGCGTTGTCGTCGTCGGCATTTTTGCGTTCAACAAGTGGCAGGAGCGCAAGCACCGCAAGCAGATGGATGCGCTCGCCAGCGTGGAGCCGCTCGGCAATGATTCGCCGGGACGGTCGTCGTCCGACCGGCTGGAGCCGGTCATCGGCGCCGACGCGCCGGTGCGAGCCCAGCCCAGTGCGCAGGATGTGCGGGACGCCAGTGCCCGCAGGGTCTCGCCCGCGCTGCCGCTTGAGGTGGACGAGCGTGCCGACTGGGGCGTGCGCATCGAGGCCATCAAGCCCGTGGTGGCCGGCCGGCTGTGTCAGGCTGCCACAGAGCAGCTCGACGGGATCGCCAAGCCGCTGCGCTGGTTCGGGTTTTCCGATTCCGACAACCGCTGGGATGCCATCGACGTCCATAGTGCCGCCAGCTACCACTGGGTTTGCGTGGCGCTGCAGCTGGTGGATCGCCGCGGTCCGGCCACCGACGCGGACATGACCCGCCTCGCTGCGGGGCTGCAACGCCTGTGCGACAACTTCATGGCAATCCCGTCGCTGCCGGCCAAGGGCGATGCACTTGATCAGGCGGCCGAGCTGGATCGCCTGTGCGCTGGCGTGGACATCCAGATCGGTGTGAACGTTGTTGCCCGCGATCACGCTTTTGCCGGCTCCAAGCTGCGTGGCCTGGCCGAGGCGGCAGGGCTCGAATTGCTTGGCGACGGTTGTTTCCATGCCCGCAACGAGCTGGGTGTGACCCAGTTCGTGCTCTCCAACCTCGAGCCGGTGCTTTTCGAGGCCGATGCCATGCGCACCCTCACCACTCAGGGCGTGACCCTGACGCTCGACGTGCCGCGGGTGGCGGATGGCGTGCGGGTCTTCGAGCGCATGATGAGCTTTGCCCAGCAACTCGCCGACGGGCTCAACGGTGCCGTCGTGGACGATAACCGCTCGCCTTTCGGCGACAAGGCGGTAGGCCTGATCCGCGCCCAGATCGACCAGTACCAGGGGCAGATGGTGGAGCAGGGCATCGCCCCGGGCTCTTCGCTGGCGCTGCGCCTGTTCTCCTGAGCGAGGCTTCCGAATGGTGGCAAGCACGGAAATCCGTGCGCAGGCAGATGCGCTGCGCACGGAGCTGGAGCGTCATGATCACGCCTACTATGTGCTCGACGCGCCGACAGTGCCGGACGCCGAGTACGATCGTCTGTTTCGCGAACTCCAGGCGCTGGAGTCCGAGCACCCCGAACTGATCACCCCTGCATCACCGACCCAGCGCGTCGGCGGCCAGCCGTCTGCCGAGCTGGCGGCCGTGCATCATGCGGTGCCGATGCTGTCGATCCGCACCGAAACCGACACCACCGATGAGGGCGCGGTCGCCTTCGACGCCCGCGTGCGCCGTGCCCTGGGGCTGGACGACACTGCGCCGCCCATCGCTTACGCGGCCGAACTCAAGTTTGACGGCCTCGCAATCAGCCTGCGCTATGAATCGGGCGTGCTCGTGCTGGCAGCCACCCGCGGCGATGGCAGCACCGGCGAGGACGTGACCCGCAACGTGCGCACGCTGCGCCAGATCCCGCTGCACCTGCACGGCGATGCCCCGCCGGTGCTTGAGGTGCGCGGTGAAATCTTCATGCGGCGGGACGATTTCGAGCGCCTCAATGCCGCCCAGGAAGCGGCCGGGCAAAAGATATTCGTCAATCCCCGCAATGCGGCCGCAGGCAGCCTGCGCCAGCTCGACCCGACCATCACCGCCCGGCGTCCGCTGTCCTTCTTCGCCTACGGTCTTGGCGAGGTTAAGGGCTGGGCCCAGCCGGACACCCACAGTGGCGTGCTGGATGCGCTGGCGGCTTTCGGCTTGCCGGTCTGCGAACACCGGGACCGGGTTGTCGGCCCGCAGGGGCTGGCTGCGTTTCATGCCCGTATGGCCGTGCTGCGCCAAAGCCTGCCCTTCGACATCGACGGCGTGGTTTACAAGGTGGATTCGATTGCCCGGCAGCTGGAGCTGGGCTTCGTCTCCCGCGAGCCGCGCTGGGCCGTTGCGCACAAGTATCCGGCCCAGGAGGTGGCAACCCGCCTTCTGGGTATCGACGTGCAGGTCGGACGCACCGGCGCGATCACGCCCGTGGCCCGGCTCGAGCCGGTTTTCGTGGGCGGCGTGACGGTCACCAACGCCACGCTGCACAACCAGGGCGAGATCGATCGCAAGGATGTGCGTATCGGCGACTGGGTGATCGTGCGCCGGGCAGGCGACGTGATCCCCGAAGTGGTCGGCCCGATCGTCGAGCGGCGCGAAGGAGATCCGGCGCGTTTCGACCTGCTGGCGGCCATCGACCATGCCTGCCCGGAATGCGGCTCCCATGTGGTGCGCGGCGAGGATGAAGCGGTTGCGCGCTGCACCGGCGGGCTGTTCTGCCCGGCCCAGTGCAAGCAGGCCTTGCGGCATTTTGCCGGCCGGCGCGCGGTGGATATCGACGGGCTCGGCGAGCAGATCGTCAATCAGCTCGTCGCTGCGGGCATCGTCAAGACGCCGGCCGACCTTTACGACAGCGCCCGCGTTAACGCTGAAGTGCTGGCGGGGCTGGAGCGCATGGGCGAAAAGTCGGCGCTGAATCTTGTCAAGGCGATCGACCAGAGCCGCGAAACCACGCTGGCCCGCTTCATTTTTGCGCTGGGAATCCGGAATGTGGGCGAAACGACGGCCAAGGATCTGGCGCGTTATTTCGGCAAGCTCGACGGTCTGCTCGAGGCTGACGAAGCCGCCTTGCTGCAGGTGCCGGACGTGGGCCCGGTGGTGGCCCGCTGCATCGTCGAATTCCTGGCCGAAGCCCATAATCGCGAAGTGATCGCGGCGCTGCGGCGGGCCATGCGCTGGCCCGAAACCGAAGCCGCCGCACGTCCGGAAGCGGGGCGTTTCGCCGGCAAGACTTTCGTGCTGACCGGAACCCTGCCCAGCTTGCGGCGCGACGAAGCCGCCTCCATGATCGAGGCCGTCGGCGGTAAGGTTGCCGGATCGGTGTCCAAGAAGACGGATTACGTTGTGGCCGGCGCCGATGCCGGCAGCAAGCTCGACAAGGCAAGGCAACTGGGGCTTGTCGTTCTGGGTGAAGACGAGTTGCTGGATTTGCTGCGCCCGGCGGATACTTCGCCGCCCGATAGCCAGGCTGTATTGTTCGAGGACAAACGATGAAAAAAGTAACAAAGGCCGTATTCCCGGTGGCGGGGCTGGGGAGTCGCTTCCTGCCCGCCACCAAGGCGAGTCCCAAGGAAATGATGCCCATCGTCGATAGGCCCCTGATCCAGTACGCGGTCGAGGAGGCCGTGGCGGCGGGGGTGACCGATCTGGTCTTCATCACCGGCCGCTCGAAGCGGGCTATCGAGGATCACTTCGACAAGGCCTACGAGCTCGAAACCGAGCTCGAGATGCGCGGCAAGATGGATCTGCTGAAGATCGTCCGCGATACGGTTCCGTCCCACGTCAATTGCATCTACATCCGCCAGGCGGAAGCCCTCGGACTCGGGCATGCCGTGCTGTGTGCCGCGCCGGTGGTTGGCGAAGAGCCTTTCGCGGTGCTGCTGGCCGACGATCTGCTGGACCCGCAGGGCGATCTGCCGGTGATGCGCCAGATGGTGGATGTGTATAACTACAACCGCTGTTCGGTGCTCGGTGTCATGAACGTCGACCGCGAGCAAACGAAGAACTACGGTGTTGTCAGCACCGAGCGCGACTCCGGTGAGATTCAGCGTGTGACGGGCATCGTCGAAAAGCCGAAGCCCGAGGATGCGCCTTCCACCCAGGCGGTGATCGGACGCTACATCCTGACCGGCCGGATCTTCGATCATCTGCGCCAACTCAAGCCGGGCGCCGGCGGCGAGCTCCAGCTGACCGATGCGATTGCCTCGCTGCTGCAGGAAGAAGCCGTGCTCGCCTACCAGTTCAAGGGTGTTCGCTACGACTGCGGATCGAAGCTGGGCTACCTGCAGGCAACGGTCGAACTCGGCTTGAAGCACCCTGAAGTGGGGGCCGAGTTTGCAGCCTTTCTGGCGTCGCGGGGCTCGTAAGCGGAAAAAAGCAGGACAGAAAAAAACGCGGCTCAATGGCCGCGTTTTTTATGGGCACCGGGGTTTTCTCCGGCGTTTTCCGTTTTCCTGTTAGGCGTCGGCACGGGACGCGCGCTTGCGGTCCTGTTCCTTCAGGTGACGCTTGCGCAGGCGGATGTTCTTCGGCGTGATTTCCACGATTTCGTCATCGGCGATGAATTCGATGGCGGATTCGAGGGTCAGCGAGATCGGGTTGATCAGGCGGACGGCTTCGTCGGTGCCGGAGGCGCGCACGTTGGTCAGCTGCTTGCCTTTGATCGGATTGACCACGAGGTCATTGTCACGGGTGTGGATGCCGATGATCATGCCTTCGTACAGCGCATCGCCCGGGCTCACGAACATGCGGCCGCGATCCTGCAGGTTCCACAGGGCATAGGCCACGGCTTCGCCGTCGTTTTGCGAGATCAGCACGCCGTTGCGACGCTCGGCCATCTGGCCGGCCATCGGACCGTAGTCATCGAACACGTGGCTGGCCAGACCGGTACCGCGGGTCATGGTCAGGAATTCGCCCTGGAAGCCGATCAGGCCGCGGGCCGGGATGCGGTACTCGAGGCGCACGCGGCCCTTGCCGTCCGGCTGCATGTCCTGGAGTTCGCCACGGCGACGGCCGAGTTCTTCCATCACGCCGCCCTGGTGGTCTTCTTCCACGTCGACGGTGAGCATTTCGTACGGCTCGCACTTCACGCCGTCGATTTCCTTGAACACCACGCGCGGACGGCCGACAGCCAGCTCGTAGCCTTCGCGACGCATGTTTTCAAGGAGGATGGTCAGGTGCAGTTCGCCACGGCCGGCAACTTCGAACACGTCGGAGTCACCGGTGAAGTTCACGCGCAGCGCGACGTTCTTGAGCAGTTCCTTTTCGAGGCGCTCGCGAATCTGGCGGCTGGTGACGAACTTGCCTTCGCGGCCTGCCAGCGGGGAGGAGTTGACCATGAAGTTCATGGTCAGGGTCGGCTCATCCACGGCGATCGGGGTCATGCCTTCGAGGCATTCCGGATCACACAGGGTGACGCCGATGTTGACCTGGGGAATACCGGCCACCAGCACGATGTCGCCGGCTTCGGCCATTTCTGCGGGTGAGCGCTCGAGGCCCTTGAAGGTCAGGATCTGGCTGACCTTGCCCTTGCCGCGGTTCTCGTCGCCGTACATCACGACCACTTCCTGGTTGGGGCGGATGCGGCCGCGCTTGATGCGGCCGATGCCGATCTGGCCCATGTAGGTGGAGTAGTCGAGGGAGCAGACCTGCATTTGCAGCGGGCCGTCGGAATCCACGTGGGGAGCCGGAACGTGCTTGAGGACGGCTTCGAAAAGCGGACGCATGTCGGTGCGCTCGTCGTCGATGTTCTCGATCGCGAAGCCGTTCAGGCCGGATGCGTAGATGACCGGGAAGTCGAGCTGCTCTTCGGTGGCGCCGAGCTTGTCGAAAAGATCGAAGGTGTGGTTGATCACCCAGTCAGGACGGGCGCCCGGACGGTCGATCTTGTTGACCACGACGATGGGCTTGAGGCCCAGGGCCAGCGCCTTGCGGGTCACGAAGCGGGTCTGGGGCATCGGGCCTTCGACGGCATCGACCAGCAGCAGAACGCTGTCGACCATCGACAGCACGCGCTCGACTTCACCGCCGAAGTCGGCGTGTCCCGGGGTGTCGACGATGTTGATGTGGGTGTCGCCGTACTGGATCGCACAGTTCTTCGACAGGATGGTGATGCCGCGTTCCTTTTCGATATCACCCGAGTCCATGACTCGTTCGCTGACCTGCTGGTTCTCACGGAAGGTGCCCGACTGGCGCAGGAGCTGGTCGACGAGGGTGGTTTTGCCGTGGTCAACGTGAGCGATGATGGCAATGTTTCGAATGGAACGGGACATGTGTATGGATACCGAAAGTACTTGTATAGCTTGACATTTTAGCACGTATTTGCGCATTGCAGCATGGTCAGCTTGCGGCGGCGAGCGTGCTAACATCGCGCCCCATTGCGTTTTTCTAGGAGTAGCGCGGCATGCTGGCGATTATTGGCGGTAGCGGCCTGACCCAACTGGCCAACCTGAGCGTGATCCGCCGCGAGGTGGTACGCACGCCCTACGGCGAACCTTCCGGTGCGCTGACCTTCGGGCAGTTGTGCGCCCAGCCGGTGGTTTTTTTGGCTCGTCACGGCTACGGCCACACGATTCCGCCGCATCGGGTCAATTATCAGGCCAATCTCTGGGCGCTGCGCGAGGCCAGGGTCAGCGAAATCATTTCGGTGGCGTCGGTGGGTGGCATCCGTAGCGATCTGTGCCCGGGCTCGCTGGTCGTGCCCGACCAGATCATCGATTACACGTGGGGGCGCAAGAGCACCTTCCACGAGAACTCCGATGAGCCGGTGGTGCACATTGACTTTACCGAGCCCTACGACGAAGGCGTGCGCCGGCGCATCCTGGCCGCAGGGGTGACCGCCGGTCAGCCCATCGTCGATGGCGCGGTGTACGCCGCAACGCAGGGGCCGCGCCTTGAAACGGCCGCCGAGATCAATCGCCTGGAGCGCGATGGCGCCGATCTGGTCGGCATGACCGGCATGCCCGAGGCTGCGCTGGCGAGGGAGCTGGGCATTCCGTACGCGGCCATCAACGTGGTTGCCAACTTTGCGGCCGGGCGTGCATCGAGCGAGCATGAAATCTGTTTTGACAGCATCGACGCGGTGCTGCGCGAGGCGATGGGGCGCGTGCGCAACGTGCTCGATCACCTCTGCGAAGCATGATCCGCGAGGTCTTGCGCATGGGCGACGGGCGTCTGCTGCGCCGTGCCCAGCCGGTCGAAGCCTTCGGAACGCCCGCGTTGGCTGCGCTGATCGAAGACATGCGCGACACCATGCGTCACCTCACCGGCGCAGGTCTGGCCGCTCCGCAGATCGGTGTGGATCTGCGTGTCGTGATCTTTGGTGGCGGGCCAAGCCCGCGCTATCCGGATGCGTCGGTGGTGCCGGACACGGTGCTGATCAATCCTGTGCTGACGCCGCTGTCGAATGAAGAAGAGGGCGGCTGGGAAGGCTGCCTTTCGGTGCCGGGGCTGCGCGGCTGGGTGCCGCGCTGGACGCAGCTCCACTACACGGGCTTTGACGCGTCGGGGGCGGTCATCGAGCGCGTCGCCACCGGTTTTCACGCCCGCGTGGTGCAGCATGAATGTGATCACCTGGATGGTGTCCTGTACCCGATGCGGGTGCGGGATTTCTCGCGCTTTGGTTACACCGACGTGCTGTTTCCGGATGCCCAGGTGGCTGACGACTGAGCATCCGTACGCAGTTGTCTGACTATATGGCGAGTTTTTCCAGCAGTTCGGATTCGATCTTCAGCACTTTGGCGTTCTGGGTGAGATCGGAACCGCTGATCAGGAAAGTGTCTTCCGCCCGTTCGCCGAGGGTGGCGATCTTGGCTGTGTGAAGGTTGATGTGATAGTTCACGAGCGTCTGGGCGACCCCGAACAGTAGGCCGGGGCGGTCGGCGGCGGTTACCGACATGATGTAGTACTGCCCGCGCTCGTCGGGGCGGATGTTGACCTCCGGCGTGATCGGGAAATGCCGCACCTCCCGCGACAGCCGGCCGGTGGCGGGCTGGTCGATGGGCGTGTTGCTTTGCAGGCGCTCGGTGAGGTCGTGTTCGAGCAGGTTGATGAGGTCGCGGTAGTGGATTTCCTGGCCCGGATCGAGCAGAACGAAGCTGTCAAGCGCGAAGCCGTGGCGGGTGGTGTGGATCTTGGCATCGGCGATCGAGAAGCCTAGGCGGGCGAAAAAGCCGCATAGCCGCACGAAGAGATCCGGCTGGTCTTTCATGTAAACCATTACCTGCAGGCCTTCGCCGTTGTGGCTGGGGCGGGCCTTGACGACCGGCTCGTCGGATTCGATCCGGTAATAAAGCATGCGGGCGTGCCAGGCGATTTCCTCGGCTTCATGGCGCATGAAGTAAACGGTGTCGAGCTGGGCCCACAGGCTGTCTTCGGTGCCGGGGCGCAGGCCGTAGTAGCGCAGCAGGTTGCGTGCGTCGTCCTGGCGAAGGGGAATGCCGAGGGCCTGCTGGGGTGTCGCACCGCGCAGCAGGCGCTGGGTGGCGAAGAAAAGGTCCTCGAGCAGCTTGCCCTTCCAGCCGTTCCACACCTTCGGGCTGGTGCCGCGAATGTCAGCGTGGGTCAGAATGTAGAGCGCGGTAAGGCGACGCTCGGTTTTGACCAGATCGCCGAAACGGCGGATTACATCGAGATCGGACAGATCCTGCTTTTGCGCCACGTTGGACATCGAAAGATGCTGCCCGACCAGCCATTCGACCAATGAGGTGTCGGTTTCGTCGATGCCGTGGGAGGTGCAGAAATCCCGCGCGTCCTTCATGCCGAGCTTTGAATGGTCACCGCCGCGGCCTTTGGCGATGTCGTGAAAGAGCGCCGCGATGTAGATCAGCCAGGGCTTCTCGAAGCTGGTGGCGAGCCGCGTCATGAGCGGGTACTCGTGGGCGTGCTCGGCGACCATGAGGCGCCGCACGTTGCGCAGTACCTGCAGGATGTGCTGGTCTACGGTGTAGACATGGAAGAGGTCGTGCTGCATCTGGCCGACGATGCGCCGCCAGGCGGGCAGGTAGAAGCTCAGGATGCCGTACTGGTTCATCCGGCGCATTTCGTGCACGACGCCGCGTTTTTGTTGCAGCAGGCGCAGGAACAACGCGCGATTTGCCGGGTCATGGCGAAAATCGGCATTGATGAGCTTGCGGCCGCGCCAGAGTGCACGCAGGGTGCGTGCCGTCATGCCCTTTAGCTCGGAGCGTTGCTGGAGTATCAGGAAACATTCGAGCAGGGCGCTCGGATGACGATCGAAGACGCCTTCGTCGCGTACGTCCAGGAGTTCGCGGACGCACTGGAAGCGCTCGTTGATGTTGATTGCCGCCGGGTAGCGGTTCGGAAAGAACTCGACGCCAAAATTGAGCAGCAGGATGGTGTTGAGCTGGGTGACCTTCTTTGCCGTGCGGTAATACTCCTGCATGAAAACTTCGGAGGCGCGACGGTTCTCGCTGGCCTCGAAGCCGAACTTGCGGGCGAGTTTTTCCTGGTGGTCGAAAAGCAGACGATCCTCGCGGCGTCCGGTCAGGTGGTGCAGGCGGATTCGGGCGTGCTGCAGGAAGCGCTCGAGCTCGCGCAGTTCGGTGGCTTCTTCTGCGGTGATCAGCGCGTGCCTGGCCAGATCGCGCCAGTGCGTGCCAAAACCGGCTGCGCGGCTGATCCAGCCGATTAATTGAAGATCGCGCAGGCCGCCGGGGCTCTCCTTGCAGTTGGGTTCCAGCGAGTAGGGCGTGTCGGCGTGGCGCGTGTAGCGCTGTTCCTGTTCAAGGCACTTCGCCTTGAAGAACTGTCCGGGGTTGAGGTGGCTGCGCAGACTGGTGGTGAAGCGTTGGAACAGCCTCCCGTTGCCGCCGATGAGGCGGGCTTCGAGCAGGTTGGTCATCACGGTTACGTCGCGCCCGGCCTCTTCAAGGCATTCATCGACCGTACGCACGCTGTGCCCGATCTCGAGGCCCACGTCCCAGATCAGACTGATCATCTGGGTCAGGCGCTCGCCGAGTTCGTCATTCGGCGGGCTATCGAGCAGGAACAGCAGGTCCACATCCGAGCACGGGAAGAGTTCCTCGCGCCCGTAGCCGCCGACCGCCACCAGTGCGGCGGATGCGGGCAGACTGAAATCCTTCCAGATTTCAACAAGTACGTCATCCACCAGTTGCGAGCGCCCCTTGAGTATGGGCTCGGTCAGGGGGCGGGCTTCATAGGCGGTGCGTAGCGCCTCGCCGCCGCTCTTCAGGCGGGCCTTGTAGCGGGTGATGAGCTCACGGGCTGAGTCGGGCGGAACGAAGGCGGGCGCGTTGTCGGGCATTTTTTGGGATGGCTTGGGCCGGTCGGTGCTGGCGGTAATGCTCAGGGCAGCAGGTTGGCGACGATGTCCGGGCGGGCAGGGCTGCCGGCGGAAAGGGTCAGGACTTCGACGCCGGTTTCGGTAACCAGCACCATGTGCTCCCACTGGGCCGACAGGCTGCGGTCGCGGGTGACGATGGTCCACCCGTCGGGCAGCTCTGAAATGGCCGGCTTGCCGGCGTTGATCATCGGCTCGATCGTGAAGATCATGCCCGGCTTGAGTTCGATGCCGGTTCCAGCCTTGCCGTAATGCAGCACCTGGGGATCTTCATGGAAGTTGGCCCCGATGCCGTGTCCGCAGAACTCACGTACAACCGAGAAACCATTCGCTTCCGCATGCTTCTGGATGGCGTGGCCGATGTCGCCGAGATGAGCGCCCGGCTTGACCTGGGCAATGCCGAGCCACATGCATTCGTAGGTGATTTCACACAGGCGCCTGGCGCGGATAGAGGTTTCGCCGACGATGAACATGCGGCTGGTGTCGCCGTGGTAACCATTCTTGATTACGGTGATATCCAGATTGACGATGTCGCCTTTCTTGAGAATCACCTTTTCATTCGGCACCCCGTGGCAAACCTGATGGTTGACCGACGTGCATATTGATTTGGGGTAGGGTACGTAGCCCGGCGGGGCGTAGTTCAGGGGGGCGGGAATGCAGCCCTGAACATCGACCATGTAGTCATGGCAAAGCTTGTCGATTTCGGCGGTGCTGACGCCGGCCTTGACGAAAGGCGTGATGTAATCGAGGACTTCCGAGCCGAGCCGGCCCGCAATGCGCATCTTCTCGATTTCGTCCGGCGTTTTTATGGTTACGCTCATGGAGGCTTGATCTGCTGGGTTTTTTGAGCCCGTTAGGCTAGCTCATGCAGCCTGTTCGGGCAATGCGCGATGCGCAGCTCCGCCCGGGAATGGTATGCCGGTCTTGAGGGGCGCGGTCGGATACTGCTACAATCTGCGGCTTGGCTGGCAAGGGTGCCAGTCAAAATACACACGTCCGGCCCATTGGGGTCCGGCGGGCGTCTGAAAGGATGTCTGCGGCGTAGCCTGATTCTGCACTGGCAGGGTCGGCAGGCCGGGCGGCGGTCAAACCTCAGTATTGGAGTCAAAAATGTCTGTCACCATGCGTCAAATGCTCGAAGCGGGCGTCCACTTCGGCCACCAAACCCGTTTCTGGAACCCGAAGATGGCGCCGTTCATCTTCGGTCAGCGCAACAAGATCCACATCGTCAATCTGGAAAAGACCCTCGTCAAGTACAACGAGGCGACTGCCTTTGTGCGCAAGCTGGCTTCCAATCGCGGCAACATCATGTTCGTTGGCACCAAGCGCCAGGCTCGCGAAATCGTGGCTGAAGAAGCCCGTCGCGCCGGCATGCCCTACGTTGACGAGCGCTGGCTCGGCGGCATGCTCACCAACTTCAAGACCGTCAAGGTTTCGATCAAGCGCCTGAAGGACATGGAAGCCATGGTGGAAGACGGCTCCATCGAGCGTCTGTCCAAGAAGGAAGCCCTGATGGCCTCCCGCGAACTCGAAAAGCTGCAAAAGAGCCTTGGCGGTATCAAGGAACTCGGCGGCCTGCCGGATGCGCTGTTCGTCATCGACGTCGGCTACCACAAAATTGCCATCACCGAAGCCAACAAGCTGGGAATCCCGGTTGTGGCCGTGGTCGATACCAACCACTCTCCGGAAGGCGTCGATTTCGTGATCCCCGGTAACGACGACTCGTCCCGCGCCATCCGTCTGTACGCCCGCGGCATTGCCGACGCTGTGCTGGAAGGTCGCAACCAGATTCTCCAGGAAATCGTGGGTGCCGGCTCCGACGAATTCGTCGAAGTGGAAGACGGCGCCGAAGAGCAGGCCTGATTTTCCAGGCGGGCGCCAGGTGCGCCCGCCGTGCATCACGACTGAATCCAATTCAATAGAATTATCTAGGAGCAAGCATGGCGGAAATTACCGCAAGCATGGTCAAGGAGCTGCGCGAGAAAACCGACGCGCCGATGATGGAATGCAAGAAGGCGCTGTCCGAAGCCGCTGGCGACATGGCGAAGGCGGAAGAAATTCTGCGCGTCAAGCTGGGCAACAAGGCTTCCAAGGCTGCCACCCGCGTGACCGCTGAGGGCATTGTCGGCATCTACATCTCCGCCGACGCCAAGCTTGGCGCGATGGTGGAAGTGAACTGCGAGACCGACTTCGTGGCCAAGAACGACGAGTTTCTGGCTCTGGTCCAGAATGTCGCCGAACTGGTCGCCACCAAGAATCCCGCCGACGTGGAGGCGCTGTCTGCGCTCGAGATCAACGGTCAGAGCGTCGAAGAAGTCCGCAAGGCGCTGATCGGCAAGATCGGTGAAAACATGTCCATCCGCCGCTTCGTGCGCGTGGATGCCAAGGGCGCTGTCGCCAGCTACATCCACGGTGGTTCCAAGATCGGCGTGCTGATCGACCTCGTGGGCGGCGACGAAGCCCTTGCGAAGGACCTGGCCATGCACATCGCCGCGTCCAAGCCGAAGTCTCTCGACGCCTCCGGCGTACCCGCCGAGCTGCTCGAAGTCGAGCGTCGCATCGCCATCGAGAAGGCCCGCGAAGCCGGCAAGCCGGACGCCATGCTCGAGAAGATCGCCGACGGCACCGTCCAGAAGTTCCTCAAGGACGTGACCTTGCTGGATCAGGTCTTCGTCAAGGCGGAAGACGGCAAGCAGACGGTCAGCCAGCTCCTGAAGGCCAAGGGTGCATCCGTGGCCGGCTTCACGCTGTTCATCGTCGGTGAAGGCATCGAGAAGAAAGTGACCGACTTCGCTGCTGAAGTGGCTGCCCAGGCCGCCGCGGCTGCGCAGAAGTAAGAGGTAGATCACAATGAGTCAGCCTGCCTACAAGCGAATTCTCCTCAAGCTCTCCGGCGAAGCCCTGATGGGCGACGACGCCTATGGTATCAATCAGGATGTCGTTGGCGGGATTGTCCGGGATGTGGTCGAGGTGACCCGTCTCGGTGTCGAGGTCGGAGTCGTTATTGGAGGCGGGAACATCTTCCGTGGAATGGCAGGGGCGGCATCCGGTATGGATCGCGCTACTGCCGACTACATGGGGATGCTGGCCACCGTGATGAACGCCATGGCCCTTGCGGACGCATTTCGCGCCGCGGGGGTCAATGCGCGTGTCCAGTCCGCATTGCGGATCGACCAGGTGGTCGAGCCCTACATACGCGGCAAGGCAATTCGTTACCTCGAAGAGGGACGTGTCGTCATTTTCGGTGCCGGAACAGGTAACCCGTTTTTTACGACCGATACGGCTGCCGCGCTGCGCGGCTCCGAGATCGGTGCAGATATCGTGCTTAAAGCCACCAAGGTGGATGGCATCTACACCGCCGATCCGAAGAAGGATCCGACAGCGACGCGCTTTCAGCGGATTTCCTTCGACGAGGCAATCAGTCGGAATCTGGCGGTGATGGACGCGACTGCGTTCGCTTTGTGCCGTGATCAGCGTCTGCCGATCAATGTCTTCAGCCTCTTCAAGAGCGGCGCGCTGAAGCGCGTCGTGATGGGCGAGGATGAAGGTACACTGGTTTATTGCTGAGGATGAACCGATGATTTCGGAACTCAAGAAAACTACTGAAGCCAAGATGCAGAAGTCCATCGAGTCGCTCAAGCTGGATCTCGCCAAAGTGAGAACCGGACGCGCGCATACCGGGATTCTGGATCATGTTACGGTTGATTATTACGGCAGCCCCGTGCCGATCAGTCAGGTTGCCAACGTGACGCTGATCGACTCCCGCACGCTGGGTGTTCAACCGTGGGAAAAGCCGATGGTCGGCAAGGTTGAAAAGGCCATCCGCGACGCTGATCTGGGGCTGAATCCTGCGTCCCAAGGCGAAATTATTCGCGTTCCCATGCCCGCACTGACCGAAGAGCGCCGCAAGGAACTGATCAAGGTGGTCAAGGGCGAAGGCGAAGGTACCAAGGTTGCTGTGCGCAATCTGCGCCGTGACGCCAATGCTTCGCTCAAGGACGCGCTCAAGGCGAAAACGATTTCCGAGGACGACGAACGTCGGACTCAGGACGAAATCCAGAAGCTGACCGACAAGGCTGTCATTGAAATCGACAAGCTTCTCGCACAGAAGGAACAAGAGCTGATGCAGATCTGACACGCGTGTCAGTTGCTGCTTTTACGGTTCTTGTCAGGCGGAGATAACATGGTGCGATTGCCGTTTACGAGCTCCACGCGGAGCGTGCCCGAGGCCGTTCAGGTCCCGCGGCATATCGCGATAATCATGGACGGCAACGGGCGCTGGGCGCGAAAGCGTTTTATGCCGCGGGTCGCTGGTCATGCAAAGGGTGTCGACTCCCTGCGCGAGGTTATCCGGACCTGCCTCGATCGGGGCGTCGAGTACCTCACCGTCTTTGCCTTCAGTTCCGAAAACTGGCGTCGGCCTCAGGACGAGGTGTCTTTCCTGATGCAGTTGTTCGTGAAATCCCTCAAGGCGGAAATCGAGCGGATTCACCGAAATAACATTCGTCTGCGCGTGGTGGGTGAGCTCGAGCGTTTCGACAAGGCGCTGGTGGATCTCATTCGCGACGGGGAGACGCTTACCGCCGGCAACACCAAGATGAATCTGACGATCTGCGCGAATTACGGCGGACGCTGGGACATCATGCAGGCCGTCGGTAAAATGATCGCTGCAGGCCAAGGCAGTCCTGGCGGGTTCTCGGAAGAGGATCTGGTGCCCCATCTCGCTCTGGGTTTCAGCCCTGAGCCTGATCTCTTCATCCGTACGGGTGGCGAGAAGCGGATCAGCAATTTCATGCTCTGGCAGCTCGCCTATTCCGAATTGTATTTCACCGACAAGCTGTGGCCGGAGTTTGGTGAAGCCGAACTCGACGAGGCGATTGCGTCTTACCAAGGACGCGAGCGTCGCTTCGGCAGGACCAGCGAGCAGCTCGTCAAGGGCGAATCCGACCCCTCAGCGCCCGGCCATGCTTAAGGCGCGGGTCATCACCGCGCTGCTCCTTCTTGCGGGCCTGCTTTCCGCTGTATTCCTGCTTCCAGCCTTCGGCTGGCTTGTTTTCGTGTCGGTCGTGTGTGGCGCGGCGGCTGCGGAGTGGGGCGGAATCGTCGGTTTTTCGGTTGTCCGTCAACGTGTGTATGCGCTCTTGCTCGGACTCATCTGCCTGGCTGGTGGGCTGGTTGCAGGCTTGCACCGCGAAGAAACCGTAGCCCCATTCAGCCTGATTCCAGTTTATGCAGTCAGTGCGTTGTTCTGGATACTCTGCGCTCCGTTCTGGTTAAGGGCTCGCTGGGCCTTGTCTGGCAACGCAGCATCGGCCATCGTCGGTGTCGTCCTGTTGTTGCCTCCCAGCCTGGCGATGGCTCATCTGCGACTCCTCAGTCCGTGGCTCTTGCTTGGCGTGATGGCGGCAGTGTGGGTCGCCGATATTGCTGCCTACTTCACCGGTCGTGCTTTCGGGAGGCGCAAGCTTGCCCCTTCGATCAGTCCCGGCAAAAGCTGGGAAGGTGCTTACGGTGCGGTGGTTGGCGTGGTGATTTATGGCTTCCTGTGCCTTTCATTCACAGGTCACGGCGTGACCGACGCCGGCACGGTTGCTGTCATCGTTGGCGCCTTGGTTGCGTTCACGGCGATCAGCATCATGGGTGACCTGTTTGAATCGATGCTCAAGCGTCAGGCCGGAGTCAAGGATAGCGGAACCCTTCTTCCTGGCCACGGTGGAATTCTCGACCGGATCGACAGTCTGACGTCGACCTTGCCTTTTGCCGGTCTGCTGGTGCTCTGGTTCGCACGATAAGTCATGGCCCACGACAAAAAATTCATCACTGTTCTTGGCGCGACGGGCTCCATTGGCGTCAGCACGCTTGACGTAGCGTCACGTCACCCTGAGCGCTACGGGGTTTTTGCATTGACTGCTCACCGTCAGGTGGACAAGCTTTTCGAGCAGTGCATGACCCATCGTCCCGCCTACGCAGTGCTGGATCGCACAGAGGACGCCCAGCGCCTGCAGTCGCGCCTCGATAGTGCCGGGTGCTGCACCGAAGTGCTTGCTGGACCCGGTTCGCTTGCTGCTGTGGCGTCGGCACCAGAGGTGGATATGGTGATGGCGGCGATCGTGGGTGCCGCCGGTCTCGTTCCGGCTCTCGCCGCTGCGCGTAGTGGAAAGCGCATCCTGCTCGCCAACAAGGAGGCGCTTGTGATGTCGGGAGCGCTGTTCATGCAGGAGGTTGCATCCAATGGTGCAACCCTGCTGCCCATCGACAGCGAACACAACGCGATATTTCAGGCCCTGCCGGCTGGCTTCCGGCAGAAGATAGACGGAACCGAAGTCACCCGTATCCTGCTCACCGCTTCAGGAGGGCCGTTCCGATGCAAGCCTGTTGAGGAGCTCGCAGCCGTGACGCCGGAAATGGCCTGTGCTCATCCGAACTGGGTCATGGGGCGGAAAATCTCAGTCGATTCGGCGACGATGATGAACAAGGGGCTGGAGGTTATCGAGGCGCACTGGTTGTTCAGCGCGCCTGCCGAACGGATCGAGGTCGTCATCCACCCTGAGAGCGTGATCCACTCGATGGTGGCTTACGTGGATGGCTCCGTTCTCGCGCAGCTCGGTAACCCTGACATGCGCACGCCGATTGCACATGCCATGGCCTATCCGGAGCGCGTGGATGCTGGCGTCCGGCCGCTGGATCTCTTTGCAATAGGGCAGCTCAACTTCGAGCGCCCTGACCTCGAGCGTTTTCCTTGTCTTGCGCTCGCCTATCGCGCGCTCGAAGTGGGCGCCACGGCACCGGCTGTGCTCAACGCAGCCAATGAGGTGGCGGTGGGGAGTTTCCTTGAGGGGGGGCTGCGTTTCGACCGGATCTCGGGCGTTATCGCTGCAACTCTCGATGCCATGGAAATGCAGCCTGCCGATTCGCTGGATAGCGTGCTGGAGGCTGATCGGCGCGCCCGGCTGGTGGCGGCGAATTTCGTTCGCCAGTTCCTTCAGTGACGGGTATGCGCCCGGCGCTTCCGAAGGGCGCGCGTCGCCTGTGTCTTGAGGTCTCCCGATGAGTCTGCTGGATTACGTCCTGCCTTTCCTGCTGGCGCTCGGCATTCTGATTGTCGTGCATGAGTTTGGCCACTATCTGGTGGCCCGCTTGTGCGGTGTCCGCGTGCTGCGTTTTTCCCTGGGTTTCGGAAAGCCCCTTTTGGTGTGGCGTGCCGGCGCGGACAAGACGGAATGGGTGTTGTCGCTGTTCCCGCTGGGCGGCTACGTAAAAATGCTCGATGAGCGCGAGGCGCCCGTGCATTCCGATGAGCTGCATCGGGCATTCAACAGGCAGAGTGTGTGGCGCAGAATTGCCATCGTGGTCGCGGGGCCGGTTGCCAACCTCTTGCTGGCTATCGCGCTTTACTGGGGCCTGTACGTAGGTGGAGTCGAGGAGTTGCGGCCGCGCCTCGGTGCACCTGTGGCTGGGAGCCAGGCAGAGCGGGTCGGTTTCCGGGATGGTGAGCTGATTCGTTCGGTGAATGGACGAGCGGTTGAAACCTGGCAGGAGTTTCGCTGGCGTCTGCTCGACGATGCGCTTGAGCGCCGCGGAGCACGTATCGAGACGATCAATGGTGCTCGGGAAATCGTGATTCGAGATCTGGATCTGGTGGCCGTCGACGTGGATCAGAGCCAGAGTGATGTTGCCAGCCAGCTGGGCCTGCAGCTTTACCGCCCCAATCTGCCGGCGGTGCTCGGCAAGCTGACTCCGGACGGCCCCGCTCAGGCAGCCGGCATGCGATCGGGTGACCGCGTGTTGCGTATCGGCGAAAAGCGGGTCAATGGATGGGGAGACCTGGTGGCTATCGTGCGTGATGCGCCGGGGCAGTCGCTCGAAGTGGAGGTCGAGCGTGACGGTCAGTCTGCGGTCTTCCGCCTGGAGCCCAGGGGGGTCGAAGAAAACGGTCGCAGGATCGGCCGTATCGGTGTTTCGATGGCCGATGCCGAAGCGCAGCGCGAGCTGCTCTTCGTGACCGTGCGCTACGGTGTGGTCGATGCGCTGATCAAGGGGTTCGACCAGACATGGGATACTGCAGCCATGAGCCTGAGCGTAATGGGGCGCATGATAACGGGTGACGTTTCCGTAAAAAACCTCAGTGGCCCTGTGACGATCGCCGATTTTGCAGGACAGTCGGCGCGTATGGGTTTGTCCCATTACATCAAGTTTCTCGCGCTCATCAGCATCAGCCTGGGGGTTCTCAATCTGCTGCCGGTGCCTGTGCTTGATGGCGGGCACTTGCTGTATTATGTGATCGAGATCATCAAGGGCGGCCCGGTTTCCGAGCGGATTATGGAGATCGGTCAGCAGATTGGAATGGCTCTGCTGGCGGCGCTAATGGCTTTTGCCTTCTACAACGACATCAACCGCCTTGTTGCTAGCTGAAATCGGATGAAATCCAAGCTCCTCTCCGGGGCGATCGCTGCGCTTTTCGCTGCGTCGCCCGTCTTGGCCTTCGAGCCATTCGTCGTCAAAGATATTCGTGTTGAAGGAATCCAGCGGACCGAAGCCGGGACGGTGTTCAGCTATCTTCCTGTCAAGGTGGGTGAACGCTTCTCCGAGGACAAGGCGTCCCAGGCGATCAAATCCCTTTTCGCGACCGGCTTCTTCAAGGATGTACGAATCGAAGTCGAAAGTGACGTGATCATCGTGCTGGTTGACGAGCGGCCTGCCATTTCCCAGGTTGATTTCGTTGGCATCAAGGAATTCGACAAGGACGCCTTGAAAAAGGGTCTCAAGGAAGTGGGTCTGGCTGAGTCCCGCATTTTCGACAGGGCCGTGCTCGAGCGCGCAGAGCAGGAGTTGAAACGCCAGTATCTCTCCAAAGGCCTTTACGGCGTCCAGATCACCACCACCGTCACACCGCTTGAGCGAAACCGGGTTGGTGTGAACTTCAATGTGGTCGAAGGTGACGCGGCGAAGATCCGGCAGATCAGTATTCTCGGGAACAAGGTCTTCAAGGAAAAGGAACTCATCGAGCTGTTTTCGTTGACGACGCCGGGCTTGATGACCTGGTACTCGAAATCCGATCAGTATTCGAAGCAAAAGCTTTCGGCCGACATCGAGGCGCTTCGCTCCTTTTACCTGAACCGCGGCTATCTGGATTTCAGCATCGACTCGACCCAGGTGTCGATCACGCCGGACAAGAAGGATATCTACATCACCCTCAGCATCACAGAGGGTGAAAAATACACCGTTTCCGACGTGAAGCTGGCGGGCAACATGGTTCTGCCCGAGGCTGACTTGCAGAAGCTCGTCAAGCTCAAGGCGGGCGAAACCTTTGTTCGTGATGATGTGACCGCGACGACCAAGGCGATCAGCGACCGGCTTGGCAACGAGGGTTACGCTTTCGCCAACGTCAATGCGGCACCCGAAGTGGACAAGGTCAAGCGTGAAGTGGCTTTCACCTTTTTCGTCGATCCGGGGCGTCGCGTGTACGTGCGCAAGATCAGCTTTGCAGGCAATGCCCGTACCCGCGACGAAGTGCTGCGTCGCGAGATTCGCCAGATGGAAGGTGCCTGGTACGACGGAGCCGCCATCAACCGATCCAAGGTGCGCCTGGACCGCCTTGGCTATTTCGAGGATGTGGCGATCGATACGCCCGCAGTGGCTGGCGTTACCGACCAGGTGGACGCCAATTTCACGGTCAAGGAGCGCGCGACGGGTAACCTGATGCTCGGCGCGGGTTTCTCCAGTGCCGAAAAAGTCATCTTGTCGGCGTCGATTGCCCAGCAGAACCTGTTTGGTACCGGCAATGCAATGACCCTGCAGATGAACACCGGCAGGATCAACCGGACAATCGCTCTGTCCTTCACCAATCCTTACTGGTCGATCGACGGCGTCAGCATGGGCTGGGATATTTATCAGCGGAACGTTGATCCGACCTCCCTGTCCGTGGCCACCTACAAATCGTCGTCCATTGGCGCCGGGGTGCGGTTCGGTTATCCGATTGCCGAGGATGACCGGATCAACTTCGGTCTGTCCGTCGATCAGACTACGATCAAGGTCTACGATACGAGCCCGGCGCCGTATATCAGCTTTGTGAATACCTTTGGCGATACCGCCCGGAGCCTTGTAGCAACGGCGGGTTGGGGTCGGGACCGGCGCGACAGTTTTCTGTACCCGACGTCCGGCGTCTATCAGCGTGCCTCTGTCGAGGTGGCTACGCCGGTGCTCGACATGCGTTATGCGCGCGCCAGCTACCAGCATCAGCGCTGGTTCCCGTTTGGTGGCGGCCATGCGTTGATGCTGAACGGAGATATCGGCTACGCGCACGGCTACGACGGCAAGGAGCTGCCGTTCTACAAGAATTTCTATGCCGGTGGTATCGGTTCTGTGCGTGGCTACCAGCAGAGCACGCTGGGTCCGCACTACACGGATAGCTCTGGTTACGTCCGCTCCTTGGGGGGTAACCGTCGCGCTATTGCCAACGCGGAGTACTATTTCCCGATGCCGGGAGGCGGCAAGGACAAGTCGATGCGGCTTTCCGTGTTCGCCGATACAGGCTACGTGTGGGCGGCGGACGACAAGGTTCGTGCCTCGGATTTGCGTTACAGTGCGGGGTTGGCGTTCAGCTGGAGTTCTCCGGTTGGTCCGCTCAAGTTCAGTCTTGGGCATGCACTCAAGAAGGAAGAGGGCGACAGGACGCAAAAATTCCAGTTCCAGTTGGGTACGGTTTTCTGATTGCTGCCGTATTGCATGAAGATGGAGGTTTCAATGAAGGGTATCGGTTTATCTGCGCTGGCAGCAGTCATGCTTGCCGCGTTCGCTCAGACGGCAGTTGCCGAGGTCAAGGTCGGCTTTGTCAATTCCGATCGGGTCATGAAGGAAGCACCTCCGGCTAAGAAGGCCCAGCAGAAGCTCGAGAAGGAATTCGAGAAGCGTGATCAGGAGCTTCAGCGCCTGGCCAAGCAGCTGCAAGGCATGCAGGAGGCGCTCGAGAAAAACGGCATGACCATGGCCGAAGGCGATCGCCGCAACAAGGAGCGCGAGTTCAATGAACTTAACCGGGATTTCCAGCGCAAGCAGCGGGAGTTTCGTGAAGATCTGAACCAGCGTCGCAACGAGGAACTTGCGGGTGTACTCGAGCGTGCCAACAAGACGATCAAACAGATCGCCGAGGCCGAAAAGTACGACATCATTTTCCAGGAAGCTGTTTATGCCAGCCCGCGCATTGATATCACCGACAAAGTGATCAAGGCGCTGATTGAAGCCAAGTAAGCGTTCGCTCCGATGGAATTTTCCCTTGGCGAACTTGTGTCCCGGCTGGGTGGAGAACTGGTCGGAGACCCGTCTTTACGCGTACGGCAGATTGCAACGCTGGAGAAGGCGAGGAATGGCGATCTGGCTTTTCTCGCCAATCCCAAATACCGCTCTGCACTTGAGTCGAGCCAGGCTTCTGCATTCATCCTTTCGCCCAAGTCTGCCGCGCTGACTGATCGGCCGAGCGTCCTGACGCCTGATCCTTACCTGTACTTCGCACGCGCGGCTCAGTTGTTCAATCCTCCGAAGCGTCCGGCGCCCGGGATTCATCCGTCTGCGGTCGTGGCTTCAAGCCTCCCTGCATCGGTGTCGGTTGGGCCGAATGCCGTCATCGGCGAGGGGTGCGTTATTGCCGAAAACTGTGTGATCGGCCCGGGTTGTGTTCTCGGCGACGGGGTCGCTCTCGGCGCTGATTCGTTACTGCACGCAGGGGTCCGGATTTACGCCGACTGTGTCCTGGGTGCCCGCGCGATCGTTCATTCGGGTGCCGTAATCGGCTCAGATGGTTTTGGCTTCGCCCGCGACCCGGACAAGCGCTGGGTCAAGATTCCGCAGATCGGGCGCGTCGTGATCGGCGATGACGTGGAAATCGGTGCCAACACGACCATTGATCGAGGCGCCCTCGACGATACCGTGATTGGCAACGGGGTCAAGCTGGACAACCTGATTCAGGTTGCCCACAACGTGCACATTGGTGACGACACCATCATGGCAGGCCAATCGGGCATTGCCGGCAGCTCTCACGTCGGCAAGCGCTTGATGATGGGCGGGCAGTCGGGAATTTCAGGACATCTGTCCGTGGCTGACGATGTCGTTGTCTCGGCGGCGACCGTGATCACCAAGTCGATTGACAAGGCTGGTGTCTATACGGCGATGTTGCCGCAGATGCCCCATGCGGACTGGATCAGGAATTTTGCTCATCTGCGTCGCCTCGATGCGATGGCGGACCGGGTGCGCGAGCTTGAGAAACAACTCGCGGCCAAGGAATCATGAGGAAAAAGGAATCATGAGCATCATCGATATCAACGAAATCAAGAAGTACATTCCGCATCGCTACCCGTTCCTGCTGGTGGATCGCATCATTGAGCTGGAAGTGGGCAAGCGCGTCGTCGGTCTCAAGAATGTGACGGTCAACGAGCCTTTCTTCCCCGGTCATTTTCCGCACAGCCCGGTAATGCCCGGCGTGTTGATCATCGAAGCGCTCGCCCAGGCGGCCGCTGTGCTGGCGTTCAAGACCGAAGGCACGGTGCCCGACGAAAATTCGATGGTGTATTTTGCGTCCGTGGACAACGTCCGTTTCAAGCGGCCCGTGGTGCCGGGGGATCAGTTGATCCTCGAGGCCGAGATTGTGCGCACAATCCGCAATATCTGGAAGTTCAAGGCGGTTGCCCGTGTAGAAGGCGAAGTGGCGACCGAAGCTGAATTCATGTGTGCGATCAAGCGATGACCATTCACCCGACTGCCATCGTTCATCCGGGCGCGCGCCTTGCTGAAGGCGTGCAGGTCGGGCCGTATTCGGTCATCGGCGAGCACGTGGAAATCGCTGAAGGGACGACGATCGGGCCGCATGTCGTTGTCGAGGGGCATACCCGAATCGGCAGCAATAACCGGATTTTCCAGTTCTGCTCGATCGGTTCCGAGCCGCAGGACAAGAAATACGCCGCTGAGCCGACCCGGCTCGAGATCGGTAACGGCAACACGATTCGCGAGTTCTGCAGCTTTAGCACCGGCACCGCGCAGGATGGTGGCCTGACCCGCGTCGGCAACGACAACTGGATCATGGCCTATGTGCATGTGGCACATGACTGCATGGTCGGCAGCAACACCATCTTCGCCAACAACGCGACCCTGGCTGGCCACGTGAGCGTGGGCGACTGGGCAATTCTCGGCGGCTTTACCGGTGTGCATCAGTTCGTGCGGGTCGGTGCGCACAGCTTTTGCGGTGTCGGTACCGTGCTGCTGCAGGATTTGCCGCCGTTCGTGACGGTGTCCGGCAATCCGGCTTCGCCCCACGGGATCAACAGCGAAGGTCTCAAGCGGCGCGGTTTCAGCAGTGCCGGGATCATGGCCATCAAACGTGCCTATAAAACCCTGTACCGCAGCGGTCTGACCCTCGACGAGGCGCGGCGGCAGATTGCCGAGGCAGTCGCCGAGGCGCCGGAGTTGCAGCAGTTTTCAGACTTCATCGCCGAATCCGGGCGTGGCATCGTTCGTTAATCCATGGCTTTGCGCATCGCCATGGTGGCGGGCGAGGCGTCCAGCGACCTCCTCGCCAGTCACCTGATCCGGGCGCTCAAGCGCCATTTGCCGGATGCCGTGTTTTTCGGCATCGGTGGCCCCAAGATGCAGGCGGAAGGCTTCGAGGCTTGGTGGCCTGCCGAGAAGCTTTCGGTTCACGGCTACGTGGATGCCCTCAAGAACTACCGGGAGCTGTCGGGCATTCGCCGTGATCTGCGTGACCGGCTGATTGCCGATCCGCCGGCCGCCTTCATCGGTGTGGATGCACCGGACTTCAGTTTGTGGCTCGAAAAGCGCCTCAAGGACAAGGGCATTCCGGCAATCCACTTCGTCAGTCCGTCGATCTGGGCCTGGCGCAAGGGCCGGCTGAAGGGGATCGCCCGTTCGGTCAGCCACATGTTGTGCCTGTTTCCCTTCGAGCCCGAGCTCTACAAAACGGCCGGCGTGCCGGTGACTTATGTCGGGCATCCGCTGGCGGACGTCTTTCCGCTGGAGCCGGATCGGGCCGGAACCCGTGAATTGCTGCAGATTCCTGCAGGCGGCCCGGTGTTTGCCTTCCTGCCGGGCAGCCGCCAGTCCGAGGTGCGCAACCTTGCCGACACCTACATCGCGACGGCGGCCATCCTTCACGAGCGCCATCCGACGGCCCGTTTCCTCGTACCGCTGGCGACGCGTGAAACACGGCTGCTTTTCGAGGACGCGCTGCGTCGACATGCCAATCTCGATTTGCCGATCCGCATCCTGTTCGGTCACGCCGTCGAGGCGATGATCGCCGCCGACGTGGTTCTGGTGGCGAGCGGAACGGCCAGCCTGGAGGCGGCGCTTCTCAAGCGCCCGATGGTCATCACCTACAAGATCGGCAAGTGGTCGTTCAAGCTGATGCGCCGCATGGCCTACCTGCCGTGGGTGGGGCTTCCCAATGTGCTGGCGGGGCGTGAAGTGGTGCCGGAAATCCTGCAGGACGCAGCCACGCCCCAGACCCTGGCTGACGCGCTGGATGGCTGGCTGGCCGATCCCGAGCGCAGCGCCGAGATCGTCCGGATATTTACCGACATGCATCTGCAATTGCGCCAGAACACCGCCGACAAGGCCGCCGCTGCGATCCTTCCGTATCTGCGGGAGAGCCGGCGCTGATGGAAAAACTGTGCGGTGTCGACGAGGCGGGTCGAGGGCCCCTTTGCGGGCCGGTGGTTGCGGCGGCGGTGATCCTCGATCCGGCACGCCCGATTGCGGGACTTGCCGATTCCAAGAAGCTGAGCGAGAAGCGTCGCGAAAAGCTGGCCATCGAGATTCGCGAAAAAGCCCTGGCCTGGTGCATCGCCGAGGCCAGCGTCGAGGAGATCGACCGGCTCAATATTCTTCATGCAACGATGCTCGCGATGCAGCGCGCTGTGGCCGGGCTGGCGCTGGTGCCTGACCGGGTATTGGTGGATGGCAACCGCTGCCCGCGGCTCGATGTGCCCTGTGAAGCGGTGGTGAAGGGGGATTCCCTCGTCGCAGAGATCTCGGCGGCGTCCATTCTGGCCAAAACGGCGCGGGATGCGCAGTTGCTTGAACTGGATAAACGTTATCCCCAATATGGCCTCGCCGGCCACAAGGGCTACCCGACGGCGGCCCATCTGGCTGCGCTGCGGGCCCACGGGGCCTGCGACATCTATCGCAAGAGTTTTGGGCCGGTGCGGGACGTGATCGCCAACCCGCCGTTGTGGACCGACGAGGACTGAACGTGAAACTCCATCATGTGTTGTTGTTCGTGCATCTGGCCGGCGTGATCGTGTGGGTCGGCGGCATGAGTTTTGCCCATTTCTGCCTTCGTCCGGCGGCGCTCGCCCTGCCGCCCGCCCAGCGTCTCGCCCTGTGGAGTGGCGTGTTCAGGCGTTTTTTTCCGCTGGTCTGGCTGGCGATTGGTGCGATCGTGCTGTCCGGTTTCGCGATGCTCATCGAAGTCGGCATGGCCCGCGCGCCGCTTGCGTGGCATGCGATGGCCGGAACCGGGCTGCTCATGACTGCGGTTTTTGCGAGCATCTGGTTTGGCCCCTGGCGCGCTTTGCAGCGGGCGGTGGCCGCCGAGAGCTGGGCGCAGGGTGCCCAGGCTCTCAACCAGATCCGCCAGCGTGTGACGTTCAATCTTGTTCTCGGCGCATTGACCGTGTTGCTGGCAACCCTCGGCCTGGCCTTCTGAATCGTGAAGCTGATCAGCTCCCGCGACAACGCCACGGTCAAGCACCTGCATGCCCTCGCGACCTCGGCGCGAGAGCGGCGCGGCAGCGGTGAAACCCTGATCGACGGGGCCCATCTGCTTGGCGTCGCGCTGGAGCGGGGGGTTAAGCCGACGAGGGTGGTGGTGAGCGAAAGCGGTCGCGGGCAGGCTGAGATTGCCGCGCTGCTCGAAGCTTGCTCCGCTTTCGACTGTATCGAGTTGCCGGATCGCCTGTTTGCCCATGTGAGTCCGGTGGATGCGCCGAGCGGCGTGCTGGCGGTCATCACGATTCCGCCGGCCGCACCGGAGGTTTCGGTGACCGGCAGCTGCGTCGTGCTGGATGGCGTACAAGACCCGGGCAACCTGGGCACCATCCTGCGCACCGCTGCGGCGGTTGGCGTCGCTGACGTGCTGCTCGCACCCGGCTGTGCCCAGGCCTGGTCGCCGCGGGTGTTGCGGGCGGCGATGGGTGCGCACTTCGGTTTGCGCATCTTTGAGAACGTCGATGCCCAGGCGGCGCTGGCCGGTTTCCCGGGCGCGATTCTGGCCGCCGATCTGCAGGATTCGGTCGAGCTTTACGACCTGGATTTGCGCGGGCCGGTGGCCTGGCTGTTTGGCTCGGAAGGCCAGGGGCTGTCGCCAGCCATGCTGGCACTGGCCACGCAGCGGGTGCTGATTCCCATGCCGGGCGGCATGGAATCGCTCAATGTGGGCGTCGCGGCTGGCGTGTGTCTTTTTGAGCAGCTGCGCCAGCAGCGCTCACTGGGGTAGCGTCAGGCCGCTTGCCGCGGTAGCGGCGTTGCCGTCGGGCTGGAAGGGCACAATGCCGAGCAGCGGCGCCGGCATGCGCCGGGTCAGCGCTTCCAGGTTCTGTTCGAAGCGCAGCATGGCCGGATCGATCTGGTTGGCGACCCATCCGGCCAGGGTAAGGCCGCGGGCTGCAATGGCCTCGGCGGTAAGGAGCGCATGGTTGATGCAGCCGAGGCGCATGCCCACCACCAGGATTACCGGCAGGCCCAGGTCGCGGGCCAGGTCGGCGGTGTCGTAGTCCTCGCCCAGCGGCACGCGAAATCCGCCCACGCCTTCCACCAGCACCACATCGGCCTGCTCTGTTAGCGCCGCAAAAGCTTCTCGAATCTTGCCGGGCTCGATCACCACGCCCTCTTCAGCTGCTGCAATGTGCGGCGCGATGGGGCTGGCGAGGCAGAACGGGTTGAGCAGCGCGAGGCCAGGGTCGAAGCTGCCGGCGGCGCGCAGGCGGGCGGCGTCTTCGTTGATGAATTCACCCTTCACTATTTCGGCACCGGCCGCGACTGGCTTCATGCCGAGGGCCGTGAGCCCCTTTGCGCGCACGGCGTGGAGGAGGGTGCAGGTGACGAAGGTCTTGCCGATCTCGGTATCGGTGCCGGTGATGAAGAAGGCGGTCATTTCGAATTCAGATTCAGATTTTCTCGGCGATGAGCCAGAAGGTGTCGTAGGAGGCCGGGAGTCCGTTGGGGCCGCGGTAGGCCTCGTAGGCGGCGACGAGGCGGAGCCAGGCGGATTTTCCGAGGGGGGCGCGATGCGCTGAGCCGGTCTGGTGGGCGCCGAGGGTCTTGATGTCGTAGAGCAGGCTGCGCAGGTCGGGCGCCCACGCGTGGAGGGTGCGGCGTTCGCTTTTCAACACGCGAAGGCCGGCGGATTCGGCGGCCTTGAGAATGGCTTCGGGGGGCTGGAAGCTCAGTACGTGTTCGTTGTTATCCACGTGCAGGAAGGCTTCGTGCAGCTCGCCGAGGGTGCCGGGGCCGAGGGTGGCGAGCCATAGCTGGCCGCCGGGGCGCAGGCTGCGCGCGAGTTCCGGCAGGGCTCGCTGCGGGTTGCACCATTGCAGCGCGTAGCTGGACCACAGGGCGTCGAGGCTGGCCCCGGCGATCGGCAGGTGTTCGAGGTCGGCGCACAGGGGGCGGGCGAGGCCCGGCGCGTGCTGGCGGAGCATGGCCGGGGCGAAGTCGAGGGCGAGGAGGTCGGCGGCCGGGAAGCTGCGCTTGAGGCCGGCGAGCGCATAGCCGGTGCCGCAGCCGGCGTCCAGGATGCGGTCGGGCGAAAAATCCTGAGTTGAAACGAGGGCGAGCAGGTGATCGCAGGCGGTGCGCTGCACCGAGGCGACGGCATCGTATTGGCCGGCGGCCTTGTCGAAGGCGGCGCGGACGGCGCGCTTTGGGGCGGGTGCGTGAGTCACCGGAAAACCTCGCGAGCGAAGCTTTCGATCAGCGTGGCGCATTCGGTCGGGCGGGAGACGAAAGGCGCGTGACCGGTGTGCTTGAGCACCGACATGCGGCCGAGCGGTAGCGCATCGGCCAGCCATTCGGCGGCTGCGACGGGCATCAGTTTGTCTTCGCTGCCGTGCAGCAGGCGCACCGGCTGGGTGATGCTGCGGGCGAGTGCGCGCTGGTCGGTTTCGGCAAGGAGACGCAGGCCGGTGGCGAGCGCCGGCAGGTGGAGGGTGTCGGCGGGGGTGAGGGCCTCGCCCAGTCTTGCGGCGACATTCTTGCGGGCGGCGTCACCGAGGCTTTGCAGTGCGACGAAGCGGCGCTGGGTGGCGTCCGGGTCGAGTTCGAAGTGGTTCCGGAATTCTTCGAGCGTGGTTTCTGGCAGCGCGGCAGGCCAGTTGTCGGCCTGCACGAAGCGGGGGCTGGCGGCGATCAGTACGAGACGGGCGACTTTTTGAGGGGCATGCACGGCGAGGTGCATGGCGAGCTGGGCGCCGAGGGACCAGCCGACGAGGATGCTGCCATCCGGAATGTGGGCGAGCAGGGCTTCGGTCCAGCTCGCCAGCGTGTCGCCGGCGGGGGCGGCGTTGCCGTGGCCGGGAAGATCAGGGGCGAGGACCGTGAGCTGCGGGTCGAGCTGCGCTTGCAGCGGTGCCCACACCGCGGACGACAGGCCCCAGCCGTGAAGGAGAACGATGGGCGGGGTCATGGGTGCTGCGCCTCCAGCCGCTTGAGGGCTTCGACGAGGCGGTCGACCTGCGCAAAGCTGTGCGCCGCCGACAGGGTGATGCGCAGCCGTGCCGCGCCCCTGGGCACCGTGGGCGGGCGAATGGCTGGCACCCACAGGCCTTCGGCCTCGAGGGCGCGGGAGACGGCCAGGGTTTCGTGGTTGTCGCCGATGACGACCGGCTGGATCGGGGTGTCGGAGGGCAGCAGTTGCCAGCGCTTGAGGCGCAGGCCGCTTTTGAGGTGCCCGATGAGCGCCGCGAGGTGGGCGCGGCGGGCGTCGCCGTGTTCGATCAGGTCCAGCGCGGTGAGCAGGGTGTCGGCCAGCAGCGGTGGGGCGCCGGTGGTGAAAATGTAGCTGCGGCTCTTGTTGACCAGCCATTCGATGAGGCTGCGCTCACCGGCGACGAAAGCGCCGGAAACGCCGGCGGCCTTGCCAAGGGTACCCATGTAGATCAGGCGCTTCGAGCGCAGCGCGAAATGTGCGAGGCTGCCGCGCCCCTGTGGCCCGAGCACGCCGAAGCCGTGGGCGTCGTCCACCAGCAACCAGGCCTTGTGGGCTTCGGCGAGGGCGAGGAGTTTGGGCAGCGGGGCAAGGTCGCCGTCCATGCTGAACACGCTGTCGGTGACGATCAGTTTGCGTGGCGCGCTGGAGGCGGCCAGGCGGGCGGCTAGGGCGTTGAGGTCGCAGTGCGGATAGCGGATGAAATCGGCGCGGGAGAGCAGGGCCCCGTCGACCAGCGAGGCGTGGTTCACCTTGTCGGCGAAGATGGCGTCGCCGCGCCCGACCAAGGCCGGCATCACGCCGATGTTGGCCATGTAGCCGGTGGAAAAATACAGCGCGTCGTCCATGCCTGTGAAGGCGGCGAGGCGGGTTTCGAGGGCCTGGTGGCTGGCGTAGTGGCCGCTGACGAGGTGCGAGGCGCCAGACCCGACGCCCCAGTGTCGGCCGCCCCGGGCAAGGGTGTCGATCAGTGCCGGTTCGGCGGCAAGGCCGAGGTAGTCGTTGGAGCAGAAGGCCAGAACGGGATCGGGACGATCGGCCACGTGTACATCGGGTGCGCAGGGCGTGGTGACGATGCGGCGGCGGCGGCGCAGGCCGGCAGCGTCGAGATCGGCAAGGTTTGCCTGGATTTCGTCCAGCGGGTCTGCGCTTTTAAATGGCGTGGGCTCAGCCAAGGCTGGCCTCCAGGGCGGCAGCCGTCTGGCCGGCGAGGTGGGCGATCTCGTCGTCGGAGACGATGTAGGGCGGCATGGTGTAGACGGTGTTGCCGATCGGGCGCAACAGGAGTTCCCGCTCAAGGGCTGCGCCGAAGAAGCGGCGGGCAAAGCCGGCGGGGGCGCCGTCCACATCGAAGGCGAGGATCATGCCCTGCTGGCGCAGGTGGCGAACCTGGGGGTGGGCACCTACGGCGGCGCTGAAGGCGTCCTTGAGGCGAGCGGATTTGCGCCGGTTGGCTGCAATCACATCGTCCTGCACGAAGATGTCGAGGGTTGCCAGCGCCGCCCGGCAGGCCAGCGGGTTGCCGGTGTAGGAATGGGAATGCAGGAAGCCGCGGGCGGTGTCGTCGTCGTAGAAGGCCTTGAAGACGTCGTCGGTGGTGAGCACGATCGAAAGTGGCAGGTAGCCGCCGGAGATGCCTTTGGAGAGCAGCAGGAAATCGGGCCAGATGCCGGCCTGCTCGCAGGCGAAGAAGGTGCCGCTGCGCCCGCAACCGACGGCGATCTCGTCGGCGATGAGGTGCACCTGGTGGCGCTTGCAGATCTCACGGGCGAGGCGCAGGTATTCCGGATCGTACATGGCCATGCCGGAGGCGCACTGCACCAGCGGTTCGACAATCAGTGCGGCGGTCTGGCCGGCGTGTTCGGCGAGGTGGGCGTCGAGCGCGGCGGCGGCGCGGCGGGCCACGTCGACGGCGGTTTCAAAGGGCAGGGCATTGCGGGCGTCGGGGCTGGGCACGCAGCTGCCGGCGCGCACCAGCGGCGCGTAGGCGTCGCGGAAGAGGGCGACATCGGTGACGGCCAGCGCTCCCACGGTTTCGCCGTGGTAGCTGCCTTGGATGCTGACGAAGCGGTTTTTTTCGGGCTGGCCGTGGTTGCGCCAGTAATGGGCGCTCATCTTGAGGGCGATTTCGGTGGCCGAGGCACCGTCCGACGCGTAGAAGGCGTGGCCGAGACGGTGGCCGGTGAGGGCGGCGAGGCGTTCCGAGAGTTCGACGACCGGCTCGTGGGTGAAGCCGGCCAGCATGACGTGTTCCAGCGTGTCGAGTTGCTGCTTGAGGGCGTTGCCGATACGCGGGTTGGCGTGGCCGAAGAGATTGACCCACCAGGAGCTGATGCCGTCGAGGTAGCGGCGGCCGTCCATGTCGTAAAGCCAGGCGCCTTCGCCACGCTTGATCGGCACCAGCGGAAGTTGCTCGTGGTGCTTCATCTGGGTGCAGGGGTGCCAGACGGCGGCGAGGGAGCGGGCGAGGAAGTCGGGGTTGGCTGAGCGGTGCGGCATGGGCAATCCGGATGCAGGCTGAAAGCGACAAGTGGAGCGGCCGGGGTTCGGCGGCTCCACTTGTCGGGCCGGGGCAGGTTTTAGTACGAGTAGAGGCTGAGGCTGTTGCTGCCGACCGCGGTGTAGGTGTTCTGGGCGTTGAGCAGGCCGAAGATGGTTTCGGTGGTGGTGGGCTTGGTTGGCGGCACGACCCAGCTTACGCAGGGGATTTCGCAGGTGAAGATGGCGCCGTTGGTGCCCGCGGCGACCAGGCGTGAGCCCGCGGATGCGGCATAGAACGAGCCGGTGAGGGTCTGGGCGCTCCAGGCGTTGTCGTCGGTGCGGGTGAGTACCGTGCCGTCGGACCCGACCGCGACGAAGGCGTAGGTGATGACGCTGTTGGCGACATGGGTAACGGCGGCAACGCTTTTCAGCGCTCCCGACTGGGTGGTGGCCGTCCAGTTGCTGCCGTCGGTGCTGGTGAGCACGGTGCCGCCGTCGCCGACCGCAACCCATTCACCCTTGGCGGAGTAGGCCACGCCGTAAAGATTGGCGCTGGTGGCCGGAGTGATGGCATTGGCTGCCGTCCAGCTGGTGCCATCGGTCGAGTAACGGATCGTGCCGTTGTCGCCAACCGCGACCACCAGGCTTGCGCCGTTGCTGGCGACGGCGTTGAGGGTGTTGGTCGTGCCGGTGGTGGTGCTGTCGAGGGTGGTCCAGTTGTTGATGTCGGAGCTGTAGGCCACGCTGCCCGCCGTGCCGACGGCGATGTACTTTCTGGGGCTGACGGCATAGACGACGCCCTTGAGATCAATGCTGCCGGAAACCTGCGTGCCGGTCGGGCTGATCCATTTGAGGGGCTGGAGCACGCTGCTGGTGATGGCGCCGTAGCTGCGTTCGCCATCGGTGTCGGGTGTTGTGTAGATCTTGCCGCCATGGCCGACTGCGACATAGGAGTAGGTGCTGGCGCTGCTGGTGGTCAGGCCGTAGGCAACGCTGCGCATGAGTTTGTCGCTGAGCAGGGGGGTGCCGCTGCTCAAGGGGTTGCCGCCGAGCCATGCGGTGCCTGACTGGCGGGGTGTTTTCGGGCTCAGGCTGGCCGTCGGGCCGCCTTCGCCGCCGTCAGTGCGGCCGTTGAGCAGGAAGTCGTAGCTCTTGTCGTTGGTGAGGCCGGTGATGACATAGGGCGAGGAGATACCCTTGCCCTTGTCGCCAACCTTGGAGAGGGCGCCGGGGGTTTTTTTCCAGCTGTCGACCGTGGCGATGTCGGCGGTGGTCGGGGCGTAGAAGAGCCAGTACTGCACGCCGGCTTCCTGCTTCCAGGTGATCGTGACCTGCGAATCGCCTTCGACGACCTGGAAGTTCTCCGGCATGGCCGAGGAGCTTCCGCCACCGCCGCCGCATGCGGATACGAGGGTGGCGGCAATGAGGGCGGGGAGGGCAGCTTTGAGTCGGTTCGGGAACATGGAATGGGCCGGCAATGAACGGATCGAACCGGAATTCTACAACACCGCGGCTGTCCGGCCCGGCTCCAGTGTGCGCTGGAGCGGTGCCGGATGGGTGGCTCAGGGGGTGATCACGCCGGTGAGTTCCTTCAGCAGTATTTCCTGCGCCGCGCGGCGGGTGGTGCGGGGGTTTTTGCGACGATAGTGGTTGTCGCCTTCCAGTTCCCAGGCCTGGCAGTTGTCGCCGAGGTAGGGGCGGAGGCCTTCCTTCATGACGCGGCGCTTGACCTTCGGGTCGAGGATGGGGAAGGCCACCTCGATGCGCTTGAAGAAGTTGCGTTCCATCCAGTCGGCGCTGGAGAGGTAGAGCTTCTCGGCGCCGTCGGCGTGGAAGTAGAAGATCCGGTGATGCTCGAGGAAGCGTCCGACGACGGAGCGCACGCGGATGTTTTCCGACAGGCCGGGGACGCCGGGCTTGAGGGCGCACACGCTGCGGGCGATGACGTCGATCTCGACGCCGGCCTGGGAGGCTTCGTACAGGGCTTCGATGGTTTCGGGTTCGAGCAGTGCATTCACCTTGACGATGATGCGGCCCTTGCGGCCGGCGCGGGCAATTTCGGCTTCTTCGCGAATGGCCGCCACGACGTTGGGCTGCAGCGTGAAGGGTGCCTGCCACAGGTGCTTGAGCCGGCCGGCCTGGCCGAGGCCGGTGAGCTGCTTGAAGAGTTCGGCCACGTCGGCGCCGATTTCCTCGTTGGCGGTGAGCAGGCCGAAGTCGGTGTAGAAGCGGGTGGTGCGCGGGTGGTAGTTGCCGGTGCCCAGGTGAACATAACGCCGCAGCGCGCCTTCTTCGCGGCGCACGATCAGCAGCAGTTTGGCGTGGGTCTTGTAGCCGAAGACGCCGTACACCACGTGGGCGCCAACCTCCTCGAGCTGGGCGGCCCAGCTGATGTTGGCTTCCTCGTCGAAACGGGCCATCAGTTCGAGAGCGACGGTGACTTCCTTGCCCTTCTGGGCCGCGCGTACGAGATGTTCCATCAACACGGAGTCGGTGCCGGTGCGGTAAACCGTCATCTTGACGGCAACCACCTGCGGGTCGTCGGCGGCGGCCTTGAGCATTTCGATAACGGGCTCGAAGCTCTGGAAAGGGTGGTGGAGCAGGATGTCCTCGTGGCGGATGGCGGCGAAGATGTTCTCGCGCTTGTCGAGGCCTTTCGGGCGTGCCGGCTGGAAAGGACGGTATTTCAGGTCGGGGCGTTCGACCCAGTCGGGAACCTGGTTGAGGCGCACCGGATTGACCATGCCGGGCACGCGGTAGACGTCGGCCGGGCCGAGTCCGAACTGGTGCATCAGGAAGCCGGCCATGGCGCCCGAGCAGTTGTCGGCCAGCTCCAGGCGCACGGCGTTGCCGAAGTGGCGCTGCTGCAGTTCGCCCTTGAGGGTGGCGCGCAGATCCTTCACCTCTTCTTCGTCCACGAACATGTCGGAGTTGCGGGTGACGCGGAACTGGTAGCAGCCGAGCACGTTCATGCCTTCGAACAGCTCACCCACATGGGCGTGGAGCAGCGAGGACAGGAACACGAAACCGTAATCGACGCCGGTGAGCTCCTGCGGCAGGCGGATGACTCGCGGCAGGGCGCGCGGGGCCTGGACGATGGCGGCGCCGGAGTTGCGTCCGAAGGCATCGCGCCCTTCGAGTTCGACGGCGAAGTTGAGGCTCTTGTTGAGCACCCGCGGGAAGGGGTGGGCCGGATCGAGTCCGATCGGCGTGAGGATGGGCATCACCTCGCGCATGAAGTAGTCGCGGGCCCAGGCGTGCTGGGCTTCGGTCCACACGCTGCGGCGCAGGAACACGATGCCTTCGTCGGCGAGGGCCGGCAGGATGGTGTTGTTGAGCAGGTTGTACTGCTCGGTGATGATGCCGTGCACTTCGCGGCTGATGCGCCCATGCAGCGCGGCCGGCGTGAGTCCGTCGGTGGTCAGGGCCTGGCTGCCGAGGAGCAGCTGCTCCTTGACGCCGGCCACGCGGACTTCGAAAAATTCGTCAAGGTTGCTCGACACGATGCACAGGAAACGCAGTCGTTCCAGCAGCGGCACCGAGGGGTCGGCGGCCTGGGCGAGCACGCGGCGCTGGAATTGCAGCAGCGACAGCTCGCGGTTGATGAAGTGATCGCTGCTGAAGTGGCGCTCGGCGGGGAGATGTGGCATGGACTTTCCTGTCGAATTTCCCGATTGACTGATAATTATGTGACGTATTTGTTACCGCCGCATGACGCCGGTCATTGAGTTTGATCAACGTCGGGCGCTCACCGGCGGGTGCTAGAATTCGCGGCTCCTGCGCCGTCCGGCGCCTTTTCCGCCGCATTCATGAATCGTGAGTTGATCGCCGCCATTGATCTGGGTTCCAACAGTTTTCGCCTGCAGATCGGGCGAATCGTTAACGACCAGATTTATCCCCTCGATGGCATCAAGGAGGCCGTGCGTCTTGCCGCCGGCTTGTCCCCTGACCGAATGCTCGATGCTGCGGCCCAGTTTCGCGGTATCAGCGCGCTGCGCTGCTTCAACGAGCGCATTCGCGACTATCCGCTCGATGCGGTGCGGGCCGTGGCCACCAACACCCTGCGCGTGGCCAAGAATGCGCCGCACTTCCTGGTGCAGGCGGAAGCCGCGCTGGGCTTCCCGATCGAAGTCATCGCCGGACGCGAGGAAGCGCGGCTGATCTACGTGGGCGTGGCGCACACCCTGCCCAATCCCCACAAGCAGCAACTGGTCGTGGATATCGGTGGCGGTTCGACCGAGTTCGTGATCGGCAAGAGCTTCAAGCCCATCGCGCTGGAATCGCTCTACATGGGCTGCGTCAGCTATTCGATGCGCTACTTTCCCGAAGGCCGCATCGACAAGCGCGGCCTGCGCGACGCCGAGCTGGCGGCCCAGAAGGAAATCCAGACCATCACCCACGCCTATCGCGAAGTGGGCTGGGACGAGGCGGTGGGCTCGAGCGGTTCGGCCAAGGCGCTGGTGGATATACTCGAGCTCAACGGCCTTTCCGACGGCGGCATCACCCGCAGTGGTCTCGAGCGCCTGCGTAACCTGATGCTCAAGGCCGGCAGCCTGGACAACCTCCACCTCGAAGGCCTGCGCCCCGATCGCCTGCCGGTGCTGACCGGCGGTTTCGCCATCATGTGGGCGGTTTTCCAGGAGTTCGGACTCGAGCGCATGACTTTCTCGGAAGGCGCCCTGCGCCTCGGCGTGCTCTACGACCTGCTCGGCCGCTATCACCACCATGACCTGCGCGATGCCACCGTGTCGGCCTTTGTCGAGCGCTACGGTGTCGACCTCGCCCACGCCCGCGAAGTGGCCGAAACCGCGCGGGCCTTCCTGCTGCAGCTCGAGCCCTCCGCGGCCGACGCCGAGAACACCGATCGCCGCTTTCTCGAATGGGCGGCAATGCTCCACGAAGTGGGCGTTTCCGTCGCCCATTCCAGCTACCACAAGCACAGCGCCTACATTCTGGGCAACGCCGACATGCCGGGTTTCTCGCGCATGGATCAGGGGCGTCTGGCGCGCATGGTGCTGGCCCACCGGGGCAAGTTGTCGCGGCTCGGCCCCCTCGACCCCGAAAGCCAGGAATGGCGCTTGATCTTGTGCCTGCGCCTGTCGGCCGTCGTGCACCGGGCCCGTGACGGGCGAGGTGTTCCGCCGCTGCGCCTCAAGCGCGAAGGGCGCGGGTTCGTGATCGTGGCCGATGCCGAGTGGTTGCGAAACCTGCCGCTCACCGCCGCTGCGCTGGACGAGGAAGAGCGCCAGTGGCAGACGATCGGCCTGCCGGTGAAGATGCGGGTCGAGCGTTCCGCGCCACGCAGCCCGGCCGGCATCTAGCCTTTCAGTCATGTCCATCCAGCTCCGGGGGGCTCGTCCGCAACCTGCGATAAACGTCGACGGGGCAGGAGCCAGGGTGGTGTTGTCCGGCGACTGGACGCTGAGCGTGTTGAATCCCCGTTGCGTCGACATCCGTCGGCAGCTCGAGGCGGCTTCCGGCGCGCCGGCCTGGGATCTGGCCGGCGTGAGCCGTCTCGACAGTTTTGGCGCGCTGCTGCTGTGGCGCGCCTGGGGCCGCCGGCGACCGCCGCAACTGGTGCTGCCCGAAGCACTCGAATCCGTCTTCAACCGGCTGGCCGACCTCGGCGATGCCAGCCTGCCGGTCGAGCCGCCTTACCGTTTTCTGGATGCGACCGCCCATCTCGGCCGGCTGCTGCTCGGCCTGGTGCGCCATCTGGGGCATTTCGTGGTGCTCCTAGGCCAGTTGCTGCTCGATCTGCTCTACCTGCTGCGCAACCGGGAACACTGGCCCCTGCACGAAATGTCGGCCAATTTCTACAAGGTGGGCGTCAAGGCGATGCCGGTCACGGCGCTGGTCGGCTTCCTGATCGGCGTCGTGATGTCGTATTTGTCGGCCTTGCAGTTGCGGGCCTTCGGGGCGGATACCTTCATCGTCAATATCCTCGGACTCGGCATCATCCGCGAACTCGGCCCGGTGCTGGTGTCGGTGCTGGTGGCCGGCCGCTCGGGTTCGGCAATGACCGCCCAGCTCGGCGTGATGCGGGTTACCGAGGAAATCGACGCGCTGACCACGATGGGCGTCTCGCGCTACGTGCGTCTGGTGCTGCCCAAGGTGGTGGCGCTCACGCTGGCGATGCCGCTGCTCACCCTGTGGGGCTCGTCGGTGGCGATCTTCGGCGGCATGGTGTCGGCCAACGTGCAGCTCGACATGAGTTTCGACTATTTTCTGAACGCGCTGCCCCGGGCCGTGCCGGCGGCCAACCTGGTCATCGGCCTGGCCAAGGGCGCCGTGTTCGGCTTGCTCATTGCGCTGGTGGCCTGCCACTTCGGCCTGCGCGTCAAGCCCAATACCGAAAGTCTGTCGGCCAACACCACGGCTTCGGTGGTCACGTCCATCACCGTGGTGATCCTGGTGGACGCGGTCTTCGCCATTCTTACCCGCACCATCGGGTTGCCGTACCGATGAACGCCGCGACGAACAAGGTGCCGGTCGAGCTGAAGGGCTTGTCGACCCGCTTTGGCGCCACCTGGGTTCACCGCAACATCGACCTGGCCGTGCCGGTTGGCGAAGTGGTGGCGCTGGTGGGAGGGTCGGGCACCGGCAAGACCACGCTGCTGCGCCAGATGGTGGGCCTCCTGCAGCCGGCCGAGGGCGAGGTGCGTCTCTTCGGCGAGCCGCTGTTTGCCGGCAGCCGCGCCGAGCAACTGGCGCGGCGGCGGCGCTTTGGCATGCTCTTTCAGCAGGGAGCGCTGTTTTCGGCGCTCAATGTGTTTGCCAATGTGGCCTTTCCGCTGCGCGAATTCGGCGTGCGCGACGAAACCATGCTGCGCGATCTCGTGCTGCTCAAGCTGGCCATGGTCGAGCTTGGGCCGGAGGTGGCCCTGCGCATGCCGGCCGAGCTTTCGGGCGGCATGATCAAGCGGGTGGCGCTGGCCCGTGCGCTGGCGCTGGAGCCCGAGTTGCTGCTGCTCGACGAACCGACCGCCGGCCTCGACCCCGACCGCAGCGCCGGTTTTGTGCGCCTGATCCGCGCGCTGCAGAAGGCGCTCGGCCTGACGGTGATCCTCGTCACCCACGACCTCGACACCCTGGCTGCGCTGGCCACCCGCGTGGCTGTGCTATCCGAAGGGCGTATACTCGCCTTCGCCCCCCTTGACGAAATCATGACTGTGCAGGATCCCTTCATCGAACGCTTTTTTCATAGCGAGCGCAGTCAGGCGGCGCTGGCCCGCGGTCGTTCTGAAGTCTGATGGAAAGCCGTTCCCACGCGCTCGCCGCAGGCCTTTTCGCGATTGTCCTCAGCCTTGGCATCGCCCTCGCGCTGTGGTGGTTTTCCGACGGTCGCGAGACCACCCGCGAAGTGCTGCTGGTGAGTTCCGGCAGCGTGAATGGCCTCAATCCGCAGGCCACCGTGCGCTACCGCGGCATCATCGCCGGCAAGGTTTCGTCGATCGCCCTCGATCCGGCCAACCCCCGCGATCTGCTGGTCACCGCGCGCATCCGCACCGATCTGCCAATCACCAAAGGCACGCGGGCTCGGCTGGCCTCCCAGGGCGTGACTGGGCTGGCCTTCATCGCCCTCGACGACAGTGGCGACAATCCCGAGCCGCTGGCAGGCGAGGCGGGTGGCCTGCCGCGGCTGCGCCTGGCGCCGGGTATTGTGGATGAAGCGACCGAAGCCTCCCTGCAAACCCTCAAGCGGGTGCGCGAACTGGCCGAGCGGCTGGCGCTCCTGGCCGCGCCGGACAACCTGGCCCGCGTCGAGCGAATCCTCGCCCATCTCGAATCGTCCAGCCAGGGCCTCGACCGCAGCCTGAAGGAAGTGCCGCAGACGCTGGCTGCCGTGCGCCAGGTTTTCAGCAAGGACAACCTCGTGCGCATCGGCCGCACGCTGGACAACATCGAGCGCCTGAGCGCCGACGCCGTGCCGCTGGCCCGCGAGGGACGCAGCCTGATCGTCAAGCTGCAAGCGCTTGGCGAGCGCATTGACAGCCTGGCCGGCACCACCGGCGAAGGCCTTGCCACCAATACCCTGCCACGCGTCAACGTGCTGCTGCAGGAACTCACCGTCACTTCGCGGCAGCTCTCCGATCTGCTCGACGAGATCGACAATTCCCCGCAACTCCTGCTCCTCGGCCGGCGCAAGCCGCCTCCCGGGCCCGGCGAGGCCGGCTTCCAGGCAGGCGAGGGCCGGCCCTGAGCGGCAGCCAATCCGGAAACCCCAGCCATGGCGCGAAAGCTCCTTTCCCGAACCCTGACGGCCATGATCTGTGTGTTCGCACTGGGCGCCTGCGGCAGCGTGCCCAGGGCCGCACCGGGCTATTCCGTCCATGATTTCGGCCCCCTCGGCACCGCGTCGGCGCGGCCGCCGGCCTTGCCGATCCGCAACACCGAAGTGGTGTCCGCGCCCTGGCTCGCGTCCACCTCGATGCACTACCGGCTGATGTATGCCCAGCCGACCCGTCGCCAGGTTTTTGTCGAAAGCCGCTGGGCCGCCCAACCGGGGCAATTGTTTGAGCTGGCCGTCAAGCGCACCCTGAAAGCCAACGACTCGACGCCGACGGCCAGCGGCTGCCGGCTGCGCGTCGAGCTTGACGAGTTTGCCCAGGTTTTTGCATCCGAGCGCGAGAGCAGCGGCGTCCTCGAGGCCCGCGTGTTTTTGCTCGCGCCGCGCAGCGACCAGCTCGTCGCCTCGCGTAGCTTCAGCCTTGCCCGCCCGGCGCCGTCGGCCAATGCGGCGGGCGGCGTGGCGGCCCTGCGTGAAGGCGTCGAACAGTTCAACCGCGAACTCCTCGGCTGGCTTGACGCCCTGGCTGGCGAAGGCGCGGGCCCGCGCGGGCGCTGTGGCACCTGATTTTTACGACCGGCAGGCACTTGCCGGCGTTATACAACCAAGGAGGAAAACACAATGAATGCAGTCGTCGATACCAACACCGAACCCATGCTGCTGCGGGAGGATGCCAACGGCGTCGCCACGCTGACGCTCAACCGTCCGGGGCAGTTCAATTCCTTGTCCCGGTCCATGCTCGAGGTGCTGCTTGCCGAGCTGGAAAGCATTGCCGCCGACAAATCCGTGCGCGCCGTGGTGCTTGCCGGCGCCGGCAAGGCTTTCTGTGCCGGACACGACCTCAAGGAAATGCGCGGCAATCACACCAAGGCCTTCATGCAGGCGCTGTTCCGCCTGTGCGGCAAGGTGATGATGCAGATCGTGAACATGCCCCAGCCGGTGATCGCCCGCATCCACGGCATCGCCACCGCCGCCGGGTGTCAGCTGGTGTCCATGTGCGATCTGGCGGTGGCGTCCGACGTGGCGCGTTTTGCGGTGTCGGGCATCAACGTCGGCTTGTTTTGTGCAACGCCCAGCGTGGGTTTGTCGCGCAACATGGGCCGCAAGCAGGCCTTCGAGATGCTGGTCACCGGCGATTTCATCGACGCCGCCGAGGCCCAGCGCCGCGGGCTGGTGAATCGCGTTGTGCCGCTGGATGCGCTGGACGACGAAGTGGCGAAGCTTGCCGCGTCGATCTGCGCCAAGTCGCCGGCCGCCATCGCAATGGGCAAGCAGATGTTCTACTCGCAGCTCGAAATGGGCCTCGACGCCGCCTACCAGCATGCTGCCGAAGTCATGGCCTGCAACATGATGTGCGACGATGCCGCCGAAGGCATCGATGCCTTCATGGCCAAGCGCAAGCCGGTCTGGACCGGCAAGTAAGCAGCCGGCGCCATGCTGATCGACACCCACTGCCACCTGGACGCCGCCGAGTTCGACAGCGACCGGGAGGGTGTGCTGGAGGCCGCGCGGGCGGCGGGTGTCGGTGGTTTTCTGGTTCCGGCTGTGTGTGCTGACAATTTCGATGCGGTCGCGGCCTTGAGTGCGTCCCGCAGATCGTGTTGCCATGCCCTCGGGATTCATCCGCTTTACGTGCAGCGGGCGCAGGAATCCGATCTCGAACTGCTGCGTGCCCGGCTGGCCGAGGGCGCGGCCGTGGCGGTGGGCGAGATCGGTCTCGACGGCTTTGTGGCCGATGGCGACCTGCCGCTGCAGCGGCGTTATTTCGAGGCCCAGTTGAAAATCGCCCGCGATTTCGAGTTGCCGGTGGTTCTGCACATCCGGCGCGCCCAGGACGAAATCCTCAAATACCTGCGCCGGATTGCGGTGCCGGGTGGCATTGCCCACGCTTTCAACGGCAGTCGCCAGCAGGCCGAGGCCTTCATCAAGCTGGGGTTTCGGCTCGGCTTTGGCGGAGCGATGACCTTTGACGGCTCCCGGCGTATCCGCGAACTGGCGGCCAGCCTGCCGTTATCGTCCATCGTGCTGGAAACCGATGCGCCCGACATGCCGCCGGCGTGGGCGGGCGGGCAGCGCAACGAGCCGGCCAACCTGGCGCGTTTTGCCCGGGTGCTGGCCGAACTTCGGGGGATGTCGGTCGAAGATGTGATTGAGGCAACCGGCGCCAATGCGCTGGCGGCGCTTCCCGGGCTGGCGGGGCTCACGCAGGGGGAGGCTTGACCGGGTGCCTGCTGCGGGTGATGAGTTCGTTGATGTCGGCTTTGGTTGCCGCCAGATCGCCTTCGAATTTCTCGCAGTTCATCATCGATACGCCGAACACGTAGGCGTAAAGCAGCACGCTGCGGGTGGACGCTTCGCCCAGGGGCACGCCGCAGGCTACAAAGAGATCACGGGCGCAGCGCAGGCGTTCGGCATCCGCCTCTTCGACGATCAGCGCGGCCGCCGGATCGCGGCGGGCCCACTCGCGCACGGCCAGTTCGATCAGGATGCCCTTGTTGTTGCGGCTGGCGCTGTAGACGTCGATGACGTGAAAAAGCTGCGCCTCCTCGTGGCCGGCTTCCGGCCGGGTCTGCTTGACGATGTCGCGGATGCGGCCCACTTTCCAGGTTTCCAGGACGCCGTCGAGCAGATCCTGACGGTCCTTGAAGTGCCAGTAGAAACTGCCTTTGGTGACGTGCAGGCGCCGGGCCAGGATTTCGACCCGAATGCCGCCCACGCCCTCGTCGGCAAGGGTATCGAAGGCGGCCTGGATCCATGCGGAACGGTCAAGCTGGGGGCGGGGTGTCTTTTGCATACGGAGTAGTATTGACGCTTATGTTTCCATACGCTACCGTACGGAAAGTGACAAAGCAAGGCTGGCTGTGAGAAGCTGCCTGTTGCTGATCCGAATCAGTTCCGGCTGCTGGCTGCGAGCCGACGCGGATCGTCGAGAAGAGGCTTGCCAGCGGGGGCCGAAAGGTGCCCGCGTTCAGTCGCAAGCCCGTGGAAAATGGTGGAGAACCCTTAAATTTAAGGAGCGCAGCATTGAAGATTCTGGTTCCCGTTAAACGCGTGGTCGACTACAACGTCAAAGTGCGTGTGAAAAGCGACGGTACAGGCGTAGATATCGCCAACGTCAAAATGTCCATGAACCCCTTCGACGAAATCGCCGTCGAAGAAGCCGTCCGCCTCAAGGAAGCCGGCGTGGCAACCGAAGTCGTGGCCGTGTCCTGCGGCGTCGGCGCGTGCCAGGAAACCCTGCGCACCGCGATGGCGATCGGTGCCGACCGCGGCATCCTCGTCGAAACCGACGTGGACCTGCAGCCGCTGGCCGTGGCCAAGCTGCTCAAGGCCCTGTGTGACAAGGAACAACCCCAGATCGTCATCTGCGGCAAGCAGGCCATCGATGACGACGCCAACCAGACCGGCCAGATGCTGTCGGCGCTGATGGGCTGGCCGCAGGCCACCTTCGCCTCCAAGGTGGCGGTGGGCAGCGGCAAGGCAACCGTGACCCGCGAAATCGACGGTGGCCTCGAAACCCTCGAGATTTCCCTGCCGGCTGTGATCACCACCGATCTGCGTCTCAACGAGCCGCGCTACGCGACTCTGCCGAACATCATGAAAGCCAAGAAGAAGCCGCTTGAAACCCTCAAGCCGGCCGATCTGGGCGTCGATGTGACGCCGCGCCTGACGACCCTCAAGGTCGTCGAGCCGGCCAAGCGCAGCGCGGGCGTGATGGTGGCTGACGTGGCTCAGCTGGTCGAAAAACTCAAGAACGAAGCGAAGGTGCTGTAATGACGATTCTGGTTATTGCCGAGCACGATAATGCGTCCCTGAAGGGCGCAACCCTCAACACCGTTTCGGCTGCCGCCAAGCTGGGTGGCGACATCGCGATCCTCGTGGCGGGCTCCGGTGCGGCTGCGGTTGCCGCGGCTGCCGCAAAGGTGGCTGGCGTGGCCAAGGTGCTGGTGGTCGATGCGGCGGCCTTTGCCGATCAGTCCGCCGAAAACCTGGCCGCCCAGGTGGTGGCCGTGGTCAAGGCTGCGGGTGGTGCGATCAGCCACGTGCTGGCGCCTGCCACCACCGCCGGCAAGAATGTGCTGCCCCGCGTGGCCGCCTTGCTCGATGTGGCGCAGATTTCGGAAATCGTCGCCATCGAATCCGCCGATACCTTCGTGCGTCCGATCTACGCTGGCAACGCGCTGGCCACGGTCAAGTCCGCTGATGCGGTCAAGGTCATCACCGTGCGCACCACCGCCTTCGAGGCGGCTGCCGCCGAGGGTGGCGCGGCCGCTGTCGAGCAGGTCGCTGAAGCTGGAGACCAGGGCCTTTCGAAGCTGGTTGGCCGCGAGCTGACCAAGTCGGCCCGCCCCGAACTGGGCGCCGCCAAGATCATCGTTTCCGGTGGTCGCGGCATGGGCAGCAGCGAGAACTACCACAATGTTCTGGAGCCGCTGGCCGACAAGCTGGGTGCCGCACTGGGCGCCAGCCGCGCAGCCGTCGATGCCGGCTACGTGCCCAACGACTACCAGGTCGGCCAGACCGGCAAGATCGTCGCTCCGCAGCTTTACCTTGCGGTCGGCATCTCCGGCGCCATTCAGCACCTGGCGGGCATGAAGGATTCCAAGGTGATCGTCGCGATCAACAAGGATCCCGAAGCCCCGATCTTCCAGGTGGCCGACTACGGCCTCGTGGCCGATCTGTTCGAAGCGGTTCCGCAACTGACCGCCGCCGTCTGAGGAAGTATTCCAGACGCGGGGCTGTCTGAATGAATCTTGCGCCCGATCTCTTTTCCTCGGCATGGCATGTTTTTGCCATCGCCTGCGGGATCGGGGTCGGAGCGTGGGTCGTTCTCACGGCCCCCTGGCGGCGCCTTCTCGACGGGCATCAGTTCAATGCCCTGCTCGGCGCCGCCGTTATCCTCACCCTGCTGTGGAGCCTGAATGCCGGCGTTCGTCCCGGTCTCAATCTCCATCTCGTGGGCGCCATGGCGACCTGCCTGATCTTCGGGCCGCAGCTTGCCCTGGTCGTCCTGGCACTGGCGCTGGCCGGCATCACCTTCAACGGAAGTACCGAATGGGCGGCCTATCCGCTCAACCTGCTGGTCATGGCGATCGTGCCCTTGGCCGTCAGCACGCTGTACTTCAGGATCGTCGAACGCTGGCTGCCCAAGCATTTCTTTGTCTATGTTTTTGTGAACGCCTTCATCGGTGCGGCGCTGGTTGTGATTGTCCAGGGTGTTGTTGCATCGTTGATGCTGGTTGCCGCCGGTGCTTACCCGGCGGATCTGCTGTTGTCCGAGTACCTTCCGTTCTTCCTGCTGCTGGGCTTTTCCGAAGCCTGGCTGACGGGCATGGCGCTGACCGTGCTGGTGATTTACTGTCCGGAATGGGTGGCGACCTTTGATGACCGCAGCTATCTGTTGAACAAGTAAGCCGGCCCGAAGGGTCGTCCAAACCTAAAACAATATTCAGTGGAGAAAAAACGATGAGCTCATACAACGCCCCCATTCGTGACATGCAATTCGTCATGCGCGAACTGGCCGACCTTGACGCCGTGGCTGCGCTGCCGGGCTGCGAGGATGCCGCTTCCGACGTGGTCGATGCGATTCTCGAAGAAGCCGGCAAGTTTGCCGGCGGGGTTCTGGCGCCCCTCAACTGGACGGGCGACCAGGAAGGTGCCCGCTGGGACAACGGCGTCGTGCACACCGCCACCGGCTGGAAGGAAGCCTACAAGCAGTTCGCCGAAGCCGGCTGGACCGCGCTTGCCGGTGACCCCGAGTTTGGCGGCCAGGGCCTGCCGAAGCTGGTTTCCACCGCCGTGATGGAAATGTGGAAGTCGGCCAACATGGCCTTCTCCCTGTGTCCGATGCTGACCACCGGCGCCATCGAATCCATCAAGCTGCGTGGTAGCGACGAGCAGAAGGCTGCCTTCCTGCCCAAGATGGTGAGCGGCGAATGGACCGGCACCATGAACCTGACCGAGCCGTCCGCCGGCTCAGACCTCGCTGCCGTGCGCACCCGCGCCGTGCCCGAGGGTGATGGCACCTACAAGATCTTCGGCCAGAAGATCTTCATCACCTACGGCGAGCATGACATGACCGACAACATCATCCACCTGGTGCTGGCCCGCCTGCCGGATGCGCCCGAAGGTGTGAAGGGCATTTCGCTGTTCGTGGTGCCGAAGTTCCTGCTCAACGCCGACGGCACGCCGGGCGAGCGCAACGACGTGCATTGCGTGTCGATCGAGCACAAGCTCGGCATCCACGCCAGCCCGACGGCCGTGCTGGCCTTCGGCGACAACGGTGGCGCGATCGGCACCCTGATCGGCGAAGCCAACCGTGGCCTGGAGTACATGTTCATCATGATGAACGAGGCCCGTTTTGCGGTGGGCATGGAAGGCCTGGCGCTTTCCGAACGTGCCTATCAGCTTGCGCTGGCCTACGCCAAGGACCGCGTCCAGGGCACCGAGGCCGGTGTTCGCGGCGGGCCGAAGGTGAGCATCCTGCATCACTCCGACGTGCGTCGCCTGCTGCTGAATATGAAGTCCACCACCGAAGCCATGCGTGCGCTGGCGTATGTGGTCGGCTCCGCCACCGACATGGCTCACCACCACCCGGATGAAGCGGTGCGCACCCGCAACCAGGCTTTCGTCGATCTGATGATTCCGGTGGTCAAGGGCTGGTGCACCGAAAACTCCATCGCCGTGACTTCCGATGGTGTGCAGGTGCACGGCGGCATGGGCTTCATCGAGGAAACCGGCGCGGCCCAGCATTTCCGCGATTCGCGCATCACCTCGATTTACGAAGGCACCACGGCCATCCAGGCCAACGACCTGATCGGCCGCAAGATCGCCCGTGAAAACGGCCTTACCGTGCTGGCGCTGGTTGCCGAGATGCGCAAGGTCGAAGGCCAGCTGGCCGAGGCCGCTGGCGACGAGTTCACGGCGATCCGCAAGTCGCTGTCCGCCGGCATCACCGCGGTGGAAGAGGCGGTTGCCTACATCGTTGCCACCTACGGCAAGGACATCAAGGCCGCTTCGGTGGGCTCGGTGCCTTTCCTCAAGCTGCTCGGCATTGTTGCGGGCGGCTGGCAGATGGGCCGTGCGGCACTGGTTTCGGCCCGCCGTCTGGCCGAGGGCAGTGGTGATGCGTCGTTCTACAAGGCCAAGATCACCACGGCGCGTTTCTACGCCGACCATGTGTTGTCGCAGGCGCCGGGCATTGCCTACTCGGTGGTCAATGGTGCGGCCGGCGCGCTCGATCTGACGGAAGACCAGTTCTAAGTTTTTTTGCAGACGTTTGCAGCAAGGGAAAGGGGCCGCGAGGCCCCTTTCTTCGTCAACGTCGCCCCGTCAGTGCAGCTCCGGGAAACGCTGCAGCCACAGCCAGGCGACGACGATCTGGACCAGTATGGCCAGCGTGCAGGTTCCGGTGACATAACAGCAGGCGGCCGGCAGCACGTGCTCGAACCATTCTTCGAAGAGCATGCCGAGCGCAAAGAAGAGCAGGCTCAGCGTGACCCACTTGAGCATGAAGCCGGGCAGGTGGCTGCCCATTTTTCGGTTGTAGCGGTAGTTTTGCCGGCGTTCGAGAAGGCTGCCGCGGGTCACGTCGCGGAAGTAGCGAAAGGGCCACAGGAAGCGGTACAGGAGATGCCAGACGGCCTCCTGGCTGGGCGGGGAAATCCTGTTCATGATGCGCTCCTTCCGTGGCGGCCGGATCGGTTAAGTCTGCACCGAGTCCGGGAAGGAGGGAAGGGGGCGCTCCAGGGAGAACCACGCGAGCATGGCGCCGGCTGCAGAATGTTTCATACTTTCCCGGTGAGACTCGTTCGATTTCAACCCACTGCAAGAGGCCGACCATGAATGCTAAAACCCTGATCCTGCTGGCAGCCACCCTGGCTGGCGGCGCTGCCTGGGCCGGCGACCCTGCCGCCGGCGAAAAATTGGCCACCGCTAAAAACTGTGCGGCCTGCCACCAGCGCCTGGTGGGTGGCGATGGCTCAAAGCTCTACACACGTGCGGATCGAAAGGTTAAAACACGGGCCCAGCTCGCGTCCCAGGTGCACTTTTGCAGCACCCAGTTCAAGACCGGCTGGCTCCCCGAGGACGAGGAGCATGTCGTGGCCTGGCTGAATCATCGCTACTACCAGTTCAAGTGACAGGCGCCGGGGCGCGATCCATGGCTTGCCTGGTTTTTCGGGGGCAACGATCAAATGGAACGGCCAGGGCACTCGCCGCTTCGGCTGATTCAATGAGGAGACGGGAATGAAACTGCTTCGATGGGTGGCCGGGCTCGGCCTTGCCGGTACGCTGGGCGCAGTGTGGGCCGCGGGCCAGCCGGACCCGAACCTGGCGCGCAACCTGGCCGCCACCTGCGCCAACTGCCATGGCACCGACGGGCGCAGTGTGGCGGGCGCGGGTAACGAAGGCCTTGCCGGCACCGACAAGGACACGCTCATGCAGAAGCTGCGCGACTTTCGCTCCGGCGCCCGGCCCGCGACGATCATGCACCAGATCTCCAGGGGCTATACCGAAGCACAACTCGAACTGATTGCGGCGTACTTTGCCGCCCGCAAGTAAGCGGGGAGCGACCATGCACAATCGACGCAATTTCCTGAAGACAGCCGCCCTTGCCGGCGGCGCGGTGGCATTGTCCGGCTTGACGGGCTGCGCGATGGGCTCACGCCCGCGGGGGCACGTGGTGGTGGTGGGCGGCGGCTACGGCGGCGCCACGGCGGCCAAATATCTGCGCATGTGGAGCCAGAAGGGGGTCGATGTCACCCTCGTCGAGCGCAATCCGCAGTTCATCTCCTGCCCGATTTCCAACCTCGTGATTGGCGGCGACAAACAGATGGCCGACATCACCATGAGCTACACGGGCCTTCGCGACACATGGGGTGTGAAGGTGATCGAGGACAGCGTGATCGCCCTGGATGCGGCGGCCCGCAAGCTGCGGCTGGCCAGTGGCGGCGAACTGGGCTATGACCGGCTGGTGCTCTCGCCAGGCGTGGATTTCATGTTCGAGCAGGTTCCCGGCCTCGAGCGCGAAGAGGCTCGCAGCAGGGTGCTCCACGCCTGGAAAGCCGGCGCCCAGACGGTGGCCCTGAGAAAGCAGCTCGAAGACATGCCGGACGGCGGTGTTTATGCGCTGACGATTCCCAGGGCGCCTTACCGCTGCCCGCCGGGGCCCTACGAGCGCGCCTGCCTGGTGGCCAACTACCTCAAGAAGAGCAAGCCGAAATCCAAGGTGCTGGTGCTCGACGCCAACGAGGAAATCACCTCCAAGAAAGCCCTGTTCACCACGGCTTTTGAAAGGTATGCAGGCATTCTCGAATACCGCCCGAACAGCGAACTGCGCGAAGTGGATGCCGCCAGCCGCACGGCAACTTTCGACTTCGACACGGTGAAAGCCGACGTGCTCAACGTGGTGCCGCCCCAGCGCGCCGGCGACATCGCGGCAGGCTCGGGCGTGAAGCTCGTCAACAAGCGCTGGGTGGATATCGACTGGCTGAGTTTCGAGTCGGTGAACACGCCGGGTGTGCATGTGATTGGCGACGCGATCTTTCCGGCGCCGACGATGCCCAAGTCGGGCCACATTGCCAATCAGCACGCCAAGATTGCGGCGGCAGCCATTCTCAACCTGCTGGCGGGCGAGGCGCCGAACCCTGAGCCGGTGCTGATGAATACCTGCTACAGCTTCGTGGATTCGAAAAACGTCATCCACGTCAGCTCAATACACCAGTACGACGCAGCGAAGAAAGTGGTTCTGCCGGTGCCGGGCTCGGGGGGTGTTTCCGCCGCGGCCAACGAACTGGAAGGCAAGTACGCAATGGCCTGGGCGAAGAACATCTGGGCCGACATGCTGGTTTGAGTGTTTGCGCCGGGCCGGGGCGGTTGCGCGCCTCCGGCCTGGATCACTCCAGCGTCGAAAGATAACTGGACACGGCCTTCACCTCGAGTTCGGTCAGCTTCGAGGCGATGGAGTGCATCACCGCATTGTCGTTGTTGCGCTCGCGGGTGTTGAACTGCTTGAGCTGGTTTTCGAGGTAGAGCGGCTGCTGGCCGGCAAGGCGGGGCAATTGCGGCGTGCCGTGGCCCTTGGCGCCATGGCACGAGACGCAGGCGGCCACGCCGGAAAACGGGTTGCCCTTGACGAAGATGTAGCGCCCGACACCGGCCAGATCCGCGTCGCCCGCTGCGCTGCGGGCTGCCGGCTTTTTCTGGAAGAAGGCGCCAAGGGATTTCATCTCGTCCGGTGTCAGGTCGCCAACCATGCCGGCCATGGTTTCGCTCTTGCGCCTGCCGCTCTTGAAGTCGCCAAGCTGCCGGGCGATGTAGTCGGCGTTCTGGCCCGCCAGACGCGGGTAGAGCGCCGATGCAGCTTCGCCTTCCATGCCGTGGCACAGAAAGCAGCGCCCCCCGACGATCTCCTCGGCTCGCTGCAGGTCGGCCGCCTGGGCTGCGAGGGGTAAACCCAGCGCGAAGGCCAGGCTGGCGGCGATGAATCCCTCTTTCATGTGTCTCTCCTCGTTGTTTCGATCCGCAACGGGAAATTATCAGAATCTTCCAGTGCGCTTGATGGGCCTGTGTTGCGCTGGCAGTCAGTTCCAACTCAATGTCGCCGACCTTCTACTCCCCGCAACATCTCCAAACGACGCTGTGCCTCCTCAAGCACATTAAAACCGCCCCTTCCTGTCTGCGCGTAGCGTGCCAACATGCCTGACTGCAGTTCGTCGGACTGGGATTCGAACACTCTCCAGACCTCAGCCTCATCGTCGTCTGGACTCAAGAAGCCCAGCTCATCAGCGTACTGCCTCATACGTTCTAGGGTTGTCAGCGCATACTTCCAATTGACCAAAGGCTTGAGCAGCAGAACCGTGCGGCGCTCCACGGATGCGTGCGCCAAGTCGTGAATCCTGGCTGACCAGTCGTCGCCCGGACGATGTTCGGCACCGATTGCCGAGAGCGCTAGGTCGAACTGGGCCAGTCGCTCCTCCAAAGTGGGAGGGGATGTCTTGTGCGGCACCTCGACGATTCGACCTGCTATCTCGAACGCGTCAGCAAAAGAACGAGCCGCAAGAGGCTGAGCCCCCCGTCGGTCCAGCGCTTCAATCAACAGATTTCTGTCTTCGATCGACGGAGCCCAAAGGTCCAGATCCCGAGGAGGACGGCCTGTAAGCAGGGACTTGAACGCGCCGCCCGCGAGGAGGAATCTAGCGCCGCTGTCGAGCCCCACCGTTCTGGCAACTTCACGCCTTGCGAATTCGATGACGTCCATCTCCCGAAGATCGCAGAGCGGCTCCGGTACGGAGACCCGGTGCTCGTCCCGGTAGGCTGCATGGAGACCTTCGTCGTCACGCCAGAAAAATGCCCCCTCAAGGTACCAAGGCCATGACTCTGGCCCCAGAGGCTTTCTTAGCAGGCGTGCCGCAGTTGCCGTTACCAGCGAGTCATGCGTGACGAAGACGTGCAGCCCCGGCGTCTGCGCCGCGCTTGCAAGCATGTGGTGCACCAGGTGGCGCGCGGCAGCATCAGGGTTGGCCATCCCGGGCAAGGAGTTCTCGCCGCTCACCAGATGCTGCATCACGCCTTCGTGGCCGAGTGCAACCCAGTTTTCCCATGCCGTGCGACCGTCGAGAACAAAAACACCCGGATCACCGAGAAGCAGGTCGGGCACGATCGGGAGCTCGGCCCCCGCGCCGGCGCACAACATCTCGGCAGTCTGGATGCAGCGGGGAAGGGGGCTCGCGTGTAGCGTTCTCAATCGACCTCTGAGGGCATGGCCCAGCAACTGAGCCAGTTTCACGCCGGCTTCATTGATGGGAACCGCGTTTCCGGCGTCCCCCGGTGGGAGAGCATCTCGAACGGAGTGACGAAGCAATAGGGCGACTGGGCGATCCAGGGGAATCGCCATCAGCCACCGCTCAATGGACGGTGGTATCTGCCAGATAGCCTCGTCCTTCATCGTGCTCGTCCCACCAGGATTGACGGCAAGGCTGGCAAGGGCCGTACCTCGACGAGCTCAAACCCCGCAGCCGCCAAGATGGATGCGTATCCAGCCTCTGTGCGCTCCTGGCCGCCAGTGACCATCAGAAGGTGGAGGTCGCACAAAGCCCCCGCGAGGCCCGTCTCAGGCAGCACCATCTCGATCACGAAGATCTCGTTGCCGACAGCCAGGGCTTGCCGGGCCCGCCTGAGGATATGGATGGCGGCGCAGTCGTCCCAGTCATGGAGAATGCGAGCCATCACTACCGCATCAGCCGAAACCTGCCACGGTTCAAACAGGTCTGCTGCCCGCAGTTCGATGCGTGGTTCCGACGAAAGGCCATGCTGCGCTTGGTCGATGACTTCGGGGCGATCCAGCAGGGTGATCCCAAGCTCGGGATATTGCTCCAGCAACGCGAGAGACAAGGCGCCCAAGCCGCCGCCGGCGTCGACGACCCGCTCATCGCCCCGCAGATGCAGTGCAGCTGGCACATTCGGGTAGTCGTGACGTGCGTAACTGAGCAGCATCCGGTGATGAGACGACTGTCGGGTATCGTCCTTGGCCACGTCGCCGAAAACATCCGGCGCATGCCACTGCCCAGACCTGCGGATGGCTTCAGGAAGGGGTTTCCACATCTTGGAAAAATGCTGCGCGTACTCGCCTGCTGCACCGGCAAGTGTCAGGGGGTGATCCCTGCATAGATACTCGCCACGGGGAGTTCGCCGCCACTGCGCGCCCTCCATCGTGACCAGAGAGAGTTCGCCCAGGGCACGCAAGAGGCGGAGGGTTCGATCCTGATGAAGGTCACAGCGCATTGCGACCTCGGCCGAGGTTCCGGGTAGCGCCTCGAAAACACCCAGCTCGACTGCCGCCGCGATGGTTTCAGTCCGCCAGAAGCCAACCATGTCGGCGGATAGCGCCGCAAATTCGGATCGCTGTGCAGGTCGGAGCTCGACGAGCTGATGCCCCGACTCGTCGATGACTTCGAGTCCGCCGTCGAAGCGCTCAACCCTTGCCTGACCATTGTAGAAGGGCTCCACGTTGGCAAAACGGCGTGCGTAGATGGGTTCGCCAGCACGGTCAATGTGCATCCATCCCGCTTCATCCCGGGCCCGGGCGTACGCCTTGTGGAACACATCAAGGTCGAGGAACCAGGCCCCGTGGAGTGGGGTTCCATCCGGTCTGATGTGTGTCGATCGCCCATCTAGGTGCTGAACGACGCCAACTCCATCACGAAAGTCCCCCACATAACGCCAGCGAGCAGCGTAGGCCGGGAGGCCGCTGGGGGTGATGTGCAGATAAGTGCCGTCCTGCATGCGGACGGGACAGCGCTGCTCCTGAAAATTGCCACACCAGGCATAGCGTTGGGGGTAGGCGTCTGCTCCGTGAGGCGTGATGTGATGCCAGCCGTCGATATCCGCAACCGCGGCAAGCGCTTCATAGAAGCCGAAGATTCGCAGGAATCGCCTTGAGTAGGCCGGACTGCCATCAGGGCGGATGTGCCACGCTTCCGCCCGTCGCCGCACTGGCGCCAGCCCCGGCGCGTGAAACTTCAGCACCTCATCGAAGCGCTCCAAGTAGGCGGGTATGCCCTCCGCGACGTGGTGGGTGCAGTCCTCGGCGACGGTCAGTGCCTGCCAGGTCATAACTGTGCCTCAACGGGCTTTCGCATGTTGCAGCCTAGGCAGAGCTGGCGGTTGCGATACGTCGCAACCAACTCACGGTAGGTTGCGCCGTTCCAGATGTCCATCAGCTTCTGTTCGTGGAGATTGCCGAACTCGCCAAGGCTTCGGCGCTGGGCATCCGGAGCGCAGCAGGGATCGAACCGTCCTGCTGCACTCACCCAAGCCTCTTGCCCGAGAAACGGACATGGCCCTCCTGGCGCGAGGTCCGTCGAGGCGTCCTCGTCGAGCAGGAATATGTTCTCGAGAAGAATCTGCTTCCCGTTGGGCAGGGCATGTGCTGCTGCGATCTCCCGAGCATCCAGTACCGCCTTGTTCCACCGCCTGATCGCCTCCGCGTTACGCCGCATCGACAGGTCTTCGATTTCCTTGAAGTGGGCCCACAGGTGATGTCCTTTCACCCGGTCGACACCCAACTCGATGGCGAGGCGCACGATGTCGGCCAGTTCGCCCACATTGCTTTCAAGATAGGTGAGCTGGAAGGTCACCCTGCACCGGTTGCCGCCGTTGGCGGCGTGCTCATCACGAACTGCGATGAAGGTTCGGACGTTTTCGAGCAGGGTCTCCCAGTGACCGCCTTGCATGATGGCTTCCTGCGTTGCTTTGGTTGCGCCATTCCAGGAAATCTTGACGTCAGACGTCACCGGAACAATGCGTTCGGCCCAGGCCTTCGCACCGAGACGCGGGAAGGTGCCGTTGGTCGTCAGGTTCAGCCGGATCGCGTGACGCGAGCACAGTTCGAGGATGCCCTCGAAATGCTCGTAGAGCAGGGGCTCACCCATCGTTGATGGAATGATTTCTCGCAGGCCGCGTGGTGCTGCCTCCGCGACGATGCGCTTGATCAGCTCGAAGGGCATCACCCGACGCGGCAGGCCTGCCGCTCGGCGATCCGTCTGACGCGGGCTGTGCGGCGAGTGCTCCTCGCACATGATGCAGCGCATGTTGCAGGTGTCGGGGTTTGTGTCGAAAGTGATGCGCCACGGGCCGTCTCCCTGGCTGACACGCGCGCTGTCGCGGCGTTTGAGCACCTGAGCGTAGAGGGCTTCAACGTCCCTGACGTGTTCCGCAACGTCTGGGATGTCACCTGTTGGACTATCGATGTACCCCCGTGCTCCAAGCCGGGCGGCGAGTTCGGGGTCGTCGACAAAGCGCTGCATCTGCTCGGCCAGGGAGGCGTGGCTGCGGTGTTCAAAGAGGAGTCCGTTGACTTCATCATGAACGTACTCCCCCATTCCCCCGGCGTTGGCAGTGATGACCGGCACCCGGGCCTGCTGGGCTTCATGAATGACCAGGGGGGAGTTCTCCACCCACACTGAGGGCACGACGATCGCGTCGACCTTGTCGAAGACGTCCTGGACGATCTCTTGGTTGCGGTACTCCGACAGCCACTCGACGCGCTCCGCGACGCCGGCCGGCAACGAGGCCGCGATGGCCTTCAGTGCCTTGGTCTCCTGCCCGTTGGGGCGGCCCCAGATACGCAGCCGGGCATCATCTCTCAGCATGCCGAAAGCCCGGATCAGGTCATGAATGCCTTTGGCCGGAATGTGCGTCCCGATGTAGCCGAACGTGAAGGGCTCCCCCTCCGTCCGCTTGCGGCCCGCCATGCGCTCCCGGGCGAAGCCATAGTCGAGATAGACGAGCTTGCGCGCAGGGAGCCCGAACGCATCCCGATAGCGATCGTGCAGGTAGCGGGCGGGGGCGATGAAGACGTCGACGAGTTCAACCATCTCGCGAACATGCTCCATCCGCCTTGCCACCCAATCTGTCCAGTATCCCGCGTCGGCCTCGAAGTCCTCCGGGCCGCCGCCGAAGTAGCGGGCGTAGCACCGTTCGGCGCATTTCCGGTCCTCCTGACCATCGCAGGCGGCCCAGAGGTTGTTGGGGTCTTCCGGGAACATCTGCATGAACTGACCGCGGGGACACATCAGCCAGTAGTCGTGCAGGGTGTAGACGATCGGAATCTCCCGATTGGCCGCCTCGCGAAGCAGGGACGTCGAGAGGTGGTTGAGGTGGCCCACATGCACGACATCCGGTTGAACCCGGTCGAGCACTTCGGCAAATCGCTGATCGATCCCGGCGGCCCTATAGCGATCCTTGTTGCGCGGGTTGTTCACAACGTGAAGGGTGATCGCCGGATTGTCCGGATCGTGCTCGACCCGGAGTCGGTAGTCGGGGGCAAAGGAGTCTTCCTCTCGGGTGAAGACATGCACTTCGTGATGGTCCGCGAGGCCGAGACACAGGGTCTGGCTATAGACCTCGGATCCCGCGTTGTAGCGCATCGGATAGCCGTGGATGACCTTCAGGATTTTCATGATGCTTCCTTTGCTGCGTGCTGTTTGTACATGGTGCTGAAGTCGTTGATCAGGGCCGTCAGCCCCTGGCGGAGTGAGGTGCGAGGCGACCAGCCCAGCAGCGACTCAGCCCGCCCTGGACAGCCATGGAACTTCGCCACATCGAAATTGCGTGGAGGTGCATGTGTGACCGTGGAGCCACTCTGCGCGATGTCGATAGCCAGCTTCGCCAGGTGGCCGAGCGTCGTCGGTACGCCGGAGACGAAGTGAATCGGGGGAGGTGGGGCGACACCCCGATCCAGCAACTCCACAAGCGCAGCGATCCCTTGTACGACATCGCTGATGTGGGTGAAGTCGAACGTATGGTCACAGCCGTCGATGCGAAGTGGCTGTCCAAGAAGTGCAGCACGGGCAAACGCGGGAACCACACGGTCGAGGTGGTCCTGCGTGCTTCCGTACACGTTCGAGAGCCGGATGACGCAGGCTCGCAGCCCCCGGTCTCGGGCCCCTGCGATCAACTGCTCGCCGGCCACCTTGGAGCGGGCATAGACATTGACCGGCCTGAGAGGCGTATCCTCGTCGGCGGGCAGTCGCTCAGGCTGACCATAGACTTCACGGCTGCTGGCGAAGACCACCCATGGCTTGATGGCCAGTTGATCTGCCGCTTCGAGCACGTTGCGAAAGCCTTCGACGTTCGTCTTCCAGCACAGGTCTGGGTCGCGCTCGCCCCACACGACGCGCGAAACGGCCGCAAGGTGAACGACGCCAACGCAGCCCCACATTGCGTTCCTCACATCAATGGGGTCTCGTACATCGCCGGCTTCCGAGTGGCCGGCACGGATGTCGAGGCCGCAAACCTCAAACTCCGACGACTCCAGCTTTCGGCGCAAGGCGCTGCCCACCAGGCCTTCCGAGCCTGTGATAAGGATTTTTCCACTCATGGGATATCTCCAGGAGTCTTCCGCCTCTTGGCGCTAGAACGCCAGGATGCGGAAGACGAACTAAGCTACCGCTGGATTACGGATGTTGTTTGGAGGGGGAGGGGGCCGACTTGCCGGGCTGAACACTCGGCCGAGTCCCGGGGTATTCAGGATTGTTCGGATTGAGTTGCCCGGAGCGGTTGTCGAGTACAGGCTTGCTCTGTGCCGCCCGAGCCTGAGCTTCAGATGCCGAAGCACCCCGAGAGAGATGGTAGGCAGGGTGGCAGGGGTTGAGCTGGTTGGCGCGATTGTCCAGCGCGCACTTCGAGGCAGCGGATTTCATGCAGATTTCTCCAAGCGTTACAGCCAGTTCCGACCGTCATTCCCCCCGTGGGTCTCGGAGGTCGTCTGGAGAAACGACGTGCGCAAGCGCGCAAATGGAGTCAAAGCTGGCTTAGGGTCGTTTTCAGCGGGGATACTGCCTCACCAGCTTTGCTGTCACCCATGACCCAAATCGGGGTGTGAAGAGAAGTAGTCTCGCCGGGAAGGATTCTGCGACGCTGGCATGAGGTAGGTCAACAGGTGCGACTTGCATGGCAGTAGCTGCAGGGCCATGCCTGAAGGATGTCGTGCTTTGCAAGTGCGGGGACGTCGGTAACGAAGGCGTGAGTGTCCGTGGGCTTGAAGTTAGTCAGGTATCGTGGCGACCGCGAATGGCCGGGTTGCGACGCAGGACAACAAAAAAGGAACCCTCGGGTTCCTTTTTGCGCATCGTTATCGATGTGCCGCTTGAAATGAAAAAGGCGCCTGGAGGCGCCTGTTTTCTTGTGCTGCTTGATACGTATCGTTAGCCAAACTACTGAAAACGCTACGTTATATCTGGTGGGCGGTACTGGGATCGAACCAGTGGCTTCCACCGTGTGAAGGTGGCACTCTACCGCTGAGTTAACCGCCCGGTAGGTGAGAGCGCGTATTATAGGCAGGCGATCAGGGGTCGTCAACCTGTTTCTGTTTTTATGTTGTCGGGTGAATCCATGCGTTGAAGCAGTGGCGGGCCGACGGGGCGAGTTCGTCGGCGAGGAGGCCGCTGTCGATGCCGTGGGCGGCACAGATGTGGTCGCCGGCGAGGCCGTGCAGGTGTACGCCGGCGAGCAGGGCGTCCTGGGCGCTCCAGCCGCGGGCGAGGAGGGCCGTGATCAGGCCGGTGAGCACGTCGCCCATGCCGGCGGTGGCCATTGCGGGGTTGCCGCTGGTGTTGATCCACCACTGCCCGTCCGGGCCGGCAACGATGCTGCCGCAGCCCTTGAGCACCACCCAGGCCTTGAATCGTGTGGCCAGCCTGCAGGCGGCGACGACGCGGTCGGCCTGGATGTCGCGCGTGGTGCAGGCGAGCAGGCGGGCGGCTTCGGCCGGATGGGGGGTGAGGAGGGTCGGGCTTTTGCGCGCGGCAAGGGCGTTTTGCAGCACGGGCTCACGGGCGACGAGGTTGAGGGCGTCGGCGTCGAGGACGAGGGGTTGGGGCTTGCCGATTGCGGTGCCGACCAGCGCCATCGCGGTGTCGGACTGCCCGAGGCCGGGGCCGACCGCGAAGGCGCCGATTCCGGTTTCGGCCAGCAGATCGGGTGCGCTGCGAAACATCAGCTCGGGTCGCAGGATGTCCACGGGCAGTGCGGCGGGGTCGAGCAGCCCGATCAGCACGCGTCCGGCGCCCAGGTAGGCCGCGGCCCGGCCGGCGAGCACCGCGGCGCCGACCATGCCCGGCGCGCCGCCGATCAGTGCCGCGTCGCCGTAGCTGCCCTTGTGGCTGTTGCTGCGCCGGGGGCGCAGGCGTTCGGCGAAGAGGACCGGGGTGATTTCGCGGCCGGGGGCCGGGTGGTGTTCTTCGGGTTCGAGGTCGATGCTGTCGACCAGTATTTCGCCGCACAGGTCGGGGCCGTCGAGGGTGAGCAGGCCGGGCTTGAGGGCGATGAAGGTGATCGTGTGGCTGGCTTCAAAGCAGGGGCCGACGTGCTGGCCGGTGTCAGCGTCAAGGCCGCTCGGGATGTCCAGCGCCAGGCGCGGGCAGGTTTGGGCGTTGAGTGCTTCGATCCAGGTGGCGTAGAGGCCTTCGAGGGGGCGCTGCAGGCCGATGCCGAACAGGGCGTCGGCGACCAGCGCCCAGCCGCCCGGCGGGGGCGGTGGCAGGTCGGGCGTTGTGCTGCCGCCTTGCTCCAGCCATGCGAGACGGGCGGCGGCAGCGTCGGCCGGCAGGCGGGCTGGATCGCCGGCGAAGGCAACCTGCACCGAGAGCCCGGCTTGGCGCAGGTGACGGGCGAGTACGAATCCGTCGCCGCCATTGTTGCCGGGGCCGCAGGCGACGAGCACCGCGCCCGGCCGATCGAACAGGAGGCGCAGGGCCAGTGCCGCGGCGGCGGCTCCGGCGCGTTCCATCAGCGGGGGGACGGCGCCGGGCAGGGCCCGGGCTTCGATGTCGCGGATTCCGGCGACGGGGTAGATCGGGCGGGACGGAGCGAACTTGGCGGTGGGCATCGGGTGCGGGGTGGGCTACATGTGTTCGAGGGTTTCGAAGGCCGTTTCGCGGAGGTCGAAAAGATCGTTCTCGTTGATGCCCAGGTGGGCCATGACAGGCTCGCGTCCGCGTTGCCAGATGGAGTCCTCGCTCATGCGCGTGAAGCTGCCGACGAAATAGCCGGCCAGTGTGGCCAGCGCGACCAGCGTGCGCGATTTGGCGGCGGTGGCATCGGCGCCGTGCGTAAAGATCGAGAGATCGTGATGGAGCAGGGTGGCGTTGCAGATATCTTCGGGCAGGCCCCAGTTGCGGCACAGCAGGTAGCCGAGCACGGCATGGTTGGTGGCGTGCCGGGCGTCTTCGATGCTGGTGAAGGTCTGGTCGAGGTTGGTGTTGGCCAGTTGCAGGGTGTCCCGGTAGTCGGGAAAGCGCCCCATCAGCACGGCGATTCCGCAATCGTGGAAAAGGCCGTAGCTGTAGGCGCTCTCGGCCGGTACACCGCGGAACTCCTTGGTGAGGCGGGCGCACAGGTGGGCGATGCGGGTGGTGGAATCCCAGAAACGGTCGAGGCGGGGGCCGCCGCCGATGGCATTGCGCAGGGCAACGCCGGCGACGAGGCTGGAGATCGTCCGCATGCCGAGCACCGGCAGTGCCTGCTGGATCGTGCTGACCTTGCGGCTGAGGCCGAAGGCGGGTGAGTTGGCGGCTTTCAGAACCGAGGCGGAGAGGGCGACGTCGTTACCCAGGATGCTTCCGAGGGTTGCAAGCGAGGTGTTGGACGAGGCGATCTCTTTTTGCAGACGGCTGAGGATTGCCGGACAGGCGGGAACGTCGACGCCTTTCAGGAGGCGATCGATCTCGGCCTGGTCGGGTGCTTGCATGGAATGGGGACTCGCGTGGATGGGCAGTGCCGATTCTAGCCGACCGCGGCTGTTCCCACGGGAACTTCGCCGGCCGGGGGCTGCACGGCCTGCCGATCGAATCACCTGTCACGGGTTTGCGGTATGCTGCACGGGCGTTCAATGCCGGCAGCGTTTCGGCCCTGGGACGCCTCGGGTTTCTGACTACCAACACGCACGAAAAGGGAACAGTAATGAGCGAACAGACCAATAATTTCGAAGAGTTTTACGGCTACAAGTTTGAAGAGCTGTCCGTCGGCCAGAGCGCCGTGTATGCCCGCACCGTGACTGAAGCGGACATCCTGATGTTTGCCGGCGTTTCGGGTGACTACAACCCGGTGCACATCAACGAAGAGCTGGCTGCCTCCACGATGTTCGGTGGCCGGATTGCCCACGGCATGCTGTCGGCCGGCTTCATCTCCACCGTGCTGGGCACCAAGCTGCCCGGCCCTGGCGCCATCTATCTGGCCCAGACCCTCAAGTTCAAGGCTCCGGTCAAGATTGGCGATACCGTGGTGGCCCGCTGCACCATCAAGGAACTCAACGCTGAAAAGCGCAAGGCCAAGTTCGACACCATCTGTACCGTTCGCGGCAAGGTCGTGCTCGAAGGCGAAGCCGACATCATGGTGCCCGCCCGCTGATCGTCAGTCGCTATAGGTAAGCACGAAGGGGCCCATCGGCCCCTTTTTTTTGGCTCTGTCATCGTTGTCTGTGGAAATTCATCAACCCGACGATGCAGGGGCCAAGCAGGGGCGAGTTCAGTCGCCCGCGGAGGCTGATCAACGGTTTGCCAGTGACTCAACGCGCGGATGGGCGACTGAAGTCGCCCCCACACAAGCACAACAACGCACCTGCAATCGACGCAAAGATTCCACAGGTCACGGTTACATAGCCCTTTTTTTGGGCCACGGGCGTCCAGCAGGCACACACTCAGGCTCAAACAGCTTTCTTACACTTCGATCACGCCGGCGCGCACGGCGGCCATCGCCAGTTCGGCCATGTTCTGGATGCCGAGTTTTTGCT
>NZ_JAOAUU010000132.1 GCF_030157465.1 Zoogloea sp.
TCCATCGCGCCGATGCGGGTGGCCTCGACGGCGGTGTCGATGGTGCCGTGGCCGGACATCATCACCACCGGCATGGTGAGCTGGCCGTTGGCCGACCATTCCTTGAGCAGGCTGACACCGTCGGTGTCGGGCATCCAGATGTCGAGCAGCACGAGGTCGGGCCGGGCCGCATTGCGGGCGGCGCGGGCAGCAGCGGCATTCTCGGCGAGGATGATGTCGTGACCCTCGTCGCGCAGGATTTCAGACAGAAGTTCGCGGATACCGATTTCGTCGTCAACGATGAGAATTTTAGCCATGGGCTCGGGACTCTGGGTGGGGAGCGCTGCGCAGGCGGATACGGATTTCCGCTCCGCCGGTTTCACGGTTGGCGAGACGGATCTCGCCATCGTGTTCGTCGATTATTTTTTTTACGATGGCCAGGCCGAGGCCGGTGCCGCGCGCCTTGGTCGTTACGTAGGGCTCGAAGGCGCGGTTCAGTATTTCGGGCGGAAAGCCCGGCCCGTTGTCGCGCAGGATCAAGTCTACCCGGCGGGCATCGGTGCGGGTCAACAGCCAGATTTCCGGTGCATCCACATCCACCAGCGCATCTTCCGCGTTCTGCAGCAGGTTGTGGATGACCTGGCGGATCTGGGTGGCGTCACCGAGCACGGCGGGCGTTTCGGCGGCGAGTTCGGCATGGATCATGACCCGCGAACCTTCATAGAGCACCAGCACTTCGCGAACCAGCCCGTTGAGATCGAGCGGCGTCATCACGGGACTGGGCAGGCGGGCGTAGTCGCGAAAGGCATTGACGAGGTTTTTCATCGCCTCCACCTGATTCACGATCGTGGTGGTGGAGCGCTCGAGCATGGCCCGGCCTTCGGGGTCGAGGCGGTCGGCCAGCTTGAACATCAGGCGCTCGGCAGAGAGCTGGATGGGGGTGAGCGGGTTCTTGATCTCGTGGGCGAGGCGCCGCGCCACTTCGGCCCAGGCGGCGGTGCGCTGGGCGGCAATCAGATGGGTGATGTCATCGAACACCACCACCCAGCCGCCGCCGCTGCTGTCGGGCAGGCGGGCACCATGCAGGAGCAGTGTCTGGGCACTGCCGTCCGGGTTGGAGAATTCGATCTGCCGGTTCCAGTCGGCCTCGGGGGCCTGGAAGCCTTCCAGCACCGCATCGCGGAAGGCCGCATGGGCCTGCCAGTCTTCAAGGCGGGTGCGCTCGTAGTCGTGCAGCTCGTCGTTGAGGATGGTCATGGCGCCGTGGTTGGCGGCGCGCAGGTGGCCATCCGGCGAGAAGGCGAGCACCCCGGCGGAGAGGTTGGCGAGCACGCTTTCAAGGTAGGCGCGGTTACGCTCGACGGCGGCGCGGTTGTTGTCGGCCTGGGCGCGGGCGTCTTCCAGCTGGCGGGTCATCTGGTTGAAGGACTGCGTCAGCACACCGAGTTCGTCCCGGGCGGGCAGGGCCTGGCGGGGGCTGAAGTCGCCGGCGGCAACGGCCTGGGTGCCTTCGGCAAGGATGAACAGCGGGGCGGCCAGGCGCCGGGTCAGCACGAAGGCCACGGCCACCGCGGCAAACAGAGCCAGCAGCAGGGTGAGCGTGAGGGTGAGGGTGTAGATGCGCTTGAGGCCGTCGCGGGCGAGGGAGAGCTCCTGGTAGTCCCGGTGCACGGTTTCGACGCTCTCGGCGTGCATCGCGAAGGAGCGCGGCACTTCCTGGGTGATCTGCAGCAGCAGGGGCTCGCCGAAGCGCCGGGACGGAATCGGGACGATCACGCGTAGGACCAGCCCGTCGGCGGCATGGCCTTCGGCGGCGCGGTAGCCGCGGGCCTGGCGGGCCTGGCGCAGCTGGGCCGAGCTGGGCTGCTCGGGCATCAGCGTGTCGAGCTGGGTGTCGGCGGTGGCGATGATCTGGCCGGAAGGCGAGAACACGGTGGCGGATTCGACGGTCGCCTGTTCGCGCAGGCGGTTGAGCTGCGGCGAGCGGAGCTGGGGCGTCACCTCGAGCTCGAGCGCCATCTGGTCGGCCTTGGCGGCGAGCTGGTCGAGAAGGATGTCGAGGGTGGTGCGGCCCAGCTGCAGGCCGCTTTCGAGGGCCGCATCCACGCGCACGTTGAACCAGGAGTCGATGCTTTTGACCGCGAACTGGAGCGACACGGCATACACCAGCACGCCCGGCACCACCGCCATGGCGGCAAAAATGGCCATCAGGCGCAGCTTGAGGCGCGAGCCGAAGCGCCGTTGCCGGTATTCCAGCCACAGGCTGCGCAGCTGCACGAAAACCAGGCTGGCCAGGCCCAGCGTGATCACACCGTTGAGCACCAGCAGCAAGGTGTAGTTGCGGGCGAACAGCGAGGTGTTGGCGCTGGCGGTGGCGAGCAGGAACAGCAGGATGCCGACGATGGCGGCAACGACGACGAGGACGGTGGATCTCATCTGGATTCGCGGGCGGCGGCGACGAAAGTCCACCGGTACCAGTCGCTGGAGAGGTTCCAGTCCTTGCGGCCGAAGGCGCTCACCTGCAGCGGCTTGGGCAGCTCGCCCACGTCGAGCCGGAAGCGCAGCGCGGCGTTGTAGCTGCGCCCGACGCGCAGGGCGTTGCGTTCGGCCACGCCCCAGTTGCGGATGCGCAGCATGGTGCGCAGGGCTTCGTCGAGGCTGCCGAAGTTCTGGTGCAGCGCGCCGGTGGTGAGGCGGAACTGGCGCGTCAGCGATTGGTAGGAGAGCCGGTAAGTAAGGGTTCGGGTCGAGATTTCCTCGTCGAGCCAGTACCAGCGCGAGGCGGAAAGTTCGAACTCGGTGACGAAGTAGAGCGCAACCCCGCGGCTGACCACGTCGGCCAGCAGCGGGGTGAGTTCGGCAACGATATCGGCGCTGAGAACGTACTGCTCGTCGCCCTGGGTCAGGGCGACGTTGCGAATCTCCGCCTCTGCCGCCTGCGCCGGGCCGGCCTCGAGGCCGATCCGGGCAACCAGGCCGAGAGCCAGCGCACGCCGCAGGAAGCGACGCCGATGGTCAGGCAACTTTCTCGAGCAGGGCGTAGAAGAATCCATCATGTTCGGGGCAGGGGAGATGCTGACAGTCGAGTTGTCCGCCGATGGGGATGCGGCGGCAATCGGGATGGCGGGCGGCGAAGGCAGCAACCTGGTCGCCATTTTCTTCGGCGAATACCGAGCATGTGGCATAGAGCATTTTGCCACCCGGCGCGAGGACTCGCCACAGGGCTTCGAGAATGTCGGCCTGTTGCGCGGCGAAGCGGGCGATGTCGTCAGAACGGCGCAGCCACTTGATGTCCGGGTTGCGGCGCACCACACCGGAGGCGGAGCAGGGCACGTCGGCCAGGATACGGTCGAAGGGGCGACCGTTCCACCAGCGGTCCAGGTCGCGGCAATCGGCGGTGTAAACCTTGGCGCCGAGGCCCAGACGATCCAGGTTTTCGATAACCCGGCGGGCGCGGCCGGCGTCGGAATCGAGGGCGGTGAGGATCACATCGGCGGTTTCGAGGATGTGCGCGGTCTTGCCACCGGGCGCTGCGCAGGCGTCGAGCACACGCAGGCCGTCATCGAGATCGAGGTAGTCGGCAGCGTACTGGGCGCCGGCATCCTGCACGCTGACGCAGCCTTCGGCAAAGCCCGGCACGCGGCTGACCGGCACCGGGCGATCGAGCAGCAGGGCGCCGTTGGGCAGTTCGCGCACAGCCAGCCCGGCCTCGGCAAAGCTTTCCAGGGTTTCGCTCAGCGTGGCCCGCAGGGGGTTGATGCGCAGGGCCATCGGCGGGTGCATGTTGCCGGCCGCCAGGATCGCGCGCCAGTCTTGCGGGTACTGGCTTTTGAGGCGACGGATCCACCAGGGCGGATGGCGGTGCTCGGCCACCATGTCGGCGTCGGCGGCCTTGGCGAGCTCGTCGTGCTGGCGCAGCGCGTTGCGCAGCACGCCGTTCACGACGCCCTTGAAGTTGCCGCCAAGCACCGTGGCCGCCGCGCTGACCGCTTGGTCGACGGTGGTGTGGGCCGCCTCCGGACGGCTGCCGAGACGGTACAGGGCAACCCGCAGCAGGGATCGGGCGGGCTCCTGGAGGGGCTTGGCGAGCAGCTTGCCGAGGATGAAATCCTGCCGGCCAAAGTCACGCAGGGTGCTGTAGGCAAGGTCGAGAATGGCTCCGCGCACGCCCGGCGGAGTGGCGGGGCGGGCATCCCACAGCGCGGCGAGGGCGTCGGTCAGGGTTCGGCCGGTGCCGACTTCGGCGACGAGTTCAGCCGCGGCAAGGAGGGCATAGCCGAGACTGTCTTCGGGCAGGCTGGGCGACTGGGTGGAGCGGTGAGGACTGTTTTGCATTGGTTTCAGGCGAGGAGATCGCGCACGTAGTTGGGCAGGACGCTGCTTGCAAGGTGCAGGGCTGGATTGTAGTAGCGCAGGGCTTCAATACCACGCACGGCAAGACGGACGGCTAGGCAGGCTTCGTCGGGCATGGGCAGGTCTGCGAGGCTGGCGTGAGCCAGCAGCCACGGACCACCGTAAAGGGGAACATTGATCAGGCTGGAGCCTACGGCCGGAAAGAGGCTTCGCAAGCGAAGCTGGAGTGCCCGTACTTTATCAGGCTGGTAGAAGGGCGAGCCAAGTTGTGTGTGGATCAGCCCGTTCGGCGTCAGGCTGGCGGCACACAGGCGCAGAAAAACATCGCCGTGCAGGTGGGCGCATGCAGGGTCATCGGGCTCGGTCAGATCGAACAGGATCAGGTCGAAGCGCTCGCCCCGGGCGTGGAGCGTGCGCAGGGTTTCGGCCGCGTCGCCTATGTGCAAGGCCACGCGGGGGTTGTCGAAAGCACCGGAGGGCAGGGCCGGGATTTCTGCCGACACAACGCGCACCACGTCGGGGTCGAGTTCCGCCACAACGATGCGGGTGAGGCTGGGATGCTTGAGCAGCTCGCGGGCACTGGCGCCGTCGCCGCCACCGAGAATCAGCGCCGAGACCGGAGCGGGGTGGGCCAAGGCGACGATGTGGGCGAGGCTTTCGTGGATGATGAACTCGTCGGCCTCGGCCGCCATCGCATGACCGTCGAGGTGGTACAGGCGGCCGAAGCCGCGCGTGGTTTCGACGCTGATGCGCTGCCATGGGCTGACATATTCACGAGCGGCGTTGCTGCACTCGATCCGGAGGCCGATGTCCTTGGCCAGCGGTGCGAGGAAATAGTCTGTTTGTTTCACGTGGAACACTCCACTCGGCGAGGAATGTGGCGGCACAAAAGCACGAGATCCGCCAGATTGGCAGCAGACATTGTCAGCCCGGACCAACACCGACGTGTGCAAAGAATCCAGCAATAATGTTTCACGTGGAACAACCGGATCAGGCCCTGAAAAACCCCGCATCCGTCAGTGCGGAGTGAATTCCGGTGAGTGCTTCCAGCCCGCCACAGGGCAGACTGACTCCGCGAACAGGGCTCTCAGGCTCGGTCGGGTTGATGCGAATCAGCGGCTCGCCAAAGCTTTCGCTGAACCAGCGCACCGTTGGCACATGGCTGCCGGCACCGATCTCGACAAGCACCGGCCTGGCCACGCCGCGCAGCCAGACATCCAGGCGCCGGCGCTGGGCGTCAGTGCGCTGACCAAGCCAGCCCCAGTCTCCAAACATCAGCACATTGGGGCGCAGCAGATCATTGCAGCAGGAGCAGCGGGGCAGGGGCGAGCGCAGCAGGCAGGCGGCCTCGTCCACATCGGGCTGAAAGCCGTCGGCCGGAACAATCGCTCCGCCGCAGCCGGCCATGCACTGCAGGTGATGAATGGAGCCGTGCACTTCACACAAGCCCGCATCTGAAAAACCGGCCCGCTGAAACTGCCCATCCACGTTGGACGTGAACACGAAACTGCCCTGCGCCAAACGCCGGGCGATGGCCTGCAGGATGCCGAAGCCGGCGTGGGGCACGGTACGGCGATAGAGATTCAGGCGATGGCCGTAGAAGCCCCAGGCGCGCGCCGGCGACGCCCGGAAGGCGTCCGGACTGGCGATCTCCTCGAAAGCGATACGGGCCTCGGCCAGCGCCGGGTAAGCCCGCCAAAAACCGGCATTGCCGCGAAAATCCGGCAGCCCGGAATCCACACCCATACCGGCACCCGCTGCGATGATCAGCCCGTCGGCGGCCGAAATGAGTCGGGCGGCTTCGGCAAACAGGGAGGCGTGGGGGCTCATCGCTGAGCGAGGATAAAGAAACGGCGAAAGGGAAACAGCGTGATCCCGGCCGGCGAGGACGGATAGGCTTCAAGCAGCCGCGGGCCGAGCATATCGAGAAAAGCCGTCCGGGACGCTGCGTCGAGCAAGGCCAGATAGGGCAGCAAGGTGGTGCCGCGCAACCAGTCGAGCACCGGAGCGGGGCCGTCGAGGGCTTGCCAGTAAGTCGTCTCCCACAGGGACAGGCGGCTCGCGAGGGGGGCGAGGATACGGTGGTAGTCAGCCAGCCCGAGCACCGCACCCATGCGCGCGGCGCCGAGCCTGCCAGCCCAGGCGGGCTCGGCAGCCAGTTCACGGATCAGTCGGTGCGACGGCGCATCGAAGTTGGCGGGCATCTGCACCGCCAGCACGCCACCCGGCGCAAGGCTGTCGAGCAAACGGGGGAAGAGCGCCTCGTGGTCGCCGAGCCAGTGCAACGCGGCATTGGAAAACAGCAGATCGGGCGGGGCGTCCGGCTCCCACTCCTCGACACCGGCCAGTTCAAACCGAAGTGCCGGCAAGGCAGCCCGGGCCCGGGCCAGCATTTCGGGCGAACTGTCGAGCCCGGTGATCTGCGCCTTCGGCCAGCGGGTGGAGAGCAGGCGGGTGACATTGCCGGGGCCACACCCCAGATCCACGATCCGATCCGGCGCGGCCAGCGCAACCTGCCCAAGCAGATCCAGCGCGGGACGAAGGCGCTCGTCGGCAAACTGCAGGTATCGATCCGGCTCCCAACCCATGGCGCACCTCCTGTCAAAGAGGCCCATTGTCACCGAAGCGCTGCCGGGCAACCAAAAGAAAACCCGGCCAAGCCGGGTTTTGCAGTATCGGGCAGCTGGGCGTCTAGCGCTTGATCTGGTTGCCGATGACACCTCCCACCGCCGCGCCGCCGACGGTGCCGACAGCACTCCCGCCGGTCAACACGGAACCCGCCACACCACCAACGGCCGCACCGATTGCGGTGTTCTTCTGCTGCGCGTTCATGTTGGCGCAGCCAGAGAAAGTCGCCATGACCAACCCGGCGGCGAGGCTTCTGGTCAACATATTCATCATGCTCTCCTGTCTTGATCCGGTCTTCCGCCCGACATGGCGAAGACCTATTGTGTGCCCCGAATATAGAAGAGACGCGGTGCGCAGGTTGTAAGGAGTGGTGTGAATTTGTAAATGCCCGCCGGCGCCGGGCCCGGGGAAAACAGGCAGCCTTGATACATGCAAAGGAAGTCTGCCCCCCATGTGCTAACGTTGATAACGCAGTCAGAAGCCATCACGAGGGTTGATCCGATGCTTTCACCGTTTCAGTTACGCTGGGGTATCGATCAATGGGTTGAATTCCTCAAGGACAAGGAAATTCCCGTACTCCCGCGCACCCATGCATTGATGACGGTGCTGGCTGAGCAGGGCAGGGAAGCCAGCGACACGATCTCTGCACGCGAACTGTCCGGCTACGTCTATGCCGATCCCTACCTGGCGCTCAAGCTGCTCCGTCACGCTGAGGGGCGACGTACCCAGCGACTTGGCCAGGAAACCACCACGGCGCTGGGGGCGGTGCTGCAAACCGGGTTCGACGATCTGCTGCAGGTCGTGATCAAGAGCAGCCTCAGCGACGACAGCATGCCGGGCTGCAACAATTGCGAGTTCCTCGCAATGCTGGCTTCGAGCATCGGGCGCGCCTGGGCAATGCAGCGGACCGACGTGTCGCCGGACGAAGTGGCACTGGCGGCATTGCTGTCGGAGAGCGGCGAACTGCTTCTGTGGCACTTCGCCCCGGAGCTGCCCCTGAAGGTCGAGGCAGAGCTGGCATCGGGTCGCGCCTTCCGCCCGCTCGCGGCGCAGCAGCAGGCGATCGGATTCAGCTTCAAGCAACTCACGCTGGCCTTGGTTCAGGCCTGGCAGCTTCCCAACATCATCGCCCTGCTGATCAAGGGCACCGACACCCCCCGCGCCAACATTGCACGACTGGCTGTCGAGACGGCGCGCTACATCCTCGCCAACGAACGCCACCCGTCGCTGCCGGCCGAGATCATCAACCTGAAAACCCTGATCCCCGGCGCCAAGTACGCCAACCTGATCGACCCACTGCCCGTTCCCGATGATTACAAGGCAGAGATACTCCGGGCCGTGGCGGCGTAGCGGTCACACGTTTTTCCACAAGGACACCCATTGAAATCCCGCACCATCACACCAACAGACCAGGAACGCATTCTTCCGGCCGATCGCTACATCCTGTCGACCTCCGATCTGAGCGGTCGCATCACTTCGGTGAACGATCTGTTCATCGAGTTTTCCGGCCACCCCGAAAACGACCTGCTCGCAGCCCAGCACAACATCGTTCGACATCCGGACATGCCGCGTGCGGTGTTTTCGATCATGTGGGATGCCATCAAGGATGGAGATGAGTTCTCCGGCTACGTCAAGAACCTCTCCAGGGACGGGGGCTTCTACTGGGTGTACGCGCATATCCTGCCCATCACCGATGCCGAAGGAGAGCTTACCGGCTACCGATCGGTGCGCCGCCATGCAAGCAGAACCGCCATCGCGAAGGTCGCCCCCTTGTATGCCGAGATGCTCGCCGCCGAAAAAACGGCCGGCCCCAGGGACGCGATAGGCGCAGGGCTTGGGGTGCTGCGATGCCACCTCGCGGCGGACGGCATGGGCTACGAACAATTCGTCGCCCACCTGTAAGCGCGGTCGCCTCTGAAGGAAAGCTTTTCGGGGCGGCACCACGAACACCTCAAGCCCACTTGCGCAAATGAAAACCCCGGCGCGCAGCCGGGGCATTTTCGGTGTCGAAGCGAAGCGCCTCAGGACTCACGCCGTCGTGTTGATCACCTGCCCGACGGTCTGACCGTTGAGATTGACCGTTGGCGCAGGACTCGGCTGAACCGTGCTGACGCCAGCATCCTTGTCACCATCCTTATCCGGGCCGGCCTTCCTGACTTCAGCCGCTTCAGGCTGGCGTTGAACCGCCTGGGCATAGGTGGCACTTGAAGCACCACCGACAGAACCGACGCTCATAAGATTCTCTCCTTTCGTTTCCGGGCTGGGGGTACACAAAGCTTTACGGCCGGACACGAATGAAATATTAGAAAATTTTCGTATTTATTTCGTCTGGATCTGCAGGGGGCAGCTTCAGCCCCTGCTCGATGCCTTGAAGGCCGAACGCCTCGCCTGCCCGGTACGGCACCCGGACGAGACACACGTGGCGATGCTTGATCCGGGGCCGGCAAGCATGCCTAGGCCTTAGCCAAAGCTGACAGTTGCGCTGAGCGACTTGAATCACCGGTGTTGCGCGTATTTTTACGCTGTCCAGACCGGCCGTTCAATTAACACTCTTGGCGGCAGCAAGGGGCTGCATCTATTCACAGAGTGCAAAGACCTCGACCTCACTTATTCACTCTCGTTGCGCCCCCGTATCCAATCATGATCGGGGACGGTCAGCGCTCCGACAAAACCACCTGCTTTTCGTGCGAGCGCTTGTTCATGCTGCGAGATTGCGAGCGCAAGCATCTGGATGGCCGATCTGGCAACGCGTAGTGCGCGCAGTAACTCCAGCCCGAACGGCTTCAGGCAATGATGTTCAACGTCTGGCATTTGTCTACCGCATGGATTTTCAATGCTGGACCTGCATTCGGGCCTTGCGCAACTTTCCAATAGCATTGCCGTGCTTCGGTGCGTTGTTTCTTAATGTGTTCTTGATGCTGAGGCGGATTGCCCTATTGCAGCGACAAGCTCGCGAAACAACGCGAGACCTTCTTCAATCGCATCCTGATTGTGGATCAGCACACCACCGCCAACCAGAATTGCCGCACGCAGGCTAATGAGATTGAAACGATCAGGTATATCAAGATCGATCTTTCCCGACTGCTTTACCGCATCAACGGGGTTGTTATCCAGCAAAGCACCGAGATGAATAGAGCGCGCGTAAAACCTGTTGGGCATCTCAGTCCTCGTGTGGCTTTTGCGTGCCGCCGTCGCTGGCATGAGGCCGGATTTCGGCCATGGACTAAACCGCTCTCGCGGTAGCCCTCCGATTCCGTGCAGTGGTCGCTGACAG
>NZ_JAOAUU010000133.1 GCF_030157465.1 Zoogloea sp.
CGCATGTTTGAGCCCGCAGGGCGAGTTTGCGAAGACCCCGCACGGCATTGCCGGAGGGAGGGAACCCCCGAAGGGGGCGCGGCAGCGGGGTACGTTTTCTTGCCTTCTTCTTTGTCGTACAACAAAGAAGAAGGTCGCCCGCCGGGGCGAGACCCGGCCAATGTGACGCTAAACACGGGAAATCCGTCCCGCAAGGCCTCACCAGTTCGCTGGTCGAATGGAATCAACCACCAAGGTTCGCGCAACGTGTGGAAAGCGCTTCCCACGACAGGTGAAACTCTCCAAGCCCGGCGGGCCTGCCAGGAAGAGTGATTACACACTTAACGCGAACAGAGCCAAAAAATTCAGGCAACACGGCGTTGCCTGAAAAAGGAGGTGTGTGAGTCAGGGGAAACGATCTGTTTCCCCTTTTTTCCGATGGATCAGGCCGGACGCTGTGCCCCGATCAGCACAAAGAACATGCGCGCCGGGCGATTGCTGCGATTACGCCACGCATGGCGGGTGCCGACCTGAACGACGACGTCTCCCTGGCTGAGCTGCTGCTCCCGTCCATTTCCCAGATCGAGCAGCATTTCACCCTCGACGACGACACCGTAGTCGATGGTCTGGGTCGTGTGGTAGCCCGAGCCGTCCAGCTCGAAGCTTTCAGCGAGGCCGGGCACACGTGCGCAAAACTCTTCGGCCGCCTTTTGCGGGTCGATGCCGGCGCCGGCGAGCTGGGCGTCCGGTGGAAACGTCACCATCAAGGCCGTGGTTTCGCCGAGCCCCGGCAGCACGGAACGCAGCGTGGCGGCCTCATCCCGTGGGGTCGGTTCGATCACGGGATCTGGCCGGGTATGCCAGACACGCGAAACCGCGAAGCCCGGGGTATGCGTAAAGGGTTCGGAACCCGCCGGCACGCCAAACAGCTTCAGCTCGGCAAGGCCGGCCGCGTCGTGTCCTGTGACAATACGATTAGCGCTCATTGTGAACAGGCCCGAAGTCAGTAGGCGATATGGAAGTTGGTGAAGCCGTTTCCGTGCGCCTCGATGTCCTGCAGCGCCTCGTTGATATTTTCGAGCCTGTAGGGTCTGGGCTCGAGAATGCTTAAATCGGCGGTTCCCGCGGCAATCATGGCGGCCATTTCATCGCCTTCGGCCGGCGTGAACCAGAGCGAGCCAATGTATTGCAGCTGAGCGCACATGAAGGGATGGGGGTCGATGGGAATGGGGCCTGCCACGCCGCCAATCTGCACGATGCGGCCGCCACGGGCCACGGCCTTCATGGCATCCACCGAATAATCGGCGGAGGCCTTTGCGCCAAGGGTGTCCAGCATCACATCCACTCCATCGGGGATGAGCTTTCGCACCTGTGCCTGGATGCTGCCGTCTTCCCAGCAAACCGGAACGACCCGCGACGGGTCGAGCGCCACCAGGCGCGCCAGGGCGAGCGGATCACGCCCGGCCACGACGACGCGTCCCGCGCCGAAAGCGAGCGCCAGGATTGCCGCCCCGACGCCGAGAGTCCCTGTGGCACCGAGAATCAGGATGTCCTGCCCGGGGCGAAGGCCGGATTTGCGGATCGCGGAGTAGGCCGTCCCCAGATAGCCAAGGCGCGCGCCATGGGCGATGGGCATGCTCTGGGGAAGGCGGACGAGATTCGTCGTGGGGGCGATGGTGTATTCCCCGTAGCCCGCATAGGGATACTTTCTGAAAATGGATTCGGAGTTCTCCCCGAACCCGAAGTAACCCATGAAGGTATAGCTGTCGCAACGCGTGGGCTCTCCGCGTTTGCAGTGACGGCATTCGCCGCAGCCAACGCCGGGGTTCACATAAACCCGATCGCCGGGTTTAAAGGCGCTGACCCCTTCTCCAACGGCCGCAACCGTCCCGGCGGCATCCAGCCCGAAGATGGCGGGTAGCGCCGGCAGCGGCAAAAAGGGGTACCAGCTTGGAAAGTGGGTTACCACGTTGCGGAGATTGGGAATGATCCCGCAGGTTTCGACGCGCACCAGCACATCGCCTTTTCCCGGCACGGGAACGGGCAGGTCGTCGATCTGGAATTTCCCGCCGATTTCGTGCAGACGAGCGGCTTTCATCGCATTCATTGATTGTCTCCTGGTTGTCATTGGCCGGGCCACGGTCGGGCGTCGGCTCATATCGTCAGGCTGAGTTGCGTCGGGGCAGAGCCGCCTCGCCGCGAGTCCGATTGAACATCTGAGAGGCTGGGCAAAGGCGGATCCGAATCTCCCGATAACTGGGCAAACCGAGCCGTGGGAAATGCCCTGGAAATACTATTTCGGGGGTAAGCATTCGACGCTCCAATCCCCGCTCGGCTTGTCCCGCTGGCGCACAAATGCAAGGGTGGGGGCTGCGTGACGGATGGAAATCGCTGCACATGCGCAGCTGTTTCCGGGCCCTCCGAAGGCATCACAGGTTCGATGCGTGTCGGGCGCGCCAAAAAAAACAATGGGTTAGATCGGTGGATCTAACCCATTTTTGTTTCTGGCCCAGCCTTGGCCCGGATGCGGGCAATTCAATTCATGCGGGGCGAGTTGTTTGTAACGCTAGACCCTACAGGGCCGCCGTGATCGCCTTGACCGTCTCCGTCCGCCATGTGCCGGTTCGGGTTACCGAGACCCGTCGTGCCTTGGGCACCGCCAGGGGTTTTGCGATGGTCACTTCCGCCCGCTTGACCGGAAAGCGTCTGGCCAGCGTGTCGAGCATGGCCTGGCTCAGATGTTCGAGCAGGTGGAAGTGACGGGTGGCGAGAAGGGCTTCGAGGCATTGGACGATCTGGTCGTAATCCACGGTGTGGCGGATGTCGTCGCTGCGGGCCGCGAGGGTGCCGTCGATTGCGAGCTGCAGGTCGATCTCCAGTGGCTGGCGGGCGGCGAGTTCGTGGGGGTAGATGCCGATGGAGGCGTCGAGGCTGAGGCCTTCGAGACGGATGAGGCAGTCGTGTTCCATGTCAGGCTCCCTTGAGGATGGGGGCTTCCCATTCCTGGTAGTCGTCGGCGTGGCGCAGTCGGAGCGCGCGCTCGGCGGATCGGAGGGTGTTTTCGATGAGCATGGTGACGGTCATCGGTCCGACGCCGCCGGGGACGGGGGTGATCCAGCTGGCCTTTTCCTTGACGCCGTTGAAGTCCACGTCGCCGACGATTTTGCCGTCCGGGAGGCGGTTGATGCCCACGTCGATGACGATGGCGCCGTGCTTGACCATCTGGGGCACGATCAGCCCGGGTCGGCCGGCGGCGACGATGAGGATGTCGGCGAGGATGGTGTGCTGGGCCAGATCGCGTGTTCTGGCGTGGCAGATGGTGACGGTGGCCTCGCGCTGCAGCAGCATCAGGGCCATGGGCTTGCCGACGATGTTGCTGGCGCCGACGACGACGACGTTCTTGCCGGCCACCTCGGTGCCCGTGGTGTCGAGCAGCAGTTGCACGCCGTAGGGCGTGCAAGGCGGAAAGATGGTGTTGCCGACGACCAGCCCGCCGACGTTGTAGAGGTGAAAGCCATCGACGTCCTTGTGCACCGAAATGGCCTCGAGCACGCTGCGCCCGTCGATGTGAGGCGGCAGCGGGAGCTGGATCAGGATGCCGTGGACGGCCGGATCGGCGTTGAGTCGGGCGATGGTGGCGAGGACTTCGGCCTGCGGGGTGTCGTCGGGCAGGGCGATGTGGAAGGAGCGCACGCCGCACTCCTCGCAGGCCTTGACCTTGTTGCCGACATAGACGCGGGAAGCGGGGTTGTCGCCGACGAGGATGACGGCGAGGCCTGGGGTGACGCCCTGTTCGACGAGTGCGGCGACGCGGGTCTTGAAGCCCTCGCGCAGCTGTCTGGAAAGGGCCTTGCCGTCGATGATCTGGGCGGTCACGGGGAAGTCTCCGGAAAAATGGGGGATGGAGTTACGTCGGTCGGCTTTTCCCGTGGCGGCCGCAGCGCGGGATGTGTCGGGTTACGCTGCGCTAACCCGACCTACGCGATGGGGTGCGGATGGGGTCGTAGTGCGGATGGGTCGTAGGTCGGGTTAGCCCAAAGGGCGTAACCCGACAAACAGCCCCGCCGGTTGCTCAGAAGCCCCGGCCCGGAATCCAGTTGGTACCCGCCAGCGGCACGCCGGCCATGGCGGCGGCTTCGATGGTGAGGGCCACCAGGTCTTCCGGCTCCAGGTGATGCACGTTCTGCTTGCCGCAGGCCCGGGCGATGGTGGTGAGTTCCATGTTCAGGGTCTTGAGGTAGTTCTTGAGGTGCTTGGCACCGACCGCCGGCGACAGGCGCTGCTCCAGGATGGCGTCCTGGGTGGTGATGCCCACCGGGCACTTGCCGGTGTGGCAGTGGTGGCAGAAGCCCGGCGACGTGCCGAGCGCGTTGTAGTCGGCGATGGCGTCGTGGTGACCACCGTTCTGGAAGTAGGTCTCGCCGTTGCAGCCCAGGGCCACCAGCACGCCCTGGCCGATGGCCACCGCGTCGGCGCCCATCGCCAGCGCCTTGGCCACGTCGGCGCCGGTGCGGATGCCGCCGGAGACGATGAGCTGGACCTTGCCCTTCATGTCCAGGTCTTCCAGGGCATCGACGGCCTGGCGCACGGCGGCCAGGGTCGGGATGCCCACGTGCTCGATGAAGCAGGTCTGGGTGGCGGCGGTGCCCCCCTGCATGCCATCCACCACCACCACGTCGGCGCCGGAATGCACGGCCAGCTTCACGTCGTTGAAGGTGCGGGTGGCGCCGACCTTCACGTAGATGGGCTTCTCCCAGTCGGTGATTTCGCGCAGTTCCTGGATCTTGATGGCCAGGTCATCCGGGCCGGTCCAGTCCGGGTGACGGCACGCGGAGCGCTGGTCCACGCCTTCCGGCAGGGTGCGCATCTTGGCGACGCGGGGGTTCACCTTCTGGCCCAGCAGCATGCCGCCGCCGCCCGGTTTGGCGCCCTGGCCGATCACCACCTCGATGGCATCGGCCTTGCGAACGTCGTCCGGGTTGAAGCCGTAGCGGGACGGCAGGCACTGGTACACCAGGATCTTGGAGGAGCGGCGCTCTTCCGGCGTCATGCCACCGTCGCCGGTGGTGGTGGAGGTGCCCATCTCGGTGGCGGCCAGGCCCAGGGCTTCCTTCACGTTGGCGGAGAGGGCGCCGAAGCTCATGCCGGCGACGGTGATCGGGATGTCCAGCTCGATCGGCTTCTTGGCGAAGCGGGTGCCGAGGAGCGTCTTGGTGATGCACTTCTCCCGGTAGCCCTCGAGGGGGTAGCGGGACATGGACGCGCCGAGGAAGACCAGGTCGTCGAAGTTGGGCAGCTTGCGCTTGGCGCCCATGCCGCGGATTTCGTACAGGCCGTGGGCGGCCGCGTTGCGGATGTAGTCGAGGGTCTTGCGGTCGTAGCCGTAGGATTCCTCGCGGGAGAGATTCTTGAACTGCACGGGTTTGGTTTCCATGGTGGAACTCCTCAAAATTCGTCGGCTAAGTCCGTCTGCCGGTGGGGCAGGCCGCGGCTTGCGGCCCGCCTGGCCTGATCAATATTCCTGGTTCGCGTCGGCGTTCCAGTGGTACAGGGAGCGCTTGGAGGCGATGCGCCGGAAGGCCTTGGGGTCGTGGTCGAGGCCGGCCTGGTCGAGCAGGCTGGCGACGGCGGCGATGTCTTCGTCCGTCATCGGTTCGTACTGGGCGTCGGCGCCGAGGGATTTGACGCTGCCCTTCACGTACAGCACCGCTTCGTAGAGCGAGTCGCCCAGCGCGTCGCCGGCGTTGCCGCAGATCACCATGCGGCCGGCCTGGGCCATGAAGGCGGAGAAGCTGCCCACCGAGCCGCCGACGACGATGTTGCCGCCCTTGAGCGAGATGCCGCAGCGCAGGCCGGCGTCGCCCTCGATGACCAGCAGGCCGCCGTGGGCCGAGGCGCCGGCGCCGTTGCTGGCGAAGCCCTTGACGTGCACCTTGCCGCTCATCATGTTTTCGGCCACGCCGGTGCCGGCGCTGCCGGTGATGGTGACGGTGGCCGTCTTGTTCATGCCGCCGGCGTAGTAGCCGGCATGGCCGACCACTTCCACTTCGATGGGGCAATCCAGGCCGACGGCAATGTTGTGGGCACCGTCCGGGTTGAGGACGCTTACGTGGCCGACTTTGCCTTCCTTGGCACCCGTGTGCAGGAAGGTATTGAGCTCCCGCAGGGGCTGTGCGGCCAGGTCGAAGGTCAGGCGTTCCATACGTACATCTCCTCGGGGGCAGGTTCAAAAACGTTGGCGTGCTTGATGCCGGGCAGGTGGGCCAGGGACCGGAACTCGGAGGCGATGGCCACGTAGTCGTCGGTCTCGGCCACCACCGCCGGCTTGCAGGCGAAGGGGTCGCGGATCAGGGCCAGCTTGTCCGGCGTGCCCATCAGGAAGGTGAAGAAGCCGTCGAGTTCCTCGAAGCCCTTCTGCAGCGCGGTTTCCAGGTCGTCGCCTTCACGCAGGCGCCATTCCAGGAAGCGGCAGGCGGCCTCGGTGTCGTTGTCGGTCTCGAAGGTGATGCCCCGCGGTTCCAGCATGCGGCGGATGCCGTTGGGGTTGGAGAGCGAGCCGTTATGCACCAGGCAAAAATCCTCGCCGGCGGTGAAGGGGTGGGCGCGGTCGGGCGTCACGGCGGATTCGGTGGCCATCCGGGTGTGGCCGACCAGGTGCGAGCCGGTCAGCTTGTCGAAGCCGTAGCGGGCGGCAACGGAAGCCGGGGTGCCGATGTCCTTGTAGAGGTCGATGCTGCGCCCGGTGGACAGGATGTGCAGCTTGGGGTGGTGTTCCTTGATCCAGCGCTTGACCACCGTGGGGGCGATGTCGAAGCTCAGGATGGCGTGGTTGCCCTTGGGCTCCACGGCGGCGGTGACGCCCAGGTGGCCTTTCAGTTCGTGGGTGAGGCCGAGCCAGTTGAAGTCGGCGCCGTCATCCGTGAGGCCGGAGTAGAGGCTGATCTTGCGTTCGTTTTCGGCCAGCGGCGTGCCGAACACCGCCAGGCCGGCGGAGTCGGGGCCGCGCTCGGTCATGCCGATGAGCATGGGCACCATCAGCGCGCCGAGTTGTTCCCGCAGGGCCGGTGTCTTCACCAGCAGTCCAACGATTCCACACATGCTTGTTTCTCCTTCATGTAGGGGCGACTTCAGTCGCCCACGGAGGTTGATCAAGGTTCGGATGGGCGACTGAAGTCGCCCCTACAGAGTCACCCTTACAGGGGGTCAGAAAAATTCCAGGTAGTTCTTGATTTCCCAGTCCGACACGTGGCGCATGTACTCGACCCATTCCATGTGCTTGAGGCGCAGGAACTCGCCGGCGACGGGGCCCAGGGCCTTGCACAGCACGGTGTCCTTCTCCAGCGCGAGGAGGGCTTCGTGGAGGTTCTGGGGCAGGATCTCGATGCCGGCGGCCTTCAGTTCTTCGGGGCTCAGGGCATAGAGGTTCTGGTTTTGCGGATCGCCCGGGTCGAGGTTGCGCTCGATGCCGTCGAGGCCGGCGGCGATTACCGCGGCGGTGGCCAGGTAGGGGTTGCAGGCGCCGTCGGGCAGGCGCAGTTCGAGCCGGCCGTGGGGGATGCGCACCATCGACGAGCGGTTGTTGTCGCCGTAGCTGATGTAGGCCGGGGCCCAGGTGGCGCCGGTCATGGAGCGGCCGACGACGAGGCGCTTGTAGCTGTTGACCGTCGGGGCGCAGATGGCGGCCAGCGCCGGGGCGTGGGCCAGGATGCCGGCGAGGAACTGGTAGGCCAGCTTCGACAGTTCGAGCCCGTGCCGGTCGCTCTTGTCGGAGAACAGGTTGGTCTTGCCGTCGCCGATGGACATGTGGATGTGCATGCCGTTGCCCGGCCGGTTGGCGAAGGGCTTGGGCATGAAGGAGCAGATCATGCCCAGATCGTTGGCGATCTCCGAGGCGGCCATCTTGAACAGCAGATAGTGGTCGGCGGAGGTCAGGCAGTCGGCGAAGGTGTAGTTGATCTCGAACTGGCCGTTGGCGTCCTCGTGGTCGATCTGATAGACGTCCACATCCACCGCCCGCAGGCTGTCGGTGAGCGTTTCGAGAAACTCGCGGTTGCGCGACAGGCCCTTGTAGTCGTAGCAGGGCTTGGGCAGCGTGTCGGTCGGATCGGTGGGGATGATCTGGCCGTTGGCGTCCTTCTTGAGCAGGGAGAACTCCGGCTCCAGCCCGGTGAAGAAGGTGTAGCCCTTCGCGTTGAGGCGCTTGATCTGGTTTTTCAGCACCACGCGGGTGTCCAGCGGCCAGGGTTCGCCCTTGACGTGGCCGTCGCAGGCGATACGGGCGTAGCCGGGTTGCCAGGGCACCAGGGTCAGGGTGTCCAGATCGCCGATGGCCATGTAGTCGGGGCCGTTGGGCTCGATGCCGAGGCCCGACACCGCGAAGCCCGCAAAGCCGGCGCCGGTGGTGAGGATGCTCTCGAAATGGGCTGCGGGAACGGCCTTGGTCTTGGCCGTGCCGTGGATGTCGACGAACTGGGCCAGGACGTACTTGACGTCGTTGTCCGCAAGAAACTGCTTGGCTTCTGTGGGCGTCATTGCCGCTCTCCTGAAGGTGGGTTGGGGGGATTCAGTTGAAGCTGTGGGGGGCGACCGCGCCGCCGCCCAGCTCGACGGCGATGCCGAGCAGGGTTTCCCACAGGTAATGTCCGTAGGTGCCGTCGCACCAGATACGTACCGCCGGCTGGCCGTTGCGAAGCTCCGGGATGACCGTGACGCCGACCCCGACCATCGAGGTGAGAACGACCGGCCGGGCGGCCAGCTCGAGGGGCCGGAAGTTGACGTTGCAGGTCTGGCGCAGCAGCTCGTCGAGGCGGGCTCCGCCGAGGATCAGGGCGGCGTCCTGACGCAGCACCGGATACACGCCGGCCGCCCGTGGGGCGCTGACCAGCGGGGCGATCAGCGCGTCCGGGCCTTCGATCAGGAACTCGGTGAAGCCGAGCCGGGCGATCCGCCCGCCGCCATCCAGCGGCAGCCAGCTATTCGGCTGGGGCGGGATCGGCAGGCCCAGGCCCTGCAGCCAGGCGACGGTGCCGGGGCCCTTGCAGCCGTGGCGGGCGGTGAGGGACACATCGGCCAGGCCGAGGCGGGCCACGGCGGCAGGCTGGTCGGCGGGGGCGAGCAGGGTGGCGATTTCGGCCACCGGGCTCACGGCGAGAGCGGAAATCATGCGGCCTCCTTCTGCTTGAGGTTGTCCGGGTCGTAGAACGGGGTTGCGCTGACTTCGGCCTGCACCATCGCGCCGTCGGTGAGGCGGATGCTGACCGTGGTGCCGATGGCGGCCAGGTCGGGGCGCAGGAAGGCCAGGCCGATGTAGCGCTCGAGGCTGGGGCTGAAGGCGATGCTGGTAACCCGGCCGGCGATGTCGCCGCCGTCGATGACCAGGTTGCATTCGAGGGGCACCGCGCCGCTGTAGCCCACCGGGAAGGTGATGCCGGCCAGTTGCTGCTTGTGCGGCTTCTTGGCGATGGCGGCGAGGCTGCGCTGACCGATGAAGAAGGGCTTGGTCATCTTCACGGCCCAGCCCATGCCCACTTCCAGCGGCGTGGTGAGGCCGTCGGTGTCCTGGCCGATGATGATGTGGCCTTTTTCGAGGCGCAGCAGGCGCTGGGCTTCGACGCCGAAGGGGCGGATGGCGTGGGCCTTGCCGGCCGTCATCAGCGCATCCCACAGGGCGCCGCCCATGCTGGCGGGTACGTGGATCTCGTAGCCCCATTCGCCGACGAAGCCGACGCGCATCAGGCGGGCCGGGATTTTTCCACCACTCACTGCGACCTCGCCCTCGCGCAGCGCCAGGTAGGGGAAGGCAGCGGCCGACAGATCGAGCCCGGTGAGCGTCGCCAGCACTTCGCGGGATTTCGGCCCGGCCAGGTTCATCGCGGCGAAGGCGCCGGTGTGATTGACGATGCCGCAGTCGAGCCGCCACAGGGTGTTGAGGCGCGACAGCTCGCGATACACGGTGGCCGCCCCGGAGGTGGTGGTGGTGAAGTAGAAGTGGTCTTCAGCCAGCCGGGCCACCACGCCGTCGTCGATGACCACGCCGGACTCGTCGCACATCACCGCGTAGCGGGTCATGCCGACTTTGAGGTTGGCGTAGTTGGACGTATAGACCCGCTCGAGGAATTCCGCCGCCTGGGGGCCGATCACCTCCAGTTTGCCGAGGGTGCCCACGTCGATCAGGCCAACGCCCTTGCGCACGGCGGCGACTTCTTCGCGGATGCAGGCCAGGCGTTCCTTGCCGGCGACCTGGTAGAACTCGGGGCGCTGCCAGGCACCGGCCGGCATCCAGCGGGCGCCGAGGGCGTCGTGGCGGCTGGCGAGCGGGGTGCGGCGCTCGGGGTTGAAGCCGCGGCCGGCCAGGATGGCCATCGGTACCGGGTGGTAGAAGGGCCGCGCGGTGGTGGTGCCGACCTGCTGGGGTTCCTTGCCGGTCAGGCGGGCCAGGATGCGCAGCCCGTTCATGTTGGAGTGCTTGCCCTGGCTGGGGCCCATGCCGTTGGTGGAGAAGCGCTTGAGCAGCTCGATGTTGTCGAAGCCCTCCTGGACGGCGTTGCGAAAATCCTTGAACTGCAGGTCTTCGTCGAAATCGACGAAGTTCTTGCCGTCCGGGTGATCGACGATGGGCCACGGGTGGCTGGGGCACTCGGCTTCCGGCGGCAGGGCGGCGCCGCTGGCGCGGCCGAAGCCGACCGAGGCGGCGGCGTGGCTGCCGGCGCGGGTGCCGTCGGCAAGGCGACGTTCCAGTTCATGCACGCCGTTGACCCGGCCGCAGGCGAACACGCCGTCGGGCAGCGCCTCGGGGACGAACTGTTCCACCGCCCGGTCGAAGCGCATGCGGGTGCCGGCCTGATACAGCAGGTTGGCGGCCGGCGCCCAGCCGACGCTCAGCAGGATGCCGTCGCAGGCGATGTCGCGGATCTGGGCGGACGGGCTGCCGTCGGCCTGCAGTGTGGCGATGCGGGCTCCGGCGCACAGGCCGTCGGCACCGGGCAGGGCCTCGACGATGCAGCTGCCGGGCAGGATCTCGATGCCGGCCTGGCGCAACAACTTGGCTTGCGGCTCGGCGCTGCCGGCGGCGGGGCGCAGGTCCACCACGGCGGCCACGCTGACACCCTGGGCCAGCAGGTCGAGGGCGGCGCGGTAGCCGTCGGCATTGGCCACCAGCACCACGGCCTTGCTCACCGGCTTGACGCCGTAGCGGTACATCAGGCGCTGGGCGGCGGAGGCCAGCATGATGCCGGGCAGGTCGTTGTTGCGGAACACGGCGGGCTGCTCGAAGGCGCCGCTGGCGACCACCACGCTGCCGGCGCGCATCTTGAGCATCCGGTCGGCGCTGACCAGCGGAATCCAGTGATCCTTGTAGTAACCGGCGGCGTAGGTGGCGGTGACGACGCGGATGCATGCATCGGCGGCGACCTTGGCGAGCAGCTCGGCGAGGAGCCGGCGGCGGCTGGTGTCGTTGCCGATCTGGTAGGTGGCGCTGCCGCCGGCGTGGGCGTTTTCATCGACCACCACCACGTCGGCACCCTGGGCGGCGGCGGCCAGCGCGGCGGACAGCCCGGAGGGGCCGGCGCCGATCACCAGCACGTCGCAAAAGTCGTAGGCCTTGGGCGTGGTGTGCTGGGCGCTGGCGAGATCCACGCTGCCGAGGCCGGTCATGGTGCGGAACATGCGTTCCCACATCGGGAACAGCTTCCTGGTGTGGAAGGCCTTGTAGTAGAAGCCGACCGGCAGGAAGCGGGCCATCTTGCCGAGGAAACGGCCCTTGTCGTCGGCCAGGCCTCCGAAGGTGTTCACCGCGGTGAGGGTCATGCCGGCCACCAGGGGCGTCACGTCGGCGCGCACGTTGGGCTGGTCGCCCCACTGGTGGAGGGCGTTGGTGTCGTGGTTGGCCAGGGACAGCACGCCCCGCGGCCGGTGGTACTTGAAGCTGCGGCCGAGTACGCGCACGTCGGCGCCCCACAGGGCCGAGCTGACGGTGTCGCCGGCGTAGCCCTTGAAAGTCCGGCCTTCAAAGCTGAATTCGACGGGTTTGGAGCGGTCGATCCACTCACCGCTGCTGGCGGGCAATCGCATCATTCTTCTCCCGGGTAAAAGTAGGTCTTGAGCACGAGGTCTTTCTCGGTGTCACGCTCGGCGATGAACCAGGTGTTGCTGGGGGTGTGGCACCACCATTCGCGCTTCACGCCGGGGGCGCCGTTGCGGTTGAAGACGTAGTCGGCCCATTCGTCGTCGCTGGCTGCGGCGGGGTCGGGCATGGGGCGCACTTCGCCCCAGTAGAAGAATTCGGAGACGGGGCGGGGGCCGTTGAGGGGGCAGGTCAAAATCTTCATGGCGGGTTTCCTCTCAGTGGCCGACTCAGTGACCCACACTCGCCGCGCCCTTTTCGCCGGTGAGGGCGAAATTGCGGAAGCGGTCGAGGGAGAAGCCGGTGATCAGCGGGTGGGGCGTGTCATTGACCAGCGTGTGGGACATGGTCTTGCCGCACACCGGGGTGGCCTTGAAGCCCCAGGTGCCCCAGCCGGAATCCAGGTAGAAGCCTTCGACCGGGGTCATGCCCATGATTGGCGCGAAGTCGGGGGTCATGTCTGCCATGCCGGCCCACTGGCGCATCACCTTCACCTTGGAGAGGAAGGGGAACATCTCCAGCATGTGGGTGCTGAGGCCTTCGACGAAGTCGAGCGTCGAGCGGGTGCCGTGCAGTTCATACGGGTCCAGCGAGGCGCCCATCACCAGCTCGCCGCGGGCCGACTGGCTGATATAGACATGCAGGCTGCCGGACACCAGGATCGGGTCGAGCCAGGGCTTGACCGGTTCGCTGACCATGGCCTGCAGCGGGTGGATGTAGAGCGGCGTCTTGACGTCCACCATCTTGAGGATGCGCGGGGTCGAGCCGGCTACGGCGCACAGCACCTTGTTGGTGGCGATGTAGCCGCGGGATGTCTTGACGCCCTTTACCTTGCCGCCTTGCACGTCGATGCCGAGCACTTCGGTCTGCTGGTGGATTTCCACGCCACGCTGGTCGGCGCCGCGGCCGTAGCCCCAGGCCACCGCATCGTGGCGGGCCACCGAGCCGGGCGCGTGGTAGAGGGCGCCGAGGATCGGGGAGTGACCGGCGCAGGACAGGTCGATCATCGGCGCGGCTTCCTTCACCACTTCCGGCCCGACCACTTCCGAATTGATGCCGTAGTGCTTGTTCACCTCGGCGCGCCAGCGCATGGTGCGCAGGGCCGAATCCGTGTGGGCCAGGGTGAAGTGGCCACGGTTGGCGTAGAACAGGTTGAGATCGAACTCGGTGGACAAGTCCTGCCACAGCTTCACCGACTCGTCATAGAACTTGACGCCCTCGGGGGTCAGGTAGTTGGAGCGGATGATGGTGGTGTTGCGGCCGGTGTTGCCACCGCCGATGTAACCCTTTTCGAGCACGCACACATTGGTGATGCCGTGGTCGCGGGCCAGGTAGTAGGCGGCGGCCAGGCCGTGCCCGCCAGCACCGATGATCACCACGTCGTAGCTCGATTTGAGCTTTTCGTGATGGGTGAACATCCGGGGTTCCGGATGCTTCTTGTTGAGCGCGAAGCGCAGCAGTCGCCAGGGCATGTTTGATCCTCAAGTATCCGTATGCGGCGTGTGGGGGCCGCCTGTAGGGGCGGCTTCAGCCGCCCGGTTTTTCGTTGATCAGACTCCGCGGGCGGCTGAAGCCGCCCCTACAGGGCCGGTATTCGGTTCGCAGGAACTCATCGGAACACCACGGTCTTGTTGCCATGCACGAGCACCCGGTCTTCGAGGTGGTAGCGCAGTCCGCGGGCGAGTACGGCCTTCTCGATGTCCTTGCCGTAGCGCACCAGGTCGTCGGGGGCGTCGGAGTGATCGACGCGGATGACGTCCTGCTCGATGATCGGGCCCTGATCCAGCTCGCTGGTGACGTAGTGACAGGTGGCGCCGATCAGCTTCACGCCGCGGGTGTAGGCCTGGTGGTAAGGCCTGGCGCCGACGAAGCTGGGCAGAAAGCTGTGATGGATGTTGATGATCTGGCCCGGGTAGTTCTCGCACAGCTCGGGCGACAGGATCTGCATGTAGCGGGCCAGCACCATCACGTCGCCCTCGGCCTCGCGGAACAGGTCGGCGACCTTGGCGTAGGCGGCGGGCTTGTTGTCGGGAGTTACGGGCACGTGATGGAAGGGGATGCCGTGCCACTCGACAAAACCGCAGAAGGTTTCGTGGTTGGAGATGACGCAGGGGATCTCGATGTTCAGCTCGTCGGCCTGCCAGCGGGCGAGGAGGTCGTAGAGGCAGTGCTCCTGCTTGGAGACGAGGATGACCACGCGTTTTTTGCGGGCGGAGTCGGAGATGCGCCAGTCCATGCCGAACTCGGCGGCGATGGGGGCGAACTTGTCGCGCAGGGCGTCGATGCCGAAGGGCAGGGAGTCGGCGATGATCTCCTGGCGCATGAAGAAGCGATTGGCTTCGGCATCGGCGTGGTGGCTGGCCTCGGTGATCCAGCCCTTGTTGTTGGCCAGAAAGGCGCTGACGGCGGCAACGATGCCGACCCGGTCGGGGCAGGAGAGCGATAGCGTGTAGCGTCGGGTGGGGGGGCTCATGGCTGTTGTCCTTGTGCTCGGCCTCTGGAGGGCCATTGGTTCATCCGGGGGTGAGGCGGCGGATCGGGGCGATGTAGGGGCGACTTCAGTCGCCCACGGACTCAAACAAACGATCTACCTTGATTTGGCCGGCTGAGGGCGACTGAAGTCGCCCCTACAAATGCACATCGCTCTTCGCCGCTCAGCCCTTGGCCGTGCGCTTGATCTTGTCCGGGTCGTCGAAGGGCAGGGTGTGGGTGGTGGCCGCGCAGCTCAGGGTGGCGCCGCGTAGTTGCAGCTTGCGCCCGGCCACGGCGTAGGCCGGGTCGAGGCGGGCGATGGCCATCGAGCGCTCGGTCAGGCGCGAGTACATGCCGCAGGTCACCAGGCCGACCTGGGTTTCTCCGTCGTAGAGGGCGTCGCCGCCCAGCGCCGCTTCCTTCGTGGCCAGTTCCACGCCGTAAATCTTGAAGCGTTCCCGGCCCTGCAGGCGGTAGTGCTCGGCGGCGCCGCGAAAGTCCGTCTTGCCCGGCGACACGGTGAAGTCGAGGCCCAGTTCCCACAGGCTGTCGCCGATCGGCTGGCCTTCCATCGGGTACATGTCGGAGTTGTCGTAGGGGTAGAACAGCAGGTAGCTCTCGACCCGCAGCCAGTCGAGGGCCGTGAAGGAACAGGGCATGATGCCCAGCGCCTTGCCCTCGGCGACGATGGTGTCCCAGATCAGCGGCGCGTCGGCCGCCTTGCAGAAGATCTCGTAGCCGCGCTCGCCGGTGTAGCCGGTGCGCGACAGCATCACCGGCCGGCCGAAGAGGGTGGTCTGCAGGTGATGGAAGTAGGGCAGATCGCGGATGCCCGGCACGTGCTTCGCCAGGAAGTCCACCGCCGCCGGCCCCTGCAGGGAGAGGTCGTGCAGGTCGTCGTCGAACAGCACCACCACGTTGCGGCCCACCGCGCCGCGGGTCAGGATCTCGTGGCCGGCGCCGGAGCCATGCACCACCATGAAGGCGTTGGGCCCGTTGCGGTAGATCACGCAGTCGTCGATGAACTTGCCGGCTTCGTTGAGCATGCAGGCGTACACCGACTTGCCCGGGTAAAGCTTGCTGACGTTGCGGGTGGTGGCAAAGTTGATCAGCGCTTCGGCGTGGGGGCCGATGATGTGCATCTTCTTGAGGCCCGACACATCCATCAGACCGGCCTTGGTGCGGATCGCTGCGTGCTCGTCGGCCAGGCTGGTGGAATAGGTCCACGCGGTGCCCATGCCGTTCCAGTCTTCGAGACCGGAACCCAGGGCGCGATGGCGGTCGGCGAGGACCGAAAGTCTCCATGAACTCATCTGAAACTCCTTCTCTGAAAGGGGTTGGGGATTGAGTTCATTAGGCCAGCCGCGCGGGCCGCGGGAAATACTACTCTGGTACTACTTCGGGGAGAGGGGCGGTGGGGGCAGCGAGCCTGTCAATATGTTTGTGTTTGAAGCATCGCTTGTGCTAGTCCCGTAGTGGGACTAGTGTTGACGCATGAAAATCATCGCCATCAAAACACTGCGGGATTTTTGGGAGACCCACCCTGCGGCAGAACAGCCGCTCAGGGCTTGGGTGGATGAGGTGCGTAAGGCGCAGTGGATGCAACCGGCCGACATCAAGGCTCACTACCGCAATGCCAGCTTTTTGCATAACCGGCGGGTCGTGTTCAATATCAAGGGCAATGATTTCCGTTTGATCGTGGCGGTGGCCTACCGGGTAGGCGTCGTTTACGTGAAATTTATCGGCACCCACGTGCAGTACGACGCCGTGGATGCTGCAACTATTGAACTGGAGTGAATCATGGACATCTGCCCGATCCGCACTGAGGCCGACCACCGTGCGGCCCTGGCCGACATTTCCAGGCTGATGGAGGCCGACCCCGAGCCGGGCACCCCCGACGGTGATCGCCTCGATGTACTGGCGACGCTGGTGGAGGCCTACGAGGCCAGGCGCTATCCGGTGGCGCCCCCCGATCCGATTGAAGCCATCAAGTTCCGAATGGACCAGGAAGGCCTCACCGCCAAGGATTTGACGCCCTACATCGGGCGGCTCAACCGGGTGTATGAGGTGCTGTCACGCCGGCGGCCCCTCACGCTGCCGATGATCCGACGCCTGCACTCCGGGCTGGGCATTGCGGCTGAGAGTCTGATCGCCTGACGCTGGATGTAAAAAACCGCCCAACGGGGGCTCACCCGCCCCGTTCCTCTTCCCGCAGTTCCCGCAGCCACACGGCGGCTTCGAAGCGGTTGCGCAGGTTGAGCTTTTGCAGCACGTGCTTCACGTGCACCTTCACCGTGCTTTCGGCGATGCCCAGCGAGCGGGCGATGATTTTGTTGGAGGCGCCCTTGGACACCAGTTCCAGGGTTTCCTGCTCCCGTGCGGTGAGGGAGGCCTAACCTTCGTCGATGCTTTCCCGGGTGGGGGGGCTGGGGCTTGGCCAGCAGGCCGCCTACCTCGGATGACAGCACGGTGCCGCCGGCGGCCACCTGGCGCAGCTTGAGGCAGAACTCGTCCGGCTCCATGTCCTTGAGCAGATAGCCGCTGGCCCCGGCCTTGAGGGCCTCCATCACGTCGAAGCTGGAATCGGACACGGTGAGCATCACCAGCCGGGTGGTCGAGCCGGCGCTTTGCAGCGCGCGGATGACCGAGATGCCGTCGAGCCCCTTCATGTGCAGGTCCACCAGGGCCACGTCGGGGCGGTGGGGCAGCACCGCCTCGATGCCCTCGGCGCCAGAGGCGGCCTCGGCCACCACTTGAATGTCGCCGTACATCGAAAGCAGCTGGCCGATGCCCTTGCGGAAGAGGGCGTGGTCATCCACCACCACGAGGCGGATCGACGCCCCCTCGGCGCCCGGCGGGGCGCCCGTCATTGCGTGTTACATGGCGCGTGTTTCCTTGTTGGAGTCATCGGGTTCAGTGGCCCGCCGAGCGGGGCCGGAAGCGCATCTCGACGCAGGTGCCGGTGCCGCCCGCGCCTTCGTCCACATCCAGGCTGCCGCCCAGCTGGCGGGCCCGTTCACGCATGATCGACATGCCGTGGTGGCCCTCGCCGCCGCTGTCGGGCTGGATGCCGCGGCCGTCGTCCTCCACCAGCACCAGCACCTCCCCGTCCTCGTCCCGTTCCAGGCGGATCAGGGCGTGCTCGGCGCGGGCGTGGCGAACCACGTTGGTCAGCGCTTCGCGGGCGATCTGCAGCAGGTGGAATTCCTCGTTGACCGACAGGGGCAAGTCCCCCAGCCGGTAGTCCAGGCCGATCTCGGTGCCCGCCCGGGCCGACAGTTCGTCCACCACCTCGCGCAGGGCTTGCTGCAGCCCGCCGGGCGGCATGCTGGTGCGAAAGGCCGAGAGCAGTTCGCGCAGGTGGCGGTAGGCGCTGTCGAGGCCGGTCTTGATCTCGCCGGAGATGTCGAGCACGGCGCCGGCCGGGGCGCAGGCGGCGCAGCTGCGGCCGATCTCCAGCTGCAGGCGGGCGATCTGCAGCTTCATGTAGGACAAAGCCTGAGCCAGGGAGTCGTGGAGTTCGCCGGCGATGGCGCTACGTTCGTCCATCAGGGCCAGCCGGCGGCGGCGCTGGTTGCGCTGCAGGTTGCCCAGGGACAGGGCGAACAGGCCGGCCACCGCGTCCACCAGCCGGCGGTGGCGGCTCTCGAAGAGAAAGTCGCCGCGGGCCTCGACGATCAGCACGCCGTAGATGTTGTCTGAATCCCGCACCGGCACGGCCAGCTCGACGATCTCCCCGTCCGGCCCGGCCACCGAGCGGCGCAGGCCGCCGCTGCGGGCCAGCTCGTCCACGTCGAACTCGTCGAGCAGGCGGGCCAGGCGCGGGGCGCCCAGCACGGCCGGCACGCCCAGTCCCTCGGCCACCGGGTCGAGCAGGGCGAGGGTGCAGCAGTGGGCTTGCAGGCAGTCCGCCATGTCCTCGAGCAGGGTCGTGAGCCAGGGGGCGCTGGCGCTGTTCTCGGCCAGGCTGGCACAGGCCCGGTAGATGAATTCCAGCGAGCGGGCGGCAAAGCGCTCCTGTTCCCGGGCCTGGCGGGACAGGCGCTCGCCGTCGGCCAGCCGCCCGGCCAGCTGGGCCGCCACCGAATCCAGGCTGCGCGCCAGGCGGTCGATCTCGTCGCTGCCCCCGGCCGGGGCCGCCACCGCACCAGCGGTGTGCGCGGCGACGCCGGCCAGCGCGAGATCGGTGCGCACTGCCAGCACCTTCCAGGCCGTGCGCAGGATCAGGCCGCAGCCCGCTACAAACAGTAAAACGAGCACCACCTGGATCAGCCCGACCCCGGCGAGGCGGGCCGCGGCGTCACCGTCGGGCCGGGCCAGGGCCAGGCTTTCCAGGCGCGCCGCCACGCCGGCGCTGACGAACAGGGCCGCGCTGAGGCTGGCGAGGCAGGCCAGCATCAGGCTCAGGCGGGACAGGAGGGGATAACGGTCGAGCACCGGAGAGGGCCGTTCAGGATGCACCGGGCAACAGTGCGACGTTACCTATGAGCAACTTTTGCGCCTCTGATGAAACTCATGCCGATGGTCTGGGGCGCGCGCCGTGGAGTGATTCCTGCTTGAAGCCAGGTGCAGCCGGCCCGGCGCCGGCCATCTTCCGCGGAATTCCATGACCCTCTATTTTGTCGCCACCCTGCTGCTCACCACCCTGTCGGCCATCGTGCTGGTCGATGCCGGCCCGCCATCGCCGGCCGTCTGGGGGCTGCCCCTGCTGCCCGGCCTGGCCTGGACTGTGCTGCGCTTCAGCGGCCGTGGGCGCATCACGGCGCCGCCCCGCAGCGAGGTGGCCCACCACCAGCCCCTGACCCACTTTGCCCTGCACAGCGGCCTGCCCGCGCTGCTGGTGGCGCAAGGGCGCATCACCAACGCCAACCTGGCGCTGCTCAAGGCCCTCGGGCTGGAGGCGCGGGGCGACGAAGTGATCGGCATGCCCCTCGACAACATCGTCCACCCCAAGCACCACCGGCGTCTGGTGGCCCTGCTGGCGGCCGAAACGGCGTCCGGCGACGCCGGCGTGATCACCCTGCTGCGCGCCGACGGCGTGCCCTGGCTGGCCCGCCTCAGCCTCTTTCGCGGCGACCGCTCGCCGGTGGCGCTGCTTCAGTTCGGGGCGCCGGACGAACTCCCGGAAGCCGGCCCCGACCGCCAGTGGGGCAACCGGATGGGCCACTTCGCCGGCGAAATCCTGTTCGCCCTCGACAGCCAGCTGCTCCTCACCTGGCTCAACCCCCAGTGGGAAAAAGCCACCGGCCGGGCCGTGGCCGACAGCCTGTTCGTGCCCTTTCTGCCGCTTTTTCATCTGGAAGACCGGGTGGCGCTCACCAAGGGCCTGCGCCAGTTGCAGGCCGGCGAACGCGACAGCCTGTGCCTTGAAGTGCGTACCCTGGCGGCGCGCAGCCCCGGCCCGCGCTGGGTTGAACTGCGCGCCTGGCCGCTGGACACGGCGGCCGGTGGCGAAAGCGGCATCGTCGGCATGCTGCTCGACATCGACCAGCGCCGGCGCAGCGAAGAAGCCCTGCGTGCCCAGCGGCGCAGCCTGCACACCATGCTCGACAACCTGCCGGGCATGATCTACCGGGGCCAGAACGACAAGCACTGGACCATGGAATTCGTCAGCGAAGGCTGCTTCGAGCTGACCGGCTACACCCCGCTGGAACTGGTGGATAACCAGTCGGCCAGCTTTGCCGACCTGATCCACCCGGAAGACCGGGATTTTGTGTGGAATTACGTGCAGATGCGCCTCACCCGGCGCGAGCGCTATGAATTGAGCTACCGGATCATCGACCGCGACGGCCAGATCCGCTGGGTGTGGGAGCAGGGGCGCGGCATCCACTCCAGCCGCGGCGAGTTTCTCGGCCTGGAAGGCTTCATCACCGATGTCAGCAGCAGCCGCGGCGCGCAGGAAGAAGCCCGCCGCCGCCTGTTCTTCGACAACGCCGCCGGGCTGCTGAGCTTCAGCTTGTTCCTCGACCGCCTGCAGCACCTCGTCGTCCATTCGGCGATTGCCGGCTATCCCTTCGCGCTGTTTCACCTGGCCATCGAGCCCCTGAGCGGGATCGCCGCCGAGCACGGCCCGGCGATGGCCGAGCGGGTGATGGTGGAAACCGGCAAGCGCCTGCGGGTGGTGCACAGCGACTGCAACGGCGTGGCGCGTCACGGCGAGGGTTTTGCCGTACTGATCGCCGACTTCCGCCCGGAAACGCTGGCCTGGGCTGGCGGCTTCGACCTTGATCCGGCCTCGCCGCCCGGCCTGGCCCGGCTCGCGGCCGCCCTGGCCGAGCTGGCTGCCCGGCCGCTACGCATCGACGGCCATTCGCTGGTGCTCTCCGGGCACGTCGGCATCGCCCCTGCGCCCGCCGGCAGCGCCGACGCCCAGACCGTGCTGGCCGCGGCGGCAGAAGCGGCGGGAGCGGCCGCCGGCTGAACCTGCCCCTCAGCCCGGCACCGCCTGCGCCAGCCGGCCGAACTGGCGGGGGCGCGGCCGATCGCCGCGAAGGGTGATCGACCTCGCTGCTAGTAGGTGCGGGGCCTGCGGTCGCCCGCCCCGCAACGTGCGCCAGGTCGTGAAGGACGCGATGCCCGGCGCCAGCCACAGCCCGGCCAGCGCCGTGACGGCCACCCCCGAGGCGAGGTCGGTGAGCGCCAGGTGGCGCAGGAAGACGAGTGCGAAGCGCCTCAGTGGAACCGCCTCCAGCCGCAAGCCCCCTTGCGGAACGCGACGAAGCAGCCCGCCGCACACAGGGCGACGGAGCTTGCCGCGAGCTGGAGCCAGAACGCGTCCGTCCATTCCGCCCGGCCCCGCACGAAGAGCATCAGAATGACCGAGCAGGCGAGTGCGCTGAGGGTGAAGACGACGCGGAGGGTTTGGCTGGGGGGGTTCATGGGCAGATCCCGATGGGCAGGTGGTGTATTTATACCCGGTGATGCGGGAGCTTTGCCTTGATGGAGGTGAAGCCGTGGCAGCGCCATGCCGGATGGCGAGCCCTGCGGCCCCGTTGTAAGCTGCGGGCCTGCGAATGTTCAGAAAAATCACCATGGCCTTGAATGTCGAGCATCTTCTGGGTACCTCGAAAAACCCCTGATTTTCACCTCGAGCGCTTCGTAACTCCTTGATTTATCGATGCGTGATTTTTGGAAAATGAGGTTTTTCGAGGTGCCCTTCTGAGGAAGGGAGCCACGCTGGACGACGCCCTGTTTATTGCAGCAATAAGAACTCTCACGGGAGCACATCATGATTCAAATCATTCAGATTGACGGATTCAAGTCGGTCGTTTCACAGACGCTGGATCTGGGGCGAGTGAATTGTTTTATCGGCGCCAATGGCGTAGGGAAGAGCAATCTTCTCGAAGCTATTGGTGTGTTAAGTGCTGCAGCTAGTGGCAAGGTAGATGATGAGTCCCTGCTTCGTCGTGGAGTGCGGCCGGGAATGCCTCGGCTTTACAAGACATCGTTTGAGTCGGCCAGTGTTCCCGTGCATATCGGCTTGCGTGCTCAAAGCGACGATGGTGCCATTTATCGAGTTTCATTATTGAATCCACTGGAGAATCCAGAGCCTGCTTGGACGTTCAAAACGGAGCGGCTAACCTCCGGAGGAGACGAAATTGTTTCTGACGGAGTGCGCAATAAACGGAATCTAACCCCGACTGCGGGATTGGCGGCACTGAAATTGGTGGAGGTTGATAGCATCAGTCCAGCGGCAAAGTTAATGAGCCGCCTGCAGAACTTTGCAATTTACTCACCCAATACTCCGACTCTGCGTGCGATGGTGAGCGACCCCCAGTCGCGTAACCCGCTAGGGTTGTCCGGCGGGCGGTTGGCGGAGGGCTTTGCCGAGTTCCGCAAGACGATCCTTGATCAGGACGAGGAGTTGTTGGATAGCGTGTTTGAGTTAGTGGACTGGGTCGCTGATATTCAAACCACCTCATCGGCTGGGTCTCTGTTGTCGCCATCGGTTGCGCGCACCAAAGATGTATTGAAGTTCACTGATCGTTTCATGCGCAAGAGCCGAAATACTCTTACGGCTTATGATGCTAGCGAAGGTGCTTTATATGTGCTTTTCTGCGCGATTTTATGCCTGTCGCCACACGCACCGAAAATGTTCGCTATCGATAATCTGGATCAGGCCTTGAACCCGAGATTGGTGGGGCGACTGACCGCCAAGCTCACTTCGTGGTTGGCACTCGATTCCGAAAAAAGGCAACTGCTCTTTACTGCACACAATCCGGCGGTTCTGGACGGGTTGGATTTGAGCAATCCTGAAGTAAGGCTGTTTGCAGTCGAGAGAAATAGTGAAGGACACACAGTTGTTCGTCGCATTAGTCTCAGCCCTGAATTATTGGAGATGCAAGCCACTTATCCCTTGTCCCGTTTGTGGCTGATGGGAAATTTGGGAGCCATGCCGAATGTCTGATCCCCGGATAGCCTTAATTGCGGAGGGTCCCACGGATTTCATCGTTATCGAAGCAGCCCTCAAGGCGATTTTGCAGCGCTCGTTTGTGCTCACTCAATTGCAGCCAGAGCCCACTCGCCCGGACATGGGCGGCGGTTGGGGAGGGGTATTCAAGTGGTGTCGGGAGTTCCGCCTGCGTGCGGCCACCAGCATTGAAGCAGACCCCACGCTGTCACAATTTGATTTGGTGATATTGCATCTGGATGCGGATGTTGCAGGGAAACGTTACGCCCACTGTGGTCCAGCCGTGGAGCAGGCAGCTGCCGATCTGCAAGCTTTGCCGGGTGAGCAACCTTGTCCCCCTCCTGGTAACACAGTGGCCGCTTTGGAAACCGTGCTGCTGAGTTGGCTCGGTCTTGCGGCAGTTGGGCCAAAGAGCTTGTTTTGCATTCCCTCGAAAGCTAGTGATGCTTGGATGGCCGCCGCAGTCCTGCCTGCCGGACATGCTTTGCTGGCAGGGTTGGAATGCAATCTCCAGCTTGAGACGGCTCTATCTCAACTGCCCAAGGGGCAAAAACTCAGGAAATCCGTTCAAGACTACCGCTTACATGCCGGGTCTATTTCAAATAAATGGCAACAGGTGAAAAGCCATTGCACACAGGCTGGTGTGCTAGAACAGCGAGTACAACTCGTTGCACGGGCGTTTCCTGTACGAGCACCTCAGTCCTCTGCAATTTAGTCTAGAACTTTCGCCATAGCATTCAAGCACCTGAATGCAGTGCAGGCCTCCTTTTGGGACATGGAGGTTGGACGTGATTCGCTAAGCCCTTACGCGTGCCTTCGTCGGGTCGTAGTGCGGAAACGCGACCACTGTCGCATCCAGTCGTTTGCGGTGGCCGTCGAGTTGGCCAACCTGCAGGGCCGTTTCCAGTGATGAATAGGCGACATCGACCCGCGCCAGGGCGATCTGGGTGCCGAGGACCGGTGAGCGGACGGTGCTGGTGATTTCGCCGACTTTGGCGCGGCCGAGGTAGATGCCGTCGCCGTGGCTTGCCGGTTCGTTGCTGGCGATGGCGAGGCCGACGAGTTTGCGGCGGGGGTGGGCTTTGCGTTCTTCGAGGGCGGCTTTGCCGATGAAGTCTTCGGGCTTGGAGAGGGCGACGGTGAAGCCGATGCCGGCTTCGAAGGGGTCGGTCTGGTCGCAGAATTCGTGGCCGGCAAAGGCCAGGCCGGCTTCGATGCGCAGCATGTCGAGGGCGTCGAAGCCGAGCGGCGCGATGCCAAACTGCCCGCCGGCTTGCATCACGGCGTTCCATACGGCCGGGCCGTCCTTGGGGGCGCACCACAGTTCATAGCCGAGTTCGCCGGTGTAGCCGGTGCGCGACACGACCAGTGGAATGCCGGTGGGGCCGCCCAGGCGCGCGGCGGTGAAGCGGAACCAGCCGAGTTCGCTGATGCTTGGCTGAACCGGGGCGGTCCACACAATCTTGTTCAGCAGTTCGCGGCTCTTGGGGCCTTGCACGGCGAGGTTGTGCAGGGCGTCGGTGGTGTCGCGGATGTGTACGTCGAAGTTGCCGGCGGCGGCTTGTTCCTTGAGCCACAGGCCGGTGGTGTCTTCGCCGCAGACGAAGCGGAACACGTCGCGGCTCATGCGGAAGACGGTGCCGTCGTCCATCATGCCGCCGTGGGCGTGGCATACGGCGGTGTAGACGATTTGCCCGACGGCGAGTTTGCGCAGGTCGCGGGTTTGCACCTTTTGCAGCAGGGCTTCGGCGTCGGGGCCGGATACATCGAATTTGCGCAGGGCCGACAGGTCCATGAGCGCCACTTTCTCGCGGCAGGCCCAGTATTCGGCAAGCGTGCCGTGGCCGACGAAGCTCTTTGGCAGCCAGAAGCCTTTGTAGTCGATGAAGTCGCGGGTGAGGGTTTCGGTGACCGGGGCGAAGGCGGTCGGGCGGGTCAGGCGGGCAGGGGAGTCGGGCGTCATGCGGTGGGCCATCGCGCGGGGGAAGGAATGGGCGGCGTCATAGATGCGCGCCTCGATGTCGGTGGGTTGCCAGGCGTTGGCGGGGTCGATGTCGTCGGCGCAGGACGATACCGCCACCACCAGATCCTTCATGGCGCGCAGCAGCACGTAGTCGCCGGGCTTCGACCAGGGTTCGGCAAAGCCGAGGCTGCCGCAGGGCTGGATGAAGGTGTTGTAGAAGAAGTTGATGGCCGGCCAGCCGGCCCGCGGGCGGATGCCGAGGGGCGCCAGCGCGGCGTTGAAGTTGTCGCTGCAGTTGGCGTGGCCGGGAAAGCCGGCGTCTTCGTAGTACTTGGCGGTGCAGGCGAGGGCAAAGGCGTCGTGGCGGCCGACGGTGTCCTGCACGGTTTCGAGCAGCGGTTGCATGCGCGCGTCGAAGTACTTGGCGTGCAGGCCCGGTTGGGGGTAGGCGGCGCCGGCGAGGGTGCGCGTTACGGTGGGGTCGAGGCCCCATTCCTCGCCAGTGGCCAGCGCCGCGGCGTCGAAGGCCAGCAGGTCGGAACACTGGCGGCCATCCACGTCGATGACCTGCAAAAACTGGCCGGCCTTGAGGGTGAAGGCGCGCGCGCTGGCCGCGGTGATGCGGATTACCACCAGCGCTTCGGGAAAAGCCTGGGCCGCAGGCGGCGGTGCTTCGGCGGCGAGCAGGAAGGGGTCGTCCTCCGGCTCGGTGAGGCACGGGGGGGCGATGTCGTTCATGTGCAGACCTCCTGCTCCGCCAGCCGGCGGTAGCCGCCGGCGCTGAAGACCAGCGGGCTGCCGTCGCGAAAGCGCAGCTGCTTCACTTCGGCCACGAAGATGGTATGGTCGCCGCCGGGGTATTGGGCGTAGGGCCGGCATTCGAAGGTGGCGAGGGTGCCGTCGAGCAGCGGGGCGCCGTGCTCGCCGGCGCCGTAGGCGAGGTCGGCCCATTTGTCGGCGCCGCCCCGCGCGAAGCGGTTGGAGAGGTCTTCCTGCGCCTCCCCCAGCACGTGGATGGCCAGCGGGCCGCCGGCGGCGAAGGCTTCGCAGCAGGCCATGTTGCGGGCCAGGCTGAACAGCACCAGCGGCGGGTCGAGGGATACCGAGTTGAAGGAGCTGACGGTGGCGCCCACGGGCTGGCCGTCCGCGTCCCAGGTGGTGACGATGGTGACGCCGGTGGGAAAGAGGCCGAGGACCCGGCGGAACAGGCGCCCGTCAAAGGGCGCACGGTGGGCAGCCACGGGCACGGAGGGGCTGTCGAGGGTTTGCATGGCTTCTCCTTTGAGCCGCTCGCGAGGCTGGCCGGGCGCCGGCCCCGCGGGGGGCGGTGGTCAGGCCTGGGCTTCGGCCAGCAGCGTGGTGGCGAAGGCGGCTTTTTCTTCCTTGCTCATCTTCTTGAGTTCGTTGCCGAGCACGCGCTGGTTGACCGACTGGTTCCAGTAGTCGAGCACCTCGAAGCCGAGCAGCGCGGCCTTGCCGACGAACTGGCGCAGCACTTCGTTGGTGGGCCCCATCACCCAGCCGGCCTTGCCGTCGCGCAGCAGGCGCTCGATGCCGAGGGCCGGCTTGTAGCCGGTGCCGCCGCAGGCGTGGAGCATCTTGTCCACCACGTGGGTGACGTTCTTGGAGGAGAAGAACTTGACCTGCCACAGCCAGTTGAGCAGCGCGGTGCGCGGCAGGTGGCCGATTTCGGCATGGGGTGCCCAGTCGCAGTTGTTGGTCTGGTCGTCCAGCGCCTTGGCGGCCAGGTACACGTAGCTGCGGCTGGCGTTGGTGTCGATCAGGCACTCGCCGACGTAGTCCTGGATGGTCGGGTAGTCGGCCACGCGCATGCCCACGTCGTTGTGCACCTTGCGGGTGGTGTGGTTCTTGGTGATGTCCATGGCGGCCAGGCTGATGCCGTTCCAGCACGCCGAGGAGCACACCAGGAAGAAGGGGTCGACCACTTCGTCGTTCGATTTGGCGCCGTCACCCACCGGGCCGACCAGGGCGTCGGGGGCAATCTCGACGCCATCCACCGAGATCGGGCCGGACTGGTTGCCGCGCATGCCGAGGCCATCCCAGTTGGCGGGGTCGGCCTTGATCTGGTCTTTGGTGACTAGGAAGCACGACAGGTCGGAGTAGTTGCCGCCGAAGTCGGGCGAGGTGGTCTGGATGATGTACCAGTCGGCAAAGCCGCCGGAGGTGGTCCAGGAGGCTTTCTTGAAGACCTTCCAGCCGCCGTCGGTGCGCTCGGCGCGGGACGACATGGGATACCAGAAGTGAGAGCCGGTCTCGGGGTCGGAGTAGGACAGGGTGCCGATCAGCACGTCCTGGTCGACGCGGCGCAGGATGTCCTTGAGGCGCTCGTTGTCGTGGTGGCGCAGCAGCGCGGCGGCGCAGGCGCCCAGGTGCATGGTGTAGCACATGGCGGTGGAGGGGCAGCCGTAGCGGGCGATGGTCTCGACGACCATGGCGGCGCACAGGTGGTTTTCACCGCGGCCACCGAGTTCCTTGGGGATGGTCAGGCTCATCAGGCCCATGGCGGCCAGGGCTTCGAAGTTCTTGCGGGGGTAGATGTACTTCTTGTCGCTCTCGATGGCGTTGGGGCGCAGGGTGGTTTCGCACAGGGCGATCAGGTCGGCCTGCAGGGCCTTCTGCGCGGGGGACAGCATCCAGTGGGGGCTCCATTCGGCGCCGATACCTGCGGGGGTGAGGTGGGTGAGTGCGTTCATGGTGGCTTCCTTTGCGTGAGCGTTTTGAAGGGGGTGGGTTTGATTCGTTTGGGTTTTTTGTATGGGCCTTTGTAGGGGCGACTTCAGTCGCCCTCCCCGCGTCGATGCATCGACATGCCGGTGGGCGGAGTCCGTGGGCGACTGAAGTCGCCCCTACAGGGCAGAGGTCCGGTCAGCGTGGCGCGAGGGTGGTGACACCGGCCTCGGTGCCGACCGGCAGTTCGGCGCCGTCGTCGTGTCTGGCCAGCCATTCGAGGGCGGCGGGCAGGTAGCGGCTGAGGCCTTTGTATTCGGCGAGCTGGGGCGGCAGGGTGGACAACACCCGGTTGAGGCGCTTGCCCCACTTGGGCACGCGGGCCAGGTCGTCGAGCGAGGCCAGGTAGCAGCGGATCGGGAAGAGGATTGCGTTGCTGCGCGGCAGGCGCCACAGGGTTTGCAGCTCGACGCGCAGGTGCACTTTCTGGCCGGCGTTGTCGGGGGTCACGCTGGCGCGGTCGGGGCCCCACTCGGGGAAGCTTTCGGGCGAGGTGTCGAGGCGCGGGTTGATGCTCATGGTCCAGTTGAGGCGGCGCACCGGCTGGCCGAGGCGCAGCATCAGCAGGTACTTGAGGGCGCGCTCGAACACGCCGGCCTGATGCGCCAGGGGCACCGGGCCGTGCCATTCCATGAAGCTCATGCCCACGTCGAACTCCAGCGACCAGTCGGCCTGGGCGGTGACCATGCCAGCGTCCATGTACAGGTTGTCGTCGCGCTGGTCGCAGATGGCGAAGTCGCCCTGCGCTTGGCGGGTGATGTATTCGAAGGGCTCGCAGGGCAGGGTGTCGGCGTCGCCGAAGATGAAACTCTGCTCGATGCCCAGCGGGCGGTTGATCCAGGTCCAGCGGCTGCCGAAGTCGTCGCCCTCCTTGGTGAGGGAGAACAGTTCCGGGTAGTCGGCCGACAGGTTCTCCATCAGCAGCTCGAGGGTGTCCCACTGGGCCATCATCATGTGCGGCAGCACCTGGCAGCGGCCGGGGTCGCGCTCGAGGGTGATGGCCCGGTCGCGGCATTCGGCGATGTAGTGTTCATCCACGTCGAAGGGGCGCAGGAACACGTCGCTCGGGCCGCTGCGGGTGTGCGGCTCGATGTTGACGCTGTACATGTAGCGGTCTTCCGGGAAGGGGAAGGGGAAGCGCAGGATGGCGGCGTCGCTGTTGCGGTAGCTGTAGTCGCCGCGGAAGGTTTCTTCGGGTTTGAAGGCGATGGTCATGATCGTTCTCCTGTAGGGGCGAATTCATTCGCCCGTGTGGATGGGGTGGGCGACTGAAGTCGCGCCTACAGCGGTTTCACAAATCCAGTACCAATCTGCCGGCCTTCGCCCGCGATACGCAGGGCATGATCAGGCGGCCGGATGCGCGCTCGGCGGGGGACAGGACGTGGTCGCGGTGTTCGGCATCGCCTTCCAGCAGCGGGGTCACGCACACGCCGCAGGCGCCGCCGCGGCACAGGCACGGGGCGGCCACGCCGGCGCGTTCGATGGCTTCCAGCAGGCTTTCGTCCTGGCCCACTTCCACTTCGATGCCGGATCGGGCCAGGAAGGCACGGAAGGCCTCGCCACCGGACAGGGCCGAGCCGAAGTGCTCGCAATGCACGTGGCTGGCGGGCCAGCCGGCGGCCGCGGCGGCGCCGATCACCTCGTCGTTCATGGCGGCCGGGCCGCACACGTAGAGGTGCGTGCCGGCGGGCTGGGCGGCCAGCAGGGCCGGGATGTCGAGGCGGTGGCCGTCGGCGTCCCAGTGGAAGGCCACGCCGCTGCGGCCGGCGAGCCACGGGGCGAAGACGTCCTTCTCCGCTTCCCGGCAGCACACGTGCAGCGCGTGCTCGCCGCCGCTCATCGCAAAGTCGGCCAGGTAGGACAGGAAGGGCGTGATGCCGATGCCGCCGGCGATCATCAGGTGGCGCCGGGCGGTGCGCACCGGGGCGAACAGGTTGCCCGGCCAGCCCGCCGCGAGGGTGTCGCCGGCCTGGAGGTGCTCGTGGATGAAGGCCGAGCCGCCGCGGGAGGCGGGCACCAGGCGCACGATGATGTCCCAGGCATCCCGGGCGCCGGGCCGGCTGACCAGGGAGTAGGCGTTGCGCAAGCTGCGGCCCGCGCCGGCCAGCACCAGCTGGATGTGGGCACCGGCCGCGGCGGGGGGCAGCTTGCCGCCGTCCGCCGCCACCAGGCGCACATGGCGCAGGGTGGGGGCGATGTCGGTGACGGCCTCCACTTTCAGCTGCAGGGTTTCGCCGATCATGCGAAGACCTCCTCGATGGCCGGGATCTCGCCCGGTGCCTCGGCGTCCACCATCACGCCCATGAAGGCGCCCAGGCGGCGGGAGAAGTGGTCGCGCACCAGCAGGTGGCGGCCGCAGCCGCCGCAGGGCACGACGTTGGTGGTGACCCCGTCGGTGAAAGCGTGGCAGTGGGTGCACCACACCCGGCGGCGCAGGCTGCCGGCGTGGTGGAGCTGCACCTGGCCGGGGCCGAAGCCGATGAGCGCGGCGGCACCGGCCACCGACCACAGAAAGGGCTCGGTGCCCTGCACGTAGAGCCGGTCGCCCATCCCGAACCCGCGGCTGGCGCAGGCGAAGGCGTCGAGTACCGCGTCCGGCCCGGCCAGCTGCCACACCTTGCCCAGGCCCGATGTGGCCGTCGGAGCGCCCACCAGCCAGGTCTGGAGTTGTCCGGCCACCGGGGCGAAGGTGCCGGCGAGGGCGTCCAGCCGGCCGTGCTGGAGGGTTTCGCCCTCGATCACCAGCAGGTGCCGGTTGCCGGCCAGGTCCGGCTCCAGGGCCCGGTATTCAGGGCGGCTCTTGATGTCGGAGTGCATCATCGCGGGTCTCCTCAGATCACGGCCACGGCGTGGGCGACGGCGATCACCGCCGCGCCGCCGGCCAGGGCCAGCCAGGGCAGGATGCCGGCGCGGGTGCCGACGCCTGCTTCGTTGCCCAGGTGCATGTCTTCCTGCATCGCGGCGGGGAAGCGGCCCTTGTCGACGATGTAGTGGCGGTAGAAGAACACCGGCAGGATCAGTGCCGCGGCGGCCAGGCCGGTGGCCAGGGTGCCGACGCCCCAGATGTCGGCGCCCATGCCCATCAGGCCCAGATTGACGAAGGCCAGCACGGTGCCGATGCCGATCAGCCAGGTCGGTGCCTTGTAGGGGCGCGGCCAGTGGGGGCGGTCGATGCGGTGGATCCAGGCGGCGTTGAGGTTGAGGAAGTTGAAGAGGATGTAGCAGACGTTGGAGATGGCCAGCACGAAGACGTAGTCGGACATCAGGAGCAGCAGCAGGTTGAAGCCCAGGTCGGTCCACATCGCCGCGGTGGGGGCGCCGTTGCCATTCACGTTGGAGAGGTACTTGGGCAGCCAGCCATCCACCGAGGCCTGGTAGAGGGTGCGCGAGGAGCCGGCCATCGAGGTCATGATCGACAGCACCAGGGCCAGCACCAGCATGGCCATCAGCACGTGTTCGATCAGCGCGCCGCCGCCCAGCATGTGGGCCATGGCCTGGGCTACGCCCATGCCGCTGTAGATGTCGGGCGACAGGATGCCGTCGTACACCGCCGGGGTGACCACCGTGCCCGCCGCATCGAGGACGGCCGGGGTGACCATCTGCCCCAGGCCGAGGCTGCCCTGGAAGGCCAGCGGAACCACCGTGAATACGAAGATGCACAGGAGGCCCGAATACAGGATGGCCTTGAAGGTGTCGGTGCGCGGGTTGCGGAACTCGCGGGTGTAGCACACCGCCGTCTCGAAGCCGTAGGTGGACCACGCCGCCATGAACAGGCCGCCGGCGATCAGCGTGAAGCCGGCCATGTCCCAGCTGCCGTCGATCACCGCGCCGCCGGCATCCTTGGCCAGCGGGAAGAGCGGCGTCAGGTTGGCGGTGGGGATGTCACCGGAGAGCAGCGGCCACAGACCGATCAGCATCAGCGGGGCGAGGGCGGCGATGCCCAGCACCATCTGCATGCGCGCCGCCTGCAGGATGCCGCGGTGCTGGATCGCGAAGGCCGCCAGCAGCACCGCGGCGCCGAGCACGAAGGTGGCGTTGATGCGCAGGGCCAGCCCGGCTTTCACGCCGCCAAGCTCGAGCAGGGTGATCTGCCAGGTGTTGATGGCCGCATCCGGCGCAAACAGGATGGACAGGATGTAGCCCGCCGCCAGCCCCGAGCCGATGGCCAGCACCGGCGACCAGGCCAGCCAGTTGCTCCACACCGACAGGGGCGCCAGCATCTTGCTGTAACGCACCCAGGCCACCGCGCCATACACCGACGCGCCGCCGGATTTGTGGGGGAACAACCCGGCGATCTCGGCGTACGAAAAGGACTGCAGGAAGCCGAAGGCGATCGAAATGATCCACACCGCCCACGATGGCTTGCCCACCGTGGCGGCAATGGAGCCGATGGAAAACAGCACCAGTGCCGGCACGCCACTGGCCACCCAGAAAGCGCCAGCCCAACCAATCTTGCGATGGAGCGTAGCGCTGGCGCCGCCGCTCCCGATGCCGCTCGCGGCATCCACTGTCGTCGTGTTCATCTGCGTTCTCCCCAAGGTCGAAAAACCACACCGCTGACTGCGATATGGCTGCACTGTCCGCCCCGTTGCTGCAGCGAACAATTCGACTTTGGGAGTAGGTCGGAGGGGGAATTGAGGGAGTAGGCGCGCGAGCGTGAAATGGCACCATCCCAACACCGACAGAGGCAAAACCATGAAACCCGCGATGAAATCCGCAGTCCGGAACGCAGTGTGCAACTACGGGGCCGGGCTGCTGCTCGGCTTGCCGGCAATGGCTGCCTTCGCCGAGGATGCCCCGGCTCCGGCCCCGGAGCTGACCAGCAACATCGGCGTCGTGTCGGAATACGTGTTCCGCGGCATCCGCCAGACCTGGGGCAATCCCGCGTTGCAGGGCGGCTTCGACTACGCCCATGCATCGGGCTTCTACGCGGGCGCCTGGATGTCCAACACCAGCGCCAACCTGTATGCCAACGCCACCATCGAGATCGACCTCTACGGCGGCTACCGGGGCGCGGTGGGCGATTTAACCTACGACGTGGGGCTGCTCCAGTTTCTTTTTCCGGGGGCCAACTACGACAAGATCACCCCCGCCGGCAGCTACGCCAGGAAGAGCTACAACTCCACCGAGGTGTATCTCTCCGGCACCTGGCAGTGGCTCAACGTGAAGTACTCCCGCGCCATCACCGACGTGGGCTATTTCGGCTTCACCAGCAACAACGCCGGGGTGGGCGCCTTCCCGGGCAATCCGTCGTCGGGCGTCAGCGGCGGCGACACCACCGGCTCGTGGTACATCGAGGCCAACGCGGCCTACGAGTTTCTGCCCACCTGGACGGCCAGCCTCCACGCCGGGCGCCAGACCATCACCAATTCGAAGGGGCTGGATTATTCCGACTACAAGGTGGGCGTCAGCAAGGCCATGCCCGGCAGCTGGACCCTGGGCCTGGCCTACACCACCACGGTGGGTGCCGATTACTGGAAGAACTATCCCAGCGTCGCCGGCAACGGAACGACCAAGGACATGAGCGCGGGCACCTGGATCGCCTCGGTGAACCGGACCTTCTGATCTACGCTGTCGAGCTTGCGAAGCCTCTGCGCCGGTCCCTGGAAAGGGGCCGGTTTGCGTTTCTGCCGGCCCACGCCGGTGTGGCCTCAGCCGGGGTTGCTGCGGCCGGTTTTCCGTTTCTTGTCACGCTCGCTGCGAACGATGTTCTTTTGCACGGTTTTATTGCTGCTGTCCGCCTGGTCCAGCCATAAAAGGGCGTCCGCGTAGGCCATGAAGCGCCGGAGGTATTCCGGCGAGATGTCGCGCATCAATTTGAGTGACTGAAGCACCAGCAGGTGGGAATTGAGCGGGCCGGCGTTCTCGGGCGCTTGCGCAAGCGCGCGGGCCAGCTGCTGATCGACCTTGAGCCTGGACCAGGTGTTTCTGAAATACGCCAGGGCTGTGAGTTCTTCCCGGGGCTTGAGCGCTTCTCCGGCGCCATTTACGGGCACGTTTTGCGGCGAATGCTGCTGGATATGGGACAGCAGTTCGGCCAGGGGGTGCGCGCGATAGCGGTCTTGCAGGCTGGCGATGAATTGACGCAATTCGCGGAAATTGCCGGCGCGGTAAATGGCGTCCAGCCGGTCGGCCGCATCCGGAAATTGCGCCACGGTGCAGGCCAGGGTGTCGCCGGCCCGGGTTTGGGTTTGATCGAATCGTGCGGTGTATTCGTCAAGCGCCGTTGCCAGCCTGCCGTCCAGAACGCGTCTGGCGTCACCCTGCTCGGCGGCCGAGCGTCGGGCCAAGGCCTCGATGAAACGAAAGCGGACGGGATCGAGGTGGTCTGCGCCACGGGCGCGCAGGGCGTCGATCGTCACGCGGGGATCGACGGCTTCCAGGGCTCCGGGCGTCCCGGATTCACTCATGGGGGCCTGTGTCCGTCTTGGCCGATTGCGGGACCGGCGCCATTTCCACGCGCCGGTTCTGCGCTCGCCCCTTTTCGTCGGCATTGGAGGCCACCGGCTGCTCGGGGCCAAAGGCCGCGGCAAATATCGATGCAGCCGGAATGCCTTCGTCGATCATGGCCCGGGTGACCGTCAAGGCGCGCTGGGCTGAAAGCTCCCAGTTGTCGGCGAATTGCCGGTTGCTGTCCCGCATCGGCCTGTCGTCGGTAAAGCCGCTCACCATCAGCATTTCACCGCGGGCGCCCAGATAGGCGGCCAGTGGCGGCGCCAGGCTCTTGAGAATCTGCCGGCCCTCGGGCTGGAGCTGGTCGGAGTTGAGGGCAAACAGCACGCTGCCGCTGATGCCGATGCGCCCGTTGTTCAGCGTGACCCGGCCGGACGCGAGCGGAACCGCCAGGGCTTTTTCCAGGGCCAGGCGCCTGCGCTCTTCAATTTGCCGCTTGTGCACCTCGGCTTCCAGGCTGGTGGCCAGTTCGAGCTGAACCCCGAGCACGCCGACCAGGATCAGCACGAAGGCCCCCAGAAGGCCGGACATGAGATCGCCGAATACGGCCCATACCGGCGTGCTGTGCTCGAGGCCGTCGTCGATGTTTTCCATCGTCACACCTCGCCGGCAAGCGATGCCTGTTTGCTGGAAAGCTGCTGGAGATCTTCGACGATCTGCTTTTGCGACAGGATGCTCAAGTCGATGATTTCCCGTGCCTGGGCCACGTAATAAGCGAGCTGATCGTCGCTGCGTGCCATGGATGTGTTGAGCGAGCCTTCGATGCGCTGCAGCGTCTCCATCAGTTTTTCGTTGGAATCACTGAACAGCTGAACCGCGAAGCCGAATGCCTCGCTCAGGCTCGAGACCTCGATGGCGCCGCTGGTGATCCGCGTGGCGACGTCAGTCATTTTTGCGGCTTCGGCCTCGATGCTGGCCTCGAAGCGGGTGCTGCTGCGCTCGAGCAAGGCGGTGGACGATGCGACGAGGGCGTCGATGGCGCCCCGCTGTTCGGTCGAGGCATGGTTGATGGCGTCGAGCAGGGCGCCCAGTGTTTCCATGATGCGGCTGCGCTCCTCGAGGAGCACGTTGTCCCGCGCGATGCTGGCGGAGAGTTCCTGGCGCAGCTCGCCGATCACTTCGGCCGCAGCCCGGGGTGCTTCGGCGGCGGTCTGCATGAGCCTCGATACTTCGTCGATGGTGGTGCTGGCCTGGGCCTGCGCCTGGGTGGTGAGGCTGCGGGCGGTTTCTTCCAGCGTCTGGCACAGGTGTTGTTGCTGGGCGAGGCTCCGGGCGCCCGCGGCCTGCCATTCCTGGTGCAGCGATGTGCTCGTCGACTCCAGGGCTTGGGCCAGGTTTGCCAGCCGTTGCTGGTCCGACGCGGCCAGTTCTGCCTGCAAGGCGGCGTGGGATTGATTGACCGTGGCGAGCAGCGCAGCCGACCGCTGGGCAAAGGTCTCGGCGAAGGATTCGAGGGATTTGTGCAGCTCCCCGGTCAGGTTTTCGCTGCTGCGCGCATGGCTGGCCAGGGCGTCGGTCCAGGTGTCCGCGATGTGTGTTGCGGTTGTGCCGAAGCGGTTCGAGAGCGCGCCCAGCTGCGTCTCCAGCCTGTCGGCCAGCTTTTCGTGCAGCGCGCTGGTGTCCCGCGCAATGCCGGTGACGGTGCTCGCCAGGTCTGCCTGCAAGGCTGCGTGGGTCTGGTCCACCGTGGCCACCAGCGCTGCCGAGCGGTGCTCGAAAGTGTCGGCCCAGGTTTGCAGCGTGCCGTTCAGGCCCGCCGTGAGGGTTTCGCTGGTGTGCGCGTGGCGGTTCAGGGCGTCGGTCCAGGTGTTTGATACCGTGGTGACGGTGGCGCTGAAACGCTCGGAGAGTCCGTCGAGCTGCGACTGGACCGTGTCGGCCATCTTTGTGTGCAGGGCGCTCGTTTGCTGCGCAATGCCGCTCATCGTGGCTTCGACCACGGGCTGAATCGTTTCGCCAGCCAGGCGGGCGCTTGCGGTCAGGCTCTCCTTGAGGGACTGGTCGACGGACGACGCCAGGTCGGAGTAAATGCCCTTGGCGTCGCGGTAATGGTTTTCCTGGTTGGCCAGCAGGCGTTCGCTTAATTGCTGGCTCTGCTGGTCCATCTGCACCATCATCGCCTGCAGTTTATCCACCACATCGGGCAGGGCCCGGGCTTGAAGCTGCAAGGCCCTGAAAGTTTCCTGGCGTTGATGGACCAGGGAAAAACCGCGCAATACGGTGGCGATCCGGGTGTCCAGCACGTGCGCCGTTTGCAGGCGTTCGCGACGGCACAGGGCCGAGACGAGGCCCAGCATCGCCGAGGCGGCCACGCCCGCAACCGATGTGCCGAAAGCCACGCCCAATCCCTTTACCGGAGCAGCCAGGGAGGCGCGAATGGTTTGAAGGTCGGTGGTGCTTTCCAGGGCGATGACCGCGCCGTTGAGGGTGACCACCATGCCCAGGAAAGTGCCCAGCATCCCCAGCAGCACCAGCAGCCCCACCAGATAAGGCGTCATTGCCGGGCCGGGCAGGCCGACACGCTCACCCTCGATGCGCAGGCGCACGGCGTTCTGCAGTGACGGATGCAGCGTGTCGAGCCAGTTGCCGAGATCGGGCAGGTTCTCGGGAATTGCCGCCAGTGCCCTGGCCAGGGTGGATGTGGCCTGGCTGAAACGCAGCAGTTCGAGGGCGCCCGCGACATAGACCGTGCCGATGATCGCCGTCATGGTCAGCGCCAGCGGACTGGTGCCGATGTAGCCGACGCCAACCCACGACACGGCGATCAAGCCCACGAAAAAAGCCGTCAAAAAAATCGTTCTATTCATTGCTGATTTGAATCCTGGTTGCCAAGTGCGTCGATCAGCCCCGCGACCGGCTGCAGGCGAACGTCCAGTTCTGCCAGCAGCACGGCCTGCATGTCCTTGCAGAATGCCGCCAGCCATCCTCCCGGCTGAAGCCACGCCTCCGGATCGTCCGGTGTCGCGGTATCAACACGTGCCGTCTTGTGCGCCTGGTGCAGGTGCTCGAAGCGTTTTGCGAGAAGCTGGGGCACGGTTGCCAGCAAGTTGCGCTCGCGGGGCCCCAGGGCCTGGTCCAGCACACCATCCAGGGCGGCAAGCCGCTTGAGGGCGGGGGAGTGATCTGCCAGTGCGTTGCGCACACTGGCACGCAAGGGGCCAATGTGCGCGTTCATGTCCCGTTGATGGGCGAGGTAATACCTCTGGAAGGGCAGGAAGTCCGCCGCGTCTTCGTCGGTTGGATGCAGGGACGGGGCGGGCAGTTTTATTCGTGCCTTGCCTGGGTTGAGGACGCCATCGATACGGATTGAGTCGGCCAGCATGGCACGCACCCGCGCAAATTCCTCGTGCACGGCAAGGCCCGCCCGCTGGGGGGCTCCGGTTTGCGCATCCGGCACGCTCGCCGCGCGGTCATTAATAACGGAGAAGAGCGATATCGCGTCCGTAAAGTCCAGCCACTGACCCAGCCTGTCCGCAAAGGATTGCCTCGAATCGGCAACATCAGCGACAGACAGCTCGGCAAGGATGCGAATGAACCCGGAACTATGGAAATTTGTACGCGGCACCCCTTGCGCCATACCGAAAACCGACGTCCACCAGCCAAAGAGGCGGCAAGGCTACTACAAAGTGGCGGGCAGGTCAGCGTTGCCGGGAATCGTGGCGGCGAGGCCGGATTTTCTGAAGCGTATCAATCAATCAAGCGATCGCCTCGACGGGCAGCGGCCCCGGACGGTCATGTCCCGTCAGTCATCGAAGCACGTGGCTAAGCGCGTTTGCTCGAAATCCTCGCCGGACGGCATTTCATGGCCTCTGCCCGCTCTTGCTTACTATATGAAGAGCTCAGCTGGTGAGCGGCATGTGGCTGTTGCGTCCGTGTTGCAGCGGTTCTTGCGGAGCAATTCTGTCTGGTGGGTGTAAAGTCCTCCGACCTGCAATCGATGGAGAGCCTTAATGAAGAAGCTG
>NZ_JAOAUU010000134.1 GCF_030157465.1 Zoogloea sp.
CCCTGACCTACGAAGCTGTTGCCCAGCTGACCGAAATCGGTCTGGGCCAGTCTTCCGCCGTCGGTATCGGTGGCGACCCGATCAACGGTCTGAAGCACATCGATGTGATGCGCATGTTCAATGATGACCCGGATACCGACGCCGTCATCATGATCGGTGAAATCGGTGGTCCTGACGAAGCCGAAGCCGCCATGTGGTGCAAGGCCAACATGAAGAAGCCGATCGTCGGCTTCATCGCCGGTGTGACTGCCCCCGCGGGCAAGCGCATGGGCCATGCTGGTGCGCTGATCTCTGGCGGTGCCGACACTGCCGATGCCAAGCTCGCTGTCATGGAAGAGTGCGGCTTCACCGTGACCCGCAACCCGTCCGAAATGGCCAAGCTGCTCAAGGCCATGCTGTAATCGATCAGGCTCCGGCTTGAACCATACCGCGTCCTTGGCTAGTGCCCGGGCGCGGTTTTTATTTTGTACGACGTTCTTGTTACCTGCCTGGGGGGCGATAGAATTCATGGCACGTCGATTTCTTTCAAAGCCCTTGATGCCTCCGTTCAAGACCGAATTATTGAGCCCGGCCTCCGGTTCGTACTGTTGCCGATCATCACCATCAACCTCATCTCTTCGGAGGCTGGCAGGTCGTGTCGATGCGCCAGGGGGAAACCCTGGCCAGAAAGCGCTCCTGTTCTGATGAACTACGATGGAGAATGAGTCTCCGGCGGGCTGGCGAATGGCGATGTTGTCTCACGTCGGACGTGTCCGTGCGCGCAACGAGGATTTTGTTTTCTGCGACGAGGCACTCGGCATTGCCGTCCTCGCCGACGGCATGGGCGGACACGCCGGGGGTAATGTGGCGGCACGCTTGGCAGTCGATGCCTGGGTCGGGCGTATCCGGAAGTGTCTTGTGGAACCGCTTGGTGAGCGGGATTTGCGGGTCGCAGTGGCAGATGCGAACCGGGTGGTTTTTGCTGCTGCCTGTGCCGATCCGGCACTGAGGCGCATGGGAACCACGCTGGTGGCGGCATGTTTCAGGCGTGATGACACGCTGCTGACCTGTAACGTCGGTGATTCAAGGCTCTACCGGCTGCGGGGTGACGTGCTGAGTTGTCTTACCCGCGATCACAGCGTGTTGCGGGCGCAGTGCGACGCGGGCATGATTGAATCCGAATCAAATGGGCCGCTTGCGCTGCGTGGTTTGCTGACGCGAGCAGTGGGGGTGGCCGCCTGTGTCGTTGCGGATGTGACGATTTCCACGCTGCAGCCCGGCGACGTGTATCTGCTGTGTTCGGATGGCCTTACGGAAATGCTCCCCAATGCCGATATTGCCCATGTGCTGGGCGCCTTGGGCGGAAATCCGCGGCTGGCGGCTGAGCATCTGGTCGATCTGGCCAATGATCGGGGGGGCGTGGATAATGTGTCGGTTGTCATCGTGTCGTCAAACCGCTTTGGGCGGCTTGGCGCCGAGCTTGGTTAAGGCTGGTTTCGGATAGGAATAGTGATGCCCCGTTTGATATTGAGCATGGATGGTCTGGTGCTGAAGGAGATGGTGCTGGAAAAGGAGCGCACGACCATCGGGCGCAAGCCGCACAACGATATCCAGATTGACAATCTGGCGATCAGCGGCGATCACGCGGCTATCGTGACAATCCTGAACGACGCTTTTCTCGAGGACATGAACAGTACGAACGGCACTTACGTGAATGGCCAGCCGGTCAAGAAGCACGTACTGCAGGATAACGATGTCATCGAACTGGGAAAATATCGTCTCAAGTTCATTGCGGACAGCAGTGCCATGGCGTCCGAGCAGGATGAGGCAATGTCCTTTGCCCAGACTACGGGCGCGGGGGATGATATTCCTGCCACGCCAGAGCCGCAGGCAGCAGGCTCATCATCAGCGCCGCCAGTCGCCGCGCTCGGGATGATCCAGATCCTCAGCGGGACGCATGCCGGCCGGACGCTGGAGCTTTCCAAGTCGCTCACTACCTTGGGCAAGCCCGGTTTCCAGGTTGCTGTCATAACTCGACGTCCTCACGGGTATTTCATTACCCATGTCGAGGGAACGGTTTTTCCCGTGGTGAACGGGCGCTCCCTTGATGCCCAGGCTCATCGCCTGAATGATCACGACATCATCGAGATCGCCGGCGTCAAAATGGAGTTTTTCTCACAGATGGTCGCGTAATACTGCCTGCAGGGGCATTGCCGAGGGGGCGAACGTGATATTTCTGGCGGCGGATGGACTGGCTGGATCGTATCCTGCCGGACTGTCTTTTGATTATTTGCCGGTGCCTGGACGGATCGTCCAGCTGCAACTGTCACGGAATTCCATGGGAACAAGATGAAGGTGCGGGTTCTGGGCTGCAGTGGCGGAATTGGCGGGCGCCACCAGCGCACGACTGCCCTGCTGGTTGATGATGACGTTCTGATCGATGCGGGAACCGGGGTCGGAGACCTGGAGTTCGACGAACTGCTGCGTATCGATCACGTATTCGTTACGCATGCCCATCTTGACCACATCGCGATGATTCCCCTGCTGGTCGATACGGTGGGGGAAGCGCGCTCCATGCCCATCGTCGTGCATGGCTCGCCAGAAACCCTGCGCATCCTGCGCTCGCATATTTTCAACTGGCTCGTCTGGCCCGACTTCTCCTCGATTCCCGATCGGGGCAACCCGTTTCTGCGCTTCCAGGAAATGCATACCGGCGAAACGGCCAACCTGGGTGGCGGGCGCTCGATGACGGCTCTGCCGGCTCTGCACACGGTGCCTGCCGTCGCCTATCAGGTGTCCGGAGCGGGCGGGAGCCTTGTCTTCTCTGGCGATACGGCGTATTCCGAACCTCTGATTGCTGCCATCAACGACATTCCGGATTTACGCTACCTGCTTGTCGAAACGGCGTTCCCTGACGCCCTGCACGACCTTGCGCTGGCGTCCCGCCACCTGTGCCCCAGCCTGCTGGCGCTGTTCCTCGACCGGATCAAGGCTAACCCCGAGGTCTGGATTACTCACCTCAAGCCGAGTCGGGCGCAGACCACTCTGGATGAAATTGCGAATTACCGCGGGCGTTTCACGCCACAGGCCTTGTACAACGGCCTGGAGTTTGTTTTTTAGTCGATGCCGCCTGCCGGGACGGCCACGGGCTGTCCATATGTTTTACACCGGTTAAAGTCTGCGTCCGTCGCGCCGTTGTACCCGCTTTCCCAGTGCAGGTCATTCTTTGCGACGAAGCCTGCCTTTCCGGATATGACATAACTATGAGCAGCGCAGTGAGCAGGAGTGGTGTCAGCGACGTAGCCAGCCGGCTGGCCTTTTTCAAGGGGCTTCAGGCGGTTACCAACCGCGTCCACGCAACCGAAAATATCGACGAGATCATTTTTGAGTTGTCGGCCGAAATCTGCGCCTTGTTTTCAGCCGATCGTCTGACGATCTACATCGTTGACGAAAGTCGCACGACCATCTCGTCGCGGGTCAAGACAGGCCTGCACAGCATCCGCACGATCCGTCTGCCGATTGCCGAGAACAGCGTTGCCGGCTTTGTCGCCCTGAACGGCCAGATGCTCAACATCCACGACGCCTACGATGAGCGCGAGCTCAAGGCCATTTCCGCGCGTATGGAGTTCCGGCGTGAGGTGGATGAGCGTACCGGCTACCGTTGCCGCCAGATGCTTGTCGCGCCAATCGCCAATCCGGACGATGGCGAAGTGCTGGGCGTCATCCAGCTCATCAACAGCCGCAACGGAGAGGTTTTCTCGGCGATCGCCGAGGAGGGTATCCAGGGGCTAGGGCAAACGCTCGCGATCGCCTTCGCCCAGCGCCGTCACTCTCTCGTCCAGCCCAAGTCGAAGTACGAGGGGCTGGTGAATGATGCGCGCCTGACCAGCTCCGAGCTCGAAACTGCAACCAGCCAGGCCCGTGAGCTGGGCATACCGCTCGAGCAATTGCTGATCGAGGAGTATCACCTCAAGCCCGCCGACATCGGTGCCGCTGTTTCGCGCTTTTTCGGCGTGCCCTACGAGCCTTACCGGCAGGATCGGGTCAAACCCCTCGATCTGCTCAAGAACCTCAAGCGCGATTACGTCCAGCAAGCCCAGTGGCTGCCGCTGGAAGAGAATACCGAGGGAATGCTGATCCTTGTCACGGATCCAGAGCAGGCCATTGCCTCACGGGTCGTGCAGAACGTTTTTCCGAAGGCGAACCCGGTTTATTGCGTGACCACCCACGTCGAGTTCGTGCAGACAGTGGCGCAATTTTTCGGCTCGTCGGTCGATGACTCCTCGGTGACCGAGCTGCTGTTCGATATGGCCGAAGACGAGGGCGATGGCAGCTTGGCGCCAGAAGATGTCTCGGCCGCGGCCGACAATGAACTCGTCAAGCTGGTCAACCGGATCATCATCGACGCCTACCGGCAGGGTGCTTCCGATATTCACATAGAGCCCCGGCCGGGCAAGGAAAAAACCCAGATCCGTTTCCGTAAGGACGGAACACTGGTGCCTTACATCGAAGTACCGTCGAGCTACCGCAATCCCCTCGTCACACGAATCAAGATCATGTGCGATCTTGATATCTCGGAGCGCCGCAAGCCCCAGGACGGAAAGATCAAGTTTCGCCGCTTCGGCCCCCTCGACATCGAGTTGCGGGTCGCCACGCTGCCCACCACGGGGGGGCTGGAGGACGTGGTCATGCGGCTCCTGGCCAACAGTGAGCCGCTGCCGCTCGAGCAACTGGGCCTGCTGGAAAACAACTACCAGCGCCTCAAGCAGACCATCGCCAAGCCCTACGGAATCTTCTTCGTGTGCGGCCCGACGGGTTCTGGCAAGACCACCACGCTGCATTCCATTCTGGGCTCCATCAACACACCGGAAACCAAGATCTGGACCGCCGAGGATCCGGTCGAAATCACCCAAAAGGGCTTGCGTCAGGTTCAGGTCAACCGCAAGGCCGGTCTTGATTTTCCGACTGTCATGCGCTCCTTCCTGCGTGCAGACCCAGATGTGATCATGGTCGGCGAAATGCGCGACAAGGAAACCGTGTCAATCGGCCTTGAAGCCTCGCTGACAGGGCACCTGGTGTTCAGCACCCTGCACACCAACAGCGCACCCGAATCCATCGTGCGTCTGCTGGACATGGGAATGGATCCCTTCAACTTCGCCGATGCGCTGCTCGGTGTGCTCGCCCAGCGCCTGGCCAAGCGCTTGTGCTCCAAGTGCAAGAAGGCTTATCACCCCGGTGAGGACCAAATCCGCAGTATGCTTGACGAATACAGTGAAGACCTGCATCAAACCCGGGCCTTCCAGGAGGATCCGGTGCGTGCGCGGGAGGATATCCTCGCCGGCTGGCGGGCACGTTATGCCGATGGCTCCGGAAAATTCACGCTCTACGAGGCGGTGGGTTGCGAGCACTGCACTGATGGCTACAAGGGGCGCCTCGGCCTGCACGAGTTGATGGTGGGCACGGACCAGGTCAAGCGTTTGATTCAGGAACGCGCCCGGGTGGCTACGCTGCTGTCCGCCGCCCTCGACGAGGGCATGCGGACCCTGCGTCAGGATGGCATCGAAAAGGTCATGGCTGGCATTACCGACCTCAAGCAAGTGCGCAAGGTCTGCATCCGCTGACCCTGCTTTTGCCGCTGTTTTGCCCTAGTCCAGCCGCGCCAGCTTGGACTTTGCCATCGGCGGATTGCGCGCGAAATAGCGTCTCAGGCCGCGCACGATGGCGTCCGCCATGCGGTCCTGATAGGCCTCGTCGTTGAGGCGTGCTTCTTCTTCCGGGTTGGAGATGAAGGCGGTTTCTACCAGGATGGAAGGAATGTCAGGCGCCTTCAGAACGGCAAAACTGGCCTGTTCCACTTCGCCCTTGTGCAGTCGGTTGATGCCGCCGAGTTCTCCCAGAACCGCCTTGCCCACCTTCAGGCTGTCATTGATCGCGGCTGTTTGCGAAAGATCGAGGAGAGTGCGCGCGAGGTGGCTGTCCTTCACGCCCAGGTTGACCCCGCCGATCAGGTCGGCTGCGTTTTCCTTCTGGGCCAGCCAGCGAGCCGCGGTGCTCGATGCTCCTTTTTCGGATAGCACGAACACCGAGCTTCCTCGTGCGGAGGGACTGATGAAGGCATCCGCGTGGATCGACACGAAAAGATCGGCCTGCACCCGGCGTGCCTTCGAAACCCGCTGCTGGAGCGGCACGAAATAATCGGCATCGCGGGTCAGCATGGCGCGCATGTTGGGCTGGGCATCGATTTTTGCCTTCAAGCGGCGTCCAACCGAGAGCGTGACGTGCTTTTCGAAACTGCCGGCCGCACCGACGGCGCCGGGGTCTTCACCGCCGTGGCCCGGGTCGATCGCAATGGTGATCAAACGGTTCATGCCATCTGCGTTATCCGGGCTGGCAGGAGGCTGCGGCTCATGGCCGGCGACGGACTCCTGGCGGGACGGCGCCGGCTCGGGTTTGGGCAGGGCCTCGGCAGTCTTGCGAGGCTTTTCCTCCATGCGTTTGGGTGTCGGCGCGCCCCCAACCGCGGCTTCTTCCGGCGAAATCTTTTCCAGCAGGGCCAGCAGGGGGTCGACAGGTTCGACGGGGTAGAGATCAAGCACCAGGCGGTGGCCGTATTCGCCGACCGGGCGGAGCGTGAATACCTGCGGTGTGACCTCGGCCTTCAATTCAATGACCAGGCGGACCACTCCGGGACGGTTGCGACCCGCGCGGATCAGCTGAATGTAAGGATCCTGGCCCGTGATCTTGGTAGGAAGGGATTGCAGGATGTCGTTCAGCTCGACGCCTTCGAGGTCTACGACGAGTCGCTCCGGATTGCGCACCGACTGGTGGGTGAACACCACAGGGTCACGGCTTTCGAGGGTGATCCGCGTGTAATCCTTGGCCGGCCAGACGCGCACCGCAAGAACGGAGGTTTGGGCGGCCTGGCCGGGGCGGCTGACCAACAGCAGCAGTGCTGCGCCGGTGGCGCCGATGAAGCGGCGGCGGTTCAGGGGCGGTGTGTGTCCGCTGCTGAGATGAATTTTTCGAGACATTGTCGACCCTCCGCGCTCAGCGCGCGCAACTCAAGATCGCGTCCGCCGGACGCAGCAATCCGCAGTCCGATTTCGAGATCGGCCGCGGGCAGATAGGGTTGCGCGAGGTTGGGCCATTCGACCAGGCATACGCCGTCGTCTTCAAAATACTCTTCCAGGCCCGCTTCAAGAAATTCTTCTGCATGGGTGAAACGATAAAAATCAAAGTGATATACAGCAATTCTAGAATTTTTATACGGTTCAACCAAGGTATAAGTTGGGCTCTTGACCCGGCCGGTGAATCCCAGCCCCCGCAGCAGGCCGCGGGTAAGCGTGGTTTTGCCTGCACCCAGGTCGCCCTGCAAAAAAATGCGTAGACGGTCGGGCAGGCCGGCAGCCAGGCGTGCACCAGCGGCCAGCGTGGCGTTTTCGTCTGGGAGGTGCAGGCAAGCGGGAGGCTCGCTATCATGTTCAGAATGAGCGTGGAGCACGATAATCCTTCTGGCAGTCAGGGAGACCTTGAGTCTCTGGCTGCGCATATCAAGACATGGGGACAGGAGCTTGGTTTTGACGAGGTGGGCATCGCCGACACGGGCCTTGCCGACTCCGAAGCTGGGTTGGCAGCCTGGCTGGAGGCCGGCTTCCACGGGCAGATGGATTATATGTACAAACATGGCGTGAAACGTTCCCGGCCCGACGCGCTGCTGCCAGGGACGCGTCGGGTCATTTCCGCGCGCATGTCCTATCTGCCTGACGCCGAGGGCTCGCTGGAGGTGCTCGGTGATCCCGGGAAAGCCTATGTCTCCCGTTATGCACTTGGCCGCGATTACCACAAGGTGCTGCGCGCTCGTCTGCAGAAGCTGGCCGACCGGATCAATGGGGTCGTGCCCCACATTCACAGGGTGTTCGTCGATTCGGCGCCGGTGATGGAGGTGGCGCTCGCCGAGAAGGCGGGCTTGGGCTGGCGGGGAAAGCACAGCTTGCTGCTGTCTCGTCGTGCCGGTTCGTTTTTCTTTCTTGGAGAGATCTACACAGATCTTCCCCTTCCGGTCGATAGCCCGGTCGATGATCATTGCGGAAAGTGCACCTCCTGCATCGAGGTATGCCCGACGGGGGCTATTGTTGCGCCCTACCGAGTGGATGCACGCCGCTGCATTTCCTACCTGACCATCGAGTTGAAGGGGGCCATCCCGGAAGAGTTCCGGCCGCTCATCGGCAACCGGATCTACGGCTGCGACGACTGCCAGCTGGTATGTCCATGGAACCGTTTTGCCCGACATTCCGACGAGCCGGATTTTTCGCCCCGGCACGGACTTGACAGCGCAGAACTGGCGGTCGTGTTTGCCTGGACCGAAAAAGAGTTCCTGGAGTTCACGGCAGGCAGCCCCATTTATCGCATCGGCTATGAGCGTTGGTTGCGGAATATTGCCGTGGCGCTGGGCAATGCGCCGCGAGTTCCGGTTGTCATCGGGGCATTGGAGTCCCGTATCAATGATTCTTTGCCGCTGGTCCGGGAACATGTCACATGGGCACTGCGACAACACCATGTTCTGCCCGCTGAAGGCACGGTATAGTACGCGGCGATGTTTCGAAAACCTCCCAAACTCAACGCTGAAGAAGTTCGTCCGCCGCAAACCCTGGCGGAAGTCACTGCCATGGAGTCGTGGCGTTTCGATCCTCTTTGCATTGCAGAGGACGATCTGGCCGTAAACGCTCCAAGCCAGCGGCAGGACAAGTTCCGCATCAAGATGCTGATGCGGGATGGTGAGCGTCGTCGTGAAACTGATCTTCTGATCCAGAAGCGATACGCGTGGCGAGGTTACGGGCAGATCGGCACTGAGGACGAGCCTAACCAGTTGACCATGAATGCCGAGTTGTTCGGGCGGGTATATGCAACCCTCACGGTCAACATCGATTCGCCCGCGGGGCTGGCTCTGGACAGCACCTATGGCGCGGAGGCCGCGCGGCTGCGCTCCCAGGGCAGCAAGCTGTGTGAGTTCGGACGCTTTGCGATTGATCCCTCGGCGCGCTCCAAGCGGCTGATCATTTCGCTGGTGCATCTGCTATATATATATGCCCATCGAATCAAGGGCTGTACCGATATTCTCATCGAGATCAATCCCCGACACCGGGCGTTCTACGAGCGCCTGCTTGAGTTTGAGCAGCTCGGTGCCGAGCGCACCTGCGAGCGCGTCAATGCTCCGGCTATCCTGATGCATCTTTCTTGCACCAAGATCGAGCGGCGACTCCGTGAAATCGGTGGCAAGTGGCGAGAGCTGCCCGACGAGAAGTCAGCCTATAAATTCGCCTTGAGTCCGGACGAGGAAGATGAACTGGTTTCGCGCCTCGATTACTAGGCCGCGGCCTTCGTCCGTCTGGCGTAGAATCCGGCTTCCCTGTTTCTCCGTCCTACCATGTCTGATACTGGCAAGCTGCCGATCGGAGTCTTTGATTCCGGCGTAGGTGGTCTCACCGTCGTGCGCGCGTTGATGGAGCGTCTGCCGCTCGAAAACATCGTTTATTTTGGCGACACGGCCCGTGTGCCCTACGGGGTCAAGTCGGTGGCAACCATCGAGCATTTCACCGGGCAAATCACCGATTACCTGCTTGATCAGGGCGTCAAGATGCTGATCATTGCCTGCAATACGATGGCAGCGGTGGCGGCGCAGGTCGTCAAGGAAAAGGCCGGCAGCATTCCGGTGCTCGATGTGATTGATGCCGGTGCCCGGGCTGCTCTGGCGGAATCCACTTCTCGGGCCATTGGCGTGATCGGCACCCCGACCACCATCAATAGCAATGCCTATGCCCGTCGGATGTATGCGCTTGATCCGAGCGTGCGGGTTTACTCTCAGGCTTGCCCGCTGTTCGTGCCGCTGGTCGAAGAGGGCTGGCTGGATCATCCTGTAACGCGCCTCACCGCCCAGGAATACCTCAAGCCAGTGCTGGCCGAGAATGTCGATACGCTGGTGCTTGGCTGCACCCACTATCCGCTGATCAAGCCCCTGTTGCAGGACGTAGTCGGGCCGAGCGTGCGTCTCGTTGATTCGGCGATCACCGTTGCCGAGCAGGCCGCCCGCATGCTGGCAGATCTCGGCATTGCCAACCCGGGCGATAGCCTGTCCACTTACCGCTACACCGTCACCGACATCCCGCTGCGCTTTCAGACCATCGGAGAGCG
>NZ_JAOAUU010000135.1 GCF_030157465.1 Zoogloea sp.
CAGATGAAGAAAATCGAAGCCGTGATCAAGCCCTTCAAGCTGGACGAAGTGCGCGAGGCCCTGTCCGAAGTCGGTATCACCGGCCTGACGGTGACGGAAGTGAAGGGGTTTGGCCGTCAAAAAGGCCACACCGAGCTGTACCGCGGCGCCGAATACGTCGTGGACTTCCTGCCCAAGATCAAGATCGAAGTCGTGGTGAACGGTGACGTGGTCGAGCAGGCCGTCGAGGCCATCATCAAGGCTGCCCGCACTGGCAAGATCGGCGACGGCAAGATTTTCGTGATGGACGTCGAACAGGTCGTTCGCATCCGCACCGGCGAGACCAACGAATCAGCGGTTTGAGTTCGCGAGGTTTTTGACCTCGTTGCATCCTTGAAGATGCACCATTAAAAATCCGGAACCCCAATCAGGTTCCGGATTTTTTTATGGCTTTCACCGGGAGTTTGAGTGCGGTCCTGATGGTGCTCAGGCTGCCGCGGGTTGCCCGCCGCACCGGTCTACTCCCGCTTGTTGCCAGCGGCTGCTTCGTTCGCCTTGTCGGGTCTGGCGGGCGCCCCGGCTTTTGCGGCAACGCGTTTTTCGTTCTGGTCGGCGATCTCGTCCCTGATCTGCCTGGTCGCGAGGCTTCCAAAGCCATCCGCCAGGTTGCGCGCGGCGAGCCCGGTGCTGAAGAAGCGACCCAGGCCGAAATCGATGGAGTTGGTCCCGGTCTGGGCCTTGAACTGACCGAAGACCGACAGGGCATCTTTTTCCGCGTTATCGTTGTTGTCCTCGCTTCCGCCCCCGTTGATCAGCCTGGCCTTGCCCCCCTTGCTGGGCGCCTGGGTGGGAATGTAGGCAATGCTGCGACCGGAGTAGCCCAGGGTAAAGCTCGGCCCCTGTTCGGCTACGGCCGTCTGCACGCTGATGCCGATCCCTATGGTGTTGCTCTGGCCGAAGTACATGCGGATGACTTTTCTCTCGGGCTCGCTCGCCGGCGGCCCGGCGTCCGGGGCGCTTGCTGCGGGTGCCTTGGCCGAGGTGGCAGGCCCGGCCGTCGTCGGCGCGGCGGACGATGTTGCGGCAAGTCTGGTGTTGTCTCTGGTGTTGTCTTTTTCGCAGTCTTTCTCGCTGGCATCCTTGTCCGCACAGCTCGTCGAGCCGGCCTTTGGCGTGCACGGTTCAGCCTGCATGCCTTTTCGGTAGCCATCGGCCAGATTCGCGGCAGCCAGCCCGGTGGCAAAAAAACGGTCCAGCTTGATGGCGCCCCTTTTTTCCGGCTCGGTGCTCAGCATGGGCCAGTTTCCCTGGCTGGTGAATTGCCCGAACACCGACAGGGCGTCGTGTCGCTTGGTGCATTTGGTGTGGTAGGACTGAATTCTGCTCACCTTGTCGTCGGTAACGATCGCCACCGGCACGATGGCGAGGTTTTTGTCCTTATAGCCCAGCGTGAAGTCGAAGCCCTGGCTGTCTGCGCCAACGTTGGCCGTAACGCCGAAGTTCACCGCCTCGCCGAAGATCAGCGGGCTGCCCGAGGTGGCGCAGGCGCTAAGGCCGAGTACCGGGAAGAGCAGCAGGAGATTCGGGCTGGGTTTCATGGTGTTTTTCTCCTCTCGGGGGCTGTTGGGGCGCTGCGATGCAGATGCCGCCTTTTGGATCGGCCAGTCGGCGGGCGGTTTCAAGGTGTTCCGGCTGGCTGACCCAGATGACCAGCCGGCATTCCGGGCCCAGGGCGGCCCAGCTTTGCCGGGAAAGTCCGGCGCTCCAGCCGAAGGGCGTACTCACGACGCCAAGCGATTCGACCTTGGCAACGTAGGATTTCGCCGGGTCATCGACGGTTATGGCCAGCACGCCCCAGTGCTGCTCTACCCTGACCTGGTCTGGCCCGGATTCGATACGCACGCTTGCGCAGGCGGCAAGGGCCAGCGCGCACAGGCCCGCGGTGACATTCATGCACAGGTGGAGCGCCTGACGGGCATTCATTCGAATCCTTTTTTGGGTCGGCTGTGCAGGCTTCAGTGCTCGCGGATATTCGCAGGGCATGTACTGCATGCTAGTCGAGGGGCAGGACAACTTCAAGGGCGATCGCGCCCGGTAGGCGGCGGGGCGTTGCGAACAGGCGGGGAGGGCTGCGTTTGCGTAAAATGCCGGGTTTTACGCTTTTCCGGATTTTCGCCATGGCCTCTATCGTCCGCACCCGTTTCGCCCCCAGCCCCACCGGCTACCTGCACATCGGGGGGGCGCGCACGGCGCTGTTCTCGTGGGCCTACGCCCGGCGCCATGGCGGCCAGTTCATCCTGCGCATCGAGGACACCGATGTGGCCCGTTCCACGCCCGAGGCCGTGCAGGCGATTCTCGACGGCATGAACTGGCTCGACCTGAACTGGGACGAAGGCCCGTTCTACCAGATGCAGCGCATGGACCGTTACAAGGCGGTGATCCAGGAAATGCTGGCCGCCGGCACGGCCTACCCGTGCTACATGCCGCCGGACGAGCTCGACGCGCTGCGCGAAGCCCAGCGCGCCCGCGGTGAAAAACCCCGCTACGACGGCCGCTGGCGCCCCGAGGCGGGCAAGGTGCTGCCCGCGCCGCCGGCTGGCGTTTCGCCGGTGATCCGCTTCAAGAACCCGCTTGAGGGCGTGGTGGCGTGGGACGACCTGGTGAAAGGCCGCATCGAGATCGCCAACGCCGAGATGGATGATCTGATCATCGCCCGCGCCGACGGCACGCCCACCTACAACTTCTGCGTGTGCGTGGATGACTGGGACATGGGCATCACCCAGGTGATCCGCGGCGACGACCACGTGAACAACACCCCGCGCCAGATCAACATCCTCAAGGCGCTGGGGGCCGTGGTGCCGCAATACGCCCACCTGTCGATGATCCTTGGCGACGACGGCCAGAAGCTTTCCAAGCGCCACGGCGCGGTGAGCGTCACCCAGTACGATGACGACGGTTACCTGCCGGAGGCCGTCATCAACTACCTGGCGCGCCTGGGCTGGAGCCACGGCGATGACGAAATCTTTACCCGTGCGCAGCTGGTTGAATGGTTCGACCTGGATCACATCACCCCGTCGGCCGCCCAGTTCAACACCGAAAAGCTCAACTGGCTCAACGCCCACTACATCAAGCAGACCGACAACGCCCGGCTGGCCGCCGATGTGTCGCGCCGGCTGGCCCGCCGCGAGGTGGACCCGGAAGCCGGCCCCCGGCTTGAAACGATCATCGCGCTGTACAAGGACCGCGTTGCGACGCTGAACGAGCTGGCCGACGCCGCCGAGCCGTTCTATATCGATCTTCACCCGGCGCCGGAAGTCATCGCCCAGCATCTCACCGACGCGGCCCGCACGGCGCTGGCAAGCCTGCGCGGCAAGCTGGCCGAGGTGGCGTGGGAGAAGGCTGCGCTGTCGGCGGCGATCAAGGAAACCTGCACCGCCCACGGCATGAAGATGCCGCAGGTGGCGATTCCGCTGCGCGTGGTTCTGCTTGGCCAGCCGCAAACGCCGGCCATCGACGCCGTGCTGGAAACGATGGGCCGCGAACTGGTGCTCGGCCGCATCGACCGCGCGCTGTAAGTTTCTGAGCGCGGCCGGGGCGCTTCAGTTGGTTGTGGCCGGCGGGCGGGTTCCGTCGCCGGCCTGGTTGCCGCCGCGCACCAGATCCCGCGCGCGGAGCAGGCCGTTGATGGTCTGAATCCAGAACGGCGCGCCGAGCCCGAGCATCACGACGCTCAGGATCACGCCGAACAGCCAGCGCAGGGCGCGGCTGGTGTCGTTGCCGAGCGCACTCAAGGCGCTGCCGCCGGCCCATGACGCTTCTGGGTGCCCGGGCGCCAGCGCCAGCAATGCGCTGCAGCGCGGATCCGTGTTGCCGGTGTCGCAGCCGGGGTAGCGATCCCACCCGGCCGGGAAAGTGGTGGTGGCGTGGGTGAGCACCTGGCGGGTGTCGGCGTAGGCGCTTTCGGTGGCCTGGATGGCGTCCCTCGCCTCGCGGGCCTTGGCTTCGATTTCATCTTTTTTGCCCGGCGCCGCGCTGAGCAGGAGTTTTTCCAGCTCGTCGATCTTCCGGGAAGGGGACGCGTTGGTGGCGGGGGCGTCGGCCGTTTGCGGATCGGCAGCCCCGGTCTTGGCCGAGCTCTCGTATTTGGCGATGATCGCGCCCCGCAGGGCCGGCTGGGCGAGATAGGTTTCAAGCAGGTTGAAGGCGTCGATGTTGGCGCCGAAGGCCAGCATGGCGGCAAACACCAGGCTGTGCCGCCGGGCGATGCGTGAAAAATCTTCGGTCGCGGCGTGACCGTAGGCGATGAACTGCTCGTACAGTTTTTGCAGGCTGGCCTCGAAGCCCGCGGCATCCACTGCGTTTTCCATTTTGGCTGCCAGGGATCTTCCGGCGCTGGATGCGCTGAAGCGGGTCTTGAATTCATCCTCGCTCAGGGTGTCGAGGGTGTCGCTCAGGGACGACCAGACTTTCCATTCGTAAGACAGCCGCGGCCACAGCCCGGCGAGCCAGCTGGTGGCCGCGGCGTGTGGGGCGGCCACGATTCCCTGGTCGGGAAGCCGCGCACGGTACGCGGCGGCCTGTGCATCGTCCGGCTTGGCAGCGATCTCCGCGAGCCTGGCCGGCTGCAGGCTCATTTCGCCCACAAAGCGGCGCAGCGCGTCCGCGTCTGCCGGCAGGTTTTGCGCGCTCAGTCTTTCCTTCAGCGCCAGCGTAAACAGGCTTTGCAGCAAGTCCCGCAAACCCCGTGCCCGGGCGCGCAGGGCGCGCTGCCAAGTGCCCGACAGGGACGATACGCCAGTGGTCAGGACGAGCATCGTCAGTGCGAGCGCCAGAAACGCCTCGAGAAGCGGCAGAAACGAAGTCATCAAGGTGTCTTCCTGAAAGGTGCGTTGGAGCAGGGGAATCGACCGACCCCGCCCGGCTCACTTTCAAGAATAGACAGGCGCCTCAGTTACGCAAAGCTGCCATCCGGCAGCGCAAGGGGCTTGCTGCGCCTTGAGCGTGCAACAAGCTCCTTGTCCGGTGTTCAGGAGGCGCAATACGCGCCGGCGTTAGAAGTTTGCCGGCTGCTGGCTGCCTGAGCCCTGGGCCTGGCGGGGCACGATCTCGCCGTTGCGAATCCGCACCGCATCACCCTCGTGCCAGGCCGGTGCGCTTTGTTGTTCGACGACCCGGCGGGTGCCGTCGTCGAGGCGCACGGTAATCCGGTAGTGGCTGATCGTGCGGTAACGGCGTTCGGCTTCGTTGCCGGCAAAACCGCCGAGCACGGCGCCGCCGATCCGGGCGATCTGCTTGCCCGAGCCTTCGCCGACCTGATGGCCGAGCACGCCGCCGAGGATGGCGCCACCCACGGCGCCGAGGCCTGAGCCTTCGCCCTTCTGCTGGATGGCCTCGATGTTCTCGATCACGCCGCAGTCACGGCAGATGGGCGCTGCGGGCGGGGCATCGGCAACGCGGCGGGCGGTGTGGTCGGTGGGCGGCTGCGCATCCCGTGGGGCGGGCACGGCATCGACCGGCGGCGGGTTGCCCTTCGCCACGGCGGGGGTTGCGGCAGGTTTGGGGCGGACCGGTGTGTGCTTTGCCGCCGGGGCCGGTTCGTGGTGTTCGGCCTTGAGGGCCGGGGCCCCGGGCTCGGCCGGTTCGGCGGCGGCCAGTCTGGTCGGCGCAACGGGTTCGGGGGCCGCGGTGCCAGTGACGGCTGAACTCTGCGGCGCAGCGCTGCCGGATTCGGGCAGCAGGCCGGTGAGCTTTGCCACACCGGCCAGGCTGAGCGCGGTTACGGATGCGGCTGCAACCCAGAGCATGGGGTGCAGGGCAGTACGGCTGGGGGTGGTGCTCATGCTTTTCTCCTTGAAGGGTGAAAAGCTTAACGCGCCAGGTCGCTCCAGGGAGACGCCTGCAATCGCCCCTTACAAAAGGCTCTCTCAGCGAACCCGACGATGCACCCTGTGTGATGAAGGGGCCCTGTAGGGGCGACTTCAGTCGCCCGCGGACTTTGATCAACGGCTTGCCTGTGATTCAACGTGCGGATGGGCGATGAAGTCGCCCCCACTAAAGCCACAACAATGCGCCTGCAACCGACGCAACGGTGAATGCCCATCACACAATGGCCGAGTGGCGGCGTTTATTCCTCGCTGCCTGCGCTGGGGCGGGGCGGTTTGAGCAGGTAGCGGGCCGGGTCCATGGCATCCACCAGCTCAGACTCGAGGGGCAGCGGATCGCCGTTGATCTGGCTGGCCAGCAGCTCGCCTGCCAGGCTGGCCCACACCAGGCCGCGGGCGCCAAAACCGGACACCGCGTAAAGGCCCGGCTGGCGCGGGATATCGGCGAGCGGCGTGGTCTTTTCGGTCTGGGCGACGGCCGGCACGGCGCCGATCATCGGCAGGCGGTCGGGCGAGGCCGGGCGGAAGCCGACCCGGCCTTCGAGATGGGCCGGATCATAGGGCGCAGCGTAGCCGGGCAGGATGAAATCGAGCTTGGCGAGGTTTTCGCGGTGTTCCTCTACGCGCAGTTCGGTACCGTCGTCGTCGGCGATGAAGGTGGCGCCGGCGCAGCGCATGCCGTCCACCTCGGGGCTCACGTAGCCCAGGCGGCACACCACCACCTTCGGCGCGCTGCCGGGCGTGGCTGGCAGGTGCGAGACCTGGCCGCGTGCCGGACGCACCGGCAAGGCCGCAGCCAGCGGCAGGGCGCGGATGCCGACGCCGTTGGCGAGGATCGCCACCGCCGCACGGGCGATCTCGGTGTCGTCCGGGGCGAAAGCGACCCACTCGGCGCCAATGCGCTCCAGCCGGTCGAGCTTGGTGTCGAAACGGGTCGTGATGGCGGCCCCGCCGGCGGCCAGATTGGCAGCGCACAGGCTCGGCGGCTGGATCCAGCCACCGCTCGGGAACCACCAGCCTCCCGTTTCAACCGGCCAGCCACAGATTGTTGTCGCTTCATCCTTGGTCACGAAACGCAGATAGTCTTCAGGCGGCTGGTGGGCGTCGACGACTGCGCGCATCTTGCCCTCCTGCCTGGCGTCGCGGCCAAGGTGCAGCACGCCGCATTGCGACCAGCGCACCGGGTGCCCGGCGGCGGCCAGTGCTTCGAAGTGCCGAAGCCCGTAAAGAAAGCCCGCCCGGGTGATGCGGGCGAGCCGGTTGTCGTCGAGACTGGGCAGCGGGCGGAACACGCCGGCCTTGTTGCCGGACGCGCCGTGGCCGGGGCCGGGCGCCTCGTCGATCACGGTGATCTGCCAGCCACGGGCGGCGAGCCGCTCGGCGACGGAGGTGCCGGCGACGCCGGCGCCGATGACGAGGGCGGTGGGGGGGCGTGTGGCCGGCCGGACCTTGCCGGCTAAATCGTCGGGAAGCTCGTCGGTGCGGTACGGGGACGGGACGGGCGGGATTGCGTGCGACTGTGCCCGGTGCGACGAATCGTTTTTCTGGATGCTCAGGAGCGTGTCGAGTGGCTTGAGATCAGGCGCGGCGAGTCTCCGGGCGAGGCAACGCTCAAGAAAAACAGGGTTTTTCCGATATTGCGCAACGTCAGCTGAATGCTTGCCGCCACCGCCAGCCGGTGGAAGGATGGCGTCGCATGAGGATCTGCTTGCCACGCAGGGCGCGGGCGGGGTCATGACGGGTTGGGGAGACATTTGGCTGAGAGCAGGGGTGGGACGAGGGCTGGGTACCTGATCGATGTGTCGTAGCGGCTTATCTGGCGCGGCGATTGGCAGTTTGCCCTGCCGAGGCCGGTGCTGCAATTCCTTGCAGAGTGAAGCCTTTGGGTATTCCGAGTGAATATGGCTGCCGTGCTGAGGAGGTCAGCCGGCTGGACTGAGTTGCTCTGCATGGGATAGACTTTCCACCCTATTTCGCCCTGAGGCTGCAACAGCAGTCCGAAATCATCCAGCAAATATTATTGCTTAAAATGTGTCGTTTCCCCGTGTTTTCATCACGGTTTCCGGTTTTTCAGACAAGTGCTACGTACCGCTGAATGATTAGTAAGCTGACAAGACTTGCAGCAGAGGTTTATGCCAGTCGGTCTGTTCTCGGGCGGCTGGTCCGGCAGCAGTTGATACTGCGTTACAGGCGAACCGTTCTCGGGTACCTGTGGACCCTCGTCAACCCATTGTTGATGATGTCGGTGATGGCGATGGTCTTTGCCACCATCTTCAAGGAAGACGTGAAAGTCTTCGCCATCTTCCTTTTTGCCGGGATGATTCCCTGGAACTGCTTCAATTCGATTGTCGTCCAGTCCGGCGGGGCCTTCATAAACAATGAAGGCTTGATAAAGAAGATATACATTCCCAAAATACTGTTTCCGCTCAGCGTTTCGCTTGGGGTTTTCATCGACAGCATCCTGTCGTTTTTTGCTCTTTTCGCAATTATTCTGGCGGTGGGAGGCAAGGTCAGCACGGCGCTGTTTTTTGTGCCTGTTGCCTATATCCTGCTCTTTCTATTTTCGTTTGGAGTCGGTTTGGTCTTCTCGGTGGCTACGGTCTTTTTCCGTGATTTGCAGTACGTGATCCAGATTGCCATGCAGGGACTCTTTTTCCTGACGCCGGTTCTCTATAAAAAAGACGTTCTTTCCGGCGGGGTTTCAAACCTGGTGGCGTTGAATCCGGTCGTGCCCTTTATCGAGCTTTTCCGGGCTCCGCTTTTCCAGGCGAAGATGCCTTCGGATGATGTGATTCTTCATGCGTCGCTGATCTCCATCGTTTCCATCATTCTGGGGCTGGTTGTGCTCCTTGGACAGGAGAAGAAAGTCGTTTTCCGGCTTTGACCCCTCATGTCGAAAATCATTGTTGATAAGCTGTCCATCAAGTTCCGCATCTATCACGACAGGTCTCCTTCATTAAAGGATTACGTCGCCAACCTTTTTCGCGGTAACCGGCAGTCGGCCTATTCGGATTTCTGGGCGGTAAAGGATGTTTCCCTGGAGTTCAATTCGGGTGACCGGGTCGGCATCGTCGGACACAACGGGGCCGGCAAGAGCACTTTGCTGAAGGCTTTGTGTCGAGTCTATGAGTCGTCCGACGGTCGGGTGACTGTGGACGGCCGCCTTGCTCCGTTGCTGGAGATCGGAGCGGGCTTTCATCCCGAATTCACCGGGCGGGAAAATATCTATCTGAACGGCGCGATCCTTGGCTATACCGATCTGCAGTTGCGAGCGATCGAGCCGGAGGTGATTGCATTTGCCGAACTCGAAGAGTTCATCGATACACCGGTCAAATACTATTCGACCGGGATGTACATGCGCCTGGCTTTTTCCCTGGCCACCGCGGTGCATCCCGACATCCTCGTTCTCGACGAGATCTTTGCTGGTGGAGATGCCGCCTTCATGGCGCGAGCGACCACCCGCATGTTCGAGATGATCGACAGGGCCAACATCATGATCATGGTTTCCCATGATCATCATCTCGTCAAATCCCTTTGTAATCGGGTCGTCTGGATGGATCACGGGCGGGTTGTCCTGGATGGGGCGCCGGACGTTGTGATTGACCAATACCTCGGATTGAATACCCATGCAGGATGATCGTCCGCTGAAGTCGTCGGGCCATGCCGACGCGGCCGACGCTGTGCAGCAACGGCTCGAAGAGCTGAATGCCCGGATGCGCGGCCTGGGGCAACAGCTGGTTGCAGAAGCGCGATCGCTGGAGGAGCTCTCTCTCTCCATGACCGCCATGAGCGCTGCAAGCAGGGAGGCTTCTGACGCGGGCGCCAGGGCCAGATCCAAGACCAAATCCAAATCCAAGGCGCGGGCCAAGGCACGCGCAGCGCTGGCCGAGCGCTGGAGTATTGCCTGCCAGCTATATGGCGATCTCGCCGGGCTGTGTGACCGCCTGGCGGCTCTGTCGGAGACGATGGCAGAGAGCTTTGTGGTCGAAATGGTCGAGACGAAATCGTTCCAGGATCGCCACGCCATTGCCGGCAAACTCGAGACGGCTTTTTTCGATCGTCTGTGCGGAGAGCGCGAGGCGCTGCGTGAATATCTTCTAAGCCTGCTTGCGCGGCGGGCCTGGGATGCCGTGAAGGCATTCGTGCGCTATGTGGATGTCGTCGGGCCCGAGATCGAGCCGTCGCTGTTGTCCGCGAAGATCGAGCAGGACTTTTCCCTTGATGTTGTGGCGTGGCAGTCGGATATCGGGATTGGGGAGGCGCTGGCAGTTCAGGATCCGGCGTATGTCCTGACGGTGCGCGCCTCCGAGGGCAGGGGGCAGGGGACATTGAGCGACCTGCGCAGATCCTCGCTCGGGAAGTTCTACGTGGAGCGTCTCAAGCACTATCCGCCAGTTCGCTCGGCTGCCATCTGGTTGTGGCAGCGGGGGTATCCGGTCTATGCAAATCGCGTCGCGCCTCTGGTGTTCCGTCGCGAGGCCCAGCGCTGGCGTCCCCTCACGGATATCGTGGAGTACTCTGCAAGGTCTGAGGCCGGGCAAAAAGTTGTGCTGGCCGCGCCGTCGAAGGTGGAGACCCCGATTCCGGTGGCGTTTCCTGAGAAGAGCCGTGCCGTACTCGTCTCACCCCACGACAGCTACGTGTTTCCCGAGATATTCGTCACCACGGTGCCTGATGCCACGGTTTACGGTGGCACCAACCTGGTTCTGGTCAATGGGGAGGTGATTTGTCACAACCTCTACAATTTCGAGCGCGATTACACGTCGGAGGAACTGCACGGCCGGACCTCGATCGACCCGAAGAATCGTCGGGTGCGCTGGTTGTCCCATGACAATGATCCGGAGCACCTGCCCCGTGCCGGCGTGTTTGTGGATGCCTGTGCGCCCAATTACGCCCACTGGCTGACCGAGGTTTTCTCCCGAGTGGTCATGTTCTGCAGCGATGAGCGCTTTGCCGATGTTCCGCTGATCGTCAATGACGGACTGCATCGCAACCTGATGGAGTCCCTGCTGCTGATTACCCGGGGAGAGCGGCGAATCATCACATTGCCCATTGGCCGGGCAATTACCGTCGACGAGTTGTACCTTACCTCGAACGCAGGCTACGTGCCTTTCGAGCGACGGACCACGCGCCTTTCCGGGCACTCTCACGGTCTATTCAGTCCGGTGGCAATGGGGCGGATGCGGCAGATGCTGGTTGATGTTGCGGCGACTTTCCCGTCGCCGAAATGGCCCGAGAAAATCTATCTGAGGCGCAATTCGGGTGTCAGAAAGGTCATCAACTCCGGTGAGATCGAACGGGCAATGGTCGCGCGCGGATTTTCCGTGATCGAGCCGGAAAAGCTGTCCTTCCTGCAGCAGGTCCAGCTTTTTTCCGGAGCGAAGGTGGTCGTTGCCTCAACCGGCGCAGCCGTGGCGAACATCATTTTCTGTCCTCCGGGTGCGCGCATCAGCATCTTCATTTCCCGCTATGCGGATACCAGCTATTGGTATTGGCAGAATATCGCCGCGGCTTCGGGTAATGTTGTCCGCTACGTACTGGGAGAGGCCGATCCGGGGAGCACTCACGGGATTCACAGTGATTTCCGGGTTTCGGTCGACGACGTCCTCAAGTCCCTGTGACGATCTTCAAGCCCCGCTGTTCGGCGTGGGGGCGCGTCACCAAGCAAGCTTTTGAATGGAGTTGAAAGAATGATTCATCCCACCGCAATCGTTTCGCCTCTGGCGCAAATTGGCGTCAATGTCAGGGTCGGCCCATTCTCCATCATTCACGACAATGTGGTCATCGGGGCCGATACGGTGATCGAAAGCCACTGCGAGATCGGACATCCGAGCGCTCTTGCCGGTGGGCGTGCCCTGGTGATCGGTCGGGGCTCCCTGATCCGCTCCCACAGCGTTTTTTACGAGGGTTCCACTTTCGGCGAGCGCCTGACCACTGGCCACCGGGTCACCGTGCGGGAGCTCACCACCGCGGGCAAGAACCTTCAGATCGGTACGCTGGGAGACATCCAGGGGCATTGCGAGATCGGCGATTATGTCCGCACCCACAGCAATGTGCATATCGGACACGAATCGAAGATCCACAACTTCGTCTGGATCTTTCCGTACGTCGTGCTGACCAATGATCCCCATCCTCCCAGCGATACCTGCGTGGGATGTGAGATCCATGATCATGCGGTGATTGCGACCATGTCCATCATCCTGCCCGGTGTGCAGGTCGGCGAGCATTCCCTTGTCGCCGCCCACAGCTCCGTGAGCCGTGACGTGGAGGCGCACACAGTGGTTGGCGGCAGCCCTGCCAGGTTTTTGTGCCCAACCGACAAGATCAAGCTCAAGGATGGTTCCGGGCGTAGCGCATATCCCTGGACAACTCATTTTTCAAGGGGCTACCCCGAGGATGTGGTCAAGGAGTGGCTGAGCCGCATTCCCGCATCCGGGCAGGAATAAGCCCTATTTTTCGACGCGCCCGGATCCGGCTTTCCGGCCGGGGCGCAATCTGGAGTTTCCATGAGCGTTCACGACTGCACCATTCTTGAACTTCCCCGCATTAACGACCCGCGCGGGAACCTGACCTTTGTTGAAGCGAATCGCCATATTCCCTTCGGCATCAACCGGGTCTATTACCTTTACGATGTTCCGGGTGGCGCCGAGCGGGGCGGGCACGCCCACAAGGCGCTCCATCAGCTGATCATCGCGATGTCCGGCTCCTTCGACATCCACCTCGACGACGGGCAGTCGAAGAAGACCGTTCACATGAACCGCAGTTACTACGGCCTCTACGTGTGCCCGATGATCTGGCGGGAGATCGACAACTTCTCTTCCGGGGCCGTCTGCATGGTGCTCGCGTCCGACTATTACGACGAACTCGACTACTACCGCCAGCATGCCGAGTTTGTTGCTGACGCATTGAAGGTGATCAAATGAAATCTGTTCCCTTTCTGGACCTCGGGCTGGTGCATCGGGAGATCAGGGGGGCGCTCGACGAGGCATTCAAGCGCGTTCTCGATTCCGGCTGGTTCATCATGGGGCCGGAGCTCGAGGCCTTCGAGGCCGAGTTTGCTGCGTACTGTGGCGTCAAGCACTGCATCGGAGTCGGCAACGGCCTGGAGGCCCTTCACCTTCTGCTGCGCGCCTACGACGTGGGGCCGGGCGACGAGGTTATCGTGCCTTCCAACACGTTCATCGCGACCTGGCTGGCGGTTTCCGAATGTGGCGCCACGCCGGTTCCAGTCGAGCCCAACCCGCTGACTCACAATATCGAGGCGCCTGCCATTGCCGCGGCCATTACCAGCCGCACGAAGGCCATCATGCCGGTGCACCTGTACGGTCAGACGGCTGACATGGACCCGATCAACGAACTGGCCCGCAAGCATGGCCTCGTCGTGATCGAGGATGCGGCCCAGGCCCAGGGTGCCCTTTACAAGGGGCGCCGCGCCGGCTCTCTCGGTCATGCGGCCGGGACCAGCTTCTATCCGGGCAAGAACCTCGGAGCCCTCGGCGACGGTGGTGCCGTGCTGACCAGCGATGACGCCATCGCGGAAAAAGTGAAGCGGCTGCGCAACTACGGTTCCCAGGTCAAGTATCAGCACGATGTGGCCGGATACAACAGCCGCCTCGACGAGGTTCAGGCTGCGCTGTTGAGGGTCAAGCTGGGCGTGCTCGACCAGTGGAACGGACGCCGCAAGGCAATTGCGGCACGCTATGACCGGATGCTGGCCGGCTCCGGGGTCGAGCTTCCCTTTGTTCCGGAGTACGCTGATCCGGTGTGGCACCTGTATGTGATCCGCAGCCGCAACCGGGATGCCTTGCGTGCCCACCTGGACCGGATGCGCATCGCCACTGTCATTCATTACCCGATCCCGCCCCACCGCCAGGCCTGCTACCAGGCGTTTGCCGGCGCCCATCTGCCCCTCGCAGACCAGCTGGCCGGCGAAGTCATCAGCTTGCCGATGTCGCCGGTACTGGGGGACGACGAGGTGGATCAGGTGGTGAGCGCGCTGCTGAGCTTTGATGGGGCTGCGTGAACGTTTTCGTCGGCTGCGGGGGGTGTTGACCGGGCTGAATGCCGTTTCGGCCCGGTTCGACCTGCTGCAGAATCAGCTCGATGCCCTCGCGGTGGCCCGACGCGAGCTGGACGAAGACCTTGTGCAAGTGCGCGCGGAGATTACATCCCGCGCTTCCAGCGTTGAAGTGCTGGGGTTGGCGCACGAACTGGAAAAGCTGCAGGTGCTTCCGGCGATCGTCGGCGAGGCTGTCCGGAGGCTTGACGAAGAGAATGCTGACGAGCGCGCGCTACGGACGGTTCTGGCGACGCAGCTTGAGGCTCATGGCGAGCGCCTGAATGACGTCGGGACGTCCCTGGAGGGACTTGGGCAGGCTCTCGGGCGCGTTGATGGACGTATCGATGCTCTCGACGAGAGTCTCGCTGCGCTGCCGCTCCGCTCGGATCTGACTGTGTTGTCTGCCGGTCTTGCGCAAGCCCAGAAGCAACTCGACACGGTATTGAGCACGGCCCAGTTGACTGTCCGATCGCTGCGGGGGGTGTCCGTGGTGGGGCCGTCATCTGCTGTCGAAAGGCCGCCGCTGGCATGTGAGCCGACGGCAGGGCGGCGGGCTGGCGGTGCGGTGCACCGCTTGGCCTTCCTGTTGCAGAGCCTGGAGTTGATCAACCATTTCGCCCCGGTGTGGGATCAACTGCCCGGCGGGAGTTTCGACGTGGTGTTGCACGGCGTTTCAGAAGCGCTGGGGCGTGAGGCCCTCAAACGCTGGCATTGCGGCGTGAGTTGCAGTGAGGACGTGCTGCGGGAGCGCCGGCGTTACCACTACCTGGTGTCCAACCACCCGGTCGAGGGCGGAGAGCCCCCGTTGATCCAGCGCCTGGCCCGGCAAAACGTTCGTTTCATGTATGCAGCGGGAAAATCGGGCTGGAACCTGTCCGCCTGGAATTCCCTCTACGATCTGATTCTGTGTTTTGGCCCGCACCATGCGGCTGCCTTTACCGCGAGCACCGATGCAGTTGTGCTGCAGATGGGCTATCCGCGGTTTGACCGCTTTTTCAACGAGCAGATCACGGCCTCCGAGCTGTATACCCGTTTTGACTGCGACCTGTCGCGCGAGACTGTAGTCTGGCTTCCCACTTGGAAGAGCCTGTCGTCCGTCGGTTTGTTCGACACGGAAATCAGTGCACTGACCGAGCATTACAACGTGGTCGTCAAGCTTCACCCGCTCATGTCCGAAAGCGAGCCGGAGCGGGTGAGTGCGTTGCGAAAGCACCGTTTCACTCACCTGATCTGCGATTCGAGCGACAACCTGGGGCTTTATCAACTGGCCGATTACATGCTTTTCGACTACGGCGGGCCGCCCCTCGCCGGCATTTATGCCGACAAACGTCTCATTCTTCTGGACGTGCCCGGAGCCGAGAGCGATCCACTGACGGGGCCGGAGTCACCTGATCTCCATATTCGGCAATATCTGGGCGAGGTGCGCTCTGGGGAAGGTGCGATCGCCGGCCTGCTGGCGGACTCTGCCCATTGGGTGGCTCAGGCGCCCGTTCGCAAGATGCTCCGTAAGACTTATTTCGCTCCCCATTTCGGGTTTTCGGCAAATGTGGCGGCGGACGCATTGCTGCGTCTGGAGCTTATTCTTGATAATCGTGACTGACCGGGCCGCGGTGCCGACGATCGGCGATGTGGCCGGAGGGCTTTGAGATGGTCATCTGGTTGATTGGTATGTCCGGATCGGGCAAGACCACGCTGGGGCGGGAGATCGCCCGCCAGTTAAGGACGCTGGCTCCCAATACGGTATTGCTCGACGGGGATGAGTTGCGGGAGGTTTTTGCCCATGACCGGGGCGATGCGCCTTACTCGATCGAGGGGCGCCGCCTCAATGCGGAGAGGCTCACGGCCTTGTGTGCGATGCTGGATCGGCAGGGTGTCCACGTGGTGTGCTGCGTGTTGTCCATTTTTCCTGACATGCGAGAGGAGAATCGCCGCCGCTTCAGCTCCTATTTCGAGGTTTTCATGGATGCGCCGCTGGCTGTACTGCAGGCGCGTGATGTGAAAGGTCTGTATGCGGCAGCCGGCAGGGGCGAGGTGAGCAACGTGGTCGGGGTCGATATTCCCTTCCCGCGTCCGGTGGCCGCTGACATGGTCATTGACAGCTCGGGCAATCCCGACGGACTGGAACATGTGGCTGCCCGGATTCTCACCCAGACGGGGCTGCAAGGATGATGAAGTACCCCTACGCGGTCGGGGATCTCCTTGAGCAGCGTAATACTTATTTTTATTCCCGCTACGAGGGGCGTGCCTTTCTCGCAGCCTGGTGCCGACAGCGTGCAGGTGTGGCGGCGCTGCCGGGCGGGGGCGCGCCTGATGAGGCTGCCGCACGATCCCGTCCGACGGACAGGCTTCTCGACGACCTGCGGGTGGAGATCTCTGCGCGGCTGGCCGATGCCGGTGGGCGCCAGACCCTTGACCGGCTGGTCCAGCGTTTCGAGGTCAGCAAGCGCCTGCACGGGGAGTACAGCGCAGACTGGCGTCCGGTGGATCCTGCCGACTATCACACTCTGGAACGCTACCTCTGCTTTGGCGAAGTACTCGAGCTGGCCTGGACCACGTGGGCGGCGTTGCCCTATCTCAACGCCTTGCTGAAATGCCTGGACACCCTTACCGCGCTGGCGGGGCGACTCGATGTCGGGCAGCGCGTGCGCCTGGAAAGCCTGATCGGGCGGGAAGAAATGCATGTGGCCGCCTTGGCGAAACGTGTCGGGCTCAAGGAGATCCGTCATGATGATTGACGGCCTGATCCTGCTGGCGGCGCCGACGGCGCGCTCGCGTGCCTACATTCAGGCCCTGGTTGCCGCAGGTTTACTGCCGGAACGGGTCGTGCTGCTTGGCGAGGAGTCTGAGCCGCCTGGCCCGGCCCTGCATGCTGTCAGGCAATGGCAAGGTCTGGTTCTGCCGGATCACGGCGAGTCGATCGCGGCCACCTGTGGCCGTGCCGGGATTCCTGTGCAGGCCTGCGCGGCCGGCAGCGTGAACGAGGAGGAGGTCGTCGGCATCCTCCGGGCCCTCGCTCCGCGGGTGCTCATTTATTCCGGGGCCGGCGGACAGATCGTGTCCGCCTCGGTGCTAGGGTTGGGATTTCCCTTCCTGCATGTGCATTCAGGCTATTTGCCCGACTACCGGGGCAGTACGACCCTGTACTACGCGCTTTTGAACGGGGATGCTCCCGGTGTGACCGCCATCGTGCTCGACCGGACCATCGACACCGGCCCGGTGATTGCCCGGCGCATGTATCCCCGCCCACCGCAGGGCATGGACATCGATCAGGTGTTCGACCCGGCTATCCGGGCTGATCTGCTCGTTCATGTGGTCGCTGATTTCTCCCGACGGGGGGCGCTGGAGCCCATCGAGATGCAGGATCCTGCTGTCGGCGTAAGCTATTACGTCATCCATCCGGTGCTCAAACATCTGAGCATCCTTTCACTGACGTCAGCTTCGGAGCAATGAAACAGACCGGACTCGATGCCGCGGCCCTTGCCAGCGGAGAGAGCGTATTTGCTTTCGGCACCAAGGCCGAGACACTGCTTCGCCTGAAGCCTCGTCTTGTCGGTGCGCAGATTCCGGAGTCTTGCCACTTTTCGGCGGGCCAGTGGCTGGCGCAGAGGGATGAACTGCTCGACGCTATCCAGCAACAGTTCGAGAGCGTCCTGCTGGCTGTTCGCAGCAGCGCGCTGGTCGAGGACGGTGCGAAGTCGTCCAACGCCGGCGCCTTCCTGAGCCGCCTGAAAGTTCGTTGCTCGGATCGCGATGAGCTGGCCGCCGCCATCGATAACGTGGTGGCCTCCATGACCGGCCATTCCCGCGATCAGGTTCTGGTCCAGTCGATGGCCGAGGACATTGCCCTCAGTGGGGTGATCATGACCTTCGATATGGTTCATGGCGCGCCTTATTACTGCATCGAGTACGAGGACGAAACCGGGCGCACCGACATGGTCACCAGCGGCGCGGGTATCCACAAGGGGCTTTACGTCTATCGGGACGCGAATCCGGCGCTGATTCGCTCCCCGCGGGTGGCGGCCTTTCTGGGGCTGGCCCGCGAACTGGAGACGCTGTGCGCGTGTGCGTCACTCGACATCGAGTTTGGCATGGGCAAGAGCGGGGCGCTGATTCTCTTCCAGGTGCGCAGGATCGCCCTGGCCCATAGCTGGCACCCGGTCACTGAAATCCGGGTGCGGCGACAGCTGGTGCATGTAAAGAGCTTTGTGCGTGACTGTTCCCGCCGACGCGACGGTATTCTCGGCGCACGGACGATACTGGCCGTGATGCCAGACTGGAATCCGGCCGAGATCATTGGTACCACACCCCGCCCGCTGGCCGTTTCCCTGTATCGCGAACTCATCACGGACGGGGTTTGGTGCAAGGCGCGGGCGATGATGGGCTACAGGGATTTGCCGCATACCGTGTTGATGGTCTCGGTGAGCGGCCACCCCTACATCGACGTTCGGCAAAGTTTCAACTCCTTCCTGCCGGCAGGTCTGCCGGACGCCATCGGCGAGCGGCTGGTCAATGCCTGGCTCGATCGTCTGCAGGCCTTGCCTGAACTTCACGACAAGGTCGAGTTCGAGCTTGTGCAGACCTGTCTCGACTTCTGCTTTGATGAGGATTTTTCTGCGCGTTACCCGGCGCTGCTGGATGACGCCCAATTGCAGACCTACCGTAGCGCCCTGCGTGATCTGACCCGCAGCAGCCTGAAGGCCGGCCCCGACAGCACCCTTGAGCGGGCTCTGCTCGGCACTGCCGAGGTGCACAAGGCCGTGCTTTCCGATCCGGTTGATGACGGAGGAAATGCCTGGTTGGCCCGGGCTGCCTTCCTGATCCGACAGTGCCGTGAGCACGGAGCCCTGTCCTTCGCCGTCGTGGCCCGACACGCCTTTATCGCCGAGAACCTGCTGCGTTCGGCACGGCGCCGTGGTGTGCTGACCGAGGAGCGCGTTGCCGAACTGCGGCGCAGCATCCGCACGGTCACCGGTGAAATGGTCATGGCTTACGCACAGGCGTGCCGTAGTGAAGTGTCCCGCGCCGATTTCCTGCGGGAATACGGCCACCTTCGCCCGGGCACCTACGAGATCACATCCTTGCGTTACGATGAGCGTGACGACCTGTTCGATACCGAGCAGGATTTGTTGTTCCATGCCCGCGCGCTCGATTTCGTACTCACCGATATCGAGCGGGACGGGCTTGACGCTTTGCTGGCCGAAGCCGGGCTGGATGTTCTTGGTGCCGAGCAGCTACTGGACTACGTTCGCAAGGCGATTGCCGGTCGGGAGCACGTGAAGTTCCTGTTTACACGGATGTTGTCGGATGCCTTGTGCGCGCTGGGGCGTTGGGGTGCCCTGCACGGTTTGTCGAGGGACGACCTGTCTCATTTGCCTTGGCCGCGCCTCGCTGATTGTCTGGTAGAGCCAGGCATGGACTACGTGGACCGCCATTTCCTCGTGTTGGCCGAGGAGGGGCGACGGACCCTGGCGGCCGCCCATGCCTTCCGCTTCAGTCACATCATCTTCGGTGTTGAAGATCTTTACATTGCCACTCACAGCCGCAGTGCTCCCAACTTTGTGGGCAGCGGCAAGGCGTCCGGGCCGATCATGGAGCTCAACGCCGACACCTCCGCCAATCTCCTCATCAGAAATCGCATCGTCTGCATCGAGAGCGCCGACCCCGGTTTTGACTGGATCTTCACCAAGAGTCCGAGCGCCCTGATTACCAAGTTTGGAGGCGCAAATTCCCACATGGCGATCCGCTGTGCGGAACTGGGGCTGCCGGCGGCCATCGGTTGCGGTCAGCAGGTCTATGAGCGGATCCTTGCTGCTGGGCAGGTTGAGCTGGATTGCGCCCAGCGTATCCTCAAGTGTCTCGGGGGTGAGTGAGCGAATGCGGATCGGCGTAAGCATGCGCGTGATGGCCGCGGCCGGTTATTCAGAAGACCGGGATGCCCTGGCCCAGATCTGGGCGCCCTTCCTGGCGGTTGCTTTGCCGGGGGCCTTGTGGCTACCGGTGCCCAACCTTGGGGCGGCGCAGGTGACGGATTTCTGCGCAGGCTGGGGCATTGATCGGCTGATTCTCAGTGGTGGCGAGGATATCGGGACGGTGCCGCGGCGGGATGAAAGCGAACTGAGCCTGCTCGCCTGGGCCGAAGCGCTGCAGCTTCCTGTGCTCGGCATCTGCCGCGGCATGCAGTTGATGGGATGCCGGGCTGGCGCGGCACTGCAGCCGGTGACCGGTCACGTCGCGACGCGGCACCCCCTGGAGGCTGACCCCAACGAGAGCGTCAACAGCTTCCATGCGCTGGCGCTGACCGGCTGCCCTCCCGGTTACCGGGTACTGGCGCGCGCCGCCGACGGCACGATAGAAGCCATCCGTCACCTGAGCCTCCCGTGGGAGGGCTGGATGTGGCATCCCGAGCGGGAGGCCGTTCCCCGCCGGCAGGATATCGACGCAATAAGGAGTGTGTTTGCATGAAGGCCATCATTCTTGCCGCCGGGCGGGGTAGCCGCATGAAAAATCTGACCGATGAACGACCCAAGTGCCTTGTCGAGCTGCGTGGGCAGGCGCTGCTCGATCTGCAACTGGAGGCCCTGCGCAGCGCAGGGATCAGCGAGATTGCCATCGTCACCGGCTACCGCCGCGAGGCCCTCGAAGGGCGGGGGCTGGTTACGTTTCACAATCCCCGGTGGGCCGATACCAACATGGTTTCGTCGCTGGATTGCGCGCGTGCCTGGCTGGCCGCGGAGCCCTGCATTGTCAGCTATTCGGACATTTTCTACGCGCCGACTGCCGTTCGCTCCCTGATGGACTGTCCGGCCAGCCTGGCACTTACCTACGATCCGCACTGGTTGGCGCTCTGGACCCGACGCTTCGGCGATCCACTGCTCGACGCGGAAACCTTCCGCCTTGGGCGCGATGGTCGTCTGACAGAAATCGGTAACAAGCCCACTTCGGTGGATCAGGTGCAGGGGCAGTACATGGGGCTCCTGCGCTTCACGCCCGAGGCCTGGCAGGAGGTCCTGCGCCTGCGCGGTTTCCTCACGCCTGCAGAGTGCGACCGGATGCACATGACGGGAACCTTGCAGAAAGTGATCGATGCGGGACGCGTCCCTGTTGTGGCGGTGCCCTACGAGGGCGATTGGGGTGAGGTGGATTCAGCGGACGACCTGCGCGCCTACGTCGATCCGCAACGAGGCGGTGCGTGACGATGGGATTTGCGCCATCGGTCCTGTCCCTGGTCGAGTCCGCTGAACGGGCGCTTGCGCAGGGCCTGCTCGACCGTGCCCTGCGTCTGGTCCATGACTTTGTCGAGCGCGTCATCACCGAGCCCTTGTGCACGGCCCAGGTGTTTGCATCCCGTGAGCTGGATGCCCTGTGCCAGCGCATCGGTCGGCACAATTTGGCGCGTGGCAGTTCGCCGGCGGTCTATTCCTGGCCTGGCCGCGGAGCGCGGCCCCTGGTGATCTACGTGCTCAGCCGCCTGCAGAAGTCTGGCGGGCATTCGCGACTCGTCGAGGATTTTATCCGGGCGAGGCCGGAGAAAGACCACTTGATCCTGGCCACTGGGATTGGCGGCCCTTCCGACTGGGCGCATCTGACCCAGGTTTTCGCAGGGCAGTCGAATGTGCGCTTTCTGTCGGCTCCCCGCGGCGACTTTGGCGCCCGTCTGGACTGGCTGCAAGGGGCGCTGGTCAGCTGCAATCCCGAGCATGTCTACCTTTTCAATCATCACCAGGACAGCGTTGCAGTGGCGGCCATCCAGCCGGAGATGGGGTTTGACGCCAGCTTCTATCATCATGGAGATCACCATCTGTGTCTCGGCGTGTATCTGGATCACCTGGTGCATATAGATCCTCACCCCATGGGCTATCACCACTGCCGTGAAATGCTGGGCGTCGAGAATGTCTATCTGCCTTTTACTTTCGAGGACAAGGGCGGGCGTCCGGATGAGCGCCCCTTTGCTCCGGAAGGGCATCTGACTACTGCAACAGCGGCGCGCTCCAACAAGATAGAGATTCCGTATTTTGTCAGCTATCTTGATCTTGTCCCGAAGCTGCTCAAAGTGACAGGGGGGCGGCACATCCACATTGGCCGGCTGAGTCCTTGGGCTTTATTCAGGTTGCGTCGCGGCCTGCGCAAGGAGGGGATTCCCGCTGACAAATTCATTTATATCGAGTGGGTTCCGAGTGTCTGGAAGGCGCTGCAGGAGCATGGCGTGGATGTCTATATCGCGTCTTTTCCATACGGGGGCGGGATCACCCTCATTGAGGCCATGGGGGCTGGGGTACCCGTTGTCCTGCACAGGCATCTCTACTCCCGGATATTGAGTTGTCTCGAACTGGCTTACCCGGAAGCCTTCAGTTGGAGAACGCCTGCCGAGTTATTGGCGCATTTCGCGAGTATCAAGCTCGATGCTTTGCCCGGGGAAAGCCGCCTGGCCAGGGCCCGTTATGAGGCTTTTCACCGTCCCGAGGTGCTGAGTGCATATTTCGCGCACTATACTTCAGCACTTTTCGAGGTGCCCAGGATGGTGACATCCTTCGAGCGGCAGTCCGACGAATGGGCCTGCTGGGTGCAGAACCAGTTTGTATTGTCCCGTTTCGTCGGGCAGGCCATTTATCGCTTTGCCCGAAAGCTTCGGGCCCGCCTGGCCTGAAAGCCTGAATGTGCGAAACGGCTTTGCGATGTCCCGGCGATTTTTTAAGATCCGTTTAACGGGCTGATGTTTTGAATTTTGAAGGCGTTAAATATGAGTAAAAACATAAATTACTTTTTTTTATATTTTATTGTGTCGGCTCTTGTCGGCCTTTTTGTCCGTGACATTCCCGGGCAGCCTTATCTGTTGTCGACCATCAGCAATTTCATGACGCCGGATGACGTCACGAAGCTTGGTGATCCTGGCTCCTTTGCGATTGGCGCCCGGGATGTTTTCACTCACGGCTGGATCAAGGCCGAGAATGCCTGGTTGATCAGGCTTTGGCCGCCGGGGTTCATGTTTCTTGAGGGGATGGTTCTTAAGGTTTTTGGCATCGATGCGCCGTTTATTCTTGTTCTGGTGTTGATTAACGCTGCCTGCTTCGCTCTCATGCTCTCGGTTTTTCGGGGCTTTCTTCGAGGTGTTCTACCGGAAGGTGTCGCTTCGACTCTCCCATTGGTGCCTTTGCTTTTTCCTGTAACCCGATTTTTTGTACTGCAGCCCGGTGGGATAATCCTTGGTGAAGGGTTTTCGATTGCATTCTTTTTGACGTTTTTGTTTCTTGTTCCCGTCGCTGTGAGGGATAGGTCGTGGGTCAGCGCGGTTTTTGCCGGCTTGATGCTGGCCCTTTCTGCGTATTTCAGATCGCAATTTGAACTGATAGTCACGTTTTTGACGCTGACTGCCATCGTCTCTTTTGTAGCTTATTTCTTGGTCATTCGTCGAAAGGCTTCAGAGCAAAGTCAATCGAACTTTTCTTCTGCCTTGAAGTTCGTTGCAGTTGCCGTCGTGGTCGCCAACGTTGCAATGGCGCCGTGGCGCATTTACAGTTTTACTGACACCAAGAATTTCTCATGGGTTCAGACCGCGCAGCTGATTTACAAGAATGCGAGCATGACAGACAAGGAGCTCCTGGATGTAGGGGGCGGCTGGATCGTTCGTGGTGGCGGTAACGCAGCGTGCAGAGTCGATCCCAGCTATTGCGGAACATCGGAAAAGGAAGGTTTTTATCGGGCTTTTGTCAACAACGTAAGTGATTGGTACGCGATTAAACTGGGTATTCTGGATGATTACTGGTTTTCCGATCTTCCTGCCTATACTTCTCCGGCAGAGAGTTCGAGTTCTGTAAATGACGTCGCGAATTTCCTGTTCCTGTTTTTCGTGCTGGCTACCTTTCCGGTGTTGTGGCTTGCGCGCCGGAGTCCGAGTTTTTATGTTTACCTTTGGCAGTCCGTATCGTTCTACGCGTGCTTTTTTGTTGTCTTCACCTTTGCACACTATGAAGCGCGGTATTTTTTTGCAGTGAAGATATTTTCGGTCTTTTCTTTCATCGCAATTTTTTCCCTGGCCTGGAAGGAGGTGCTTGCCAAGCGCCGTCTGAGCAGGTAAGTGATGCGGATTTTTTGAAGCTGGGTCAGGTCTTTTTTTAACGTGACCAGGACCTGCCAGTCATGCAATAAATGTTTTGCTCGTCAACCTGGATGAGCGTATCGAATTGTTGTTTTCGTTGAACTGGATAAAGGCTGTAGGGGAGAGAAATTTTATGAAAGCTGTAATTCTGGCAGGCGGTCTCGGAACCCGTATTTCCGAAGAGACTCATCTGAAGCCGAAACCAATGATAGAAATCGGTGGCAAGCCGATTCTCTGGCACATAATGAAAATATATTCCCGGTACGGGATCAATGATTTCATCATTTGCTGTGGCTACAAGGGGTACATCATCAAGGAGTATTTTGCCAATTACTTCCTTCATATGTCCGATGTTACCTTCGATATGGCCAACAATCAGATGGAGGTGCGTCAGCAGTTCGCCGAACCGTGGAGGGTTACGCTGATTGATACGGGTGAGGAAACGATGACTGGCGGGCGTTTGAAGCGTGTTGCCCCCTATCTCAAGGACGAGGAGGCTTTCTGCTTTACCTACGGTGATGGTGTGAGCGACGTCAATATCGCCGAGTTGATCGCTTTCCATCGTGAGCAGAAGACGCTGGCAACCCTGACCGCGACATACCCTCCGGGCCGTTTCGGCGCCCTGGATATCAACTCCGAAAATCGTGTCAGTTCCTTCAAGGAAAAGCCCAAGGGCGACGGCGGCATGATCAATGGCGGTTTCTTCGTGCTTTCTCCCAAGGTGATCGATCTTGTCAAGGACGATTCATCGATCTGGGAGCGCGAGCCTCTTGAGGCTCTGGCCGAAAGCGGGCAATTGTCGGCTTTCCAGCACCAGGGGTTCTGGCAGCCGATGGATACTTTGCGTGACAAGCACCATCTGGAAGAGCTGTGGGCCAGCGGCAAGGCGCCGTGGAAGGTTTGGGAATGAATCCCGATTTCTGGCGAGGCAAGCGGGTTTTTCTGACTGGCCATACCGGCTTCAAAGGCAGCTGGTTGTCATTGTGGCTTCAAAGCCTTGGGGTGGAATTGACCGGCTTTGCGCTTGCGCCGCCCACGGAGCCTAGTCTTTTCGAGGAGGGGAACGTTGGGGCCGGCATGCGCTCGATCATTGGCGATATACGCGACCCTCTTGTTCTTCAGCAGGCCATGCAGGCAGCCAGGCCCGAGATCGTCATTCACATGGCGGCTCAGCCATTGGTGCGGTATTCGTACGTTAACCCGATCGAGACCTATCAGACCAACGTGATGGGCACGGTCCACTTGCTGGAGGCGGTGCGTAACACTGCCGGCGTCAAGGCTGTCGTCAATATAACGACAGACAAGTGCTATGAGAACCGCGAGTGGGTTTGGGGCTATCGTGAAAACGAGCCTATGGGCGGGTATGATCCCTACAGCAACAGCAAGGGATGTGCAGAACTCGTAAGTGCCGCTTACCGTTCATCCTTTTTTAACCCTGATGATTACGCGCGGCACGGTGTGGCAATTGCGACCGTTCGGGCCGGTAATGTCATCGGGGGAGGGGACTGGGCAATGGATCGTCTCGTGCCCGATCTCCTGAACGCTTTTCTCAATGGCCGGACAGTCAACATCCGCAATCCGCATGCCATTCGTCCCTGGCAGCACGTCCTGGAGCCGTTGCGCGGCTATCTGACCCTGGCCGAACGCCTTTACCACGATGGTACTGGTTATGGCGAGGGCTGGAATTTCGGACCCAATGACGAAGATGCCAAGCCGGTGGGCTGGATCGTGGAGCAGATGGCTGAAATGTGGGGGGACGGCGCCAGCTGGCAGATCGATACGGGCGAGCATCCCCACGAAGCGTCCTATCTCAAATTGGATATTTCAAAGGTTCGTAGCCGCCTCGACTGGCATCCGGCACTGCGTCTGGAGGATGCTCTGAGATATATTGTTGCCTGGAGCAAGGGGCGTCAGGCGGGTGCGGATGTCCATGCGCTGACGCTGGCTCAGATCAATGCTTATGAATCACTTATCAGAAACTGATGGCCATTATGCAAAACGCTAAAACTCAAGAAATTCGGGAACAAATTGCCAAGCTTGTCGATGAATACGCCTCGATTGCTCTGGCTCCGCAATCGTTTTTTCCCGGTGTTTCGGTTGTTCCCCCGTCTGGCAAGGTTATCGGCGCCGAAGAACTCAAGAACATGGTTGAGGCGTCGCTGGATGGTTGGCTGACGACCGGTCGTTTCAATGACGAGTTCGAGCAGCGCCTCGCGCAATTCATCGGCGTCAAATACCTGATTACCGTTAATTCCGGTTCGTCTGCCAATCTGGTCGCGTTCTCGGCGCTCACTTCGCCCAAACTCGGTGATCGGGCCATCAAGCCGGGGGATGAAGTGATCGGTGTTGCCGCCGGCTTTCCCACGACGGTCAATCCCATTCTCCAGTTCGGTGCCGTTCCGGTTTTTGTTGACGTCGAACTCGGAACCTACAATATCGACGCCAGCAAGATTGAAGCTGCCATTGGCCCGAAGACCAAGGCGATCATGCTTGCCCACACGCTGGGGAATCCTTACAACCTGGATGTCATCGTTGCATTGTGCAAGAAGCACAATTTGTGGCTGGTTGAGGATTGCTGTGATGCTTTGGGCTCTACTTACAATGGTCAACTCGTCGGCACCTTCGGAGATATCGGCACGCTGAGTTTTTATCCCGCGCACCACATTACGATGGGCGAGGGTGGGGCGGTATTCACCAATAACTCTGAGCTGAAGCAGATTGCGGAAAGTTTCCGGGATTGGGGGCGTGACTGCTACTGCCCGCCGGGAAAAGACAATACTTGCGGCCGTCGCTTTTGCCAGAAATTGGGAAACTTGCCTGAAGGCTACGATCACAAGTACACCTACAGCCATCTTGGCTACAATCTTAAAATCACCGACATGCAGGCTGCGTGCGGTCTGGCCCAGCTCGATAAAGCGCCTGCTTTCATTCAGCGGCGCAAAGATAATTTTGCCTTCCTCAAGGATCGCCTGGCCACCTGCGAAGAATTCCTGATTCTTCCCGAAGCCACTCCGGGTGCTGATCCGTCGTGGTTCGGCTTTCCGATCACCCTCAGGGATAATGCTCCCGTCACGCGTGTCGATCTGCTGCAGTATCTTGATCAGAACAAGGTCGGTACCCGTCTGCTGTTTGCGGGCAACCTCACACGTCAGCCTTACATGATCGGTCAGAACTTCAGGGTGAGTGGTGAATTGACCAATACGGATACGGTCATGAAAAACACTTTCTGGGTCGGGGTGCAGCCGGCGCTGACCAATGAAATGCTGGATTTCACGGCGAGCAAGATCGAGACCTTTTTGGGTGTCAATTTCTAAACAGGAATAGCGATGAATTCCACGCCCAGGGCATTTGATGCCAAGGCTCTTCGCAAGACAGTTCTGGACATGGCTTACGCCGGCTCTACCGTCCATATCGGTTGTGCATTCTCGATTATTGAACTGCTTGCCGTGTTGTATCGGAGTCATTTGCGCTACCCCGGCAACGATCCGCTCGCGCAGGGCCGTGATTACCTTGTGCTCAGCAAGGGCCACGGTGTCATGGCTCAGTATGCGTGCATGCGTGAGCTGGGGTGGCTGAAGGATGAAGCTTTTTCAGGTTATTTTGCCGACGGCAGCGATCTCAAGGGCTTGTCCGATTCGCGCATTCCCGGCCTGGAAGTAACGTCCGGATCCCTTGGGCATGGATTTTCCGTTGGCGTGGGACTGGCCAAGGGAGCCTCGCTGCGTGGTGCCGATCAAAAAGTCTATGCCCTTGTGGGTGATGGCGAGATCAACGAAGGACCCGTCTGGGAGGGCGCGCTCTTTGCGGCACATCATTGCCTGAACAACTTCATGGTCATCGTGGATGAAAACGGCTATCAGGCGATGGGGCGCACTGCGGATGTTTTGGGATTGGGGTCGGTGCAGTCGAAATTCGAGAGTTTCGGTTTTGAAGCGCTTACCGTTGATGGTCATGATGAAATGGCGATCAATGATGCAATAAATCGGCTTTGGGAAAGCCCATCCGCTTCGCCGAAAGCGCTTGTTGCCAGAACCGTAAAAGGGAAAGGTGTACCGTTTATGGAAAACAATAATATCTGGCACTACACTCGCCTCGATGCCGAGACCTATGCACGTGCGCTGTCTGCTGTAGCCGGGAGCGAATGATGAGAGACGCGTTTTCAGAAGCACTCGTTCGACTGGCCAAGGCGGATCCCAATGTACTGCTTCTCACCGGGGATCATGGATATGCCTTGTTTGACGAGTTTCGCAAGGAGTGCCCGGCGCAGTACATCAATGCGGGTATCGCCGAGCAGAACATGGTTGGCATGGCAGCCGGGCTGGCACGTATCGGTTTCAGACCCTTTGTTTATGGCTTGAGCGCTTTCGTGCCAGTGCGAGTTGTCGAGCAGATAAAGCTTGATGTAGCCCATGATCAACTGCCGGTGGTTTTTATTGGCGACGGGGCGGGTTTTGTTTATAGCCACCTCGGCACAAGTCATCAATCGACTGAAGATATCGCGTGCACACGTGCAATCCCCAACTTGTCGGTCTTTTCGCCGGCGGATCGCTTCGAAGTCAAGGCCTGCATGGAGTTGGCTTATCAGTCAAAATCTGCGGTGTATTTGCGGATGGGGAAATCGGATCGTGGTGATGTCCATTCTGCTTTGGATCAGCCGAAGATTGGCGAGTTGCTGGAGGCCCGGTCTGGCACGAATGGCGATGTGGCGTTCATCGCCACAGGGGCGCTGGTGCGTACTGCCCTGAATATTGCATCCGAGCTTTATCCCGATTCGGCTGTATGGAGCGTCCCATTTATAAAGCCGGTTGATAGTGAGCAAGTGGTGAATATTTGCAGGAAAGTCAAGGCGCTTGTCGTTTTTGAGGAGCACTCGATACTGGGAGGCTTGGGCTCCATGATTGCCGAAATCGCCTCTGAGCACGCACCTGTTCGGATTCTCCGGGTGGGTGTCCGTGACCGCTTCTCCCATTATTGTGGAACCTACGAATATTTGCTCAAGGAGCACGGTCTGGATCGGGCATCGATCGAGAAAGATATTCGTGCTTTTCTGCCTGCAAATTGAGTCATGCGCATAGCCATACTTGGTGCGACCAGCCAGATCGCCAAAGACCTTATTTTATCTTTCAGCACACAGAGCAATCACCAGTTGATGCTTTTCGCGCGTCGTCCAGATGTCGTTGCCGAGTGGCTGGGGCTGAATGGCTTGTCAGGCCAGATGGATGTAGCGGGTTTTGAGGCATTTAGCACCGGCCTCCACTTCGATGCCATCCTGAATTTCGTTGGTGTGGGAAATCCGGCCCAGGCGGCGGCAATGGGGGCGTCGATATTCGATGTCACGCTCAAATACGACGATATGGCTCTGGACTATGTCCGAGTGCATCCCGCCTGCCGATATATCTTTTTAAGCAGCGGGGCAGCCTACGGAGCCAGCTTCGACAAGCCTGTGGACAGGGCTAGCCGCGCAGTGGTGGCGATCAATGATCTCCAGCCCCAGGACTGGTATGCCGTTGCCAAGCTGCATGCTGAATGTCGCCATCGGTCCCTGCCTGAATTGCCCGTTGTTGATTTGCGGGTGTTTAATTATTTCAGCAGAACGCAGGATGTGTCCGCACGATTTTTGATTTCGGATATCGTGCGGGCCATTCGTGACAAGGCTGTGCTGCAAACATCTGCTGATTACATCGTTCGGGATTTCTTGCACCCCGACGATTTTTACGCACTGGTTCAGGCGATGCTTTGTTCGCCTGCTGTGAATGTGGCCGTCGATTGTTACAGCCTGGCGCCAGTGGATAAGCCAACCTTGCTGGCAGCGATGCAACAGGAGTTTGGCTTGAGTTTCGAGATTGCCGAGGCCGGCTCCGGGCTTAATGCCACGGGTAGCAAGCCTTGTTATTATTCGAAAAATACCCGGGCTGCCGATTTTGGTTATGTGCCTGCTCTGACCTCTTTGGAGGGGGTGCTGCGTGAGGCACGAGCTTTGCTCTGTAAAGATGCATCAGGTGGTTTGGCTCGATGAAAGTCCAGGCTGGTTGGGTGGGGCTTATTGACTCCAGAGTGATCCGGTTTTTGAGCACGGGTGTACTTAATACGGCTTTTGGATATCTGGTTTATGTCGCTGCAGTGTATTTTGGGGCAGGGTATTCCCGAGCGCTGTTGATTGCCACCGTCATGGGGGTGGTTTTTAACTATTTCAGTTTCAACCGGCTTGTGTTTCGTGGTGAGTCCGGGTTGTTCGTGTTTGCAAAGTTTGTTCTGGCTTATTGCTTTGTTTATGCCGTCAATGTTTTTTTTCTCGGGTGGCTGATCCGGGAGTCTGGCCTTAATCCTTATTATGCTCAGGGGCTTTGCGTTCCTCCGAGTGTCTTGCTGAGCTGGGTTTTGATGAATTTTCTGGTTTTTAAAAAATAGGATTGTTGTTGTGACTTCGGAAAAAAAACTGATCAGTATTGTGACGCCTTGTTATAACGAGGAAGATAACGTCGATGAGCTTTGTCAGCGCGTATCGGAAGTGATGGCGACTCTGCCGTATCGTTATGAGCATATCTGTATCGACAACCATTCTACGGATGGCACCGTCGAGAAGCTGAAGGCGATTGCAGCACGGGACAATAACGTCAAGATCATCGTCAATGCGCGGAATTTTGGCCATATCCGCTCACCTTATCATGCGCTCCTGCAGGCTAATGGCGATGCGGCCGTCCTGATTGCAGCGGACTTGCAGGATCCTCCCGAGATGATTCGCGAGTTCGTCGAGAAATGGGAGGCCGGTTACAAGACCGTGATGGCAGTGAAGCCGGAAAGCGAAGAGTCGGCGCTGATGTTCCGGATCCGCAAACTTTATTACAAGACTGTCACCCGTATTTCCGAGGTGCCCCTGGTTCAGAATGCTACCGGGGCGGGGCTTTTTGATCGTGCTGTGCTGGATGTACTGCGCAACCTGAAGGATCCCTATCCTTACTTTCGCGGTCTTGTCTGCGAGATCGGTTTTCCGATAGCAACGGTGCCTTTCAAGCAACCGCGTCGGGCGCGAGGTGTGACGAAGAATAATTTCTACACGCTTTACGACATCGCGATGCTTGGCATTACCAACCATTCCAAGGTGCCGCTGCGATTGATGACCATGGCCGGGTTTGGGCTGGCTATCGTGAGTCTGTTTTTGACCTTTGGTTTTTTTGTTGCAAAGTTGCTCTTTTGGAATTCCTTTGAACTGGGGATTGCTCCTGTTTTGATCGGTCTGTTCTTCTTTGGGGCGGTTCAGATGTTTTTTATCGGGCTTTTGGGTGAGTACATTGGTGCCATACATACCCAAGTCCGGAACATGCCGCACGTGATTGAACTTGAGAGAATAAATTTCGACAAATAGACGCAATGGGGGGCGAGTTGCGGCCGTTTTTGAACCGGCTCTGCCGGCTCTCCTGAACGGTTAGAATCCTGTCTTACGCGAAGAAATCACAAGGAATTCCCCAATGCCCCCCCACGGCACCCCCGTCCTCCGTTCCGCCTACCAGCCCCTCGCCTACACGGTCTCCACCGTCGATCTCGACTTCAGTCTCGACCCGCAGGCCACCCTGGTCACCAGCCGCCTGCAGTGTGTGCGCAACGAGGATGCCCCCGCCGGCCCGATCGTGCTGTTCGGGGACGCGCTGGAGCTTGTGTCGCTGACCATCGATGGCGCAGCGCCGGCAGCGGGGCAGGTGAGGGAGACGGAGTCCGGCCTCGAGATCGATGTCTCGGCCGACGAGGTCATGCTCGAGATCGTCACCCGCATCAATCCCTCCGCCAACCTCACGTTGTCCGGTCTCTACCAGTCCCGCGGTGGTTATTACACCCAGTGCGAGGCCGAAGGTTTCCGGCGGATCACCTATTTCCCGGATCGTCCCGACGTGATGGCGCGCTTCACCGTGCGGCTCGAGGCGGATGCCGCCACCTGCCCGGTGCTGCTGTCCAATGGCAATCTGCTCGAAACCGGCGAGTTGCCGGGCGGGCGTCACTTCGCCCGCTGGGAAGACCCCTTCCTCAAGCCGTCTTACCTTTTTGCGCTGGTGGCGGCTGATCTTAAAGCGCTGGAGCGTCGTGTCGACACGATGTCGGGCCGCGAGGTGCTGCTGCAGGTGTGGGTCGAGGCCCGCGATCTGGATCGCACCGGGCACGCGATGGATTCGCTGGTGCATTCGATGCGCTGGGACGAGGAGGTGTTTGGTCTCGAGCTGGACCTGGACCGTTTCATGATCGTCGCCGTGTCGGATTTCAACATGGGCGCGATGGAGAACAAGGGCCTCAACATCTTCAACACCAAGTACGTGCTGGCCAACCCGGAAACCGGCACCGATCTGGATTTCGAGAACGTCGAGAGCGTTGTCGCCCACGAATACTTCCACAACTGGACGGGCAACCGGGTTACCTGCCGCGACTGGTTCCAGCTCACCTTGAAGGAAGGCCTCACGGTTTTCCGCGACCAGCAATTCACCGCCGACATGCTGGCCCGCGCTTCGGATTCGCCGGCGGCGGCCGAATCCGCCCGCGCCGTGACGCGCATCGCCAACGTGCGCGGCTTGCGCAGCGGCCAGTTTCCGGAAGATGCCGGCCCGATGGCGCACCCGATTCGTCCGGATAGTTATCAGGAAATCAACAACTTCTACACCGCCACGGTGTATCAGAAGGGTGCCGAAGTCATCCGCATGCTGCTGACCTTGCTCGGGCGGGAAGGCTTTCGCAACGGCATGGATCTGTACTTTTCCTACCATGACGGCCAGGCCGTAACCTGCGACGATTTCGTCGGCTGCATGGCCGAGGCCAACGGCGCCGATCTCGACCAGTTCATGCGCTGGTACAGCCAGGCCGGCACGCCGCATCTCAAGGCCGAAGGCGTTTATGACGCGGCCAGCCGCAGCTACACCCTCACGCTGTCCCAGCACACGCCGCCCACGGCCGGCCAGCCGGAGAAACTCCCGCTGCACATTCCGGTGGCCGTCGGCCTGATCGGGCCGGACGGTGCCGATTTGCCGCTGCAACTCGAAGGCGAAGTCCGGCCTAGCGACACGACCCGGGTGCTCAACCTCAAGGAGGCGAGCCGCAGCTGGTGCTTTACCGGTATCGATGCCGAGCCGGTGCCGTCGATCCTGCGCGGCTTCTCGGCGCCGGTGATTCTCGATATCACCGAAGACAATGCCCGCCTGGCCTTCCGCATGGCACATGATGCCGACCCCTTCAATCGCTGGGACGCCTCCCAGCGCTTCATGGAGCGGGTGGTGCTGGCGATGGCCAGCGACGCCGCCGCCGGCCGTCCGATGGAAGTGCCGCAGGCCTTCGGCCACGCCTTCCGGGCGCTGCTGGTGAGCGAAACCCTCGATCCCGCCTTCGTCGCCGAAACCCTCGCGCTGCCGTCCGAAACCTACCTGCTCGAACGCATGCAGCCGGCCGACCCGGCGCCGCTGCGTGCCGGGCTGATCCACCTCACCCGCGAACTCGGCCAGGCCATGCAGGCGGATTTCCTGGCCCGCTACCTCGACCTCGAAGTGGAAGGCGACTACCGCTACCACCCTCTTGACGCCGGCAAGCGCGCGCTGCGCAACCTGTGTCTGCGTTACCTCGCCGCCTGGGGCGGCCCGACGGCCATCGACTTGGCCGGCAAGCAGTTCGAACACGCCGGCAACATGACCGAACGTTACGGTGCGCTGGTTGCACTGGTGCAGAGCGACGCATCGCGGCGCATCGACGCACTGGCCGCCTTCCACGAGCGTTACAAGGACGACGCGCTGGTGCTCGACAAGTGGTTCCAGCTTCAGGCCGGTGCCTGGCGCTGGTCGGATTCGGCGCCGGCAAGCCTCGACCAGGTGCGTGGGCTGATGGCCAACCCGGCGTTCAGCTTGTCCAACCCCAACAAGGTGTATTCGCTGCTCGGCACCTACTTCAAGGCCAACGCCGCCGAGTTCCATCGCCCGGACGGTGCCGGCTATGCCTTCTGGGCAGAGCAGGTCGTTGCCCTCGACAAGAGCAATCCGCAGGTCGCCTCGCGCATGGCGCGCGCCCTGGAAGGCTGGCGCAAGTTCACGCCGGAGATCCAGGCCCGCATCCGGCTTGCGCTCGAGAAGGTTGCGGCGGCCCAGGATCTGTCGCCGGACGTGACCGAGATCATCGGCAAGGCGCTGGCCTAGGGCGCCGAAAATCAGTGAAGCCGGGTGCCATGCCGCACGCCCGGCTGCTTCGCCCGCGAGCATCGCGGGCGTCGCTCCGGTATCATGGCGGCCTCACTTATTGCACTGCGGCAATGGAACTCCTCACCTATTTCATCGACATCGTCCTGCACCTCGATGTGCATCTGGCGGCGCTCACGGCTCAATACGGCACCTGGATCTACGCGATCCTTTTCCTGATCATCTTCTGCGAGACGGGGCTGGTGGTCTTCCCCTTCCTGCCGGGAGACTCGCTGCTTTTTGTGGCAGGCGCGCTGGCCGCCACCGGCGGCATGGACATCTACGTGTTGTGCGCCGTGTTGTTGACTGCCGCGGTGCTTGGCGACAACGTCAATTACTGGATCGGCCACAGCATCGGTCCCAAGGTGTTCCGCTGGGAAAACTCCCGCCTCTTCAACCGTGCGGCCTTCAACAAGACCCACTCGTATTTTGAATCCCACGGCGGCAAGACGATCATCATTGCCCGCTTCCTGCCGCTGCTGCGCACCTTCGCCCCCTTCGTCGCCGGCGTGGCGCGCATGACCTACGCGCGTTTCGTGGCGCTGGATTTTCTGGGTGGCTGCATCTGGATCTTCTCCCTGACCTGGCTCGGCTACGGTTTTGGCAACATGCCGGTGGTCAAGAAAAACCTCTCTGTGGTGATCCTCGGGATCATCGCCATCTCGCTGCTGCCGGTGGCCATCGGCTGGCTCAAGAGCCGCCGCGCGCCGGCTGCGGGTTGAGGTGCCGGGCATGAAGAAAGTCGTCATCCTGATTTCCGGACGCGGCTCCAACATGGAGGCCATCGTCCGGGCGCAGATTGCCGGTGCGCAGATTGCCGCCGTGATCTCAAACCGGCCCGATGCCGCCGGCCTGGGCTTTGCTGCCGCGCATGGCATTGCCGCGCAGATTGTCGATCACAAGGATTACCCGAGCCGCGAAGCCTTCGATGCCGCGCTTGCCGCCACCATCGACGCCCATGAGCCCGATCTCGTCGTGCTGGCCGGCTTCATGCGCGTGCTCACCGACGGTTTCGTGAGCCATTACGCCGGGCGTCTGCTCAACATCCACCCCAGCCTGCTGCCGTCCTTTCCCGGTCTGCATACTCATCGGCGGGCGCTGGAGGCGGGCGTGCGGGTGCATGGCACGACGGTGCATTTCGTCACGCCGACCCTCGATTGCGGGCCGATCGTCATCCAGGCCGTGGTGCCCGTGCTGCCGGGCGACGACGAGGCCGCGCTTGCCGCCCGGGTGCTGGAGCAGGAGCACCGCATCTATCCCCAGGCCGTGCGCTGGTTCGTGGACGGTCGCCTGAGCCTTGGCGCCGACGGCCGGGTGCAGGTAAGCAGCGAGACAGCGAGCCCGGCCGGCTGGACGGTGCCGCCTGTCGAGGCCTGACACGTCGATGGCGACGGGCCGCGCGAAGAACCGTAGCCTGTTCGTCGCCATTGCGCTTTCGGCAATGGTGCATTTTTTCGTGCTGATGGCCCCGGCCTGGCGTCTGCCGTCCGACGAAGCCAGCGTGCTGCCGCCCCTCGACGTGCTGCTCACGCCATTGCCCAAGCCCAGCGTGCGCCAGCCCGACGACGAAAAACGCGTTGTCCTTGGCGACGCACCGCCGCCGCGACCGCGCCCCAAACCCAAGAAGCCCGCCCGCCCGGCCGAACCGCAGCTCGCCAGCGGCCCGCTGGAGCCCGTGGCCGACCCGCAAATCGGGGCCGGTAACGCCGAGGACGGCAAGGCTGCTACCGAGGCGCCCGCCGGGCAGGCTGCCAGCGAAGCGCCCCCCGAACCGGTGGCCGAAGCAGGGCAGGGCGGTAGCGGCAAGACGGGCAAGTCGGCCCCGAGCTTCGGCGAGCTGTGGGCGGCCTCGGGCAAGGTCCAGTACAACGTGATCCGCGGCGAGCGCAACTTCATCATCGGGCGCACGACGCACGCCTGGACCCACGACGAAGAGCGCTACTCGATGGAAACCGTGATCGAAACCTCGGGTCTCATCGGTCTCGTCAAGCCGTTCCGGATGGTCCAGCGCAGCGAGGGGCGGATTGGCCCGAAAGGCTTGCTGCCCGATAAATTTACCGTCGAGCGTGACGGCCAGGTGAAGGAGCGGGCCGATTTCGACTGGTCATCGGCCAAGGTCGTGCTGGTGGCCGGCGAGCGGCGCAGGGAGTTCTCGATTGCCGAGGGCGACCAGGACGTGCTTTCGCTGATGCACCATCTGGCGCTGCAGCCCGAAGGGCCCCTGCGCGCCGAACTGCTGGTGGTGACCGGCAAGAGCGCGGTGCGCTCGGTGATCGAAAACCTCGGCATCGAGGAGCTGGACGTGCCGGCCGGCAAGGTTTCGGCCTACCATCTCGGCAGCAGCGGACACCGCGGCGAGCTCAAGATCGACATCTGGCTCGCGCGTGATTACGCCAACCTGCCGGTGCGCCTCAAAATCACCGACAAGAACGGCGAGGTGCTCGACCAGGTCGCTACCGGCGTCGACCTGGGAGCACGCCCCGCCGCACCATAATTTTCTGTATCTGCCGCATTTCAACCGCATTCCACCGGACGCAGCGTGCGTCCGGCTGCCATTCAAGTATCGGATTTTCAATGACCATTACCGTAGCCCAGATCAATACCGCCAGCGATGTACTCCGTTCCGTCCTGCGCTTCGACTATCCCGCCGACTCGGTGCTGTCCCGTTACTTCCGCGATTTTCGCGAGCTGGGCGCGCGTGACCGGGCTTTCGTGGCCGAGGCCGTGTATGGCGTGCTGCGCCGCAAGCGCACCCTCGAGCGCCTGTGCGGCGTCGATGTCTCGACCCGCAAGCTGGTGCTGGCCTGGCTGGCCCGCGTCGAAGGCGCCACGCTGCGCCAGCTTGGCGAAGGCCTGCATGGCCGCGACACCGATTTCTTTACCGAAGTGAAGGGCCGTGACCTGGGCAAGGTGGGCGAGGACATCAGCCTGGCCGAAGCCACCGACCTGCCCGAGTGGCTGGCCGAGCGCCTGCTGGCCTTCCGCAGCCCCGAAGAAGTCACCGCCCTGGCCCAGAGCCTCAATCGCCCGGCGCCCCTCGACCTGCGTGTCAACCCGGCCAAGATCGACCGCGACGCACTCGTCGAAAAGCTGCGTGCCGACGGTGTGCCCTGTGCGCCGGGGCGCTACTCGCCGCTGGCCGTGCGCCTCGAAGGCAAGCCGGCGCTGCAGAAGCACCCGCTCTTTCTCGACGGCAGCTTCGAGGTGCAGGACGAAGGCAGCCAGCTTCTCGGTTTCCTGGTTCAGCCCAAGCGCGGCGAGATGGTGGTCGATTTCTGCGCCGGTGCCGGCGGCAAAACCCTGCTGCTCGGCGCGCTGATGCGCAACTCCGGCCGCCTGTATGCGTTTGACGTGTCCGACAAGCGTCTCTCCAAGCTCAAGCCGCGCATGGCCCGCTCCGGCCTGTCGAACATTCACCCGGTGGTCATCGCCAGCGAAAACGACCCGCGCGTGAAGCGTCTCGCCGGCAAGATCGACCGCGTGCTGGTGGATGCCCCGTGCAGCGGCCTCGGCACCCTGCGCCGCAACCCCGATCTCAAATGGCGCCAGAGCCCCGAGGCACTGGCCGAACTCACGGCCAAGCAGGCAGCCATCCTGGGCAGCGCGGCGCGCCTCGTGAAGGTGGGCGGCCGTCTCGTCTACGCTACCTGCAGCCTGCTGCCCGAAGAAAACGAAGCCATCGTCGCCGCCTTTCTGGCCGCGAACCCGGCCTTCGTGCAGCTCAATGCCCAGGACGTGCTGGCCAAGCAGGGCATCGTGGTGGCCTGCGGCGAACAGTTGCATCTCACCCCGGCGGCCCACGACACCGACGGCTTCTTTGCTGCCGTGATGGAGCGCCAGGCCTGATGCGGGGTGCGCGCCGGCTGCTGGCCGGGCTGCTGCTGGCCCTGTCGGCAGCGGCCGGAGCGGCGGAGGCGCCGCGGGAGCCGACCGCCACGTTCTCCGGCAAGGGCCGGGTCGAACTGGCCTTCTCGCCGTGGAACGATCCGGAGGCGGCTCTGCTCAAGGCCATCGACGAGGCGCGGCAGGTGATCCTCGTTCAGGCTTACCTGTTCACCAGCAAACCGCTGGCCCGTGGTCTCGTGGAGGCCCACCGCCGCGGCGTGCGTGTCGAGGTGCTGCTGGACGCCGAATCCAACCGGCCGTCCACCTTCAGCGTGATGCCCGTGTTGCTTGCCGCCGGCATTCCGGTGGCGGTCGAAACCCGCTACAACATTGCCCACAACAAGCTGATGATCTTCGACCCGGCGACGACGCACGGGGCGGTGGCCACCGGCTCATACAACTTCACCCGCTCGGCGCGCGTCGCCAATGCGGAGAACGTGCTGATCTTGCGCGACAACCCGCCGGTGGTCCGGGCCTATGCCGAAAACTGGCAGCGCCACCGGGCCGAGGCCCTGGTCGTGCGCAGCCTCGGTGACATGCCGGAGAAAAAAGGGAAACAGGATGGAAGAGAATCAGATCGCCGAACTGCTGATTGAGCTGTGGCGCGACATCCAGCAGCCGGCCATTTTCTGGCAGGTGGGCGTGCTGGCGCTGTGCCTGATCGTGGCCGGGCTGGTGTCGCGCCAGGTGCGAAACGTGCTGCGCCGCCGCCGCGCGGCCAACCCCGAATTGCAGCGCGGAGCCGGCGAGGAAGGCTTGCGCCGGGTGATCTTTCCGCTCACCGCGCTCGGCTTGGTGCTGATTGCCCGCGTGGTGCTGAGCAACTGGCATCACGTCAACCTCTTCAAGCTGGCGGTGCCGCTGCTGCTGGCGATGGCGGTGATCCGCCTCACCGTGCATGCCCTCAAGCGGGCCTTTCCCAGTGCCGGCTGGCTTGCCAGCTTCGAGCGCTTCTTTGCCTTTGGCGCCTGGGCCGTGGTCGCCATGCAGATTGTCGGCGTGCTGCCCGAGGTCATCGATGGCCTCGAGCAGGTGGCCTTCACCATCGGCAAGGCCAAGGTCAACCTGTGGATGTTGATCCAGGGCGTGCTGACGGTGCTGGTCACGGTGCTCGTCGCGTTGTGGATCGCCGGTGTCATCGAAAGCCGTCTGATGCGCACCGACGGCCTCGATCCCAATTTCAAGCTGGTTTTTGCGCGGCTCTCCAAGGCCCTGCTGATCGTGGTGGCGGTGGCCATCGGCCTGCCGCTGGTGGGCATCGACCTCACCGCGCTGTCGGTGTTTGGCGGTGCGCTGGGCGTGGGCCTCGGTTTCGGCATGCAGAAGATCGCCGCCAACTACGTGTCGGGTTTCATCCTGCTGCTCGATCGCTCGATCCGCATGGGCAACCTGATCTCGGTGGGCAACGAGCGCGGCATCGTCAGCCAGATCACCACCCGCTACACCGTGCTCAAGGGCATGACCGGCATCGAATCCATCGTGCCCAACGAAACCCTGGTGGGCTCGGTGGTGCAGAACGAAACCTTCACCGATCCCAAGGTGCGCATCGCGCTGCCGGTTCAGGTGAGCTACGCCAGCGACCTGCAAAAGGCCATGGCCATTCTCGTCGAGGCCGCCAGGCATCAGCCGCGGGTGATGGACGACCCGGCCCCGGGCGCTTTCGTCGAAGCCTTTGCCGACAATGGCATCAACCTGCAGCTTGGATTCTGGATTCGCGATCCGGCCGAAGGCACCCTCGGCATCCGCTCGGCCATCAACCTCGAGATCCTGGCGCGCTTCCAGCAGGAAGGCATCGAATTCCCCTTCCCGCAGCGGGAAGTGAGAATTCTCAATCCGGCGCCGATCGGGCCGTAAAGGGCTTGGGGCCCGGCCGCCGCCGCGCCTGCCCTGTTGCGCCTCGAAGGCTTGAACCGATGACTCCGGGCGGAAGTCCAACACCAGCTGGGCTTTTGCCGGTGTTATTGCCGTTTGTCCTTGGTTTGCCCTGGCGCCTCAACTAGAATCGCGCCGCCTTTACTCATTACGAAAGACCACACGCCCGATGCTTTCCGGATTAATCGATCTGCCCTGGTGGGGCTATGTCGCCGTCACGCTGGCCATGACCCACGTGACCATCGCGTCCGTCACCATTTTTCTGCACCGTCACCAGGCGCACCGTTCCCTCGACCTGCATGCGCTGCCCTCGACCTTCTTCCGCATCTGGCTGTGGCTGACCACCGGCATGGTCACCAAGGAGTGGGCGGCCATCCATCGCAAGCACCACGCCAAGTGCGAGACCCCGGAAGATCCCCACAGCCCCCGTATCCACGGCATCAACAAGGTGTTGTGGACGGGTGTTTTCCTGTACGTGAAGGAAGCGCGCAACGCCGAAACCATTCAGCGCTACGGCCACGGCACGCCGGACGACGCCCTCGAGCGCAAGCTGCTGTCGCGTTTTCCGAAGTCGGGCATCGTGGTCATGCTGGCCGCCGACCTGCTTCTTTTCGGTGCCTGGCCCGGCGTGCTGATCTGGGGCATCCAGATGGTGTGGATTCCCTTCTGGGCTGCCGGCGTCATCAATGGCCTGGGGCATTTCTGGGGCTACCGCAATTACAACTGCGCCGATGCCTCCACCAATCTCATTCCGTGGGGCATCCTGATCGGCGGCGAAGAACTTCATAACAACCACCACTCCTTCGCCACCTCGGCCAAGCTGTCGGCGCGCTGGTACGAGTTCGACATCGGCTGGATGTACATCCGCATGCTCGAAATCCTCGGCCTCGCCAAGGTCAAGAAAACCATCCCGACGCCGCGTTTCGGCGCGGCCAAGACGCGGGCCGACTTCGATACCCTGCAGGCCGTCATCACCCACCGTTACGACGTGATGACCCGCTACGTGAACTCGCTCAAGGCCATTGCCCACGAAGAATTCGCGGCACTCAAGGCCCAGTCCGGCGGCAAGATCACCGTGCACGAACTGCGCCGCTGGCTGGCGGCCGAAAAGGGCCAGCTCTGCGCCGAAGAGCAAAAGCGCCTCGCCACGCTGCTGCAGGACAACAAGCGCCTCGAAACCGTGGTGGCGATGCGCGACGAGCTTACCGCGCTGTGGGCCCGCTCCAGCGCCACCCGCGAGCAACTGTTGCAGCAATTGCAGGACTGGATCGCCCGGGCCGAGCAAAGCGGCATCCGCCAGCTCGAAGAGTTTTCCTTGCGCCTGCGCCGTTACGCGGTCTGAGGTCGGTCCGCCTTGCTGATCCTCTTCAACAAGCCCTTCAACGTGCTCTGCCAGTTCACCGGCGAGCCCGGCAAAGAGACACTTGCCGGCTTCATCCAGGTGCCGGGCGTGTATGCCGCGGGGCGCCTGGATGCCGACAGCGAGGGCTTGCTGGTGCTGACCGACGACGGTGCGCTGCAAAAGCGCATCGCCGATCCCCGCCACAAACTGCCCAAGACCTACCTCGTGCAGGTCGAGGGTTGCCCGGATGAAGCTGCGCTGGCCCGCTTGCGAGCCGGCGTGGATCTGGGTGATTTCGTCACCCAGCCCTGCGACGCACGCCTGGTTGCCGAGCCCGCCTGGCTGTGGCCACGCAACCCGCCGATCCGCGAGCGCAAGTCGATTCCTGTGAGCTGGGTCGAGATCGTGCTGCGTGAAGGCAAGAATCGCCAGGTGCGGCGCATGACGGCCAAGGTCGGTTTTCCGACCTTGCGGCTGATCCGCGTGCGTATCGGCGACTGGACGCTGGACGGGTTGGCGCCGGGGGCGTGGACGGAAGCGGCGGCGCCCGTGGTGCAAAGCGCTCCGCCGAGTCCGGCGCGTTCCCGGGGCGCCCGATCTTTCCGGCGGCATTGAAAGCGGCTTGCCCGCCCTGGTGCCCGGCCGAAGCCATCCCGATTTCCGCGATCCCGATCCCGCGTGTTAACGTAATCGGCCTGTTCGTTGCAAACCCGGTTTTCGCCATGACTCCCTTTTCGTCCCGTCTGTCTGCTGTCGCCCTGTGTTTTGGCGGGCTCCTTGCAGGCCTTGCCCAGCCCGCTTTTTCTGATGCCGGAATGCCGCAGGCCGAACTCACCATCGGCATGTATCGCATCGTTGCCGAAGTCGCCGCCACCCAGGAAGACCGCATGCGCGGCCTGATGCAGAGAAAGAGCATGCCCCCGAGCCGCGGCATGCTCTTCGTGTTCACCGAGCAGCAGCGTCATTGCATGTGGATGAAGAACACCCTGCTGCCCCTGTCGGTGGCCTTCATGGACGAGAGCGGGCGCATCCTCAACGTCGAGGACATGCAGCCCCAGACCGAAGACAGCCACTGCGCGGCCCGTCCGGCGCGCTTCGCGCTGGAGATGAACCTGGGCTGGTTCCGCGAAAAGGGCCTGAGCGCGGGCACCAAGGTTGGGGGTATCGACCGCCTCGCCGTGCAAGTCCGCTAGCCCGTTTCAAGCCAGCGCCTTGGCGCGCTGGTGGTATTTATGTTGCAGCGCAGCATTTTTAGTTTGCAAAATCTCGAGATTTTTGGGAGCATGAAAGCGAATCGCAGACCGGCCCGCAAGGTGCTGCTGCGCCCGACTCCCGGAATTTCGCCTTGCTGCGAAAGAAAGATCTGCACATGAATAAGCGCATGGATTCTGCTCCCCACCGCATCGTCATCGTCGGCGGGGGCGCCGGCGGCCTGGAACTGGCCACCCGCCTCGGGGAAAGCTTCGGACGCAAGGGCTTGGCCGACATTACCCTGATCGACAGGAAGCGCACCCACGTCTGGAAGCCCAAGCTCCACGAGATCGCCGCGGGCAGCATGGACATGAGCGACCACGAAGTGGTCTATGTGGCGCATTCCCACTGGCACCACTTTCACTTTCGCATCGGCGAGATGACCGGGCTGGACCGGGTCAGGCAGGAAGTCCATGTCGCCCCCTTCGTGGATGACAGCGGCGAGACCGTCACCGACGCGCGCACCTTCGGCTACGACACCCTGATCATGGCTGTCGGCAGTCTTTCCAACGATTTCGGCACTCCGGGCGTGCGTGAGCACGCCCTCAAGCTCGAGAGCGCGGCGGATGCCAAGCGCTTTCACCTGCGCATGTTCAACGCCTGCGTGCGGGCCCATGCCCAGAAAACACCGCTGCGGCCCGAGCAGCTGCACGTGGCGATCATCGGTGCGGGTGCCACCGGTGTCGAACTCTCGGCCGAATTGCGCTACACCACCCGCGAAGTGGTGGCCTATGGTCTCGATGGCGTCGATGCCAACAAGGACATCAAGGTTTCGGTCATCGAAGCCGCCCCGCGCGTGTTGCCGGCCCTGCCGGAGCGGCTCTCCAAGGCCACCGAGGCCTTGCTGAAGAAGCTCGGCATCGAGGTCTACACCAACGCCAAGGTGGCAGAAGTGGCGCCGCAGGGCGTAACCCTTGCAGACGGACGTTTTCTGCCGGCCGAAATGGTGGTGTGGGCCGCCGGCGTAAAAGGCCCCGATTTTCTTGCTGGTCTCGACGGGCTGGAAACCAACCGCATCAACCAGCTGGTGGTTCGCCAGACCCTGCAAACGACCAACGATGACAACATTTTTGCGCTCGGCGACTGCGCGGCCTGTCCGTGGCCTGAGAAAAACGCCTTCGTGCCGCCCCGCGCCCAGGCCGCCCATCAGCAGGCTTCACACCTGCTCAAGCAGCTGGAGCGTCGTCTCAAGGGCCAGCCGCTCGAGGACTATCACTACCACGACCACGGTTCGCTGGTGTCCCTCGGCGAGTACAGCACCGTCGGCAACATGATGGGCGGCCTCACCGGCGGCAGCCTGTTCATCGAAGGCTGGTTCGCCAAGATCATGTACACCTCGCTCTACAAGCTGCACGAACTGGCGCTGCACGGCTGGGTCAAGGTGGCCCTCGACACCATCGCGCGGATGATCACCCGGCGCACCAAGCCCCACGTCAAGCTGCATTGACGGGTGGCCTTGCCTCAATGAAAAACGGCGCCGATCGGGCGCCGTATTTATGCGCGAACAGCGCTGAGCAGCCTTCAGTCACGGCTTCGGCGCAGTGCGGCGAGGCCGAACAGTCCGAGCGTCAGCAGAAGCACCATGCCTGGTTCAGGAATCGGTTTGACGCTGCCCGGCAGCCCCTGGACGTTCACCACGTCGAAGCCGGGCGAGCCCCCCAGGCTGTCGAGGCCGAGGATCTTGACGTAGCTGACTGGGTCGGTGAAACCAATGCTGGACAGATCGAAGGCGGTGGTCACGTCGTCCTGGGCGAGGCCGAGAAAAGTGAAGAGGATGCCGTCGGTGCTGACGAACACGTTTGCCCTTTCGCCGTTTGCGCCGATTTCCTGGATGAAGATGTCGTTGCCCGCGCCATCAAGAATGACTTCATCCGTGAAGCGGACGGTGACGAACGAATTGGTGGGCAGGGACAGGAAGGTTTCGTCGCCCGGCGTGTCGCTGCCGAGCACCACGCTGGTCGGCACGCTCACCGGGAAGAGTCCGCTGATGCCATTCAGGCCACCGTAGGGCCCGACCATCGGCCCGGCTCCCGAGTCGAAGTAGGCGGTGACTTCGTCGGCATATCCAACCAGGGCCGATGCCGGCGCCGAGAAAAGTGCCGCGATTCCGCAGCCGATGCCTGCAAGAAATTTTTTCACGATGGTCTCCTTCGAGTGGACTGCCTGAATTGGGTATGCGTGTTCGGGGTACGCATAAACTGCGCCCATTCGTGAAATATTTTGTTATCAATGGTTTGCGGGCGTGGACTGATTGTCTGAGGTGTGGGTTGTAAAAAAATCCGACATATCTCCCGACCCGCTGTATTCAGCAAGGCACATGCAGGGCCTGGCAAAGACAAACGGCGCGAATTGCTTCGCGCCGTTTGTCTTTGCCGGGGTGCGGCGCCTGGCCGCCGAATGTCAGGCGGTCAGTTCGAGCAGCTTGCCAAAGGCGGTGGCGAACTGGGCGAGGCCTTCCGATTGCAGGCGCTCGCCGAGCGCGTTCATGTCGAGCCCGAGCGCTGCCAAGGCGGCGATGTGGGCGGCGGCGGCTTCGGCATCCTGGGCAACCTGGTTGCCGCTTACCTTGCCGTGGTCGGCGAAGGCTGCGAGGGTGGCGTCGGGAAGGGTGTTGACGGTTTCCGGGCCGACCAGCGGTTCGACGTACATCAGGTCGGAATAGGCCGCGTTCTTGGTGCCGGTGCTGGCCCACAGCATGCTTTGCGGGCGGCCGCCCCTGGCGGCGAGGGCCGCGAAGCCGGCGCCGTGGAAGCGGGCGAGGTAGCGCTGGTAGGCCTGGCGGGCCAGGGCCACGCCGGCCTTGCCGCGCAGGGCGAGGGCTTCGGGGGTGCCGATGTCGTCGAGCAGTGTGTCGACAAGGCTGTCCCAGCGCGACAGGAAGACGCTGGCCACCGAGCGCACGTGGGAGATGTTGGCGCCGCTTGCGGCGAGTCTTTCGAGGCCGCGCTGGTAGGCGCCGGCCACCGCATCCACGTGGGCGAGCGAGAACATCAGCGTGACGTTGAGCTTGAGGCCTTCGCCGATGAGGGTTTCGATGGCGCGCACACCGGCGGCGGTGGCGGGAATCTTGACCAGCAGGTTGTCGCGGGCAACGGCGGCGGCGAGGCGGCGGGCGGCGGCCACGGTGCCGGCTTCGTCGTCGGCCAGCGCGGGCGAAACTTCCAGGCTCACGTAGCCGGCGTCGCCCTGGCTGGCGTCGAAGACCGGACGCATGGCGTCGCAGGCGCGTTGCACGTCTTCGATCACGAGGCGCTCGTAGCGCTGCTCGGCGGTGAGGTTTTCACTGCGCATGGCATCCAGGGCCGGCCGGTAGTCCTGCCCCTCGGCGATGGCCTTGTGGAAGATCGCCGGGTTGGTGGTGACGCCGGCGACGCCGTTTTCAATGTGGCGGGCGAGCAGGCCTTTGTTGATCAGGGAGCGGGACAGGTTGTCGAGCCAGATTTGCTGGCCTGCGGCACGGGCGGCTTGGATGGGGTTCATGGGTTCGGGCGTCGGGCGGCGTTGGGTTCGGAATTGATCGGGTAGTTTGCGGGAATATTCCACACTATGAAAGCGACGGATTTCACCGTGGCGGCCAGTGGATCTCGAAGTGTCCGGGCGGGCCGGCGGGGCGGGCGGCGCCGCCGGCAATGGCGGGCAGGCGGCCGAGGAATTCCGGGTCGCCGCTGAGGGTGCCGTCGAAGCGCGGCATCTGGCCGAAGGGGGCCTCGCCCTGGCCGTTGGCGATGACGGCGCCGGCGAGGGTTTGCAGGGTGTAGTGCAGGTTGCCGGCCTGGGCATTGACGCGGATCTCGTAGTCGCCGAACTGGCGGCCGGGAAACAGCGCGCTGCGGGCGCCGCGCCACAGCAGGCGTGCGTCGCCGCTGCAGCGGCCGTCCGGCGGGCAGTGCCAGCGGGGGGCTTCGAGGGTCAGGTCGCCCTGCCAGCCGGCCCGCGCTGCCGGGTGGGGGATGGGCGACAGCGCAGCGTCGGCGGGGGCGTGGAGCGCCAGTTGCGTGATGCCAAGCCCGCCGGGGCCGGCTTCGATGACACCCACCGGCTTGCCGCTGCTGCTGAACGACCATGAGATGGCCAGCCGTGTCAGCGCCGCAGCCTCGAAATCCCAGGCGAGGGGCAGCCAGGGCGTCAGGCTGCGCCCGCCGGCATCGCGGCTGGCGAGGATGCCGCGCCCGTGCCAGAGGCTGCCTTCTGCCTGCTGCAGGCGCAGGCCGCCGTCGGTGAGGCGTTTGACGAGCCCGTCCACGAGCCCGGCGGGCGCCTTGGCGAGCAGCAGGGCAAGGGTGAGGGCGGCGAGAAAAAGGAGTTTGCGCATGGGTGCGGCGGGGCGTGTGACTCTCCGGAGTCAGTCAGTGGTTGGCCGGGCTCTCTTCTTGGTCATGACTCAGCCCTCGCTGGTGCCTGCCACCAGCACCACGTCGATGCTGGCCGCGGCGCCCTGACCCTGGATTTCCATGCGCATGACGCGCAGGCCGATATCGGTCTGGAGGGTGGCGAGCCACGTTACGAGTTCGTCGAAGCCGCCCTGGCCCTTGACCTGCAGGCCGTCGCCGGAGGCCTGGATGGTGAGGCCGAGGCCGCGGCTTTTGGCCGAGGCCTGCACGGTTTCGAGCAGTGCGGGGCCGGCGGGGCGCCGGGGCACGGGCTGGGCACGCAGGCGGGTGATTTCGGTGGCGGATTCCTGCACCTGTTCGAGCTGGGCCTCTGCGCGGGGCAGGCTGCGGCCGAGGCGGGTGCGCTGCTCGCGGCTCCAGTCGAGGGCGCTCACAACAAGGGCGACGCCGACAACGGCCGCGGCGGCCAGCAGCAGCTTGCGTTCGCGCGGGCTGGCGGCCTGCCAGGCGCCGGTGAGCCGGGTCAGGGGGCCGCTGCCGGCGGCGGATCGGGGCGTGGTGGGGCTCATTGCAGGTTCTCCCGGCGCAGCAGCAGGTGGGTGGTGGTGCCGTCCTGGCGCAGGTTGGCGAGGAGGCCGCGGCCGGCGAGCAGCCCGACGACGGACTCGGCACGGGCGGCGGCGGAGCCACCCAGGGTCAGGTCGAGGCGGCCTTCCTCGAAGCGCAGCGCGGCAATGCCGTCGGCGGCGTCGGTGCCGAGCGCTTCGGCCGCCAGCGCCAGCAGGGCGAGTGCGTCGTCGTCGCGCAGCTGGCCGTGGCGGGCGCGCTCCAGGTTGAGCTGCTGACGCATCTGGGCGGCCGGGGCCACCACCGGGGTGTTGGGAAAGCTTGTGCGATAGACCCGCTCCATGCGTTCGCCCACCTGGCCAAGGCTGTGCTTGAGCCACAGCACTTCGCCGATGCTGGCCAGCAGCCAGATGGCCAGTGCGCCGCCGCCGACAAAGAGTGCTGGGCGCAGCTTGCCGAGCCAGCCGGCGCCGCCCTCCCGGTAGGCGAACTCGTCGTGGAGCAGGTTGGCGGCCTTGCGCTCGGCGCCCTGCCACCACTGGTAGGCCGCGGCGGCGTGCACCGGAATGGCGGTTTCGGCGGCCAGCGCGGCGATGTCGGGGGCGCTGCTGCCGGCGGCCAGGTGCAGCTCGATGCCGGCCGGTGCGGCATTGGCGGCGCGGGCGGTGGCGGCCTGCTGGGCCAGCAGCGGGGCGAGGAGGTCCGTGTCGATGGCGATGCCGGTGCTGGCGCCGGTGCGCAGGATGGCGCCGCTGGCGGACAGGCTGAGCTGCCAGGCGTCACCGCCGGCCGGGGCGGTCTGCACTTCGGCGAGCACGCGGCGGGGCGGCCGGCCGATGGCGGCCAGCTGGGCGACCAGCTGGCGCAGGCGGTCCCGGGCGACGACGATCACGCCGGCCAGGTCGCGCTCGCCGTCGTCGGCGGGGCGGCGGTGGCTCAGGGTAAGGTGCTGGGTGTCGGGGTCTTTGAGGAGGCGGTCTTCGAGGGCGTAGGCGAGCAGGCGCGGCAGGTCGCGGCGGGCGCCGCGGGGCAGCGGCACTTCGAGCCACAGGCATTGCGGCCCGGTGAGCACGATTTCGCATGCGGCGGCGGCAGGCCAGTGGCGGGGCTCGGAGTGGCCTTCGGAGACGGGCTGGCCGTTGTCTCCGAGGAGCACCCACGGGCAGTCGGGCCGGGTGGGCCAGTGTTCGTCGATGGCGAGAAGGAGACGGGTACTCATAGTGGTTTCACAGCAGTTTTTGCCAGACGACGGTGGGCCAGTTCTGGCTGCGGTCGAGCAGCACTTCCATGCGCACCATCGACACGCCGAAGCGGGCGCGGCCGGTGGCGAGGAAGTGGCGGCTGGTGGTGGCGAGGCGGGTGATGTCGGGCTGCATCTCCTGGGAGGGCAGGCGGGCCTTGAAGTCGGCCAGATCCTTGAACCAGGCGCGGCTGCGCTGGACGACCAGCACGCGCGCGGCATCCAGGGACAGCCCGGGCACGACGGCGGCGAGCACTTCGGCAGGGGCGGTGTTGACGTTGACCGTGGAGCCCACGGGCAGCGTGGCGACGAAGGGGGTGAGGCGGGCGACGAGCTGGGGCGTGAAACCGCGCACCTGCAGGAGTTCGCTGACGGCCACGAGGGGCGCGTTGGCGGCGCGGCGGGGCGGGGTCTGGGCGCCGTACCAGGTGGATTCGGCGCCGCCGGGCAGGCGCGGGGTGTCGTCGCTGTCGAGCCAGTCGAGGAGGGCGGTGGTGAGGCTGCCGGCCTCGCTCTGGCCGGTGCCGAGCAGGCCAAGCAGGCGCTGGAACTGCTCCACTTCGACGATGTCGGCGCTGGTGCTGCCGCTGCTGCCGTCGGCCCGGACGAGATTGTTGAGGTTGAGGCGGCCGGAAAGCTCCTGCAGTTCGCCGCTGACCTCGCCTTCCTCGACGGGGGTGGGCGGCACCTTGGTGGCCCAGGCTTCGCCCAGGTGGTCGACCGAGCTGCTGCGGGCGTCTTCGGCGAGCACGTTGCGCGCCCAGTCCACGGCGCCGCGGGCCAGCTGGCGCGCCTGGGCCTGGTCGTGGCGGCCGGTGACCTGATCCATGGCTACGCCCAGATCGCCCACCGACGCGGCGGCAAGGCCCGCCACCAGCGCCACGGTGAGCAGCGCGAGGATGACCGCGGCGCCCCGCTGGGCGCGTGCGCGGGCATGGAGCAAGGGATGAGGGTGGCGCGGCTGCATCAGCGAAGGGAGATCATCCGGGTGAGGGTGCCCACGTCGGGCAGGTCGAGTTCGAGGATGATCGCGTCGGGCAGCACGACGGCGTTGTTGCCGGGCGGCCAGGCGTCGATGCGGTTGTTGTTGAGCAGAAAGCGCCAGCGCAGGCCGCGAACGTTGGCAAGCAGCGGTTCGATGGCCGGTTCGCCCACGGCGTCGCGGCCGCTCCAGCGCAGCCAGTCGAGGCGGCCATCGACCAGCCGGTAACCCACCCGGCGCACGCCGCGGCTGTCGTCGAGGCGCAGGAACTGGAGCTCGGGGCCGCCTCCGTTGGCGGCGCGGCCGAGGATCATCGCTGCGCCGGTCTGGGGTGTGCCGGGGGTGGCTTCGGACGAGCGGGCCGGGGCGACCACCTGGATCAGGTCGGTGTCGATGCGCTGCAGGGTGCGGCTGATGGTGCGCCAGCGCTCGAAGTTTTCTTCGAGGCGGCTGTTGCTGGTGGCCACTTCGGCCAGCGCCCGGTAAGAGAGCACGCCGAGGATGGCGAAGATGGCGAGGGCCACCATCAGCTCGATCAGGGTCAGGCCACGCTGGCCGGCGGCGTGTTTCATTGCAGCGGCCTCGCCACGTAGCCTGACAGGCGGGCGATGGCGTGATCGCCGGATTCGGGCGCGAAGACGCTCACATCCACCCGCCGGAACAGCGGGTTGGCGGTGGATTTCACTTCTTCGCGCCAGCGGTAGCTGCGCCCGGCCTGGTCGGCCGTGCCTTCGTTGGTGCCGGTGGGGGGCCAGGCCTGGGTGGCGCGCAGTTCGGCGAGGCGGTTTTCGGCAACCCAGTCGCCAATCAGGCGTTCGCGCAGGTCGGCCGAGGTTTGTGCGGTGACGCCCATGGCGCGAAAGGCCGCGGTCAGCGCAATGGCCAGAATGGCCAGCGCGACGAGGGTTTCGAGCAGCGTGAAGCCGCGGTTGCTGCGCGGGCTCATGAGCGCGTGCGGCCCGGCATGGCAAGGGTCACATCGCCGTTGGCCTTGCCCGTGAAGCGGGCTTCGCCTCTTGGTGTGCTGACGCGCAGTTCGTATTCGGGCGCCTGGCTGCCGAACTGCAGGCGCAGGCTGGTCGCGTCGGGCTGGCCGTCGAGGCGCAGGCCGGCCCAGCCGAGTTCGCCGGGCAGGGTGCGTTCGGTGAATACCGGCGGGTCGATCAGCGGGCGCCAGTTGTCGTCGGGGTCGAGGGCTTCGAAGCGATAGCCGTCGGGCAAAAATTGGATGGCCATGGGCCGGCCGCGCACCATGGCCCGGTCGGCGGTGGCTTCCAGCACGAGGCGCAGGCGCTTGAGGGCCCGGTCGGTATCGCGGCCGCGCAGGCTGTCGATGCCAAGGCTGATGCCGGTGGCCATGACGCCCATGATGACCAGCACCACCATGATTTCGATCAGGGTGAAGCCGGCATGGCGGGGGCGCTCGGCCGCCCGGTGTCTTGGGATTGCAACACCCGGGGAGGCATCGGCCCCCCGCGGGAGGCGTGACCGGGGCGAAGCCACGGTCGCGGGGGCTGTCACAGGCTCCAGGAGCCGATGTCGGCGTCGAAGCCTTCGCCGCCCGACAGGCCGTCGGCGCCAAAGCTCATCACGTCCACTTCGCCCTTGAGGCCGGGCATCACGTACTGGTAGGGCTTGCCCCACGGGTCGACCGGCAGCTTGTCGAGGTAGGACTTCCAGTTGTCGGGCACCGGCGCGGTGGCGGGTTTGGCGACGAGGGCCTGAAGGCCTTGTTCACCGGTGGGGTAGCGGCGGTTGTCGAGCTTGTAGAGCTTGAGGGCCTGCATGATCGCCGAGATGTCCTGGCGGGCGGCCACGGCGCGGGCTTCGTCCGGGCGGCTCATGACCTTGGGCACCACCAGCGCGGCGAGCACGCCGAGGATGACGATGACCACCATCACTTCGATCAGGGTGAAGCCGCGGGAGCGGCGGAGCGTTTTGAGCATGGGGCTTCCTTATTTCATTAGGGTGTTGATTTCGATGATCGGCTGCATCACCGCCATCACGATCAGCATTACGAAGCCGCCCATCAGCAGCAGCAGCACGGGTTCGAGCAGCGCGGTGAGGGTAGCGGTGCGGTTTTCAAGTTCGGCTTGCTGCAGGCGGGCGGCGCGGTCGAGGAGTTCATCGACGCGGCCGGTGGCTTCGCCGTTGGCGATCATGTGGATCAGCAGCGGCGGAAACTGGCGGCTGGCGCCCAGGGCTTTTGAGAGCGGCTGGCCTTCGCGGACGCGCTCGGCGGCGATGCCGACGGCGTCGGCCAGCGGCAGGCGGCTGATCACCTGGCGGCCTGCGTCGAGCGCCGCGAGCAGCGGCACGCCGCTGCCGGCAAGGATGGACAGGGTGCTGGCAAAACGGGTGGCATCCAGCGTGCGCAGGTGGCGGCCCAGAAAGGGCAGGCCGAGCAGCCAGGCATCCCAGCGGCGTTTGACGGTGGTGTCGGTGAGCGCCGCGCGGCCAGCAAAAAACGCGCCGATGAGCGCCAGCGCAGCCAGCCAGCCCCAGGCGCGCAGCAGGTCGCTGACCACGATGAGCGAGCGGGTCAGCAGCGGCAGGGTCTGCTTGCCTTGCTGGAAGACCGACACCACCTGGGGCACCACGTAGGTCATCAGGCCGATGATCACCATCATGGCCACGCTGGCGACAATGGCCGGGTAGAGCAGGGCCTGCAGGGTTTTGGTGCGCAGGGCCTGGCTGCGGTCGAGGTAGTCGGCGAGCTGGGTCATCACCTTGGCCAGTTCGCCGGATTTTTCGCCGGCGGCCACCGAGGCGCGGTAGAGCGTCGTGAAGGCCTGCGGGTAGCGGTCCAGCGCGGCGCGCAGGCTGTAGCCGGAGAGGATTTCGGAGCGCACGCCGGCCAGCAGCTGGCGGGTGGCTTCGGTTTCGGCCTGCTCGATGAGCGCGGCCAGCGCCTGCTCCACGGTGAGGCCGGAGGCGAGCAGCGTGGCCCACTGGCGGGTGAGCAGGGTGAGGTCGGCGTCGCGCAGCTTGCGGCGCATCGGCTTGCCGCCGCCGGCGCCCTGGGCGACCGAGACGACTTCAAGGGGAAACAGCCCGCGCTCGCGCAGCAGGCTGCGCGCGGCCCGGCCGGTGTCGGCTTCGAGGACTCCGGCGGATTCCTTGCCTGCGGTGTCGAGGGCGCGGTAGCGGAAGGCGGTCATGGGGCGGGGGGCGAGCGGTTCAGTCGCGGGTTACCCGCAGCAGCTCTTCGGCCGAGGTGCTGCCTTCGGCCAGGAGGCGCAGGCCGTCGTCGCGCAGGCTGTGGCCGCCGCACTGGCGTGAGTGGGCGCGCAGCTCGGCTTCGTCGGCGGCGGTGTGGATGAGGCGCTGGAGGGCGTCGTCGGTGACCATCAGCTCGTAGATGCCGGTGCGGCCGGCGTAGCCGGTACGGCTGCACTGGGGGCAGCCGGGGGCGTGCCAGAGCTGGGCCGGCGTGCCGGCTCCGAGCAGCTGGCGGTCGGCATCCGTGGCCGGCTGGGCGCTGCGGCAGGCCGGGCACAGGCGGCGCACGAGGCGCTGGGCGAGCACGCCGCGCAGGGTGGAGGCGAGCAGGAATGGCTCGACGCCCATGTCTACAAGGCGGGTGACGGCGGAGGCGGCGTCGTTGGTGTGCAGGGTGGCCAGCACGAGGTGGCCGGTGAGGCTGGCCTGAACGGCGATCTGGGCGGTTTCGAGATCGCGGATTTCGCCGATCATGATGACGTCCGGATCCTGCCGGAGGATGGCGCGGAGCGCCCGGGCGAAGGTGAGGTCGATCTTGGCATTGACCGGGATCTGGCCGACGCCGGGGAGATCGTATTCGACCGGGTCTTCGACGGTGACGATGTTGCGGCTCTTGGCGTCCATGCCCTGCAGCGCGGCGTAGAGCGTGGTGCTTTTGCCGGAGCCGGTGGGGCCGGTGACGAGGAGGATGCCGTGGGGCTGTTCCAGCAGCCTGGCGAAGGGCTTGACCGTTTCGGGCGCCATGCCGAGGCTGTCCAGGCTGCGCTGGCCGCTGCCCTTGTCGAGCAGGCGCAGCACGATGCGTTCGCCGTGGGTGGTGGGCAGCGTGGAGACGCGCACGTCCACCTGCCGGCCGGCGAGGCGCAGGGCAATGCGGCCGTCCTGGGGCAGGCGCTTTTCGGCGATGTCGAGGCTGGCCATGATCTTGATGCGCGAGGCCATGGCAGCGTGCAGCGCGCGGTGGGGCTGGGCGACATCGACGAGCACGCCGTCGCGGCGAAAGCGCACGACGGAGTTCTTCTCGTAGGGTTCGATGTGGATGTCGCTGGCGGACTGGCGCACGGCCTGGGTGAGCAGCGCGTTGATCATGCGGATGATCGGCGCGTCGTCCTGGGTTTCGAGGAGGTCTTCGACCGTGGGCAGCTCGGTCATGAGCTGGGTGAGGTCGACTTCCTGGCCCACGTCGTCGACAACGGCGGAGGCGTTGCCGTCGGTGCCGGAATAGGCTTCGGACAGGCGTGCCTCGAAGGCGGCGCGGCTGATGTTTTCGATGCGCAGCGGCTGGCCGAGGGTGCGCCGGACTTCGGCGAGGGCTTCGAGGCTGGCGCCTTCGCGCAGCAGCAGCTCGGCGTGGTCGGCGCCTTGCGCGGCGACGAGAATGCCGTGGGCCTTGGCGAAGGCGTAGGGCAGGGCCGGGGCGTTCATGGGTTGTAGGCGGAGGCCGACGGCGCTGCGGCGGCCGGGGCCGGCCTCATGACCGGGGCGGCGGGGATTTCCCGCGGGCGGTTGTAGGGCACGGCCGGCGGCGGGCTGCCAGGCGGCGGCAGTTCGGGCGGGTTGGGCTCCTTGCGCATCAGGCGGTCGGGCGAATCGAACTCGCGCTGCTGGCCGATGATGTAGTTGTAGCGGTCGGCCGAGATGCTTTCGGCGCTGGCCGCGTCGCGCAGGATGACCGGGCGCAGGAAGACGATCAGGTTGGTCTTGCCGCGCTTGCGGGATTCGTAGCGGAAGAGGGCGCCGAGGTAGGGGATGTCGCCGAGGACGGGCACCTTTTCGACGCCGCCGCTGTAGGTGTCCTCGACGAGGCCGCCAAGGGCGATCACCGCACCGTCGTCCACCAGCACGGTGGATTCGATGGAGCGCTTGTTGGTGATGGGGCCGGTGGCATTGCCGACGCTGTTGGCGACGACCGTGGAGGCTTCCTGGTAGATCTGCAGGCGCACGGTGCCGCCTTCGGAGATCTGGGGCTTGACCTTGAGGGTCAGGCCCACGTCCTTGCGCTCGACGGTGGTGAAGGGGCTGGTCGTGGTGGCCGTGCCGGTGGTGGCGTAGGAGCCGGTGACGAAGGGCAGGTTCTGGCCGACGACGATCTTGGCTTCCTCGTTGTCGAGGGTGACCAGGTTGGGCGTGGACAGGATGTTGGCCTTGGTGTCGGATTCGAGCAGGCGCGCCAGCATGTTGAGGTTGGCGATCTCGCGGCCGCCGACGGTGATCGTGCCGCTGCCAAGCAGCAGGTTGAGGCCGTTGCCGGGCAGGGTGCTGGCACTGCCGCTGGCCAGACCCGCCGCCAGGTTCAGCACGTTGTTGCCGCCGGTGCTGAAGTTGGTGCCGCCGAAGGCGGTGGTGCTGCCGAGCTTGCCGGCCTGCCACTGGATGCCGATTTCGGCGGCCTTGTCGGTGCTGACTTCGGTGATCAGCGCTTCCACGTAAACCTGAGCGCGGCGCTTGTCGAGCTGGTCGATGACCTTGCGGATGTTGTTGTAGATGGCGTCCGGTGCGGTGACGATCAGCGAGTTGGTCATCGGGTCGGCCTGGACCATGCCGCTGCCGGTGCCGCCGGCGGTGTTGGTGCCGCTGGTGTTGCCGAAGGACGGGGTGCTGCCCATGCCGGTGGTGGTGTTCTGGCCGGTGCTGCCGGTGGTGTTGGGGGCGAAGCTGGATGTGCTGCTGCTGCTGCCGGCGGTGCCGGTGCCTGTCTGGCCGGCGTTGCCGGCTTCGCCGGACAGCACGGCGCGCAGGGTTTGCGCAACTTTCACGGCTTCGGCGTTCTTCAGGTAAACGACGTGGATGTTGCCGGCGGCGCCGGGCTGGTCGAGGTTGGCGACCAGCTGGCGCACACTGTTGAGCTTTGAGGGGTTGTCGGAGCGCACCAAGAGGCTGTTGGTGCGCGGGTCGCCGATCACCGAAATGCGCTGGCTGGCGTCTCCCGCCACGCCCGGCGTGCCACCGACTGCACCGCCGCCGGCGTCGTTCATCAGGCGGTTGAGTGTTTGGGCGAGGTCGAGGGCGGAGGCGTGCTTGAGGGGCATGACCCGCATGCCGCTTTGCGGAACGTCGATGGAGTCGATGATCTGGGCGATGCGGCCGATGTTCTCGGCGTAATCGGTTACCACCAGCGAGTTGTTGCCCGAGTAGGCCGTGACGGTGTTGTTGGGCGACACCAGCGGGCGGATCACCGGCACCAGCTGGGTGGCCGATTCGTGCTTGAGGTTGAAGACCTGGGTGGTCAGGCGGTCGCCGCCGCCGGCCCCCTGGCCTTTGCCCACCGGCACCGCGTGGAGCTTGGCGTCGGCTTCGGGAACGATCTTGGTGACGCCCTGGCCCTCGATGGCGGTATAGCCCTGCAGGCGCAGCGCCGACAGCAGGATCGAGTAGGTGAGGTTGCGGGCCACCGGGCGGGCCGTGACGATGTTGAGCGTGCCCTTGACCCGCGGGTCGACGACGAAGTTGCGCCCGGAAATCTTGGAGATGGCCTGGATGACGGCGCCGATGTCGGCATTCACGAAATTCAGCGACACCGGCTCGGTGTTGCCGGGCTTGTCGGCCTCGGTGGCAAGGGCCGGGGTGAGCGGCAGCGCGAGGCTGGCGGCGAGCGTGAAGGCGAGAAGGCGGCGGGCGAACCCGGGGCTGCGGCGGGTTGGTTTCATTGGTTGGACGGGTCTGGAGTGGGATGGACCGGCAGGTTCTGCGCCGGGAAGCCACCAGGAAACGGATGTGGGGCGGGCTCGTTGCCCGGATTCTGCGTCGTGGCCGCGCTGGCCGGGACGGGTGTCGGGGCGCTGCCATCGATGCCCGCGCGCTCGGCGAGGCGGATGGTCTGGCGTGCGCCGCCAATGGAGAGTTCGACCGAGTCGCCCTTGACGAGGGCGAGGGTGACGCCGGGGCGGACTTCCTGCCCCTCGACGATGCCTTGCTGGGCGCCGCCGTCAACAGAAATGACGGCCCAGCCGGGGCGTTTGCCCGAGCCGGTTACGACGGCCTGCAGGGCATAACGGCCGGGCTGGACGGGCGCTGCCGCGGTGCTGCCGGCTGCGGCCTGCCCCATCAGGTGCCGGCTGGCGATGGCCTGGGCGGCAGCTTGCGGGTCGGCGAGGCTGGCGACGGGAAGGGCCGGGGCGCTCGGCGCACTGAAACGCCAGAACAGGTCGGCGGCCACCCAGGCCGTGACGGCCAGTGCCAGCCCCCAGGCCAGCACGGGGCCGAGGCGCGCAGCGCGTTGCCAGGAAATGCCGGACAGGTCGGGGCGTTCGGGGAGCTTCATCGTTGCGCGGGACAAAAGACCGTCAATCTTATCCGCCCTCTGTTACAGGCGAAAGCAACTTATTGATACCGGGCGCCCGGCTCGCGCCTGCGTGCCGGCTGCGGATCGTGCGCCCATGCTTAGGACAAAGGCGTTACGGGCGGCTATTGGCGCAGCACCGCCGGCAGGGCGCCGGCCCAGCCCAGGGCTTCGAGCACGGCGGCAAATTCGCCATCCGGCGGGGCGACGAGATCGAGCGGCTCGCCGGTGTACGGGTGGGTGAGCTGCATCCGCGCGCAGGCCAGCAGCATCCGGTGGCAGCCAAAAAGCGTCTGGAACAGCCGGTTGTGGCGGCCCTTGCCGAAGGTGGCGTCGCCGATCACGGGGTGGGCGACGTGCTTGAGGTGGCGGCGAATCTGGTGGCGGCGGCCCGTGTGGGGTGTGACTTCGACGAGGGCATAGCGGCTGGTGGGGTAGCGGTCCACCTGGTGGGGGAGTTCGCAGGTGGCGAGGCAGCGGAAATCGGTGACGGCCGGCTGGGCTTCGTCGGAGGTCTTGTCGCCCACCCACTCGGCGTCGTCGCGACGGCGGCTCAGGGCGTGGTCGATGTGGCCGGATTCGGGCGGATGGCCGCGCACCACGGCGAGGTAGGTCTTGGCCACTTCCTGACGTTCGAACTGCCCGCCCAGGAGGCGGGCGGTTTCCTTGTCCAGCGCAAAGACCAGCACGCCCGAGGTGCCCCGGTCGAGCCGGTGGGCGGGGTACACGCGGCGCCCGATCTGGTCGCGCAGCAGCTGCACGGCGAAACGCGTTTCGTGGCGGTCGATTTCGCTGCGATGAACGAGCAGGCCGGAGGGCTTGTGAATGACGACGATATGTTCGTCGCGAAAAATGATGGGAAGCATGGGGCGGGATGGTAGTTCAGACGGCGGCGGAGCTGAAGCCCGCTTGGGCGCACGCGTCTGCTTGGGGGGCTTTGCAGTGTATTTGTTTTTTTATGTGTGTTGGGTGCCGTGATTGTTGCCCTAACTTGGGTAATTCAGAGAAAAAAGCTTTTGCTCTAAAGATGGGTGGTGAGCGGTCGTTAATCGCCTTTGGTTGCTTTGTCATATTTTTTTGTAGGTAATTGATTCTGGGTTCGTGCGCATATCCACACTGAGGCAGGGGCGCGCCTGGTTACGAGTGATAGGGGGGAATATGAATAAAAATTTATTTCGGCTGGTGTTCAGCAAAAAGCACAATTCTGTCGTCGTCGCCTCCGAAGTGTCGAAGGCGCATGGCAAGGACTCGAAAGCCCGAACCGGCAAGAGAAAAGTGCCGGGTGTCTGGCGTGCTGCTGCGATGGCATTGAGCCTTGGGGCTCTAGGCCTTGGAACATCGGCTTGGGCTCAGATTCTGCCGGGCGGTTATATCTATGCGATTCAGGGCGGCAACACCCCGAACGTTTTCAGCGACTACTCTGTCAATTTCACCGCTGCGAATTCCGGCAGCAATTATCTGCTTTTTGCCTTTCGGCAGGATCCGGCTTTCTGGACTTTCGGGAATGTCTCCCTGACGCTTCAAGGAGATGCAAACAATTTGCTGATCAACCCCAATTTTGCTCAGGGGGGGGCGGTAGGGGGTAATGGCATCCAGGCGCCTGCGAACTGGGGTGTCGTCTATCAAAACGGAACCACGCCCACTGCTGCTGGCCAATGGAAAGCGCCGGGGACGGCGCAATACACCTCGACCAGCGGCCTTGGAGTGAATACCGGCACGAGCGGTTCGTGGTATGACGGCGCGGTAGGCAGCTTTGACGGTATTTATCAAGGACTCAGCCTGACGGCCGGTTCAATTTATACGGTTTCGTTCTCCGCCCTGTCCAACAACGTCGCCGATACCAGCGAGGTACAACTGGGGGTTTACGCCGGCCCGTGCGCATCGCTTCTCGCGTCGCCAACGGCTTGCGATCCCAGCGCAGGCGGATTTACACCGCTTTTCCTACCGTCCGAAACGACAGGCGCAGGCGGTCCTGTTGCGACCGACATTGCCACCAGTGGCTCACCGCATCTAGCCGCCGGCCTAGCGGGTGGAACGCTGAATCCGGTGTTCGATGGCGGCACGCTGAGGATGGATTCTGCGAATCACGTTTACTCCCAGGGCTTCACGATCAACACCACTGGGGGAGCCATCGATCAAAGTGGTATCGCCTCGACGTTCTCCGGTGTCATCGCAGATACTGCCGGCCCAGGGGCGCTGACCATTTCAAATGGTGATTCGGGTGGCTCGGTGACCTTCTCGGGAATCAACACCTATACCGGCAGCACCACGATCAACAGCGGCGCCACCCTTGCCCTGTCCGGCTCAGGCAGCATCGCTGCGTCGAGCGGCGTGATCGACAACGGCATCTTCGACATTTCCGGCACCACCTCCGGCGCGACGATCAAGACCCTTTCCGGTAACGGTGCGGTGGCTCTTGGCACCAAGACTCTCACCTTGTCCAACGCCGCCGGCACCTTCAGTGGCGTCGTCGGCGGCAGTGGCGGCCTCAGCGTGACGGGCGGCAGCGAAACCCTCACCGGCGCCAACACCTACACCGGCGCGACCAGCGTCGGCAGCGGCGCCACGCTGACCCTGTCCGGCGCCGGTTCGCTCGCCTCGAACGCGATCAGCATCGCCAGCGGCGCCACCTTCAACGACAGCAACGGCGGCCTGTCGGCCAGCGCCAACGTCACCGACAACGGCACCCTCACCCTCGGCGCCAGCGAAGCCATCAACCAGCTCGACGGCAGCGGCGCGGTCGGCCTCGGCAGCCACACGCTGACGCTCAACCAAGGCAGCTTCAGTGGCGTCATCGGCGGCACCGGCGGCCTCGTCAAGGCCGGCGCCGGCACCCTGACGCTGTCCGGCACCAACACCTACAGCGGCGGCACCACCGTGAATGGCGGCACCGTGGCGGTCTCGTCCGACGCCAACCTCGGCAACGCGGCCGGCCCGCTCGCGCTCGACAACGGCACGCTGCACAGCACGGCAAGCTTCACCACCGCCCGCGCCACCAGCCTCACCGGCACCGGCACGCTCACCACCGACGCAGGCACGACGCTGCAGGACACCGGCGCCGTCAGCGGCACCGGCGCGCTGCTCAAGAACGGCGCCGGCACCCTGCAACTGTGCGGTGACGTGAGCAACAGCGGCGGCGCCAGCGTGGCGGCGGGGCGTCTCGACCTGTGCGGCAACTACACCGCGCCGGGTGCCGTGAGCATCGCCAGCGGCGCGACCCTCGGCGTCACCGGCACCACCAGCCTCGCCTCGTCCAGCGGCATCACCAACAGCGGCACCCTCGACATCTCCGGCACCAGTGCCGGCACCACCGCCCAAACCGTCAGTGGCAGCGGCAACATCGCACTGGGCAGCCAGACCCTGACGCTCAGCAACGCCGCCGGCACCATCAGTGGCATCGTTGGCGGCAGTGGCGGCCTCAGCGTGACGGGCGGCAGCGAAACCCTCACCGGCGCCAACACCTACACCGGCGCGACCAGCGTCGGCAGCGGCGCCACGCTGACCCTGTCCGGCGCCGGTTCGCTCGCCTCGAACGCGATCAGCATCGCCAGCGGCGCCACCTTCAACGACAGCAACGGCGGCCTGTCGGCCAGCGCCAACGTCACCGACAACGGCACCCTCACCCTCGGCGCCAGCGAAGCCATCAACCAGCTCGACGGCAGCGGCGCGGTCGGCCTCGGCAGCCACACGCTGACGCTCAACCAAGGCAGCTTCAGTGGCGTCATCGGCGGCACCGGCGGCCTCGTCAAGGCCGGCGCCGGCACCCTGACGCTGTCCGGCACCAACACCTACAGCGGCGGCACCACCGTGAATGGCGGCACCGTGGCGGTCTCGTCCGACGCCAACCTCGGCAACGCGGCCGGCCCGCTCGCGCTCGACAACGGCACGCTGCACAGCACGGCAAGCTTCACCACCGCCCGCGCCACCAGCCTCACCGGCACCGGCACGCTCACCACCGACGCAGGCACGACGCTGCAGGACACCGGCGCCGTCAGCGGCACCGGCGCGCTGCTCAAGAACGGCGCCGGCACCCTGCAACTGTGCGGTGACGTGAGCAACAGCGGCGGCGCCAGCGTGGCGGCGGGGCGTCTCGACCTGTGCGGCAACTACACCGCGCCGGGTGCCGTGAGCATCGCCAGCGGCGCGACCGTGGCCCTTGTGGGCACCACCACCTGGCCTCTGCCAGCGGCCTCGCCAACGACGGCACCCTCGACATCTCGGGCACCACGTCTTCGCTCGGCTCCACCATCACCGCCCTGACAGGCGGCGGCGAAGTTGTCCTGGGCAACCGTAACCTCAACCTCAGCAATGCCAGCGGCAGCTTTGGCGGCGTGATCAGCGGCACTGGCGGCGTAGCCGTCAAGGGAGGCAGCCAGACTTTCTCCGGCGCCAACACCTACACCGGTGCGACGACCATCGACAGCGGTGCAACGCTGGCCCTCACCGGTGCCGGTACGGCCGGTGTGGCCAGCACGCTTGTTAACAACGGCAGCTTCGATGTTTCCGGCTCCGCTGCCGGGGCTTCGATCGCAACCGTGGTCGGGTCCGGTAATGTCATCCTCGGTAGTCAAAGCCTTACGCTCAGCAACGCCAGCGGCAATTTTGACGGGGTGATTTCCGGTACCGGCGGCCTCAATGTCGCTTCAGGTGTCGTCGCCCTCGGTGGTGTCAGCACCTACACGGGTGGCACCACCATCGGCAACGGCGCCATCGTTCGTGTTTCGTCCGACGCCAACCTCGGTGGGGCCGGTGGTGTTCTGAACCTGAATGGCGGCACCCTGCAGAGCACCTCCAGCTTCACCACCGCCCGTGACATCAACGTCACCGGAACCGGCACCCTGCAGGCGGATAACGGCACCACCCTCAGCGGCAGCGGAGTCGTTTCGGGCAGCGGCGCCCTCGTCAAGAACGGTGGCGGCGCGGTCGTGCTCAGTGGCGACCTGGCTCACACCGGCGGAACGGTGGTCAATCAGGGCAGCTTGCAGCTTTCCGGTGCCAACAGCTACACCGGTGGCACCACGCTCAACGGTGGCACGCTCAAAGTGGCATCCGACGCCAGCCTGGGGGCGGGTAGCAGCGCCATCACTTTCAATGGCGGAACCCTGCAGGCCACCACCAGCTTCAGTTCTGCCCGTGACGTCAACGCCACCGGCGGCGGCACCGTGGCCACCGATACCGGTGCCACCCTCAGCCTGACCGGCTCGCTGGTCGGGGCGGGGCAACTGAACAAGACGGGTGCCGGCACCCTTGTCCTGTCGGGCGACAGCTCCGGTGACCACACCGTCGGCTCTGGCTGGACAGGCGGCATGATCGTCAATGGGGGCCTCGTGCAGGTCACCAACGCCTGGGGTCTCGGCTGGGGCAACGTCACCGTGAATGGCGGCACCGTCAACACCACGGTGGATATCCTGACCGGGCAGTCCATCATCCTGGCCGGCAACACCACGGTTAACGTCGATACCGGCACCACCACCACGCTTTCCGGCACCATCACCGACACGGGTAGCGACTCGGGCGGTAGCTCGGGCTGCTTCGTCAAGTCTGGCCTGGGCACGCTCAACCTCACCGGTGTCATGACCCAGAGCAACGGCACCTGCGTCCAGCAGGGTGAGTTGCGCGCCAACGGCACCCTCGACAGCGTCGTCTCCGTGGATTCGCCGGCCATCCTGCGTGGTACCGGCCTGGTTAACGGCCCGATCTCGGTGCATGGCATTCTCGCCCCCGGCAATTCGCCGGGTACGCTGACCACCACCGGCACGGTCACGATGCTTGCCGGCAGCTCCTTCCAGGCCGACATCAACGGCCTCGGCACGGCTTCAGGCCCGGGCAACTACTCGCGCCTGCTGGTTACCGGGGCGGGCAACCAGTTTGTCGCAGGCGGCGCCACGCTGGCGCCCAACCTCACGGCCATAACCGGTGCGGTCACCTACACGCCCTACGTTCCGCAACTGGGCGACACCTTCCGCATCATTACTGCCGATGGCGGCATCTCCGGCCGCTTTGCGCCACTGGCCCAGCCTGACGGCATGGCCACCGGCACCCGCATGGCGGTGTTCTACGATGTCTTCGGCAGCAATAGTGTCGATCTGCGCGTGATTCCGACCTCCTACGCCAGCGGCCTGCAGGCCGTCAATGGCAATGCCCGGGCTCTCGGCGCCGCGGTGGATCGCATCGTGACCGCCGACCAGCAGGGCGCCTCGACCACGGCCCAGGGCCAGCTCTTCTACACGCTGGCCGGTCTCAACGCAGCCCAGTTGCCGGGCGTGATGACGGCCTTGTCCGGCGAGGTGCATGCCGCGCTTGCCGCTGCTGCGCCGCGTGCGGGCCAATGGACCCAGGGCGCCATCGGACGGCAGCTGGGCAGTGGCTCCAGCCGCAATGCCGCCGATTCCACCGATCTGCATGACCACCGCGCCTTGTGGATCGAAATGGGGGCCAACCGCGGCCAGTGGAGCAGCGACAGCACGTCGTCCGGCTTCCGTACCGATCGCACCCAGTTTGCGATCGGTGGTGATGTCGCCAGCACCGCCAATGCCCGGCTCGGCGTGGGTTTCTCCCATGCCAGTTCCAACCTGGCAATGAGCGGTGTGAGCGCCTCGGGCTCGATGGACGAAAACCTGTTCTTCGGCTACGGGCAGTACCGCACGGGGGGCTACGCCATCGACGGTGTGCTGGGCTACGGCAGCAGCACCTGGGAAAGCACCCGTGTCGACCCGATCGCCGGAGCCGGCAGCCTCAAGACGCATCAGCGTGGCGAGAACTGGCTGGCCGGTGTGGCCGTGCGCAAGCCGGTCGAGCTGCTGACCACCGTTGTCGAGCCCTTCGTGCGGACTTTGTTCCAGCAAACCACCCGTGGTGATGTCAGCGAAGGCTCGGCATCGACCGCCGCCCTCAGCCTCGACAAGTACTCCGCCAACGGCTTCCGTGCGATGGTCGGCGTAGCGGCGGGGTCGATCCGCAAGGATCCGCTCTCCGCGCCCTACACCTACCAGGCCGAGATCGGCGTGGGTCAGGATAGCGGTAACGCCGTGCGCCCGACCTTGCGCGCCTCGCTGGCTGGCGAGAGCTTTACCGTGGCAGGGCCCCAGGTTGGCCGCAGCTTTGGCCAGATTGGTGTCTCCGGCACGCTGCGGCTTGCGCCGCAGGCCTTCGCCTACATCGGCCTGACTGGCGAAGCGCGTTCGGGGCAGTCCGATATCGGTGGCAACCTCGGCGTGCGCGTCGCGTTCTGATGCCCTAGACGTCCCCCCCCCCCGGAAGGGCGGGTTCATCCCGAATTGCCCGCCCAAAAGGCGGGCAGTTTTTTTGTGCCCGGCGAGCGCAAGAAGCCTCAGTTCGTCATTCCGGAGCCGCAAAGCGGAATCCGGAGCTCAGAAGTACGTGTTTTTGCCGCAGGGTTTGTCGTCACCCGGGGCGTCCGGCAGGCCGGGGCTCTGCGCTGGTTTCGCGCACGGCGCGGGTTGGCCCCGAGATGAAACAATAAATTTTTGCGCGAACAAATTGTGCTCACCCGGGTCACAATCCACGTATGCAGAATAATTTGACCCTGACTCCGCCCCTCTCACCGGATGCAGTTCTTGCGTGTATTCATGCCGCACTGCCTCCCCAGCGCCAAAGCCAGCGCGACCTCCCGAAACTCGCCGCGCGGCTTCATGCGCTGATCGACGCTGCTGATCTGCCCGACCGCCTCGATGCCTGGCGTGACCTGACCGCCTGGCTGGCGGGCGGCTCGCTCTGGAACGACGTCTATATCGATACGGTCGATGTTCACGGCTCGGCCACCCAGCGTTTCGCCGTGCTGATGGACGTGCTCGCGGCCAATTCCGATCTGGCCGCCGACGTGCGCCGGGCCATCCGGGCGATCCTCGACGAAACCGACGCTGCCAACCTGTTCGGCGAAGTGGGCATTCCCAGTGACCGGGGCTTCCTGTCCGAATTCGGCGACCGCCTGACCGCGAAACTGATCCCCTCGCCGCGGGACGATCACGATCTGTCCCACCTGGTGAGCCGCAGTTTCCGGCGTGACCGGGATCTGACCCTGATCCGCGGGCTGCAGCCGTCCACCTTTCAGCGTGCCGTGGACATCCTCTTCCCGAGCACCGAGCCGGAAATGGCTCAGGCTCTGCGCAGCGCCATGGCCGACGGCTTCCGGCTGCTTGTGGCGCGGGTGCAGGGGCAGGGCTTGTCGCTCAAGCTGCGGACCCGCAGCGAGCGCCGCCCGGTGGCCGCCTCGCCGTTCAAGCGGCTTGCCGACAGCGGCGAAAACCTGCTGTGCGCGTGGGAGCAGCAGCGGATTTCCGGGCCTTTGCTAGATGCCTGGCAGGCCGACCTGGAGGCGTGCCGGGAGGAGATGCAGCTCATTTCAAAACGTCTGGAGTCGGAAGGCATCAGCGTCGATATCGTCTACGGCCTCGATGTGCTGGAGCGCTGCCTCGCCCGCATGGAAAGCATCGTCGGCGTGATGAGCGCCGAGCCGGGGGCGCCCGGCCCGCAACTGCTGCTTTGGCAGCAACTCGCCTACGCGGCCCATGAAAGCACCAGCCTGCGCCACCTGGTGCGCAGCAACCTGCAGCGGCTTCAGCGCCGCATCGTCGACCGGGCGGGCGAAACGGGCGAGCACTACATCGCCGAAACGCCCGACGACTACCGTCACATCTGGATCGCGGCGGCCGGTGGCGGCCTGCTGACCGTGGGCACCGCGGCCGCGAAAATGGCCATTGCCGGCGCGGGCCTCGCGCTGTTTGTCGAAGGCTTCACCTCGGGCCTCAATTACGCGCTGAGTTTTCTGCTGCTGCAGGCCTTCGGCCTCATGCTCGCCACCAAGCAGCCGGCGATGACCGCGGCGGCCTTCGCGGCGATCATCCGAGACAGAAAAGGCGGCGAACGGCTCGACGTGATCGTCGATTACGCCGCGTGTATCTGCCGCTCCCAGCTTGCCGCCACCATCGCCAACGTGGTGCTGGTGGCCACCGGGGCCTACGCCTTCGACGCCATGTGGCAATTCGTGACTGGCCACTCCTACCTGTCCGCCTCCGAGGCCGCGTACGTGTTCCACTCGCTGAGCCCGGTGGATAGCGGCACGGTGTTCTACGCCGCGCTCACCGGCGTCGTGCTCTATCTCGCCGCCCTCGTCGGTGGCTGGGTGGATAACTGGGTCGTGTATCACCGGCTGCCCCAGGCGATTGCCGAACACCGGCTGGGCCGGCGCTTCGGGCCGATGCGCATGATCCGCCTCGCAGGCGTCGTGTCGCGCAACATGTCGGGCTGGGCCACCAACATCTCGCTGGGCCTCATGCTTGGCATGACCCCGGTGCTGGGCAAGTTTTTTGGCCTGCCCCTCGACGTGCGCCACGTGACGCTCAACTCCGGCATCCTGAGCCTTGCCACCTCGTCGCTGGAGTTGCCGCTGGTGGGCACCGGACTGCTCACCCTGGCGATTGCCGGGGTTGCCGTGATGTTCGTCCTCAACCTGGGGGTGAGCTTTGCGCTGTCGCTGCTCACTGCAGTGCGCGCCTACGATCTGCCCAGGGCCGACCTGCGTGAATTGCGCCGTCGCCTGTGGCTGCGCCTGCGCACCCGACCGCGCGATTTCTTCCTGCCGCCAATGCGCTCTGCCGTCACTTCGTGACGACCCCGCCGGGCTCAAGCTTGCCGGCCGGCCGCCGTTAATCCTCCCGCGGCGACCGGCCTGTTCATTCCTTCCGGATCAGGGTGGACGCTGCGCCAGCCCCGATCAATGCGCCCCTATGCGGCTGCCCGCCGCCCGAGAGCCCGGTATGAACGCGCCTGAACGAAATCTGAAACCACCCCCTCGCCGCAGCGGCGAACTGGCCGGCATCGTCCTGGTCAATGAAGAGATCAAGGCCATCGTTGCGACGGCCTTCCGCATCAACCTGATGGCCCTCAACGCCATCTTCCTGGCCAAGCGGGCCGGCAACGCGGCCCTGGGTTTCGGGGTGCTGTCCAACGAGCTGCGCCGCTTCGCCCAGGATCTGACACGTCGCATGTCGTCCCTGCGTGACATGACGTCCGGCTCGGTCGGCAGCGTGACCGGAGTCGTCCAGCAACAGCGCAACACCGCGATTCTCACCGAGGCGTTCCGCCTGAGCGGCGAAGGCGTGCCCGGTGTGCGTGAAGCGAGAAAGCGCGGCGCCTTGCGCCTGGCCGAACAGCAGGCAAGCCTGCGAGCCCTCGACCTGCGCCTGCGTGCAGCCGTGGAAGAAACCCAACAACTGGTCGAACTGGGCGGCGTGCTGGCCCGCTCGGCCAAGATCGAGGCGGCCTACGGCGGTGGCTTCAGCCCGGCGTTGATGCAGGTCTCGACGGATTTCGCGGAGGTGATCGCCCAGATCAAGCGATCCCTCGAAGTGCTTGGCAAGGAACGGCTAGTAAAGGACTGAAAACCCATGAAGCAGGCTCACTGTATCTACCAGGACGACGAACATCGCTGGCTGGCGATTGCCCGCGACCCGAGCAAACCCGGCTACATCATCGATACCAACGAATACGTGATCGTCGATGGTAACGAGGCACTGTTGTGCGATCCGGGCGGCATCGAGATATTTCCGTCGGTGTTCTCGGCGCTGTCGGCCGAGTGCGACCCGACCACGCTCGCGGGCATCTTCGCCTCCCACCAGGATCCGGACATCATCTCGTCGCTGGCCCTGTGGCTCGAATTCAAGCCTGACCTCAAGTGCTACACCAGCTGGCTGTGGCAATCCTTCCTGCCCCACTTCGGCGGAACCGATTCCACCTTCGTGCCGATCCCCGATCCGGGCATGACGATCAAGCTTGGCGGGCTGGAGTTGCAGGCGATTCCTGCCCATTACCTGCACTCGTCCGGCAACCATCACCTGTACGACCCGAAATCCAAGATCCTGTTTTCCGGCGATGTGGGTGCCGCGTTGCTGCCGCCCGATCAGAACAACCTTTACGTGGAGGATTTCTCCCGCCACATCCGCCATGCCGAAGGTTTCCACAAGCGCTGGATGGGTTCGGACAAGGCCAAGCGCGACTGGTGTGAGCGGGTTTCGCGCCTCGATATCGACATGCTGGTGCCGCAGCACGGCGCCATCTACCAGGGCGCCGACGTGCAGCGCTTCATCAACTGGTTCGCGGCGCTGGAAGTCGGCGTGCTGCGCGGATAAAGTTCAGGGCTCCACGCCTGCGGGGCCCGGTGACGTTTTTCAGCTTGCCGCTGCCGCCGGCTGTTTTTCGACGCGTCACTTCGAGGCGACATGTACCTGGCTCTCAAGCATTTCCACATCACCTGCGTCGTGCTGAGCGGCGCAGGTTTTGCATTGCGCGGATGGTGGGCGATCACCGGCTCGGGCCTGCTTCGGGCGAAACTGACCCGCCGCCTGCCGCACATCATCGATACCTGCCTCCTGGGCAGTGCCATCACGCTGGCCTGGATGTCCGGCCAGTATCCCTTTGTGCAAGGCTGGCTGACCGCCAAGGTGCTGGGCCTGCTGGCTTACATCGGGCTGGGCATGCTGGCGCTCAAGCCTGGACGGCCGTCTGGCGTGAGGCGGGTCGCATTCCTGGCTGCGCTGGCCACCTTCGCTTACATCGTGTCGGTGGCGCTCAGCAAGAATCCGCTCGGCTTTCTGGGCGGCATCTAGTCACCAGCGAGCTGCCGCTTGCCGCCTGATCAGGCGGCTTCGGCGTCGATTCGCCGCAGTTTGCGCTTTGTGCAGGGTTTTACGCTGCGTGGTGGTTGAGCAGGCGCTTGAGGCCGGGGGTGTCGAGAATGCGGATGTGCTTCTGCTGGACGGCCACCAGGCCTTCTTCCTGGAAGCGCGAGAAGGCACGCGAGACGGTTTCTAGCTTGAGCCCGAGGTAGGAGCCGATCTCGTCGCGGGTCATGCGCAGGTGAAACTCGGACGGCGAGAAGCCCCGCGCCGTGAAACGCTGTGACATGTTGAGCAGGAAGGCCGCCAGCCGCTCTTCGGCGCGCATCGAGCCGAGCAGCATCATCACGCCGTGGTCGCGAACGATTTCGCGGCTCATGATTTTGTGGAACTGGTGCTGCAGGCTTTCGACCTGGCGGGACAGTTCTTCAAGGCGGCTGAACGGAATCACGCAGACTTCGCTGTCTTCGAGGGCGATGGCATTGCAGGAGTGGTGCTCCGTGCTGATGCCGTCGAGGCCGAGGACTTCGCCGGTCATCTGGAAGCCGGTCACCTGGTCGCGGCCGTCCTCCAGGATGACGTCGGTTTTGAAGGAGCCGGCGCGGATCGCGTAGATCGCCTCGAAGCCGTCGCCCGAGCGGTAGAGATGCTGCTGGCGCTTGATCTTGCGGCGGGCACCGACGAGCTCGTCGAGCTGGTCGACCTCCCGGGGGTCAAGGCCGAAAGGCAGGCACAGCTCCCGCAGGTTGCACTGGGAGCAGGCCGTCTTGATCTCTGTTGTCGTTACCGGAACTACCGATTTCATCTGCACGGGCAATCACCTGAGCTAAGGGGTTTTACCAACCTTTGGAGCCCTTTGATCCACATCAATACTATTCGGGGGTGATTCTGCGATTGTTTCAGGCAACCAACAGAAGTCTCACCATGAACACGATTCAAAAAGACCTGATTTTCGACCCCGAGCTCATTCGCAAGTTCGATGTGAATGGCCCGAGGTACACCTCGTACCCCACCGCTGACCGCTTTGTTGAAGCGTTCAACTCTGATGCGCTTTGCCACTGGCTCGGAAAGCGGTCGATTGGCGGTATTGGCAAACCTCTTTCATTATACTTCCACATCCCCTTCTGCAATACGATCTGCTACTACTGCGCCTGCAACAAGATCATCACGAAGGACCACGGCCGCTCGGCCAAGTATCTCGAATACCTCGAAAAGGAAGTCGATCTCCAGGCCGCCTGCCTGCAGGGGCCGCGGGAAGTGCTTCAACTGCACCTGGGCGGCGGTACGCCCACCTTCCTCTCCCATGATGAACTGCGCCAGCTGATGGGCATCGTGAAGAAGCATTTCACGCTGGTGCCCGATGGCGAGTATTCCATTGAGGTCGACCCGCGCAAGGTCGATGAGGCCACCGTTGCGCTGCTGGCCGAACTCGGCTTCAACCGCATGAGTGTCGGCATCCAGGATTTCAACCCCGATGTGCAAAAGGCGGTGAACCGTGTCCAGAGCGAGGACGAAACCCGCCTGGTGATCGATGCCGCCCGTGCCCACGGCTTCAAGTCGATCAGTGTGGACCTGATCTATGGTCTGCCCAAGCAGAACGTCATCAGCTTCAACCGCACGCTGGAACAAATCCTGTCGCTGTCGCCCGACCGCCTGTCGATCTACAACTACGCGCATCTGCCCAGCCTCTTCAAGCCGCAGCGCCGCATCGTCGATGCGCAGTTGCCGTCCGGTGAAACCAAGCTGCAGATCATGCAGCTGGCGATCCGCCGCCTGACCGAGGCCGGCTACGTGTTCATCGGCATGGACCACTTCGCCAAGCCGACTGACGAGCTTACCACCGCCCAGCGTCAGGGCCGTCTGCACCGCAACTTCCAGGGTTATTCCACCTACGCCGAGTGCGACCTGCTGGCCTTCGGTGTGTCGGCCATCGGCAAGGTGGGCCCAACCTACGCGCAAAACGTAAAAACCCTGGACGAGTACTACGACATCCTCGACACCGGCCGCCTGCCGGTGCTGCGCGGTATCGAGCTTACCCCGGACGACCTTCTGCGCCGCTCGATCATCCAGGCGCTGATGTGCCATTTCGAGCTGTCGATCGAATCCATCGAAATCGCCCACCTGATCGACTTCAAAACGTATTTCGCCTCCGAGATCGCCGACCTGCGTGACATGGAGAAGGGCGGACTGCTGCAGATCGACGAGCAGTGGATCACCGTGCTGCCGGCCGGCCGCATGCTGGTGCGGGCAATTGCCATGGTTTTCGACCGCTACCTGCGTTCCGACCGCGAGCGCACCCGTTATTCGAAAGTGATCTGAAGCCTTCCGGCTGGCTGCCCTCCGGTGGCCGGGCTAGAATGCGTTGTGATGCGGTATCCGATGCGCCCCGTGACTCCGCGGGGCGTTTCTTTTTTTGTGGGTCCAGACCATGCCTGAAACCGGCTATTTCGCAGTTTTCCTGATCGGCCTGCTGGGCGGCACGCACTGCATCGGCATGTGTGGCGGGATCGTCAGCGCGCTCACGGTGCAGCTTCCCGGCCAACGTCGCCGGGAGTGGCCGCTGCACCTGGCCTATAACATCGGGCGCATCACCAGCTATACCGTGGCGGGTGCGGCGATGGGCGCCATCGGTACGGTGGGGATGCTGTTCAACGACATCCTGCCGATCCAGCTCGGGCTTTACGTGGCGGCCAACCTGATGCTGGTGGCGCTGGGGCTTTATCTCACCGGCTTCACCCGTGCGCTGTCGGGCGTCGAAAAACTCGGCCATCGCCTGTGGGCGCGCATTCAGCCGCTCACCCGGCGCTTCCTGCCGGCGCGCAGCGTGGCGCAGGCTTTTCCTCTCGGGCTGCTGTGGGGTTTTCTGCCCTGCGGTCTCGTGTACAGCGTGCTCGCCACCGCGCTCGTCACCGGTGCGGCGGAACGTGGTGCGGGGCTGATGCTGGCTTTCGGGCTCGGTACGCTGCCCAACCTGATGCTTGCCGGCATGATTCTCAAGCGCCTGCGCGACGTGGTGCGGAACCAGGCCGTCCGGACGGGGTCTGGACTGGTAGTGCTGGCGTTTGGCGTTTATGGATTGGTGAACACCCCCAGCCTCGGCAGCGCGTTGTGGAATGGCGTGGTCTGCCATTTCTGATTTTTCCGTTCTTTGCGTTCTTTGTTCAAGGGCTGCAACCATGAGAATGCTTTTTGCCATCGACGATTCCGCTGTTTCACGGCGGGCCGGCTAGGGGCGCGATCATGGGCGACGAGCGAGGCGTGGGCTACGATTTGCCGGTTTCCGGCATGAGCTGCGCGGCCTGCGCCGTGCGCCTCGAGAAAGTGTTGAACCGCTTGCCGGGCGTGGAGGCGAGGGTCAATTTCGCCACCGAAAAGGCCCGCGTGTCGGCCGCTCCGGATGGCGCCGCCGCGGTCGACATCCTTGCCGCCATCCGCAAGGCGGGTTTCGACGTGGCGCCGCAGGTGCTCGAACTGGGCATTGCCGGCATGAGCTGCGCGGCCTGTGCGGCGCGCATCGAGAAGGTCGTCAATCGCCTGCCGGGCGTCGAGGGCAGCGTCAATTTTGCCGCCGAGACGGCGCAGGTGCGCTACACGCCGGGCCTCGCCGATTCGGCGGCCATCGTCGCGGCGATCAGTCAGGCCGGCTTTACCGCGACGCCCGTCGCCGGTCGCGACCGGGAAGCCGAGCACGCCCGCAAGGCGGCCGAGTTCCGTGCCGAGCTGCGCCTTTTCTGGATTTCAGCGCTGCTGAGTCTGCCTTTTCTGGTGCAGATGTTCGGCATGCTCGGCGCCGGCTTCCAGGGCTCTGCCCACCACGACGAATGGCTGCCGCGCTGGCTGCAGTGCCTGCTGGCTACGCCGGTGCAGTTCTGGATCGGACGGCGTTTCTACCGGGGCGCCTGGTCTTCGCTGCGGGGCGGTGGCGCCAACATGGACGTGCTGGTGGCCCTTGGCACCAGCGTGGCTTACTTTTTCAGTCTTGCCGTGGTGTTGCTCGATCGGCATGAGCTTCACGTTTATTTCGAAGCGTCGGCCAGCATCATCACGCTGGTGCTTCTCGGCAAGCTGCTCGAAGCGCGCGCCCGGGCACGTACGTCGGCGGCCGTCGAGGCGCTGTTGCGCCTGCAGCCGCCCACGGCGTGGATCGAACGTGAGGGGCAGCTGGTCGAGTTACCGGTCGCCCAGGTGGTGGCAGGCATGGTTTTCGTGTTGCGGCCGGGGGATTCGGTTCCCGTCGATGGCGAGGTGCTGTCCGGCGAATCGTCGGCCGATGAGGCCATGCTGACCGGCGAGAGCGTGCCGGTGGCCAAGCTCGCGGGCGATTCTGTTTTTGCTGCGACGGTGAACGGCAACGGCGTGCTGCGCTGCCGCGCCACCGGCGTGGGGGCCGAAACCTTGCTCGCCGGCATCGTGCGGCTGGTGGAGCAGGCCCAGGGTGGCAAGCCGGCGGTACAGCGACTGGCCGACCGCATCTCGGCGATTTTCGTGCCGGTGGTGGTGGGCATTGCGCTGGCCACTTTTGCCGGCTGGTGGTGGTTTGGCGGCGAGTTGGCGCCGGCGCTGGTCAATAGCGTCGCGGTGCTGGTGATCGCCTGCCCGTGTGCGCTGGGGCTGGCAACGCCGACGGCGGTGATGGTGGGCACGGGGCAGGGCGCCGGAGCCGGCATTCTGGTGCGCAACGCGGAGGCGCTGGAGCAGGCAGAGCAGATCCGGACGCTGGTGGTGGACAAGACGGGCACCCTCACCGAGGGCCGGCCGGCGGTGCTGGATGTACGCACCGCGGCGGGAGTCGATCATGACCACATGCTGGTGCTGGCGGCGAGTCTCGAGCAGGCGAGTCATCACCCGCTGGCCCGGGCGGTGGTCGAGCTTGCCCGGGCTGCCGGCCTGGCGCCGGAGCAGGCCGAAGCGGTCACGGCCGTTGGTGGCAAAGGCGTGACCGGCCGCGTGGGCAATCAGGACGTGCTGGTCGGTTCGCCGGATTTTCTGGCCGAGCGCGGCGTGCCGCTGCCGGCCGACGTGCTCGACCCGCTGCTTGCGGCAGCGCTGACGCCGGTGGGCGTGGCGGCCGATGGCAAGGCGCTTGGCGCCCTCGGCATCGCCGACCCGCTGCGCGCCACCTCGAAGGCCGCCGTTCAGCGCCTGCAGGCGATGGGGGTGCGGGTCGTGATGTTGACCGGTGACCATCCGGCCGCTGCCGCGCGCATTGCCGCGGAGGCCGGCATTACCGAGTTTCGTGCCCAGGTGCTGCCCGGCGACAAGGCGGCTGCGGTGGAGGCGCTGCGCGGAAAGGGCCTCGTCGGCATGGTGGGCGACGGCATCAATGACGCGCCGGCGCTGGCGGCGGCCGACGTGTCCTTCGCCATTGGCGCAGGCTCCGACGTGGCCATCGAGGCAGCCGACCTCACGCTGGTGAGGAACGATCTGGGCAGCGTTGCCGACGCGATTTCACTCTCGCGGGCCACCCTCGGCAAGATCCGCCAGAATCTGTTCTTTGCCTTTATCTACAATATTCTCGGCATTCCGGCCGCCGCCCTCGGGCTGCTCAACCCGGTGATCGCCGGGGCGGCGATGGCGATGAGTTCGGTGTCGGTCGTGAGCAACTCGCTGCTGCTCAGGCGCTGGCGCTCCGGTAAAAACTGAAAGGAAGCACGATGGAAAATGTAGTGATCAAGGTGGGCGGCATGAGCTGCCAGGGCTGCGTCAAAAACCTCACCGGCGCGCTGTCCGGCTTGGCCGGTGTGGCCAGCGTGGAGGTGTCACTGGAGGCGGGCGAGGCGCGGGTCGGCTACGATCCGGCAAAAGTGTCGGCCAATGCGCTGCGCACCGTAATCGAGGATTGCGGCTTCGACGCGGCCTGATTCGGAGCAAGGGTTTATCCCGGATTCACATAGCTCCCTTATAATCGCGGGCTGAATTCATTCAATAACAACGGGAGGTAGAAAATGGGTTTCGATCAGGTCAAGGCCGGCAAGGACGTTCCGAACGACATCAACGTGATCATCGAGATTTCCGCCCAGGGCGATCCGATCAAGTTCGAGGTGGACAAGGATAGCGGCGCGATTTTCGTCGACCGTTTCATGGGCACCTCCATGCGTTACCCGATCAACTACGGCTATGTGCCGCACACCGTTGCCGGCGACGGCGATCCGGTGGACGTGCTGGTCGTTACCCCCTTCCCGCTGGCGCCGGGCGTGGTCATCCGCTGCCGCCCGGTGGGCGTGCTGAAGATGGAAGATGACGGCGGCGTGGATGCCAAGGTTGTGGCTGTGCCCGTCTCCAAGCTGACCCCGCTGTACGACAAGGTTCAGACCACCGACGATCTGCCCGAGCTGCTGATGAAGCAGACCGTGCATTTCTTCGAGCACTACAAGGATCTGGAGCCGGGCAAGTGGGTCAAGATCCTGGGCTGGGGCACCGTTGAAGAAGCCAAGCAGGAAATCGTCAACGGCCTGGCCGCTGCTGCCAAGTAAGCCGTTCGCACGTTGTTGAACAAGGCCCGCTACGTGCGGGCCTTGTTGTTTCTGGCGGCGGCCTGGACGTGGTCCTAGACCGCCTGCCCGGCCGCGTGGCCGCTGGCCCAGGCCCACTGGAAGTTGTAGCCGCCCAGGTGGCCGGTCACGTCCATCACTTCGCCGACAAAATAAAGCCCCGGCACCTTGCGGGCTTCCATGGTTTTTGACGATAGCTCCCGTGTGTCGACGCCGCCGAGGGTGACTTCGGCCTTGGCGTAGCCGAGCGTGCCGTTGGGCGTGATGGCCCAGCGCGCAAGGAGGTCGGCGATGGCGTCGAGTTCCCTGGTGTTGAACTGGTTGACCGGCTTGTTCCAGCCGCGCTGGTCGCACCAGGCGTGGGCGAAGCGCTTGGGCAGCCGTTCGGAAAGCAGGTTGCCGAGCAGTTGCTTGCTGCGGGCATTGTCGAGCAGCCACTGGCGTACATCGCCAGCCGGAAAGAGATCGACCATGACCTGGCTGCCACCCTCGTCGCCGCCGTAATCCCGCGCCTGCCAGTAGGAAGATGCTTGCAGGATCACCGGGCCGGACAGCCCGCGGTGGGTGAACAGCAGGTTTTCGCGAAAACGCCCGGCGCCGCATTCGGCCACCGCGTCGAAAGCCATGCCGGCCAGTTCCTTGTAGATCGACAGTTCTTCCGGCGGCAGCGTGAGCGGCACAAGGGCCGGCTTGGGCGGCACGATGGCAAGGCCGAACTGTTCGGCAATCTTGTAGCCCAGCGGCGAGGCGCCGATCTTGGGAATCGACAGCCCGCCGGTGGCGACCACCAGGCTTTCGCAGCTGAAGCGGCCGTGGCTGGTGTCGAGGATGAAGCGGGCGCCGGGTTCGGTGCCGGCGCCAATGGTTTCAAGTTGGCAGGGCATGGCCCAGCTCACCTGGCCGCTGTCGCAGCCGGTACGCAGCATGTCGATGATGTCCTGCGCGGAGTCGTCGCAAAACAGCTGGCCGTGTTCTCGCTCGTGCCAGCGGATGCCGTGGCGGTTCACCCTTTCGATGAAGTGGGCTGGCGTGAAGCGGCTGAGCGCAGAGCGGCAGAACTGCGGGTTGCGCGACAGGTAGTTGGCGATGCCGACTTCGAGGTTGGTGAAATTGCAGCGGCCGCCGCCCGAGATGCGGATCTTCTCGGCGAGCTTTTCGGCGTGGTCGATGATCAGCACGCGGCGCCCGCGCTGGCCGGCCTCGGCGGCGCACATCATGCCGGCTGCGCCGGCGCCGATCACGATGACGTCGAAGTGGGAGGGCTGGGCAGGATGGTTCATGACGGGCCGGGATGCTGGAGAGGTCGGGGAGGATAGTCCGCGACTTGTCTTGCCGCAAACTCCGCGCACAACTTCATTCTCACTGTGGCTTTCCCCTGCTAGGCTTGGACGATACGAAAAGCGCGCACTGAAGCGGTGCGCAGAAAAAGGAACACGAGCGATGGTGCAGAAATTGGGGGCTGGCGGAAGGCCGTTGAAGTGGGCTTTGTGGACTGCCGGCGTGATGGCGGTGGTTGGCGTGGCGGGTTTTCTGGCGGCGCCGCCGCTGGTCAAATCCATCGCCGAAACGAAGATCGGCGAACTGCTCCACCGTCCGGTAGCGATCGAGGGTGTGTCGATCAATCCTTACGCCCTGTCGGCCGAGGTGCGCGGCCTGCGCATTCTTGAGCGCGAAGGCGGCGCTACCGCGATGAGTTTCGCGTCGCTGTACGCCAACGTCGAGGCCGAATCCCTGTTCCGCGGCGGTGTGGTGGTTCAGGAGATCAGGCTGGTCGAGCCGGTGGTGAGCGTGGTGCGCCTCGAGGGCCAGCGCTTCAACTGGTCGGATGTCATCGATGAAATGCTGGCCAAGCCGGATGACGGCTCGAAGAGCCACTTCGCGATCCACAATATCCGCATCGAAAAGGGTCGCATCGATTTCGACGACCGGCCGGCCAGTCAGAAGCACGTGATTGCCGATCTTGATCTCGGCGTGCCCTTTGTCTCCAACCTGCCTTCACAGGTCGAAACCTTTGTCGAGCCGCTTCTGTCGATGAAGGTGAATGACACGCCTTTTGACATCCGCGGCAAGGCCAGACCGTTTTCGGCCACCCGCGAGTCGGTGGTCGATCTCAAGTTCGACGGCTTCGATCTGAGCCGTTACGTGGGCTATCTGCCCGTGGAAAAAACTTTCCGCCTGCCTGCCGCGCGCCTGTCGTCCGACCTGGAGGCATCCTTTGCCCAGCCTGCCGGCGAAGCGCCGAGCGTGACGCTCAAGGGCGGCGTCAGCCTGGCTGACGTGGACATCCAGCATGCCGACGGCAGCCCGGCGATCAGGCTGCCCCTGGTGAAAATCGGTATCGACAAGCTGGCGCCGCTGGCCCGCGAACTGGCCCTCGGCACGGTGGCCGTGGACAAGCCGGAAATCGTCGCAAGCCGTGACCGCGATGGGCGCATCAGCCTGCTGTCGCTGGTTCCCAGGCCTGTTCAGTCAACGGCTCCCGCGGCCCAGGCACCGGCGGAGGCCGCAGCGGCCAAACCCTTTGCGGTCACTCTCGGCGAGTTCAAGCTTGCCGGCGGACGCGTGGATTTTTCGGATGACCTGCCGGCCGGCGTTTTCAAGAAAACGCTGCAGGACATCCACGTTTCGTTGCGCAAGTTTGCGCTGACGGGTAACGCGCCGGCGGAGCTCGATTTCGGCTTTGCCACTGCCGTCGGCGAGCGCTTCGAGCACACGGGCAGCGTCACGCTCGCTCCGCTCAAGGCGGTCGGCACGCTGGATCTGGCCGGGCTGGATCTGGTTGGCCCCAGGTCTTATCTCGCTGGCGTGCTCAAGCAGGGCGAAGTGCTGTCGGGCAAGCTCGACGGCAAGGTCGACTACGAGTTTTTGCAGGAGGCGGGGAGCGAGCCGAAGATCAGGCTCAAGGCCGCCTTGCTGGCGCTGAAGGATCTCGGCGTGCAATTCAAGGGCGAAAAGACGCCGCTGGCCAGGGTCGGCCTGCTGGAAGTGCGCGATGCGAACGTGGATAGCGCCAGTCACCGGGTGACGGTGGGTGAGGTGAGCGGCAAGGCGACGCGAATTTCACTGGTGCGCGACAAGGAGGGCGTATTCAACGCCCAGAAGATCGCCGCCGAGCCCCGCGAAGGCCAGCCCGGCAAGGCCGCCTTGCGGCCCGTGGCAAAGGCCCCGGCTTCCACGCGTGCCGCGCCCGCGTCGGTCTGGCAGGTGGATGTGAAGCGCGTGGCCCTCGACGACTGGGGCGTGCGCGTCGAGGATCGCACCCTGTCGCCGGCCATTGTCTTGAATGCCGAACCGCTGGCCTTGAAGATCGACGGCCTGTCCACCGCCAAGGGCAGCAAGGCAAGGATCGATCTGCAATCGTCGATCAATAAGCGCGGCAAAATCGGCGTGGCCGGCACGCTGGGCCTGACGCCGCTGGCCGGCAACCTCGACCTGAACCTGAGGGCCGTTGATCTGGCCATGCTCCAGCCCTACGTGACCGAGAGGGTGAAGATCGCGATCACCCGCGGCAACGTCAGCTCGCGCAGCAAACTGGCCTTCGAGGTGCCGGCGAGCGGAGCGGTGAAGGGAAGCTTCCGGGGCAATCTGACCGTGGGCGATTTTGCTTCGGTGGACAAGCTCAATGCCACCGACTTCCTCAAGTGGAAATCCCTCTACTTCAATGGCATGGACATCCGCTTTGCGCCGATGTCGGTGAGCATCGACGATATTGCGCTGTCCGACTTCTACACGCGCCTGATTCTCGACGCCAAGGGCGGTCTCAACATCCGCGAGATCACCGCCCAGCGCGCCGACGAGGAAAAGGCCGAAGAGAATGCCGCCCAGGCCAACGGAAGCGCCCCGGCCGGGCCCGCCGCGACCTCCGCAAAAATGGCCCCGCCCGCCGAGCCGATGATGCCGCTGTCGATCAAGCGCATCACGCTGCAGGGCGGCAACATCGCCTACAGTGACCGCTTCATCAAGCCCAACTACGACGCCAACCTCACCGGCATGGGGGGGCGCCTCAACGGCCTCTCGTCCGACCCGACGACCATCGCCGAACTCGATCTGCGCGGCAAGGTGGATAACGCGGCGCCGGTTGAAGTGGTGGGCAGGCTCAACCCCTTCCGCCAGGACCGGGCGCTGGACATCAAGGCGTCGGTCAAGGATTTCGAGCTCTCCAGCGTGTCGACCTACGCCGGCAAATACGTGGGGTACGGCATCGAGAAGGGCAAGCTGTCGGCCACCCTCAACTACAAGGTTGAAGACCGCAAGCTCAGCGCCACCAACCAGGTTTTCCTCGACCAGCTGACCTTCGGCGACAAGGTGGACAGCCCGACCGCCCTCAAGCTGCCGGTGCTGCTGGCCGTGTCGCTCCTGAAGAACAGCCGTGGCGAGATCGACCTCGATCTGCCGATCGGCGGCTCGCTGGATGATCCGCAATTCAGCATTGGCGGCATCGTGGTCAAGGTCATCGTCAATCTCATCACCAAGGCGATCACCTCGCCCTTTGCCTTGCTCGGCTCGATGATGGGCGGCAACAGCGAGGAGATGGCCTGGGTCGATTTCGAACCCGGTTTTGCACGCCTGCCCGATGCTGCCGGGACCAAGCTCGCCGCCATCGCCAAGGTCATGAACGAGAAGACCGGGCTCAAGCTCGAGATCGCCGGCCGGATCGATCCGGCGACCGACCGCGAAGGCCTCAAGCAGGCCATGCTGATGGGCAAGGTCGAAGGACTGAAGGTCAAGGACATGGCGAAGAAGGGTGAATCCCTGGGCGAGGATGGCCGGGTGCAGATCCCGCCGGCCGAATATCCTGCGCTGCTGACCCGGGTGTACAAGGACGAGAAGTTTCCCAAGCCGCGCAACGTGATCGGTCTTGCCAAGGATCTGCCCGTTGCCGAAATGGAAAAGCTGATCCTCGCCAACACCCCGGTCAGCGACGAAGACGTGCGCCTGCTGGCCCAGCAGCGCGCCCAGGCGGTAAAGAACTGGCTGCTTGAAAAAGGCAATGTCCCGGCCGAGCGCATCTTCCTGCTCGCCGGCCGCGAGGGTGACGACGGCAAGCAGCCCAAGGCGAAGATCAGCCGGGTGGATTTCTCGCTTCGCTGATGAAGGTTTTGATGGAGGCTGGCATGCGAGCTGAAAAACTGGACGACGCCCGTCGCGCCGAAATACTGGCGGATCTTGACGGCTGGCAACTGCAGCCCGGACGCGATGCGATCGGCAAGGCATTCCGTTTTGCCGATTTCAACACGGCCTTCGGCTGGATGACGCGGGTCGCGCTGATGGCTGAAAAGCTCGATCACCACCCGGAGTGGCGCAACGTTTACAACCGGGTCGAGGTGGTCCTGACGACCCACGACGCAGGTGGCGTGACCGAACTGGACGTGACGTTGGCGCGCTTCATGGACGAAGCTGCGACACCCGCCTGACGCACGCCTTGCCGCGTTGCGGCATGCGCGCCGGTCGCGAGGGTGCTAACCTTGAACGACCGGACCTTATCGCCTGGGTGGCCTTTGCGCATGCCCCAACGGACAAGAGCAGGCCGGTTTTTCGAGGGAGATCACAGCGGATGCACCTGAGCTTTGACTGGAACACGGCCCTGCGCCGTTCGCGGCAGCCTGCCGCAGGCGAGCAGGAGGCGTGCCGACATACCTGGAAGCGCTTTCCTTACGGTGACCGGGTTTATCGTTATGGCGGCTGCGCGCTCGCCTCCAACTGGTGCCGCCTGCATCGGGGCGACCGGGAAGCCTTTCCGGATGCCGGCAGTCTTGCCGAGTTGCTGCGTGCCAATCCGGCGCTGGTAGTCCATGTGCCCGATCCGGCCGCCGCCGCCACGCGGCTCGAAGAAGCGTGGCGGGCCTATCACGCCGGGGATTTTTCCGATGCCGCCGACCGGGGGCTGGCGGCAGGCCCGATCGGCGCCGTGGTTGCCGCGAAGGCAGCCGCCGTTTACGCCTCGCACCTCGAAGAGGACGAAGCCTGTCGTTCAACCATCCTGCGCGAAGCGGTCGATTCCTGCACCGCATTGCTGGAAATCGCCCCCAACTGGGCCAACGCATGGCATGCCCACGGTATGGTGCTCGGGCGCTACAGCCAGCATGTCCCGGTTGTGAGGGCCCTGGCCCAGGGAATGGGTGGCAAGGTGCGGGACAGCCTGCAGCGGGCCATCCTGCTCGAGCCCCGTCACGCCGAAGCCCATGTCGGACTGGGGATTCACTACGCGGAAGTGATCGACAAGGTGGGTGCCATGGTTGCGGGGCTCACCTACGGAGTGCGCAAGGAGGCTGTCGTCGAACATTTCGAGGCCGCCCGCAAGCTGCATCCCCAGTCACCGGTGGTGCTTGCCGAGTACGCCCGGGCCATGCAGCTTGCCGGCGGTGGCGGAGTGCCGGGCGAGGTCTACGGCATCTACGCCGAAGCCGCGGCATGTCAGCCCGCGGATGCGCTGGAACGTCTTGACGTGGAGTGGGCGCGCGGCGAGATGGCTTAGTCGCGGGTGGGGGCAGAGGCCTCGCCCCTGCGTCCGGCGGAGGCAGGGCCCACTGCTCTTCTCAGACCTTGGCGCGGATCAGGCGCGCCTTCTCCCGGTCCCAGTCCCGTTCCTTTTCGGTTTCGCGCTTGTCGAACTGCTTCTTGCCCTTGGCAAGGCCGACGCTGATTTTCACGCGGCCCTTCACGTAATGCAGGTCGAGAGGCACCAGCGCGTAACCGGCGCGCTCCACCTTGCCGACCAGCTTGGCGATTTCTTCGGCGTGAAGCAGCAACTTGCGGGTGCGCGTCGGATCCGGGTTGATGTGCGTGGAGGTGGATTCGAGCGGCGTGATGTGCATGCCGACGATGAAAATCTCCGCCCCGCGGATCACCACGTAGGCTTCCTTGATGTTGGCGCGTCCGGCGCGGATGCCCTTGACCTCCCACCCTTCCAGGACCAGGCCGGCTTCGTATTTGTCCTCGATGAAGTAATCGTGGAAGGCCTTGCGATTGTCGATGATGCTCATGGGTGTTGCCTCAGTGGCGCGGGCTCATTGGCGCGAGCCCGTGCAGACGCGTAAAATCGCGTATTTTAACAGCTCGATACCCCGCTCGCGTCCCGATGGCAACCGTCAAAAAAATTGTCCTGATCGAGTTCACGCCGGCCCAGATGTTCGATCTGGTGGACCGCTGCGAGGATTACCCCAAGTTTTTACCATGGTGCGGTGGCAGTGAAGTGCACTCCCGCGACGAGGCGGTCACCAAGGCCACCCTGCACATCAATTACCACGGCATCAAGTCCCACTTCAGCACCGCGAACGAGAAGCGCTATCCCTCGCACATGCTGATCCGCCTAACCGACGGGCCGTTCACCCACCTCGACGGCTCCTGGGATTTCACCCCGCTGGGCGACGCGGCCTGCAAGGTCGAGTTCAACATGCACTACGAATTTTCCAGCCGGCTGATCGAGAAGGCCGTGGGGCCGGTGTTCAGTCACATCGCCAACACCTTCGTCGATTCTTTTGTAAAGCGCGCGGCGCAAATCTACGGCAAGAACTGAAATGTCCACTCAGGATTCAATCAAGGTCGAAGTCTGCTATGCGCTTCGCGAACACCAGGAGATCGTGCATCTCACCTTGCCGGCCGGCTGCACTGTCCAGCGCGCCATCGATGCGTCCGGCCTGCTGCAGAAGCACCCGGAGATCGATCTCGCCAAGACCAACAAGCTGGGCATCTTCGCCAAGCTGGTCAAGGCCGACACGGTGCTGCGTGATCGCGACCGTATCGAAATCTACCGTCCGCTGATCGCCGATCCGAAGGAAGTGCGCCGCAAACGTGCCGAAGAGGGGAAGGTCATGAAGAAGGGTGGCGGCTCGGCTGAAGAGGGCGCCGCGTAGTTCAGCCGGGGTTTTGCACGGTGCCTGCGACGGCTTTTACTGCTTGCAGGTGCGCTCCACGGCCTTGCGGGTACGTTCGATTTCGGCGTTGCGTTCGTTCTCGTCGAGAATGGCGCGCTCGCCGTTGTCGTCGAAGCGGCTGAAGCTCTGGCCGCTTTCGAGGGCCGCCAGCTGGTGGCGCATTTCGGTGCAATCCCGTTCCCGCGCGTCCTCGGCGGCCTTGTTTTTACGGGATTTTTCTTCGCTTTCGGCGGCTTCGGCGCGGCGCTTGCGGAAGGCCAGTTCCTTCTCAGCGTAGCTCTGGGGCACCGCCTGGGTGCTGTCGGCAGTGGCAGGTCTGGACGGTGCCAGGGGAGCCTGCCGGACGGTGCGGACTGTCGCTTCCGGTGGCGGCAGGTCCGAATAATGGACCCTGCCGCTGGCGTCCTTCCAGCTGTAGATGCCCTGGGCAAACGCCGCCTGGCCGGCGCATACCAGCAACACAACGAGAAGATTACGCAACATTGATGACTCCAGTCGGACAAAGCTTTTGCCGCGGGGCGGCCGGGTACGTATAATACGGATTTGATTCAAGGGATTAAAGCCATGCGAGTGATTCAGAAGGCGCTGACGTTCGATGACGTCCTTCTCATCCCGGCCCATTCCAGCGTTCTCCCGCGCGACGTCAGCCTCCAGACGAAACTCACGCGCAACATTACCCTGAATATTCCGCTGGTGTCCGCTGCCATGGACACCGTCACCGAATCCCGCCTCGCCATTGCGCTTGCGCAGGAAGGCGGCATCGGGATCGTGCATAAAAACCTCACGTCGCAGCAGCAGGCGGCCGAGGTGGCCAAGGTAAAACGCTTCGAATCGGGCATCCTCAAGGATCCGATCACCATTCCGCCGACCATGACGGTCCGTGAAGTGCTGGTCCTGACCCGCACACACAAGTTCTCCGGCCTGCCGGTGGTGGAAAACGGCAAGGTCATCGGCATCGTCACCAACCGCGACACCCGCTTCGAGACCAATCTCGATCAGCCGGTTTCCGCGATCATGACGCCCCAGGCCCGCCTCATCACCGTCAAGGAAGGCGCCAGCCTCGAAGAAGGCCGTGCGCTGATGCACAAGCACCGCCTCGAGCGCGTGCTGGTGCTCAACGACGCGGGCGAGCTGGCCGGCCTCATCACCGTCAAGGACATGCTGAAGTCCACCGAGCACCCGTTCGCCTCCAAGGACGGCCTGGGCCGTCTGCGCGTCGGTGCAGCCATCGGTGTGGGTGTCGGCACCGAAGAGCGAGCTGAAATGCTGGCCGAGGCCGGGGTCGACGTGATCGTCGTCGATACCGCCCACGGTCACTCGCAGGGCGTGCTCGACCGCGTGAACTGGGTCAAGAAGAACTTCCCGCAGGTCGAGGTCATCGGCGGCAACATTGCCACCGCTTCGGCTGCCCGGGCGCTGGTCGATGCCGGCGCTGACGGCGTCAAGGTCGGTATCGGCCCCGGTTCGATCTGCACCACGCGTATCGTCGCCGGTGTCGGCGTGCCGCAGATCACCGCGGTCGACAACGTCTCTACCGCGCTGGCCGGTTCTGGCGTGCCGATGATCGCCGATGGCGGTATCCGCTATTCGGGCGACATCTCCAAGGCCATCGCGGCAGGGGCCAACGTCGTCATGCTGGGCGGCCTGTTCGCCGGTACCGAAGAAGCGCCGGGCGAAACCGTGCTGTTCCAGGGCCGTTCGTACAAGTCCTATCGCGGCATGGGTTCGCTGGGTGCCATGCAGCAGGGCGCCGCCGACCGTTACTTCCAGGAGAACGACGGCAACGTGGACAAGCTGGTGCCGGAAGGCATCGAAGGCCGCGTACCCTACAAGGGCGCCGTTACCGCGGTGATCCACCAGTTGATGGGTGGCCTGCGGGCTTCCATGGGCTACGTGGGCTGCGGCACGATCGATGACATGCGCACCCGCGCCGAGTTCGTCGAAATCACCTCGGCCGGCATCCGTGAATCCCACGTTCACGACGTGCAGATCACCAAGGAAGCACCGAACTACCACGTGGATTGATTCTGTCGATCCGCAGGTGCATGAAGGCAGCCGGGAGGCTGCCTTCATTCGTTTACCGCTGCGGCTTTGCACGCCGGGCGGGATAATCAGGAATCGATGAATCCGCGCGGTTGAACCTCTACCCGCCGCAGCACTCCACAACTCCATGCTCAACAGAACCGCAATCGAATCTTCTTCCACGCTGGCACCGGTTGTCGAGGTGAGCCAGCTGAGCCGCACGGTGGCTGCCGATGGCGGCGCGGCGCTGCATATCCTCGAGGACGTGTCCTTCTCGATCCGGGCTGGCGAGGCGGTGGCCATCGTCGGGGCTTCCGGCTCGGGCAAGTCCACGCTGCTGGGCCTGCTTGCCGGGCTGGATACGCCGAGCAGCGGCACGGTGCGTATTCGCGGGCAGGATCTTTTTGCCCTGGACGAAGACGGTCGCGCGGCGCTGCGCGGGGCCAGCGTGGGCTTCGTGTTCCAGTCCTTCCAGCTGTTGCCGGCCCTCACCGCGCTTGAGAACGTGATGTTGCCGCTGGAGCTTGCCGGCCGTCACGATGCGCGTCAGGAGGCCGAGGCCTGGCTTGGCCGGGTCGGGCTGTCTGCGCGGCTCGGGCATTACCCGCGCCAGCTCTCGGGCGGCGAGCAGCAGCGCGTGGCCGTGGCCCGTGCCTTTGCGCCGCGTCCGGCGCTGGTGCTGGCCGACGAGCCGACGGGCAATCTGGACGTGGCTACCGGCGAGGCCGTGATCGAGCTGATGTTCTCCCTCAACGCCGAATCCGGCACAACCCTCATGCTGGTCACTCACGACACCGCGCTGGCGGCCCGCTGCGGGCGCAGCCTGCGGCTGTCTGCCGGGCGTCTGGTGACGGGCTGAGCACGCGCAGAGGCCGGACTGGAATCCGGCCTACTGGAAAAACTGCTCCTTCAGGCCGCAGCGTTTGAGAATGCTGCGGCCGGCAATCACGCCGCTTTGCACTGCGGATTCGATCGTGGCCGGATAGTCCGAGGCGACGTAATCGCCGGCCAGCCACAGGCCGGCTTCCGGCGTGAGCGTGCCGGGCCGGCGGAGGCCGGGCGTGCAGGCGAAGGTGGCACGTTTTTCGGTGATGATCTGTGCCCAGTTGAGCGCCGGCAAGGGGCCGAGCACGGCCTGCAATTCTTCCAGCAGCGCGATTTCCAGCGCGTCCTTCGAAATGTCCTGGTGCGCGCCGCTGGCGCTGATGACGACGCCGACCAGGCCTTCCGGTCCGCCGAGGACGCTGCGGTCGAACGCCCATTGTCCGTAGCCGCCATTCAGGCCGATCATCGGCTCGGGGAAGTTCAGCGGCCCGTCGAATGCCAGCCAGGCGGTGACGATGGGTTCGTGCTTGAGTTGCCCGATCTGCTCGACGAGGCCCGCCATGGCCGGAAAGGATTCGACCAGCGCCGCCACGTGGTAGGGCGCCGTGGCGATCACGACGTGATCAAAGCAGGTGTTCCACGGATCGCCGTCGAGGCGGTAGCCGCCTTCCATCCGTTCGATGGACTTGATGGGCTCGGCGGTGCGCACGGTGTGGCCGCGCATGGCGAGCCAGCGGGATGCGGGCACCGGGAAGAGTTCCGAGAGGTCGACCTTCGGCAGCAGCAGGTCGGATGCCGAGGCGCCGGCGGCGAGGCTGTCGCGCAGCACGTTGGCAAAAACCTGGGCCGACGCGGTGGCGATGGGCGTGTTGAGGGCCGCGACGCACAGCGGCTCCCAGATCAGGCGGGAGAGTTTTTCGGTTTGTGCGGTTTCCTTGAGCAGGACGGCCACGGGCCGGTCGGGCTCGACGCGAAAACGGTCGCGCTTGAGCCGGCGCATCAGGCGCGCCATGGCCAGTTTGTCACCCCAGCCGAGGCCTTTGGCGCGTAGCAGGCCGATGGCCAGGTGCAGCGGGGCGGGCAGCGGTGCGGCGCGCAGTTCGCACGGGGGCGCGAGGCCGGGATAGACCAGCGCCAGCCGGCGGGTTTCGAGCACGCCAGGCTTGACGCCGACCAGGCGCAGCATGCGCAGGGTTTCGGCGTAGGCGCCAAGCAGGATGTGCTGGCCGTTATCGATGGCGTAGTCGTTCTTGTCGACCACGCGGGCGCGTCCGCCGAGGGTGCGCGAGCTTTCGAAGAGGGTGACGCGGGCGCCGCCCCGGGCCAGCGTGACGGCGGCGGAAAAACCGGCGTAGCCGCCGCCGATGATGGCAACCTGGGGCTGAAGGCTCATCCGAGGAACCAGGTCTTGCCGGCGATCCAGATCTTGCGCACAGGGGTGAGCGAGGTGCGGCGGTCGAGCACCTGGAAGCCGTCCGCTTCGATCTCGTCGAGCAGGGTGCGGTAGATGGCCGCCATGATCAGGCCGGGGCGCTGGGTCTTCTTGTCTTCCGGCGGCAGCTGGGCGAAGGCCTGGTCGTAGAGCTGGCGGGCGCGCTGGGTCTGGAAGGCCATCAGTTCGCGGAAGTTGTCGGAATACTCGCCTTCGAGGATCTGCTTGGCTGGCACCTTGAAGCGCTGCAGCTCGTCGACGGGCAGGTAGATGCGGCCCCGGCGGGCGTCTTCGCCCACGTCGCGGATGATGTTGGTGAGCTGGAAGGCGAGGCCAAGGTCGTGGGCGTACTTGAGCGTCTGGCGGTTGGTGTAGCCGAAGATTTCGGCCGACAGCAGGCCGACCACGCTGGCCACGCGGTAGCAGTAGAGGTTTAGGGCCTTCCAGTCGAGGTAGCGGGTTTGCTGGAGGTCCATCTGCATGCCGTCGATGATTTCCAGCAACTGCTCGCGGGGCAGGCTGAAGCGCGTCGAGATGTCCTTCAGGGCCAGGGCGACCGGGTGCTGGGGCGTGCCGGTGAACACCTGGTTGATCTGGTTGCGCCACCAGTCGAGTTTTGTGTGGGCGATCTGCATGTCCTGGCATTCGTCCACGACGTCATCCACCTCGCGGCAGAAGGCGTAGAGGGCGGTGATCGCCTGGCGCCGCTCGGGGGGCAGGAACATGAAGCTGTAGTAGAAGCTGGAGCCGCTGGTGGCGGCTTTTTCCTGGCAGTAGGCGTGGGGATCGGTCATGGCTACCAAAGATGCGGGGCTAGGATGGGGTGCTGCTGATTTCAGTGGCACCTAGCGGACGAGGGCGCGCCAGGCGAGGCGCAGCATGTCGCCTTTGCCCAGAACGGGGCGGTGGTTGAAGACGTCGTAGGCCTCGGCTTCGATCTTGTCGAGCACGGCGAGGCCGCCCTGGACGACAAGCCGCAGCTCCCAGCCGATGCGGCCGGGCAGGCGGCGGGCGAGGGGCGCGCCGTGAAGCATCATCGTGCGGGCGCGCTGGATCTCGAAATCCATCAGTGCAGAAAACGGGCGCGTCACCTGGCCGCCGGCAATGCAGGCCTCGTCGACGCCAAAGCGTTCCATGTCGGCCAGCGGCAGGTAGATGCGCTGCTTTTGCCAGTCGACGGCCACGTCCTGCCAGAAGTTGATGAGCTGCAGACTGGTGCAGATCCGGTCGGACATGGCCAGGTTTTCGGGCGTGTTCGCGTTGTACAGGTGCAGCATCAGCCGCCCTACCGGGTTGGCCGAGCGGCGGCAGTAGTCCGAAAGCTCGGCAAAATCTGCGTAGCGGGTCTTGCCCACATCCTGGCTGAAGGCGTCGAGCAGGTCGCGAAAGAGCCCGACCGGCAACTTGAACTGGCGGATGGCGTGCCCGAGGCGATCGAAGACCGGTGCCAGCGTGGGGTCATCGAAAGGCTTGTTCTGCTCGATGGCGTGGAGCGCCCGGCGGTAGTCGTTGAGCCGCGCCAGGCGGACGATCGGCTGCGCGTCGCCTTCGTCGGCGATGTCGTCGGCGGAGCGGGCAAAGGCGTAGATGGCCTCGACCGGCTCGCGCAGGCGCGCGGGCAGAAGGAAGGACGCGACGGGGAAGTTTTCGTAGTGGTCGACGGGCATGGGCGGGCGGAGTATACCCGCGGATGGCGAGGGGTGAGGGGGTAGGGTGGATGGTCTGAAACTTCGCGCCCGGGCGCAGCCGTCTTTTCACTCGCAACCGGAACCAATCCCGGGTGCCGGGCACCAATCCGCCAGACAAGGCTTCCTCTCTTTTCATCCTTTTTTCTGTTCATCACGCTTCCATGCTCGAAATCGACAATCTCTCGCGCCGCTTCAATGGCCGCAGCGTGCTGCAGGACGTGTGCCTGCGTCTTGAGCCGGGCGAATACGTGGCGATTGTCGGGGAATCCGGCGTGGGCAAATCGACGCTGCTGAACCTGATCGCCGGGCTGGACAGGCCGGACGGTGGGCGGCTGGTGCTCGACGGTTGTGACTACGCCCGGCTCGACGAGGATGCGCTGACGCATTTGCGCCGCGACAAGCTGGGTTTCGTGTTCCAGGCTTTTCACGTGCTGCCCCATCTCACCGTGCGCCAGAATGTGGCGCTGCCGCTGTGGCTGCAGGGGGTGGACGGCGCCGCGGCGGATGCGCCGGCGCTGCAACTTCTCGAAGCCGTGGGCCTGCTGGATCGGGCCGACAGCTGGCCGCGGGAGCTTTCGGGGGGCGAGATGCAGCGGGTGGCGATTGCCCGCGCCTTGGTGCATCGCCCGCGGGTGGTGCTGGCCGACGAACCCACCGGCAACCTGGACCCGGCCAATGGCACGCGGGTGCTTGAACTGCTGGCAGGGCGCATCCGCCGCGTCGGGGCCGTAGGCATCCTGGTCACCCATTCGCTGGAGGCGGCGGCCACCGCCGACCGGGTGCTGCGCCTCGACGCAACGGGGCTGCACGGGTGAAGGCGCTCACGCTGGCGCCAGTTTTTCTCGGCTCACTGGCCCGGCGACGCATGGCGACGCTGTTCTCGCTCGTGGCGATTGTGCTGGGCGTGGCGCTCGGTATGGCGGTGCAGGCGGTGCACGAGGCGGCGCTGTCCGAGTTCGGCCGCGGCCTGCGCACGCTGGTGGGCGAGGCGGATCTGCAGGTGATCGGGGCGCGGGGCGGTTTTGACGAACAGCTTTACGCCGTGCTGGCGGCGCGTCCCGAAGTGGCCGAAGCGAGTCCGCTTATTGAAGTGGAGGCCAAGCTAGCCGGCCGGGACGAAACACTCAAGCTGCTGGGCGTGGATGTGTTTGCGCTGGCCCGGGTAAGCCCGCTGCTGCTGCCGCGGGCTGCAGAGGGCGCCGACCGTTTTGCGACGCTTTCCGACGACGGGATTTTTGTCAGCGCGGCGGCGCAGGCCGCGCTCGGCATCCGCCCCGGCGAGCGGCTGCGGGTGCAGGCCGGCGCGGCGGAAGTCGAACTGCGCGTGGTGGGCGATGTGCCGGCTGCGGGCGAGGGGCGGCGGCTGGCGGTGATGGACATTGCCGCGGTACAGGCCCGTTTCGGCACGCCGGGGCGTATTTCGCGCATCGATTTGCGCCTTGCCGCCGGCCTTGCCCCGCAGGCCGCGCGGGATGCCCTGCAGGCGCTGCTGCCGGCCGGGGTGATGCTCGCCGTGCCGGAAGCGGCCGAGGACGAGGCGGCGAATCTCTCCCGCGCCTACCGGGTCAACCTGACCATGCTGGCGGCGATTGCGCTCCTGACGGGCGGTTTTCTGGTGTTTTCGGCGCAGGCCCTGTCGGTGGTGCGGCGGCGCACCGAGTTTGCGTTTTTGCGTGCCATCGGGCTGGCCCGCATGAGCCTGTTCGGCTGGCTGCTGGCAGAGGGCGCGGTAGTCGGGCTGGCGGGTGGAATCCTGGGTACGGCGCTGGGCTACGGCCTGGCCTGGGGCGCGCTGGCGCTGCTTGGCGGCGATCTGGGCGCCGGCTATTTTTCGGGGCTCAAGCCGCAGCTGCAGTTTCAACCCGGCATGACGGCCATCTACGTGGGCCTTGGCGTGCTGGCCGGCGTGGCCGGGGCGTGGTTGCCGGCGCGGGAGGCGGCCACGGTGTCGCCGGCGCGGGCGCTCAAGGCCGGCGACGAGGCGGCGTTGATCGGCGGGCACGGGCGCCCTGCGCTGGGTGCCTTGCTGCTGCTGGCAAGCCTGGGCGCTGCGCGGATTGCGCCGCTGGAAGGCTTGCCGATTGGCGGCTACGTTGCCGTCGCCTGCCTGCTGGCGGGCAGCGTGATGCTGCTGCCGCTGCTGGCTGCCGGTCTTGCGCGGCTGTTGCCGGCGGGTGGCCCGGTGCCGGCACGGCTGGCGGCGGCGCGCCTCGGCGCCGCGCCGGGGCATGCGGTGGTGGCCGCGGCCGGGGTGCTGGCCAGCGTGGCGCTGGCGGCGGCCATGGCCATCATGGTGGCGTCGTTCCGGGATTCGGTGGATGAATGGCTGGGGCAGGTTCTGCCCGCCGACCTGTATTTGCGCGCCGGTAAAAGCGCCTCCAGCGGCTTTCTGGATGAAAACCTGCAGGCGCGCATTGCCGCGACACCGGGCGTGGGCGAGGTGAGTTTCACCCGCTACGACAGCCTGCGCCTCAAGGCCGGGCAGGCGCCGGTGGCCTTGCTGGCCCGGCCGGTGGCGGCGGATGGCAGCGGGCTGCCGCTGGTCGGTCGTGCCCGCCCCGCCGGCAGCGAGCCGGCGATCTGGATTTCCGAGGCGATGCAGGATCTGCACGGCTGGCAGCCCGGCGAGCGCGTGGTGCTGCCGCTGGCCGGGCAGGCCCTGAGCGTGCGGGTGGCCGGTGTGTGGCGGGATTACGCGCGTCAGACCGGCGCGGTGATGATCGATCTGGCCGACTACCGCCGCCTTACCGGCGACCGGACGGCCAACGATGCGGCGATCTTTCTGGCGCCCGGCGCGGTGCCTGGGCAGGTGGCCGAGGCGCTGATCGCGACGGCCGGCCCCGGGGTGCTGGAAGTGTCTTATCCCGGCGAGATCCGTGCGCTCAGCCTGCGTATTTTTGATCGCACCTTTGCCGTCACCTACCTGCTCGAGGCGGTGGCGGTGGCCATTGGCCTGGCTGGCGTGGCGGCCAGTTTTGCGGCGCTGGCGGCGGCCCGGCGGCGGGAGTTTGGCATGCTGCGCCACCTGGGCCTGACGCGCCGCCAGATCGGCTGGATGCTGGCGCAGGAGGGGGCGCTGGCGGCCGGCGTCGGCGTGGTGGCCGGTTTGCTGGCGGGCGGGGCGATCGGGCTGGTGCTGATCGAGGTGGTCAATCGGCAGAGCTTTCACTGGAGCATGGACCTGCACGTGCCGTGGGGCTCGCTGGCGCTGTTTGGCGTCGGGCTTGTGGCGCTTGGGGCGCTGGCCGCGGTGCTCGCCGGGCGTCAGGCCATGCGCCAGGACGCGGTGCTGGCCGTGCGGGAGGACTGGTGATGCAAAGACGCCGATTGATTCTGGGTTTGCTGGCCTTGCCGGCGTGGCGGGCGGTGGCGGCGCCGGTTAGCTTTGCGCCGGTGTTGCCCGGACGTAGATTGTCTTTTCCGCTGGATCACGGCGCCCACCCGGATTTTCGTACCGAGTGGTGGTACGTCACCGGCTGGCTCAGCCTGCCGGACGGCGCTCCGCTGGGTTTTCAGACGACGTTCTTTCGGGTGCGCACCGGCGTGGGCGAAGACAGCCCGAGCGCCTTCGCGCCGCGCCAGTTGATTCTCGCCCATGCGGCGATTGCCGATCCGCGCCTCAAGCGGCTGCGCCACGACGAGCGTTCGGCGCGGGCGGGCTTTGGTCGCGCAGGTTTTGAGACGGGGCGCAGCGGCGTGTGGGTGGGCGACTGGCGTTTCGCGCAGGTGGGCGACGCCTACCGTGCCGAGGTGAACGCCGCCGATTTTGCCTACGCACTGGATTGCGCGCCAGACGGCCCGCCGCTGCTCAACGGCGTTGCGGGTTTCAGCGCCAAGGCGGCGGATCCGCGTCACGCCAGCCATTACTACAGTCGGCCCCAGCTGCGGGTGAGCGGCACGGTGACACTGGACGGGCGCCAGGAAGCCGTTACCGGCCGCGCCTGGCTGGATCACGAATGGTCCAGCGAAGTGATGCCGGAAGGGGCCCAGGGCTGGGACTGGATTGGCGTCAATCTGGACGACGGCAGTGCGCTGATGGCTTTCCGGATGCGCGGCGGCGATGGACGGAGTGTGTGGTCGGCGGCGACGGTGCGCTCGGCCGGTGGTGCCGCGCAGGTTTTGCCGCCGGAGGCCGTGGCCTTTGTGCCGCTGCGGGAATGGCGCTCGCCGCGCACCGGCATCCGCTATCCGGTGGAATGGCGGGTGCAGGTTGGGGCGCGGGTTTTTGTGCTGCAGCCGCTCTTTGACGACCAGGAACTGGACAGCCGGCGCTCGACCGGCGCGGTGTACTGGGAGGGCGCGGTGCGGGTGCAGGAAGCCGGCCGTGAGGCGGGGCGCGGCTACCTTGAGATGACCGGCTACGGGGAGCGGATCCGGGTGGGCTGAGGTTGGGCGCCGATGGGGTTTGCGTCAGAACACCAGCCGGCAGTCGCGTCCGATGATGCTGATGTCGACGAAATCCGAACCGGTGTGCCGGGTGGGGGAGAAGTCGACGGTGAAGCCGCCGGTGTTGAACTGCTTGAGTGAATCGAGCGCCACGGTGAGTTTGGCGCGGTTGAGGCCGGGGCCGGCGCGGCGCATGGCTTCGAGCAGCACCTGGGTGGTGACGTAGGCTTCGAGCTGGAAGATGCTCGGGCGCATGTCCTTTTCGCCGTATTTTTTCAGGTCGTCCTGGAAGCGGCGCACCACCGGGATGCTGCTGTTGGTGACGTTGGGCATCACCTGCGCCATGATCGTGCCGCGGGCGACGTCGTTGCCGGCAAGCTGGCACAGGGTTTCGGCGTTGCCATACGAGGGCATGCCGAGCTGGGCGCTCATGCCTTTTGCCTTGAAGCTTTTGACGAACTCGCCGGCCAGCTGGGACGGGCTGACCAGCAGCACGATGTCCGGCGTGGCCCGCGCCAGGGCATCCATGATTTCCGGAAGTTTGGCCTTGCCGCCCATCGGTATGGCCACCCGGGCGACGGTTTCTTTTGAATGTTTTTTCAGCATGCCCTCGATGGCCGCGAGGCCGGCGGTGCCGAAGGGCAGATCGGCATAGGCCACGGCGATGCGGGTGAGGCCGGTGGTCACCGCGTGGTCGACCAGCTTTCGGTACTGTTCGAGATCGCCTGCCCGAACGTGATAAACGTAGGGGTTGAGCGGCGTGCGTAGCGGTTCGGCGCCGGGAATCACGCCGACGATCGGGAATTTCTGCGTCTCGGGAAGCTGTGCCTTCAGCACCGTGGCCATGCCTGCCGAGCCGACGGGGATCAGCGCGGCGAGCGCCTCGGTTGCGGCCACCTGGTTGAACAGGGCGACGGTTTTTTCGGGCTTGTATTCGTCGTCGAGGCTGCGCAGCACGACCTGCCGACCGTGGATGCCGCCGGCAGCGTTGGCCGCCTTGAGGGCCAGGCGGATGCCGGCGTTGAATTCGGTGGCTTCGCCCGACACCGGCCCGGTAAAGGGCGCCACCTGGGCAATGACGAACTCGCCGGCGGAATGGGCAAGCATCGAAGCCGTCAGGCCCAGCCCGAGCAGGCCGTGGCGCAAGGCGCGGTGGCAGATTTTGCTGAATCCAGTCGCCATCCGGGGTCTCCAGTAAAAAGCGGTGTTGAAAGCGATCTTGTGCAGGCCGTAGCTGGCTTGCCAGCGGCATATGGCCGCGGGGCGGAAACTACCACAGAACTGTGGGCAGGGTGTTTGGGTTGAAGGGCGGGCGCGCGCTTTGAAAAGCGCCGCCCGGATATCGACGCAGCCTTTTGGCCGGGGCGCTTGAACTCTGGTTTTTACCCCCCATTTAGTTCTCAGACAAGAATCCGGAGGCCCCATGCGCTACGACAAGTTCACCACCAAGTTTCAGCAAGCCCTATCCGACGCCCAAAGCCTCGCGGTGGGCAACGATCAGCAGTTCATCGAGCCCCAGCACCTGCTGCTGGCGCTCCTCAACCAGGACGACGGCAGCACCGCTTCGCTGTTGCAGCGTGCCGGCGTGAATGGCGCCGGGCTCAAGGCAGCCCTCGTCAAGGCGCTGGATCGCCTGCCCAAGGTGCAGGGGCATGGCGGCGACGTGTCGGTTGGCCGCGATCTGGGCAACCTGCTCAACCTGGCCGACAAGGCCGCCCAGCAGCGCGGCGACGAGTTCATCGCCAGCGAGATGTTCCTGCTGGCGCTGGCCGACGACAAGGGCGAAACCGGCCGCTTGCTGAAAGAGGGCGGCCTGACGAAGAAGGCCCTGGAGCAGGCGATCGACGCCGTGCGCGGCGGTCAGACCGTGGGCAGCGCCGAAGCCGAAGGCCAGCGCGAAGCCCTCAAGAAGTTTTGTGTGGATCTCACCGAGCGGGCCCGTCAGGGCAAGCTCGACCCGGTGATCGGCCGCGACGACGAGATCCGCCGCGCCATCCAGGTGCTGCAGCGCCGCACCAAGAACAACCCGGTGCTGATCGGCGAGCCGGGCGTGGGCAAGACGGCCATCGTCGAAGGCCTGGCGCAGCGCATCGTCGCCGGCGAGGTGCCCGATTCGCTGAAGGGCAAGCGGGTGCTGTCGCTGGACATGGCGCTGCTGCTGGCCGGCGCGAAGTACCGCGGCGAGTTCGAGGAGCGGCTGAAGAACGTGCTCAAGGAGCTGGCCCAGGACGAAGGCCAGACCATCGTCTTCATCGACGAACTGCACACCATGGTCGGCGCCGGCAAGGCCGAGGGCGCGATCGACGCCGGCAACATGCTCAAGCCCGCGCTGGCGCGCGGCGAGCTGCACTGCATCGGCGCCACCACGCTCAACGAATACAGAAAGTATGTCGAAAAGGACGCGGCCTTCGAGCGCCGCTTCCAGAAGGTGCTGGTCGATGAGCCCAGCGTCGAGGCCACCATCGCCATTTTGCGTGGCCTGCAGGAGAAGTACGAGGTGCACCACGGCGTGGAGATCACCGACCCGGCCATCGTGGCCGCGGCCGAGCTGAGCCACCGCTACATCACCGACCGCTTCCTGCCCGACAAGGCCATCGACCTGATCGACGAGGCCGCGGCGCGCATCAAGATGGAAATCGACTCCAAGCCGGAGGTGATGGACAAGCTCGAGCGCCGCCGCATCCAGCTGGAGATCGAACAGCTGGCGGTGCAGAAGGAAAAGGACGAAGCCTCCCTCAAGCGCCTGGCGCTGATCGAGGAGGAGATCGTCCGCATCAAGAAGGAATACTCCGACCTCGAGGAAATCTGGAAGGCCGAAAAATCCGCGGTGCAGGGCTCGGCCCACATCAAGGAGGAAATCGACCGCATCAAGGCCGACATCACCCGGCTGCAGCGCGAAGGCAAGCTCGAAAAGGTGGCCGAGCTGCAATACGGCCAGCTGCCCCAGCTCGAGGCCCAGCTTAAAAAGGCCGAAGCCACCGGCGAGGCCAAGCCCGCCAACAAGCTCTTGCGCACCGAAGTGGGTGCCGAGGAAATCGCCGAAGTGGTGAGCCGCGCCACCGGCATTCCGGTCAGTAAGATGATGCAGGGCGAGCGCGAAAAGCTGCTCCGGATGGAAGACAAGCTGCACCAGCGCGTGGTGGGCCAGGACGAGGCCGTGCGCCTTGTCGCCGACGCCATCCGCCGCTCCCGTGCCGGCCTGTCGGACGAGAACCGGCCCTATGGCTCATTCCTGTTCCTGGGCCCCACGGGCGTGGGCAAGACCGAGCTGTGCAAGACCCTGGCCGAGTTCCTGTTCGACAGTGAGGAACACCTGATCCGCATCGACATGAGCGAGTTCATGGAGAAGCACTCGGTGGCCCGCCTGATCGGCGCGCCGCCGGGCTACGTGGGCTACGAAGAGGGGGGCTACCTGACCGAGCTGGTGCGTCGCAAGCCGTATTCGGTGATCCTCTTCGATGAAGTCGAAAAGGCCCACCCGGACGTCTTCAACGTGCTGCTGCAGGTGCTCGACGACGGTCGCATGACCGACGGCCAGGGCCGCACGGTGGACTTCAAGAACACCGTGATCGTGATGACCAGCAACCTCGGCAGCCAGATGATCCAGCAGATGTCGGGCGACGATTACCAGGTGATCAAGCTGGCGGTGATGGCGGAAGTCAAAAGCTACTTCAGGCCGGAGTTCATCAACCGGATCGACGAAGTGGTGGTCTTTCATGCGCTGGACGAGAAGAACATCGCCTCCATCGCGAAGATTCAGCTCGCCTACCTGGAAAAGCGTCTGGCCAAGCTCGACATGCACCTCGACGCCAGCGACGACGCCCTTGCCGAGCTTGCGAAGGCCGGTTTCGACCCGGTGTTCGGCGCCCGGCCGCTCAAGCGGGCGATCCAGGAGTACATCGAAAACCCGCTCGCCAGGCGCATCCTCGAAGGCCAGTTCGCCGCCAAGGATACGATCCGGGTGGGCGTGGAGCATGGCCGGATCGTGTTCGCGAAGGGCTGAGCCAGCCCGGAAGCCTGCAAGATCGCAATGCTGTTCTGGGCGGGTTGAAAGACCCGCCCAGGCTTTTTACAGCCGGCCGGCGTGGCCGCGTATCAATGATGTTTTAATGGCGGCCCGGATATTTGCATGGAATTTGACCCGTGGCGGCCAGAACTGTAGTGAAGACACTGTCGGTGTGGATCGTCGCGACTGCGGCGCTCGTCGCCTCATCGATTTCGTCAGCCGCCGGCCAGCCCGAAAACGGCTCGCCGGTGGTCTCCTTCAACGAATACCGGGCTGGCCAGCCCCGTTTTACGCTACCTTTTTATCTGTTCAACGGCCATATCCTGATCGATGGGGCCGTGAACGGCAGGGTGGGGAAGTTCATGTTCGATACGGGAACCGAGTTCCCGTTTTTTCTGAACAACCACTTCCTGTCCCTTGCCAGGGATCAGCTGGTGTTTCAGGGGCACGCCGGGTCGGGTCAGGAAATGCTGATCTACAGGCAAAACGCCCCCGTTGCCAGCATCGAGATCGCCGGCCAGATCCGCTTTGAAAACACGCCCGCCCTGCTGCATGCCGACTGGAGCTTCCTGGAGCAGGCCTACACCCCGCATTTTCTCGGCTCCATCGGCCACGGTTTCAATCGAAATTATCTGTTTGTGATCGACTACGAGGCGCAGACGATCACCTTTCACGCCCTCGACCAGGACGAAGGCGTTCTCGCCAGCGTGATCGATCCGGCCCGGGTGGTCACCGCGTTCGCCTTCACCCCCGTTGGCGTGGACGGGAAAATGCCCGAGGTCGAATTGCAGATCGGCGATGAAACCATCACCGCCTTTTTTGACACCGGCAGCCACGGCACCCTGGAATTGACGGAGCCCATGAAAAAGGTGCTCGACGAGCGGGGCTACCTGAAGCTTGCGGCGAGCGAGCACACCTACGGCACCTATGAACCCCATACGCGGGGCACCCTGAAAGGGCTGCGCCACGGCGCTCAAGCCCTGCACGATGCCCGCAACCTCGATTTCAAAACCGGATCAAAAAACCGCCTGGGGCTGGGCTACCATTTTCTGAAAAACTACATCAGCGTCTGGGATTACAGCCGCCGGACGCTGACGCTGCTGAGGCCCTGAGACCGCCAGGCCCGGGGACATTGCGCCGCCCGGACAAGCTATTTAACTTTTTGGCCCTCCAAGGAACGAAGGCTGCGCGGATAAGCCGTTATACTTCCGCGGTTAAATTTTTCTTATGACTTGCGAAAGGAAAGCACTACATGGAACAAGACGACGACAACCAAAACCTCGTACTGGGCATCCTCTTTGGTGTCATCGCGCTGGTGATCGGCCTGGTGATCGGCCTTACCGTCTACGTGACCGGCCAGAACGCCGCTGCCAAGCCGGCCGCCGTGGCTGCGGTCGAGGCACCGGAAATTGCCGAAGTGGGCGAGCCGCTGGTCAAGCTGTACTTTGAGTCCGGCAAGGCCGAGCTGCCGGCCAACGGCGCCGAAGAAGTGGCCAAGGTTGTAGCCAAGCTGGCTGAAGACGGCACCAAGATCGTGCTGATTTCGGGCTACCACGACGAAACCGGCGGTGCCGCCGTCAACGCCGAAGTGGCCAAGGCCCGCGCCGGCGCGGTCAAGGATGCGCTGCTTGCTGCCGGCGTTCCGGCCGACAAGCTTGCCATGCGCAAGCCCGCCGTGACCCTGGGTGGTGGCGAAGCCGCCGAGGCGCGCCGCGTGGAAGTTCGCGTGCAGTAAGCTGCCGGGTACATGGCTGCATAAAAAGCCGGGTTCGCCCGGCTTTTTTTCGTCCACCGCGGGCAGGGCGCAGGCGCCGGGGCTCTCGCCATACCGGTCGCCAAACGGGTTCGTGGCGCTGCGAATGGCGGCCCGATTGTGAAATTTATCGCATCCGGCCAGGGGTGCAGCCTGTTTCGGCCCCCAAACGGCGAGTGCATCACGGCGGTGCACCATGGATGGCCGCATCATTCGGGCACTGACTCATTGCCGGATTTCCCGATGATCGCTTCCGCTCTTGCCCGTTCTGCCGCTGCCGCCTTGCTGGCCCTGTTCGCCGTGTGCGCGCAGGCCGGTGTCCAGGAGGACGCGCCGGAATGGAGCGACGAGCCGCCGGCCCTGGCCCGCCTGCTCGAGAGCGGATTCAAGGCCGAAGCAGGGCGCCAGCCCGGCATTGCCGCCGCCCACTACTGCGCCGCCGCACGCGACGGCAGTGTCGAGGGCCAGTACCGCCTCGGCCGCCTGTTCCTGATGGGGCAGGGGGTGGCGCGGGACAACCAGATTGCCACCACGCTGCTGTCCATCGCCGCCCAGCGTGGCCACGAGAAGGCCCGCAGCCTGGTGGGCGAGCTGCCTGCCGGCGAGCGCCTGCCGGATTGCCTCGTCAATGGCACGGCCCCCACGCTGATCGCTGCCGACAGCAACGAAGCCGTTCCCCATGAAGTCGTCGAGCGTTTTGTGAAGGCGCTGCCGGCCGACAAGCGCCGGAATGCCCAGCTGGTGCAAAAGCTGGCCCCGCGCTTCCAGATCGACCCGCGCCTGGCCCTTGCCATCGTGCGCACCGAATCCAATTTTGACGCCTCTGCCCGCTCGCCGAAAAACGCCCTCGGCCTGATGCAGCTGATCCCCGGCACCGCCGAACGCTTTGGCGTGCGTGACGCGCTGGACCCGGAGCAGAACATCCGCGGTGGCCTTGCCTACCTGCGCGTCCTGCTCGGCCAGTTCAAGGGCGACGTGGCGCTGGCCGCAGCCGCCTACAACGCCGGCGAAGGCAACGTGGCCCGCTACAAGGGCATTCCGCCCTTCGCCGAAACCCAGGAATACGTTCGCCGCGTCATGGCCTTCTACCGCGCGCCCCGCCACGCGGACGTGCTGAGGGGCTGATTTCTCCCTGATTTGCTCCGGGCGGGCCGCGGCCCGCACGGAGCCATCTTCCGTAGGGCGCATCATTTCCTGTAGCGTACCCCCCGACCGATAACAACGAAGGAGGGACGCCATGCACCAGCAACAGTTCTACATCAACGGCCAGTGGGTCGAGCCGGCGGGCCCGGCGCGGCGCGACGTGATCAATCCGGCCACCGAAGCCGCCGTGGGTGCAATTGCAATGGGCACCGCGGCCGACGTGGATCGCGCGGTGGCGGCGGCGCGGGCGGCGTTTCCGGCCTTCGCGGCCACCTCGCGTGAGGATCGCCTTGATCTCATGGCGCGCATTCTCGACGCCTACAAAAAGCGCTACGACGACATGGCCCGGGCGATCTGCACCGAAATGGGCGCGCCGCTCAAGGCCCTTGCCGGCAGCGGCCAATCGGGTTCGGGGCTGGCCCATTTCAAGGTTGCGGCGACCGCGCTCCGGGATTTCTCCTTCGAAAAAAGCCAGGGCAGCACCCGCATCCTGCGCGAGCCGATCGGCGTATGCGCCCTCATCACGCCCTGGAACTGGCCGGCCAACCAGATGGCCTGCAAGGTCGCCCCGGCGCTGGCAGCGGGCTGCACCATGGTGCTCAAGCCCAGCGAGCTGGCGCCGCTGTCGGCGCTCATCCTGGCCGAAATTCTCGATGACGCCGGGGTTCCGGCCGGGGTCTTCAACCTTGTGAATGGCGACGGGGAGGGCGTCGGCGCGCCGCTGGCGGCCCATCATGATGTGGATATGGTGTCCTTCACCGGCTCGACCCGCGCCGGCAAGCTGGTCATGAAAACCGCCGCCGACACGGTAAAAAAAGTGGCGCTGGAGCTGGGCGGCAAGTCCGCCAACATTCTTCTCGACGACGCGGATTTTCCCCGCATGGTGAAGCTCGGCGTGCTGACCCTGCTCACCAACAGCGGCCAGAACTGCAACGCCCCGTCACGCATGCTGGTGCCCGAAAACCGCCTCGACGAGGTGGAGGCCATTGCCGCGGCGGCACTGGCGAAGGTGGTCGTCGGCGATCCGCTGTCGGAGGCCACGACCATGGGCCCGCTGGCCAACGAAGCCCAGTTTCGCCGCGTGCAGCAGCTCATCGAACTGGGCGTCGCCGAAGGCGCGAAGCTGGTGGCGGGCGGCCCCGGCCGGCCCGATGGCATGGCGCAGGGGTTTTTCACCCGCCCGACGATCTTCAGCCGCGTGACCAACGCCATGACCATCGCCCGCGAGGAAATCTTCGGCCCGGTGCTGTCCATCCTGCCCTACCGGGATGAAGACGACGCGGTGCGCATCGCCAACGACACGCCCTATGGCCTGTCGGGCTATGTGGCGTCGGCCGACATCCCGCGCGCGCGGCGCGTGGCGCGGCGGCTGCGTACCGGCAACGTGCATCTCAACGGCGCCCCGGTGGACCTGAGCGCGCCCTTTGGCGGCTACAAGCAATCCGGCCTTGGCCGGGAGTGGGGCGCCTGGGGGCTCGAGGAGTTCCTCGAAACCAAGGCGATCATCGGCTACGGCGCGGACGACTGAGCGCGAGCCCTGCGGTGCGCACGGAGCGGGCGGTAAAATGCCCGCCCCTCCCATCAGAAAAATCAGATAAATCCCCATGATGATCACACCTGCTCCCACCCTCACCCTGGCCAACGGCGTGACCATGCCGCTGCTGGGCCTGGGCACCTGGCCCATGAACGATGCCGAAGCGGCCGTGGCGGTCGCGAAGGCTCTCGACATGGGCTACCGGCTCGTCGACACCGCCGAGAACTACGAGAACGAACGTGGCGTCGGCGAGGGCATCCGCAAGTCAGGCGTAAGCCGCGCGGACGTTTTCGTCACCACCAAGTTCAACCGCAAGTGGCACAGCGTCGACGGTGCCCGCGAGGCCTGCGAAGCGAGCCTGGCGCGGATGGGGCTGGATTACATCGACCTGCTGCTGGTGCACTGGCCCAACCCCGACCAGGACCGCTTCGTCGAGGCCTACCAGGGTTTGGTGCGCCTGCTCGACGCGGGCCTGGTGCGCGCCATCGGCACCTCCAATTTCAAGCCGGCCCACCTGCAGCGCCTGTTCGACCTGGGCCTGGTGCCCCACCTGAACCAGATCCAGCTCGACCCCTACCACCTGCGCAACGACCTGGTGGACATTCACCGCGCCAAAGGCATCGCCACCGGTGCCTGGCGGCCCCTGGGCTGCGGTAACGCGATGCTTGCAGACCCTTTGATCACCGCGGTGGCCGAGCGCCATGGCCGCACCACGGCGCAGGTGATCCTGCGCTGGCTCACGCAGCAGGGCTTCGTCGCCACGCCCAAGTCGGCAGACCCGCTGCGCCAGGCGCAAAACCTGGACATCTTCGGCTTCACCCTGTCGGCCGACGAAATGGCCGTGCTCGGCACCCTCGACCGGCCCGATCCGGGCATGCTGGACGCCGACGTTTTCGGGCACTGAGCGCCGGCATTCCGGCGCGGCTTTACCGGGCACCCTTCGCCCGGCGAAGCCGCGGCTTACGTTTCCTTGCCTTTTTGCAAAGGCGCCCGCCAGGCGCCGTGCCAGAATGGCCGGCGCTGCCAGCGGGCAGCTTCGGGGCGGGGAGCGAAGAATGGCGATGGTCGTGCTGGTGTGTCTGGCGCTGCTGGTAGTGACAACAGTGATTCACTATGAAGTGCTGCGCGGCCTCACGGTGTTGCTGCCGGGCCTGGGAATCAAGCCGCGGGCCAAGCTCATCGTCGTCATCATTGCCGCCTTCTTGGCCCACGCGCTCGAAATCGCGCTGTATGCGCTGGCGATCTGGGGCCTGGTGCGCTTTGGCGGCTTGGGCACGCTGGCCGATTCGAGCCGTTTCTCGCTCGATGTATCGCTCTATTTTTCGGCAGAAACCTACACCTCCCTGGGCTACGGCGACGTGGTGCCCGGCGGAGCGGTGCGCCTCCTGGCCGGCGTCGAGGCGCTCAACGGCCTGCTCCTGATCGGCTGGTCGGCGTCATACACCTACATCGCCATGGAACGTTTCTGGAGCGACGCGGCCGGCCGCGCCGCCTGACAAGGGAGGCCGGATGCGCATCCTGGTGGTGGAAGACGATGTGCTGCTGGCGGCCGGCCTGGTCGAGGGGCTGGAGCGGGAGGGTTTCCGGGTGGA